>DBMI01000011.1 GCA_002298165.1 Desulfarculales bacterium UBA702
TATACCGTCGAAGTTCCCAAGCCGGCGCCCGCCAAACTTGTCAAAATCCAGAGTTCGTGGATAAGACGCATCGAAAGAGCGATCGAAAGGTCGTCCAGCTATTTCCGCCAGATCCAGTACCCGGAAGGCTATTGGTGGGCTGAACTCGAATCCAACGTAACCATTACAGCCGAATATGTAATGCTCATGCAACTGCTGGGGGTGAAAATCGAACCCGGCAAGGGAAAGAGCATTGTAAAATATCTGTTGAAACACCAGGATGAAAACGGGTCCTGGGGTCTTTACAAAGGTGACGGCGGGGAGCTTAGCACGACGATCGAGGCCTACTTCGCGCTGAAGATGCTGGGTGAAAGTTGCCAATCGGAGCCTCTGGTCAGAGCCAGGGAGTTTGTCGTCAACAGGGGTGGCATAGAGGCTTCCCGTGTTTTCACAAAGATATGGCTGGCGCTGTTCGGCCAGTACGACTGGGACAACATTCCTTCCATGCCGGTGGAACTCGTACTGCTCTCTCCGAACCTCTATTTCAGCATCTACGAGTTTTCAAGCTGGGCAAGAGGCACCATCGTCCCGCTTTCGGTAGTGCTGTCAATCCGGCCCAAGATCGAACTTCCAAGAAACTTTTGCGTGCCCGAACTCTACGATCCGTCAGGCTGCAACAAAAAATTTGCGTCTATTGTGCACAGGCTCTTTTTCCATTTTGACCGGGCGGCAAAAAAATTCGAGCAAAACCCCATCAAAAGTCTTCGCAAAAAGGCATTCGATGCCGCAAGAGACTGGATCATCGATCACCAGGAAGAAAGTGGTGACTGGGGCGGCATTCAGCCCCCGATGGTTTATTCAATACTCGCCCTGCACCATCTGGGATATCCGCTGGACCACGAAGTCATCGTGAAGGGCCTCAAGGCCCTCGATGATTTCTGCATCCATGATGAGGATGGGCTTCGGATGCAATCGTGCGTATCCCCTGTATGGGATACCGCTCTGACAGCCCTTGCCATGCTCGAGGCCGGCGTTCCAAACGACGACCCGTATCTCAAAAAGGCCGCCGATTGGCTCGTATCCCAGCAATGCCTCACCGGGGGCGACTGGCAGTACAAAAATAGTTGCCAGCCCGGCGGATGGGCTTTCGAATTCTCGAATTCCAGATATCCCGACGTCGATGATTCGGCAGTCGTCCTGAACGTGCTCAACCGGTTCGGGGTCGAAGACTGCAACGGCCTGGACTGCTGCAAATCCCGCGGCATGGACTGGTGCCTCAGCATGCAGAGTTCGAACGGCGGATGGGCAGCCTTTGACCGGGATAACATGATGGAAATCCTCAACAGGATTCCATTTGCCGATACGGAAGCAATGGTTGACCCGCCGACCGCCGACGTCACCGGAAGAGTGCTCGAAGTCATGGGCTGCCACGGATACGATCCATCACATCCCGCAGCCGTGAAGGGCCTGGAGTTCCTGAAAAGCCTCCAGGAGCCTGATGGAAGTTGGTGGGGGCGCTGGGGGGTTAACTACATTTACGGTACATGGTCGGCTTTGCGAGGATTGATCTCGATTGGCGAAAGCCCCCAATCTAACGCTGTAAAGATGGCCGTCCAGTGGCTAAAGGCCCATCAAAACTCCGATGGCGGCTGGGGCGAGACCTGCGATTCCTACAAAAAACCCGAGCTGCGCGGATTTGGACCAAGCACTCCATCTCAGACAGCCTGGGCCATTATGGGGTTGCTCGCCGGAGACGAGGAAGAATCGGTGGAAGTCGCCAGGGGCATACAATACCTGATCAGGACCCAGAAAAAAGATGGTACCTGGGACGAAGAGCATTTCACCGGAACGGGCTTTCCCAAGCACTTCTACATCCGGTACCACAATTACCGGAACTGCTTCCCGCTGATGGCCCTGGGGCAGTATTTTCAAAAAATCCAGGATTAGGGAGCGAAGTTTCGGAGATCTACGAAACTGAGTTTTAAATTCCAGGAAATATCTATCGCCATTCCGGCATCGGAATGGCGATTTTCATTTTCGGGCGGAGTTATCCGTGACAAGTGATTTCTGGATTAGATGTGAGTTGGCTTGCGGTGAAAAGGTGCTGCAAAAAAGGTGAGCAGGCACGAAAAACGGGCCTGCCGCCCAAATGCCGAATGGAAATAATGGACCGAAATTGAAGGAAAACTTCCCTCCCCTGGCGGTCTACCGTCAAGTGGAATTCGCATCTCAACTTGTTCCTCTGCATCAACCACCTGATCCTTGAGGCGGCAAGAAATAGAGGGTCATTGCGAAGATAACCCAGATGGTAAGCATGACCGCCCCCACGAACCATGCGGAACGCCCGCCGCTGGTAACCAGCGGGATTGTGATGCAGGCCGTGAGCATCATGATCATGGCGCCCGGCCAGAATTGCAGGTCCATGGGCGCGGGTCCGATTATGTAGCTGAGCAGAACGAGAAGCGGGGCTACAAACAGCGCGATCTGGGAGGCGCTTCCCAGTGCGATGCCAAGGCTCAGGTCCAGCCGGTTCTTGCGCGCGCCAGAAAAAGCCGAACCCATTTCAGCCGCACCTCCAACCAGCGGCACGACAATGAAGCCAACGAATGCCGGGGTCATGCCAAATTTCTCGGCGGCTTGCTGAACCGACTCGACAAAAACTTCGCTCACCATCGCCACCAGTAAGGTCACCCCCACCAGTGCGGCCAGCGCAAAGCCAATGGGCCAGAGTTCCTCGTCGGCCTCTGTGTGCTCGGCGCTGACAAAGATCTCGCGGTGGGTCTTAAGAGAAAACATCATGCCGAGTCCGTAGATCAGGAGGAGGAGTACTGCCAGTCCGATGCTAAGATTGCCGGTGAAGGCTGCATCGGACGCGGTATCAACCTCGGCCACGGCCGAAGCCGCCAGGAGTGCAATGTTTGCCATAAATAGCAAGCTTGCCTGGAGCCGTGTACTGGTGCGGTTGAATTCCTGAACGTGGTACTTGAGTCCCCCAAGAAAGAATGAGGATCCCGCCACGAACAGGGTATTCGTAACTATAGCTCCTGCGATGGATGCTTTTACGAGCATATATTGCCCGGCGCGCAGGGCGGTTATGGCGATGACTAATTCGGTGAGGTTGGCCAGTGTGGCATTAAGCAGTCCGCCAACTGCATCGCCCGTCTTTGCCGCCACGGACTCGGTGGCGAGGCTGAGTAATTCGGCCAATGGCACTATGGCTAAGACGGAAAGAACGAAAAGCAGCGTGTGCGCTTCCGGTCTAAGCTTCTGAAATGCTAGAACTGCTGGGACGAAGAAGAGCAGCCAGAGTAATGGGTGCTTTCGAATTTCTTTGATCAATGCATTCATAAGTACCCTCAAGAGTTAACCTTTTCAGGTCTTGGATTTATCACCAGGTTTGAATCTCGAAGCATAAATCCTGGTCACCACTGCGAAGAAAAGTCCTGAGGACAATCCGCACATGAGAATGCCGGTCAGTCCCTCCAAAGGGCCGAGAAGTCTCCAGGGCTCCGGCAGAACCAGATCGCCGTATCCAATTGTTGTGTAGCTGACCCCTGAGAAATAAATCGCCGACTCTGCATCGGGCAGGCATTCCAAAAGCAGGTAAGATAATCCCCAAACCGTGATCTCTGCTGCATGAATAATGATCAACATGCCCATTAATCTTATGAGCAGCCGGGCAATAGACCAGATTTGCGTTGGCAGCCTGGAACGCGATTTCATCAGCCATTGCAGAACCAGACTGAATCCGATGGAATGCATCGTGACCGTAAGTGCAACCAGCACACAAGAGACTAAGATCGCCGCAATCATCCGCAAGCCCTTTTTTAAGCCCGTAAGAACATCTTAGTTCTATGATACTCACTTCTCGCACGCATGGTGTGACGGCGAAAGGATTCGGGATACAAATTCTTTGGCCTGCGCCTTGGGGATGGCCGAAGATAAATGCGTCCCGGTAATTTCAGGGTTTTACGATACTTGACCGGATAATCAGAAGCGTTCTCCTTTTGGCTTTTGGTCTTGCCACAGCAGTACTTAGTTCTTAAGAATTTCCATATCGCTTGACGGGCTTCACAAACTGCTCTTAGCCTGAAAGCTTGTGATCTAGTGGTCCTATTCTTCAACCAGAGCCTTCTCAATTTCCGGATCAGGAAAGCCTAATTCTCATCAGGCTTTCAGAGCGAAGTTGGATCATTCCGTTCTTTAATCTTTGTGAAAGGAGTTTGTGAGGCTCTTTCCGGATATCGTCCAATCATGCCCACTAATGCCCGCAATACCGAACGCCTTGAAATCATTGTGAAAACGACTTTTTCTAATCGTCTAAATAGGCAATCCGGGACAAAATTATAAGAATTGGGAGGACTGAAATGCAGGTTAAGAAACAACCCGGCAAAGATACCAGGGATCGTGGAATTCGTCGGGTCTATTTAGTCTTGCTGATTTTCCTGGCGGCCCTTTCGATTTGCGGATGCAAGCAAGAACAACAGGCCGCGGCCCCGGCCGAGGCAGCACCGGAAGTGGAAGTTGCAAAAGTCATTCAGAAGAACGTCCCGGTCCATTCGGAGTGGGTAGGTACAACCGACGGGCTTGTAAACGCCAAAATCCGCGCACAGGTAACGGGATACCTGCAGAAACAGGATTACAAGGAAGGGGCGTTCATCAAAAAAGGCGTCCTGCTCTTCGAAATTGATCCGCGCACGTTCAAGGCAGCACTCGATCAGGCAGAGGGCCAGCTTGCCCAGGCAAGGGCACGCTTGGGGAAGACGGAACTGGATGTAAAACGCTATACCCCTCTTGCCAGGGAAGGGGCAATCAGCAAGCAGGAATTGGATGATGCCATTCAGGCCAATCTTGCTGCAAAGGCTTCCGTTGACACCGCCCTTGCCGCCGTTGAATCAGCCAGGCTGAATCTCGGATTTACAAGGGTCACCTCCCCCATTGATGGCATTGCCGGCTCCGCTAATGCCCAGATAGGCGACCTGGTCGGCCCACAGACCAGCGAACTCACCACCGTTTCGACCATAGACCCAATAAAGGTGTATTTCTCGATAAGCGAGCGGGAGTACCTGACCTTTGCTGAAAAAATCAACACTCCGGACCAGAAATCACGAGAATCCATCCTGGACCTTATTTTGGCAGACGGCAGCATTTATCCGCATAAAGGCCAACTCTCCTATGCCGACCGTCAGGTAGACGCAAAGACAGGCACCATCAGGGTCGCCGCTCTGTTTCCCAATTCCGCCAATCTTCTTCGCCCTGGACAGTTCGCCAGGATCCGCGCACTTGTGAAGACCAGGGAAAATGCTCTTCTGGTGCCTCAGCGTGCAGTAACGGAAATGCAGGGAAGCTACCAAGTGGCTGTGGTGGGTGAGGACAATAAAGTCCATATACTGCCGGTTAAAGTCAGTGATCGAATTGAAAATTTGTGGGTGGTAGACGAGGGAATAAAACCGGGCGAGCACGTCGTGGTAGAGGGAATTCAAAAGGTAAAAGAAGGAATGGTGGTAAAGCCGAAGCTTATCGAGGCCCAGGCGCAAAAGTCCCCTGCGGCGGCACAGGTCACTGACGGTAAGTCAGCACAAAAACCATCTGAGCGAAGAGAGTAAAACCATGGCCAGATTCTTTATAAATCGCCCCATTGTGGCCATGGTGATCGCCATTTTGATGGTCATCGTCGGTCTTGTGGCAATGTCGGGGCTGCCAACCGCCCAGTTTCCAAACATCGTGCCGCCTGAAATCCAGGTAAAAGCCACTTATGTCGGTGCTGATGCTCAGACGGTCGAACAATCGGTGGCAACACCCATCGAGCAGCAGATGTCCGGCGTGGACAACATGAATTACATGTATTCGATTAACGCCAATAACGGTCAGATGACACTCTATGTTAACTTCGATGTGAAAACCGACCCAAACACCGACCAGATCCTGACCCAGATGCGCCAAGGGCAGGCGGAATCACAGATCCCCTCCGATGTAAGGAACTACGGCGTAACGGTCCAGAAATCAACATCAGCTCCTCTCATCATGTTTGCCCTTTATTCGCCCAACGGCACCTATGATGATATTTTCCTTTCAAACTACTCCTACATCAACATCAACGACCAGATGACCCGGGTAAGAGGTATTGCCAGCATCCAGGTATTCGGCGCCGGTCAATATTCGATGCGGTTCTGGGTAAAGCCCGACCACCTTGCAAAGCTAAACATCACAATTCCGGAAATCATTCAGGCGGTCCAGACCCAGAACAACGTCAACCCTGCCGGGCAAATCGGGGCCGAACCAGTCCCGAAAGGCCAGGAATACACCTATGCGGTCCGCGCCCAAGGGCGCCTTCAAAGTGAGGAGGAATTCGGGAAGATAGTTCTTCGCGCCCAACCGGATGGGTCGCTGGTCCGCCTGAGCGATGTTGCCCGAATCGAACTCGGGGCACAGACCTACAACCTCAAGGGCCGCCTGAACGGCAAGCCGGCCGCGCTTGTCGCTCTTTACCAGTTGCCTGGTTCCAATGCAATCGAAGCTGCTGATGGCGCCAAAAAACTGATGGCGGAGTTAAAAGAAAAATTCCCGCCCGATATGGATTACGTGGTTGCACTCGATACCACACTGGCGGTCACCGAAGGCATCAAGGAAATAGTGCATACGCTGTGGGAAGCCCTGATCCTGGTAATTGTGGTTGTGTTCCTCTTCCTCCAGGGCTGGCGGGCAACCCTGATCCCACTTCTCGCAGTGCCGGTTTCACTTATCAGTACCTTTGCATTCTTTCCACTCTTTGGTTTTTCGATCAATACGCTCTCACTGTTCGGGCTTGTTCTGGCAATCGGGCTGGTAGTGGACGATGCGATCGTGGTGGTCGAAGCCGTCGAACATCATATCGAGCATGGTATGTCGCCGAAGGAGGCGACCCTCAAGGCAATGGAGGAAGTCTCCGGCCCTGTTATAGCAATCGCTATCATACTGGCTGCTGTTTTCGTACCGACCGCTTTCATTCCCGGCATCACAGGGAGGCTTTACCAGCAATTCGCCGTAACGATCGCCATGTCGGTTATCATCTCCGCTTTCAACGCCCTGAGCCTCAGCCCTGCGCTGTCGGCGCTTCTACTGAGGCCAAGGAAGCAGTCGCGGGGACCGCTCGGCAAATTTTTCGGCTGGTTTAATAAGTGGTTTGACCGGGCAACCGGCGGCTACGTGAGGACTTGTGGCCTCCTGATCCGTAGAAGCCTTATTGCCTTCCTCCTCCTTGCAGGAGTGACGGTATTTTCCGGTCTGCTGGGAAAGGCAATTCCCACCAGCTTTTTACCGGAAGAGGACCAAGGCTACTTTTATGCGGGTGTGCAGCTCCCAAATGCCGCATCTTTGCAGAGAACGGATGAAGTTGTGAAACAGGTCGAGGAGATCCTCGGCAAGACTCCGGGGGTTAAGTACTATTCCTCGATTGTCGGCTACAACATGCTGAGCAGCGTTCAGAACACCTACAGCGGGTTTTTCTTTGTGACCCTGGAGGAATGGGGGAATCGCAAAAAGCCAGACGAGAAATACCAGGCGATCCTTAACCATCTTAATGGAGAAATGAAAGACATTCCCGGGGCCATGGGTTTTGCATTTTCACCCCCAGCAATTCCGGGAATCGGCACGTCGGGCGGTGTCACTTTCATACTGGAGGACCGTGCCGGAAAAGATCTGAAGTTCCTCGTCGAGAATACCAATAAGTTTGTCGAAGCGGCTCGGGCGCGTCCTGAATTGGCGAGGATAAGTACAACGTTCCTGCCGACAGTGCCGCAGATGTCAGTGGAAGTGGACCGAGACAAGGTACTTAAGCAGGGAGTCAAGTTGTCTGACGTTTACAGCACGCTACAATGCTTCATGGGCGGTGCATTCATCAACTATTTCAATCGGTTCGGCAGACAGTGGCAGGTCTACATCCAGGCTGAGGGCGATTACCGGACGCGGACCGAAGAACTTGGCCAGTTCTATGTGCGCAACAACGATGGAGACATGGTTCCGCTCTCGGCCCTCACTAACACAACGGGTGCGGTCGGGCCGGAATTCACTATGCGCTTCAATCTATACCGCGCCGCCCAGATCAATGCCTCCGCCAAACCCGGCTTCAGTTCCGCCCAGGCGATGAAAGCGCTGGAAGAGGTCTTCGCGCAAATCATGCCGCGCGAGATGGGGTATGACTATCTCGGCATGAGCTTCCAGGAAAAACAGGCGCAGCAAGGGGTTTCCCCGGCGGTAATTTTCGGGTTCTCACTTTTGTGCGTTTTCCTGATCCTCGCCGCCCAGTACGAAAGCTGGAGCCTGCCATTCAGTGTCCTTCTGGGGACCCCCATAGCAGTTGCCGGGGCATTTGCCGGCCTGTGGGTCGGACAATTCGAAAACAATGTCTACGCCCAGATCGGTCTGGTCATGCTGATCGGTCTCGCAGCCAAAAATGCCATCCTGATCGTTGAGTTCGCCAAGATGGGCTACGAACAGGGAAAACCGCTGGTGGAGGCTGCGCTTGAAGGCGCACGTCTGCGTCTGAGGCCGATACTCATGACTTCTTTTGCGTTCATCCTCGGCTGCGTGCCGCTGGCCACGGCGAGCGGCGCGGGCGGGCTTTCCCGGCAGGTAATGGGGTTCACTGTTATCGGGGGCATGCTCGCAGCGAGTTTCATAGCCATCTTCCTCATTCCCGTAGCTTTTTATGCTGTTGAGAAGCTCTCGCACAGGAAGAGCAAACACGAGTCGCAGGAGAATCAACCGTTTGAACCAGGTGGATCAGAGGAGGGGCCGCACTGATGAAGAAGGTGACGGGAATTCTCTTGCTAGCTGTTCTCTTAGCAGGCTGCGCCATGGGGCCGAATTATCTGAGGCCCGGGATCAATGCTCCCGATAAATTCAGAAGCGCAGCGACTCCGGAGGAGTTGGGCTCATACGGCGATTTGCCCTGGTGGCGGATATTCCATGACGAAACGCTCCAAAAGCTCATCAGGGAAGCCTTGACCAACAACTACGATTTGCTGATCGCGATCAGCCGTGTCGAGCAGTCCCGCCAGATCGCGGCACAGGCTCGCGCCCTTTTCTTTCCGCAATTGAGCTATGAAGGCACGATTGCTACGGGAAAGAACAGCTCCCTGGCTGCTCCAACCCCAAACGACGGCAGGACGAGCGGCTCTGCTCTGCTCGATCTGAACGTTTTCTGGGAAATTGATTTCTGGGGCCGCATCCGCCGCTTGAACGAAGCCGGCTGCGCTCAATATCTGGCCTCCGAGGAGGGGCGCCGCGGGGTTGTTATTTCTCTTGTCAGCTCAGTGGCTCAGGCCTACTTCGAACTGCTCGAACTAGACCTTCTGCTGGAGATCGCAAAAAGGAATTCCAGATCATTCGAACAAACTCTCAGGGTCTTTACCCAACGATACGAGGGCGGGACCGCCAGCAGGCTGGAGACGACAAGCGCCGAGGGTTTGCTGGCTTCCGTGGCGACAAATATCCCGGAGGTCGAGCGCCAGATCACTTTGAAGGAAAACCAGATAAATGTCCTTCTCGGACGCAATCCGTGCCCCGTTGAGCGAAAAGCGTCATTGCTCGAACAGGAGATGCCGCCCGAAGTTCCCGCCGGGCTCCCTTCAGCGCTCCTGGAGCGGCGCCCCGATATCAGACAGGCCGAACAAGACCTGCGTGCGGCCAATGCACAGATCGGCGTATCGATTGCCAACTTCTTCCCCAAAATCGGCCTGACGGCCCTTTTTGGCCAGGTGAGCCCAGAATTGTCGGCTTTCACCGCCGGAAGTTCAACCATGTGGGCTGTCGCGGGGGCAATGAGTGGACCGGTCTTTCAGGGAGGCTCGCTAATCGCCCAGTACAGGCAGGCCAAAGCCGCATGGGAAGAAACCAAACTGAGGTACCGGCAAACCGCTCTCAATGCCTTCCAGGAAGTTTCAAACGCACTGATATCCAGAGAAAAATACGAGCAGTCCCGTGTCCAGCAGTTACGTGCCGTCAGGGCTTACAATGAGGCCGTTGATGTTTCAACTAAGCGTTATGTTGCCGGCAGGGCAAGCTACTACGAAGTCCTGCAGAATCAACAGCAGGTTTTTCCGGCTGAAGCCACGCTTGCCCAAACCGAACTCAACCGGCGACTGGTAGTTATTCAGCTTTATAAGGCACTGGGCGGCGGATGGAAGGAAACCGAGCTTCTGCCTGCGGCTCCGGCTTCGGTTATCAACCTGAAAGTCAATGATGACCAACCAGGGAAATATGTGCAGTAGGTGACCTACGCATTAACACGGCATTAACATGGCCAAAGCCCCTAAATGGATCTCTAGTTCGAAAATCTATAATGCAAATCGGCATCTTGCTTCATCGATCCCTATCAGGCCGGCTTTCAGGCCAGGAGCTTTCAAATGCATCCGCTAAGGGGCGATATAGTCCGGATAACAATTTCGGTGCTTTTGATCTGTTCCATGATCGGCGCCTGCGCATGGATATTGCGTCCCTTTCTGGCCGCATTGATCTGGGCTGCAATGACGGTCATCGCGACCTGGCCGCTTATGATTTCCCTCGAACGCAAGCTGTGGCACAGGCGCGGTCTTGCCACAGCCGTAATGGTATTGATTTTCCTGGTATTCTTTTTCCTGCCGCTTTCATTTGCATTGGCAACAATCATCGACAACACCGATCAAATTGTGAACTGGATAAAGTCTTTAGGCAGCTTCGCAACGCCACATGCCCCGCATTGGCTGAAAGATCTCCCTTATGTCGGCGACAGGCTGTCTGAGCGGTGGGAGGAACTCGCAACAACCCCAGAGGAACTCAGGTCGCGACTGATTCCCTATGCAGGGTCGTTGCTGAGGTGGCTGGTTGCCCAAATTGGCAGTTTCGGTTCGCTACTGCTCAACTTTTTGCTGACTGTTGTAATCTCGGCCATTTTGTACCTGAAAGGAGAAAAGGCCGGGGCCGGAATAACAGCATTCGCAAGGAGCATTGCGGGAGCGCGTGGTGAAGATTCCATTCGGCTTGCCGCTCAGGCCGTTCGCGCCGTTGCAACGGGCGTGATAATCACTGCTGCCGTGCAAGCGGCTTTAGCATGGGCCGGTCTTGCAGTTTCAGGCGTACCGTACCCTGGCTTGCTCACGGCTGCGGCCTTCCTTCTCGCAGTCTCACAAATAGGGCCCGGCCCGGTGCTTTTCGGCGCTGTGATCTGGCTTTACTTGAAAGGGGATCCGGCATGGGCCGTCGGCCTCCTCCTGTGGGCCATTCTGGTGGGCTTACTTGACAGCTTCCTTCGCCCTGTTTTCATTAAACGAAGCGGTAATATTTCGTTGTTGCTGATCTTACCCGGTGTGATCGGCGGCATTTTTGCCTTTGGGCTTATCGGGATCTTCATCGGCCCCGTGGTTCTGGCTGTTGCTTATACTTTGATAGCAGCCTGGGTCACAGAAGGAGATCCCGAAAGTACTTTATCGAGGACGGAATAAGCGGATGAACTTAATCCGTCATATTCAGCGCTGGTTTGACCTTGATGTTGGCCATCCTGGCAAGCAGAATCGGAGAACGGCATGGCAGATGAAACCAGATCCTCCAACGATAAGACCGCGGGTAACGGCACCGTTTTCAGCATGTTACCGGCTCAAGAGTTTGGATTGCAGTTATTTGAGTACCTTTTAGATTCATGGCAACGTTCTCTACTTTTCTGGGATGTCATGAGGCAAAGAGGAAACACGTTCATAAGACACGAGATGGAGGGAAAACCACCCGTTCTCGTTTTTGATTATGAGATGGTGGTGGACGGCCGCACCCTTGAAGATCCAGCAAACTATGCCCTGGTGCGCATCAAGCCTCCCGCGGGTCATTCAACCGATCCCACCAGGCGTCCATTCGTTGTAATTGATCCCCGGGCGGGCCATGGTCCAGGACTCGGCGGCTCAAAAATTGACAGTGAAATTGGTCTGGCTTTGCGTGCCGGCCATCCCTGTTATTTTATTACCTTTTTCCCTAAGCCGGTTCCGGGTCAGACCATTGAGTCGGTTGCAAAAGCCGAGGGAGTCTTCCTCAAGAAAGTGAACGAACTGCACCCCGATGCAGAGGGCAAGCCGTTTGTGATTGGCAACTGCCAGGGAGGATGGGCCCTGCTGATTTTAGCTGCCGTTGCGCCGGAACTCTTCGGACCGATCCTGCTGGCCGGGTCTCCGGTTTCATACTGGGCAGGTGTGGAAGGCAAGAACCCTATGCGCTACATGGGTGGGCTGAACGGAGGGTCATGGATGGCCTCATTTATGAGCGATCTTGGAAATGGCGTATTCGACGGCAACTACCTGGTACAGAATTTCGAAGGCCTGAATCCAGCAAATACGTTTTGGGGCAAGTCTTACAATCTTTATTCGAAAATAGACACCGAACCCGATCGCTATCTTGATTTCGAAAAGTGGTGGGGAGGATTTTTCCTGCTCAACAAGAAAGAAATTGAATGGATTGTCCAAAATCTTTTCGTCGGCAACAAGCTTTCCGCCAATCAAATCAAGTCCGCGGACGGAAAGACCACTGTAGACCTCCACAATGTCCGTTCGCCCATCGTGGTATTCGCATCCTGGGGCGATAACATCACCCCACCGCAGCAAGCCCTGAACTGGATCCCGGACCTGTACGCCAACGTTGATGAAATCCGCGCACACGACCAGACTATTGTCTATTGTCTACACGATAAAATCGGCCACCTCGGAATCTTCGTTTCAGCCAAAGTAGCCGACCGTGAGCATTCAGAGATCATCAATGCCATCGACATGATCGATATTCTGCCGCCCGGACTCTACGAAGCTATCATCGAGGATACGCGGCCGGATATGCCTAATTACGAATTGATCGAGGGGCGTTATCTCATAAAGTTCGAAACACGCACAATCGATGACATCCTTTCCTTGGACGACGGTCGTGAGGATGAACGTGCATTCGAAGTTGTAAACAGGGTTTCGGAGATCAACCAGAGACTATACGATACCTTTGTCTCCCCAGTTGTAAGATCCATGTCCAACGAAGTTACCGCGTCCTGGATGCGGCTGCTGAATCCGGACCGCCTGCGGCGCTACATATTCTCCGATATGAACCCCGCGATTTGGCCGCTCAAATTATTAGCCAGAACGGCGCGCGAACAGCGGCAACCTGCCTCCGAGGACAATGTCTTTTCCAAACTTGAAAAGCAGGGGTCAAAGCAAATTATAGACTCACTAAACAATTTCCGGGACCTTCGCGATTCCTTTTACGAGAGCCTCTTCCAGTCCATCTATCAATCGCCCTGGACGGCCGCGGCGGTGGGGCACGACAGCAATGCAAAATCTGAGAGGGTCCCCAAATCCGAGGATTGGATGCGAAGCGAATTAAAACGCCTAAAGGAGTTTGAGCAGGAATCCTACATGGAAAAAGGGACCCCGCTTGATGCTGCTGTAAGGATGTTGCTCTACCAGGGTCATGGCGCCAACGTAGTTGATGAACGTCCGTTCCGCCTGCTCCAGAAGTTCATTCGCGATGCTCCTCCAGATAAAAAGCCAACACTTGAAGAGTTGAAGCAGGCATTCAGGCAGCAATTATTCATTCTACTGCTTGATATGGACCGGGCCATCGAAGCGCTGCCGAAGCTTCTGCCCGAAATGCAGGAGCGACGGCTATCGCTGGAATTCGTTCGCAGCATTGCAACGGCCAGGACCGGAAACCTGAGCGAGGTGCAGCAGACACGTTTCCATAGGCTCG
This sequence comes from Desulfarculales bacterium UBA702, assembly GCA_002298165.1. Classification (GTDB taxonomy): domain Bacteria; phylum Desulfobacterota; class Syntrophobacteria; order Syntrophobacterales; family Syntrophobacteraceae; genus SbD1. The sequence continues at coordinate 13,702 of DBMI01000011.1, forward strand.
AACAGATCCTCCAGCTTTCCGAAAGCGGGGAAGGTGATGGGGGAGAACAGAGAGGCACCGAATTCTGCAAGGTTCCAACCAGTCAGGAAGGAGCAGGAGAACATCCGCCTCACTAAAATGGTTCACCAGTCCGGAGGAGCATATGGAAATTATCAAAGATGTAAAGAATATGACATTCGATGAGATCGAGATCGGCGCATCCGCTACCTTCTCCCATACTATTGCCCAGCCGGGAATCGAACTGCTTGCCCTTGTATCGGGTGATGTAGATCCCTTTCACGTTCAACCCAAAGGAAGCGCCAGGGGCCTCATCGACCGGAATACGGTGGATGGTGCAGCGGCGGCGGCATTTATATCGATAGCAATAGGAATGAAACTCCCCGGCCCCGGAACGCACATTAATGGACAGGACCTGCGCTTTCGAGGCACGATCTCGACCGGAGACACGCTGAATGCCAAGGTAGTGGTCGTCGAAAAAGGCGAGGGTAACCGGGTTGTGCTCGATTGCCGCTGCACAAATCAGGACGGGGTCGAGCTTGCGGCGGGAAGAGTCACGGTCACGGCGCCTCTTGAGAGCCTGACCTACTCCGACGTTGTCCCTCCCGAGATCACGCTTCGTCGCGGCGATGCCTTCGTACGGCTGCTGAGGGCATGCGAAGCGGTTCCGGCCGTTGCCTGTGCCGTTGCCCATCCCTGTGACCGCGACTCGCTTCTCGGACCCATCCAGGCAGCCGAACACGGAATAATCGAGCCGATCCTTGTCGGTCCGGAGGAGCGCATCCGCCAGGTGGCGGCCGAGTTGGGAATCAATATCGATCTCTATCGCATCGTTAATGCCCCGCACAGTCATGCCTCCGCTGAAAAGGCAGTAGAACTGGTGCGAGCCGGGGAGGCCGATGCGCTGATGAAGGGGAGCCTTCACACAGACGAACTGATGGGGGCGGTGGTAAAGTCCGATACCGGACTTCGCACATCCAGGCGCATCAGCCACGTCTTCGTCATGGATGTGCCAGCCTACCCAAGGCCTATTTTCATTACGGACGCCGCGATAAACATCAGTCCAAAATTGGAGGATAAGGCGGCAATAATTCAGAATGCCGTCGATCTGGCCCATGCCCTTGGCATTGAAAAACCAAAGGTTGCCATACTTTCCGCGGTTGAGACCATTAATACCAAAATCTCCTCCACCCTCGATGCCGCGGCCCTTTGCAAAATGGCCGACAGGGGCCAGATCACCGGCGCGATCCTGGATGGACCCCTGGCTTTTGACAATGCCGTCAGTGTGGCAGCGGCACAAACGAAGGGAATCTCATCTCCCGTGGCTGGCCAGGCCGACATTTTGCTCGTGCCCGATCTCGAGGCCGGCAATATGCTTGCAAAACAGCTCTCCTACCTCGCCGGGGCCGAAGGCGCGGGTATAGTGCTTGGCGCCAGGGTGCCGATTGTGCTTACCAGCCGGGCCGATTCCGTCAGGGCTAGGCTCGCATCGGTCGCAGTCATGGCCCTTTTCGCCAGTGCGTCAAGAAAGTGAGGTGATACATGGATGATGCAATAATCGTATTAAATGCCGGTTCATCGAGCCTGAAATTTTCTGTCTTTATCATGGATGAATCGGGGCTGAGTCCGTTCCTCAATGGACAAGTCAGTGGACTTTACACGAGCAAGGCCCGTTTTGAAGCCTTTGAGAAGGGTACTTTGCTGGATGCCAGGAACTGGCCCGAGTCGGAGACACCAGGGCACCAGGAAGCCATCCGGTTCTTGTTCGAATGGGGCACCCAAGGGCAAATGCAGGGGCACCGTGCCGCGGCGGTAGGCCATCGCGTTGTGCATGGCGGCATTGATTTCACCGGCCCCGTAGTGATAGATGACGAGGTTGTGAAGAAGCTCGAACGATTGGTCCCCCTCGCGCCCCTTCACCAACCCTACAATGTCGCGGCCATAAAGGCAGTTGAAGATTTTCGGCCGGACCTGTTCCAGGTCGCCTGCTTTGACACATCGTTTCACCGGACAGCGCCTCATGTGGCCCAGGTTTTTGCGATTCCGGCTTCCTATTCCGAGGCCGGCATCAAGCGGTACGGCTTTCACGGCCTTTCCTATGAGTACATTGCATCAGTAATGCCCGGACTGGATACTGCCGGTGCGGAGGGGCGCACGATTGTCGCCCACCTGGGCAACGGGGCCAGCATGTGCGCCATGCAAGGTGGCAGGAGCGTGGCCACCACGACAGGGTTCAGTGCGGTTGACGGGCTACCGATGGGGACAAGGTGCGGATCAATCGATCCCGGAGTTCTCATCTTCCTTTTGGACCATTACGGCCTCACCACTAAGGAATTGGTGGACCTTATTTATAAAAAGTCCGGACTTCTGGGCGTTTCCGGGATTTCCAGCGATATGCGCGAACTACTTGCCAGCAATGATCCCAATGCAGCGAGCGCCATAGACTTGTACGTCTATCGCATCTGCCGGGAAATGGGGTCTCTTGCCGCTGCCCTGGGAGGTCTGGATTCAGTCGTGTTTACCGGAGGAATTGGTGAGAAAGCGGCGGCCATTCGCTCGCGTGTTTGCCGGGGTTCGAGCTGGCTTGGAATCGAAATAGACGAGGGAGCGAACAGCAATGGAGGACCAAAGATAAGCCGTGATAACAGCCCGGTATCTGCCTGGGTGATTCCCACAAATGAAGAGCTCATGATAGCCCGACACACCCTGTCCCTGGTGCCGTCAGAGCTGACTTTCAAAATACAGTCTATGAGGAGCCGAAATGACAACTTCGCCAACACCGGTTTTGAAGGGCCAGAAGGCACTGATATTGGGTATCGCGAATGAACATTCGATCGCTTATGGCTGCGCCAGGGCGTTTCACAGGCTCGGTGCCGAAATAGCTGTAACCTACCTGAATGAAAATGCCAGAAGATTTGTCGAACCGCTTGCAGATGAACTTGATGCCCAAATCTTCGAACCTCTTAATGTTCAGGAACCGGGGCAGCTTGAGGCGGTTTTCGATGTTATCAGCAAGAAATGGGGAAAACTCGATATTGCGTTGCATTCAATTGCATTCGCGCCAAAAGAAGATTTGCAGGGCGGGCTTTTGGATTGTTCCGCGGAGGGGTTTTCTCTGGCAATGGATGTCTCCTGCCATTCTTTTGTGCGCATGGCGAAGCTTGCAGCCCCTTTGATGACGGATGGCGGGACTATTTTTGCCATGAGCTACTACGGTGCCAACAAGGTTGTCCCCAACTATAACGTTATGGGGCCAGTAAAAGCCGCCCTGGAAGCCTCCGTGCGCTACCTCGCCTACGAACTCGGCCCTAAGGGCATCCGGGTGCACGCCATCTCACCTGGTCCGATAAAGACGCGGGCTGCGGGGGGCCTCAAGGATTTTAATGCCATGTTAAACGAAGCAGTGGCCGAATCTCCGGTCCATGACCTGGTCGACATAGAAGATGTTGGAATGGCCACTGCCTATCTTGCCACTCCATTTGCAAAAAGACTTACCGGATCGACTTTTTACGTGGATGCAGGGCTTAATATCATGAGTTGATCCGCTGGCGAGAAGCAGCCAGGGTTGTTTTCCACCGCTTTATTGCTGTTACTCGACTCTATGCCGCGCCCTCTTTGGCTTCATCAAGAATCTTTTGCAGCATAGCTTCTCGCTCCTTGCTGACCGAGTTCACCAGGACCTTGCCGCCAAAGCCGGAAAAAGCTTCTCTCACCCGCTCAGATTCGGCTTTGCGTACCAATGTGAACAAGGCGGAGGACCCCGGGGAGAACTTTCTTGAAAAATCTTTAATAAACTGCTCGTCAATACCTATATCGGCCAGTGATGCCGACATCATTCCAATGAGCGCTCCGATGGCAGCACCGGCCAGGGGGCTGAAAAAAATGCTGCCCACAATGAGACCCGTAATGCTCACTGCCACTGTTCCCTTCCGTGCCGGGTTGTGTTGCTGCTGGTACCGAACCTTGCCATCCCGCTCTTTGACAACAACCACGCAATCCTCAAGATCGACAAAACCCTCCCACTGAAGTCCCAATAATTTCCTGCGCGCCTCCTCTGCCTTTGCCAAATCATCGAAAACTAATACAGTCAAGTGACTGGCGTGTTTTTCCCGGAGCGTTGCTCTCAATAGCTCCGGGGTTATCCAGTCATCGAAAGTTTCTGCGACTTTTACGGCAACTCCAAGAGAGTCGATTTTCAGCAGACTTCCATCTGCGGTATCCAACACCAGATACTCGTCGATCTCCTGGTACATTTTGTTGACAATTATGGTTTTCATGCCGGCATAGCCAATCACGAGGCCATCTTTGCCGAAGGCTGGTACTTTGGAGCGGAAGGCAAGAGTAGTTCCAACGACGAAATCAGCGGCTCCCAGCCCGCCCATCCAGCTTTTCTCATTAACCGGATCGGAAGCCAGTTTCTTGCCGTAAATGTCCATGAATTCTCCGTATCCTTCGGGAACCTTTAACCCCAGGAACTTTGCAATATATGCTGAAAGCTTTTCCATTCCCCAGCCTCCAAGTCGGTCGGGTTGCGAGAACCGCGACGTGATGTCCACGGTATGATGAGTGGAGGGATGTGCAAGCATCGCGTTCGCACTCGATTTCCACCCCCAAGTCTTAAAAATAATGCCGTGCTCCGCTGCCTGCCAGAGACCTGGAGACCTGACCAGCGGCATGCATGGGCGCCCCCAAAAACGCTGCTTATATTAATTAAATAACCCCGGCTTTTCGCCTTCGAGGCGGCGGGCGCACAAGGAGTGTGGCACTGTGCTCAGGGGGAGTTAAGAGGCAGGATTCTTATGCCTTCAACTGGAAACAAATTTGTCCCCGAAAATTGGGACAGCAGATAAGAGGAGTGCCGGCATGATGCAAAAGAAATTTTGTTTGCTCGTGGTTGCGGGAATGTTCCTGGTTGCTTCCCCGTTAATGGCTAAAGCAGCTAAGCAAACCAACCTGCCGCCGCAAGCAAACGGGAATGATACGGCCTCTCAGCAGGCGACGAAAACAGAACCCGACCCTAGACAGATTCTACACAGCATGTGCGACTTTCTAAAATCGCAGGAGCAATTTTCTTATAAAGCCGAAGTGGAAGACGACCAGGTCTATCAGGGCGGCAAGAAGCTTCAGTACACAATCAATATGGAAACGTTTGTGCACAGACCGGACAGGCTGAGAGTAAACGCTGAAGGGGACCTGGTGGATAAACAATTCTTCTTCAACGGCCAAACCATAACGCTTTACGACAAAGATCGCAATGTATATGGCATGCTTGACGTCCCCCCTGATATCGAAAGCGCCCTCGACAAGGCGAGCAGGGAATTCGGGGTCCGTGTGGCATTGACCGACCTGGCCAGTCCCAAGCTTTGTGAACTTTTGGACCAGAAAATCAAACACTCTCTCTATGTGGGCATGAGCAAGGTCCGTGGAATCCCTGCGCATCATTTGTCCTTTGATGGAGACGCAGTACAGGTGCAAGTCTGGATTGCGGCCGGGGATAAGCCTTTGCCCGTGAAAGTAGTGTTGACGCATAAGAACGAGCCGGCTTCCCCCCAGTGGGCCGCTTACCTAAGCGACTGGAACTTCTCCCAGGATCTAAAAGATAATCTCTTTGCTTTTGTTCCTCCCGAAGGAGCCGAGCAGATAAAATTTGCGCCGCCGGGCGGCTCGACCTCAAAGCTCAGAGAGGGGAAGAAAGCTGCAAGGAGTAAATCATGAACTCAGCAAAATCTAAAGCTTACTTTTGCGGCTTAATTGTTGTCGTTGTGGCCATTACGCTGCTGGTTTTTGGTTTGGATGCTCAGGCAAGAGGAGGGCGCGGCGGCGGCGGCGGAGCCCGCGGCGGAGGCGGTGGTGGTGCCCGCGGCGGAAGTATTGGCGCCCGGGGCGGAGGCGGCGGCATAAGCGGCGGCAGCTTCCGAGGTGGTGGCGCGGCAGCGACTGGACCGCGAGGTGGAGCAGCAGCCGTTAGCGCGCGTGGTGGTGGAGTGGCAACAGGCCCACGCGGGGGAGGAGTGGCAACAGGCCCCCGTGGCGGAGCTGCGGCTGTTGGACCAAGAGGCGGCGCGGCGGCAACTGGCCCACGTGGCGGCGCAGTGGCGGCGGGACCTCGTCGCGGCGCGGCAGCGGCCGGACCACGCGGCAACGCAGCAGCGGTTGGTCCACGCGGCAACGTAGCGGCTGGTACAGCGGGTGGAACCTACGCCAGAGGATCCACTGGATCGACTTATCGCGGTGGAAACTATNNCTATTATGGCGGGGGTAATGTGAATGTCAATACCGGGTGGGGCCCTTATTACGGTTCCGGATGGGGCGCGGTTGCGGCTGGGACTGCCGTAGGCCTGGCGGCGGGTGCGGTTGTCGCCTCGGTGCCGAGTTCCGCGTCAACAACGGTGGTGTCCGGACATACCTACTATTACGACAACGGCACCTATTATCAGCAATGTTATGAGGGTACCGAGGTCAAATATTGTGTGGTTCCAGAACCAGTAGGCTAGCAATAAGTGCCGTCGAAGAGATGATGGGCTGGGGGATTTCAGGACCGGGAGAACTCCAGGAAATGAAATCCCCAGCCATCCAGATCCACGTATAACCCTCGATCGCTCATCTCATTTCCGTCTCTGTTGTAAACAGCCTCATTGAGTGCATCCTTCAAATGCCAGCTTCTTTGCCGAAGGTCGGACAATGGCAGTCGCACCATTGCCTGAGATCGGTGTTGTGAAAAATTGACGACAATCAGCCGAAACTCCTCTCCCATTTGCCAGCACCAGGCCAGAAGGTTCAGGTAGGTATTATTATCAGGCCATCCTTGCAGTTCACAGGAACGCCATTCCCCATTGTGAAAGATATCAGCGTTGGCCGCATGGAGAAGCCTTCGGTAAAAATCGCGAGTCCGCTCGTCCGGCATTTCTTCCGGTCGCCGTCGAAGGAAGGCGGGGAGCCTTACCCGGCGCCCATCGAACTGGCCTTCATGAACCAGTTTGGCGCCAGGTAAAGTCATGATGGTAACAGCGGACGCGTAATGCTTCGGTTCGGGGAAAAGCGCGGCCGCCCTTGGCTCATCATGGTTTTCGATGAATCGAACGAGTTTATTCTGATAATTAATATCGGCGAGCAAATGGCGGCGAACATCTTCAGGGCCGTCGTGCTCCAGGCGATCATAGAGCCGTTTATCGTAGCAAAAATCAAAACCCTGCTGCTGAAGTTCCCACTCCATGTCCCAGTAAGCTTCCGCGATAAAGACAAATTCAGGATGCGCCTTCTTGACGCCCTCGATAATCTCAACCCAGTATTCCTCGCCCGGCACGGGTCCCGCCCGGTTTCCCCAGGTACGCTTAAAAATACTGTTTATGAGAAGCATTGCCATGTCGCAGCGCACTCCGTCGGATTGCGAAGCGATCTCCAGCAAAGTATCAAGGGCAGCCCTGCGCAGTCCCGGATGGAAAACATTGAGCTGCAAAACATCATGCCATGGCGGGAAGAAGGGGTCCCTCCCGCAGGCGATAACGTTTCCTCCGATGTTTTGGAATGCTCCGGGATCCCGTGCCAGATCTTCAGCCGTCCCCCGGATGAAGTACTCCGGGTGCTCATAGGCAAGAGGATTGTCAGGGGCCAGATGGTTTGGCACAAAATCCAGGATCAACCGCACCCCCCTTTCGGCAAGCCGTGCGCGCGCCACCGCCAGGCCATCCGGTCCTCCCAGCCTCCCATCTACAACGTATCTCCGAATGCAATAAGCCGAGCCAATTATGTCTTCTCCTGTCAAATCGGGTAAGACCGTGTGGAACTCGCTCATTAACGCGGGATTTTGGGTTGCGACCCGGATTCCGGCCGGGCTGCGTTCCCAAACCCCCATCAGCCATATGGCCGCGGCCCCGCGTGGTACAATCATGTCCCACTCATCGTCTGGAATGCTGCCCAGGTCCATAGGGCGTCCGTACCGGCGCTGAAGTTCCTGGAGCCATGCCCAGGTGTTTACTTCATATATGAGAGGATATTTTGGCAGCTTTTTTATATTCTTCCTCACGCAGCTTCCTTTAGAGAGGAGAAGGCCCCTTCTTCCAGCATTTTCTGGGGATCAGCGTAGCCGAAGCTCTGAATCAATGCGGCGATCAGGCCTGTCCAGCCGGTCTGATGACTGGCCCCCAGTCCCGCGCCGTTGTCCCCATGGAAATATTCGTAGAAAAGAACATGATCTCGCCAATGAGGATCATTCTGGAATTTCTCGATTCCACCGTAGACGGGTCTGCGTCCCCGTTCGTCCCTGGTGAAGATTCGGGTAAGTCTTTGTGCGATTTCCCGGCTCACCTCGTACAGATTCATGAAATTTCCCGAACCGGTCGGGCACTCCACTTTCAAATTGTCCCCGTAGTACAGGAAATAATTCATCAACCCGCGGATGATAAGCACATTGACAGGATACCATATCGGTCCCCGCCAGTTGGAGTTACCTCCAAACATACCGGAATTCGATTCCGCAGGCAGATATTCCACTTTATGCTCTTCGCCGTGAACATAGAAGGTGTATGGGTGTTCAAGGTGATAGCGGGAGAGTGCCCGTATCCCGTAGGGACTTAGAAACTCATTCTCATCGAGCAGCCGGGCAAGAATGCGCGGCAGTCTCTGTTCGTTTACAAGTGCGGCGATCCCTCGCTCGGCCATGCCCAGGTTGCCCGGCCCGGTTACGTGGATGCTCTTCAGCAGTTCAGGCATTCTAAGCAGCCTGTTGTAAAGACTTTCCGTGACTCTCGGGTTTCGCTCCCTCTGGTACTTTTCTATAATCGTGGTGGCGCAGAGTGGCAGCAGACCGACCATGGACCTTACTTTTAGCCTCGTGGAGCCTCCATCGGGAAATCGGAGTAGATCATAGTAAAAACCATCCTCTTCATCCCACATTCCGTCCTCTCCAAGACGGTTCGTTGCGGCTGCTATCCAAAGAAAGTGCTCAGCAAACTTAATAGCCAGGTCACTAAATGCCGGATCATAAGCCGCAAGTTCTATTGCTATGCTGAACATGTTCTGACAGAAGAACGCCATCCATGCTGTGCCGTCCGCCTGTTCCAGATAGCCGCCGGTCGGAAGAGGGGCGCTCCTGTCGAATACCCCGATGTTATCCAGCCCAAGGAAGCCGCCTTCGAAAACGTTCTTGCCGAAGCGATCCTTGCGGTTAACCCACCAGGTGAAGTTGAGCATAAGCTTGTTAAAAGCTCTCTTTAGAAACTCGATGTCTCCATTGCCGCGAGTACCTTCCTCTATTTTATAGATGAAATATGCGGCCCATGCGTGCACGGGAGGATTCACGTCGCTGAAGTTCCACTCATAAGCCGGGATTTGCCCGTTTGGGTGCAGGTAGGTCTCCCGCAGCAACAGGTCCAATTGATTTTTTGCAAAATCAACGTCCGTGTAGGCAAGGGCGATTGTGTGAAAAGCGAGATCCCACGCGGCATACCACGGATACTCCCACTTATCCGGCATCGAGATAACGTGTTCATTTACCATGTGGAACCATTCGCGGTTCCTGATGTCGCGAACCGGTGAAAATAGGGGGTGAGCGGAATGCTCCACGAGCCACTTATCACCGGCGAAATTATAATACTGTTTTGTCCAGAACATTCCGGCGAGGGCCTGACGCATGACACCGGCCTCCTCCTCGCCGGCTTCTGGAGGTGTTACGGAGCGATAAAAATCATCGGCTTCCCTAGCTCGGTCACCAAAGACATCGTCAAATTCCGTTCCGAAAGGGTTATGCAACTCGTCCGGATGCGAATTGGAAAGGCGCAGGCGGATCGTGGCGCTTTGCCCCGGTCCAATTTCAATTACATGATGGGCCGCCGCCTTGGTTCCGGTTCTCATCGGGTTAACGGCCTCCCTTAATCCCTGGGTGATGTAGTTGTTGATGCCGTCCTTTACGAAGGGACTCGCATTGGGAGTTCCGAACAATCGTTCATTGTTCGTTTCATTTTCGGTGAAAAGGAGCGGGACATCGCTTTCGATGTAGAAGTAGCGATTTCCCATCAGCGCATGGACAGCCTCGATGGCGCCAAATTCATGCGAAGTTTCGATCTGCTTCAAAAATGGCTTATCTACATCTTCTCCCCAGGACCACGTGTTCCGGAACCACACCGTGGGGAGGAGATGCAGCAATGAAGACTCGGGACCCCTATTGAAAACTGTCACCCTTATCAGGATATCTTCCGAGGATGCCTTGGCGTATTCGATAAAGACATCGAAATAGCGGTCGTCCTGAAATATTCCGGTATCGAGGAGTTCATATTCGAACTCATAGCGGGAGCGGGCCTGGTTGGTATGAGCCAGATCTGTATATGGGAAAGGGAGTTGCGGATACTTATACAGGTACTTCATGTAGGAATGAGTGGGCGTGCTGTCCAGGTAAAAATAATACTCCTTAACGTCTTCGCCGTGATTACCCTCGCTGTTGGTAATCCCGAAGAGCCGTTCCTTTATAATTGGATCTTTCCCGTTCCACAGCGCCAGGGCGAAACAAAGAAGCTGTTTATCATCCGAGATTCCGGCAATGCCGTCTTCGCCCCAGTGATAAGCGCGCGAACGTGCCTGATCGTGAGAAAAATAATCCCATGCGTCGCCATTCTGGCTATAGTCTTCCCGGACGGTGCCCCATTGGCGTTCGCTAAGGTATGGTCCCCACTTTCTCCAGGGTGATTTTCCCTGTCTTTCGTCTTCCATCCTCCGACTCTCGTCGGTGTATTTGCGCGATTCCATCAGTGCTCTCCGTTGTCTAATGTCTCTTCTACAGCCTGGGGTATTTTGATCCCTCAACGGCAAATTGTCCCAAAAACAAGGGATTTGCAGAACCACTCGCAGGTTCCGTCTAACTGCTAAACTTTAATTAGAAAGTTAATCACTCGAAGAAAGCCGTGACAGCCATTACCTTTTCCACAGGCCAGGCTGTTAACGTGGCCAATGAGGATACGGCATCCTTGCCTGAGGATACTTACAATCGAAAATGTAAGGAGCACGCAGGAATCTAATTATGAAGACTCTTCCCTTTCTTTTGTGTGTGGCGGTCCTGTTGGGCATGTTTCAGGGCTGTTCCCTTAAGCGGCTTCCGGCGGTCCCTGAAGACTCCGCAAGTTTTGCAACTGTATCGGGCCTTCCCAATGCCCGCTTCTTCCCTCTAGGCGACCTGTCACCGTTTCTCACGGAAGCTCTGGCAGCACTCGAGCGCGAGAGGGTTTACCTGGGCACCTCCGGACAGGGCACGGAAATGCCGCCTGTTAACTTTCTCGCTATCTCCGGCGGGGGCGATAATGGAGCATTCGGAGCGGGGTTGCTCATGGGATGGACTCAATGTGGGACTCGACCTCAGTTCAAACTTGTCACAGGCGTCAGCACTGGCTCATTGATCGCTCCCTTCGCATTTCTTGGTCCCGACTACGACCAAGTTTTGAAAGATGTTTATACAGGCATCGGTCCCAAAGACATCTTTGTCAAAAAAAACTTCCTATCGGCGCTGATTAGCGATTCTCTTAGCGACAGCACACCTCTTCGGCATTTGATCGAAAGATATGTAACCCCCGATCTCCTCGCTAAAATCGCAACAGAATACGAGAAGGGCCGATTACTGCTGGTAGCCACCACAGACCTTGATTCCCACCAGCCCGTGGTGTGGAATATGGGAGCAATTGCTTCCAGCAAAGTCTCGGGGTCTCTTGAATTGTTCCAGAGCATCCTACTGGCATCGGCATCTATCCCAGGAGTATTTCCCCCTGTTATGATCAAGGTCGAGTCAAAAGGAAGGCGATTTGAGGAAATGCACGTAGACGGGGGTGCAACCGCGCAGGTTTTCGTTTATCCTCCCTCGCTTTTTGAGCTGGCAGCGAGCAAGGGCATTGATATTAAACGCAAAAGGAACCTCTATGTCATTCGCAATGACCGCATCGATTCCGAATGGTCAAGCGTAAAGCGCCGGACGCTGTCCATTGCTGGCCGGTCCATATCCTCGCTGATTCATTCGCAGGGAGTGGGCGACCTGTTTAGGATTTACACGGTTGCTAAAAAGGACGGCCTTGACTTTAATCTTGCCTATATCGATCCCAACTTCAAAATGGCGCATAAGGAAGAATTCGATAACGCCTATATGAGGGCGCTGTTCGAATACGCCTATAAGCTTGCCGGGAACGGCTACCCATGGAAAAAGACTCCGCCTCTTCTGGAATCATCAAATGTTTCGGAGATTCCGGACATTTCCGACCAGCAAGTTAACCGGCCTGCAGCCACTATGGGTCATCAATAGAACGAGGGTCTTCTGACAGTTCATTCCGCAGTCACCCGGATCAGTACAATGGAGCTTTTGAAATGGGCGCAATCATTCTAAGCCGTGCTTCTCGATATCGATCATCAGAAAGGATTTCCGGGCATAACCGGCAGGCATCAGTGCGTAACAGTGGAGTTTTCGGTCTCGTTTTCTTCGGGGCTGGCGGGATGCTGGAAATGGGCGGCGTACTCCTGCGGGAGCGTTAAGACCTGTGTCATGTCCAGGCTGCCGTAAAGTTCAGAGGGTAGCAGGAAGCTTCTAAAAAACCACTGCAGCATCTGGAGCTGGGATGAATGGGCGGCCAGCGCTCGCCGTTTTCCTTCGATTTCTTCGGCCGAGAGCGGGAGTGTGACCCAACCGGTGCTTGAAAGAGTTTTCCCGGAACTCACGCAATGGCCGACACAGGATGCGTTTACCTGCTTTGCCCAGTTCCCTCCCCAGGGATAGTCTTTGTAGTGTACCAGGTATGTGAGGACCTTGGTCGTGGTAAATGGAGTTTTGCCTTCCTCGAACAGGCCCTGCAGGGCCGAGAGCACGAATATGCCAGCTGTTGCATGGTCGGGATGAATATCCCTCGGGTCTGGAAGAACTACCCAATCGGGTGAGAATTCGGAAATAACACGCGTAAGTTCCTGGTCCAGATCGACGCCCGAATATTTGACCCAGCGATTCATTCCCTTGCGGTGCGGCCGGTCAAAGAGCGTAAATGGAGAAATGAAAGGCTTGAGATTGGACCAGTAACTCTCCCAAAGATCGTCGATGCCGTCATCGGGAAATCCAAGAAAGTTTGCATTTTCGGGTTTCAGCCCCAACTCGCAAAGCGCCTGAACGCCTTCTTCCTGGCGCACTTTTCCGTAGTCGATGAAATCTTTAGCCGATATGCGCGCATTCCTTATCTTGAGGCGCAGTGCCTCCTTGTATCCATCCCCGTTCGTAATATAGACGACATTGACCGTGCCCTCTTTTTCGATAACTCGCTGCATAAGGCCCGAGGCCGAAATGGCCTCGTCATCCGGATGGGGAGCAAAGATCATTACCTTAACTCCCTGAGGGACTTCAAGCTGACCATGGGGAATGTAGGAATAAGGATCAGGGGAGGGTTGGGGCGCGGGTACCGGCTTTCCGAGTTCAATCAACTCTCTTGCGGAGTTTTCGGCAAGGGGGTTGAACATCGAAACGGATTTGATGTACCTGGTTAGATAATCCTCCTCCTGAGATCGGCAGACCCCCGCAAAGAACAGAGAACAGATTATGGTGAATGCCATTGCGGCGTAAACTTTTTTCAATTTCCTTCCCGCAATCTTTTTGAATTTGTCTAATGAGCTGCAAGCCCGATTCATTATATCCGGCAGGAAAGTCGTTGCCCAGCTTGCCCTGACCGGGTTAATTTTAGAATAAATTTCGGATTTGTAAAGTAAGGTAAAACGAATATCGGAAAGCCCGGCAATTATCATTACGAAATTGGTGGGAATTGTCGCTTCTCAGGGCCTGTTGCCCGAGGGTTTGGGCAACAGCCCCTCAGGAAAAAGGTCATGGAAAGACCGTACGGAATCCGGCCTCTCAGAAAAAAATGCAACCCTTTGTTGGTTTCAAGCTCCCGCGGGTTGCTTTCAAAGGCCTATTTCGCTGCGCTCAAAGGTTCATCCAACCCGAACTGTGAAGTGTAGAGCGAAGCGAAGTAGGAGCGCGCGGCAATCAATTCACTGAAAGATCCCTTTTCGACTATCTCCCCGTTTCGCAAAACGATAATCAGGTCAGCTTTGCGCACGGTCGAAAGCCTGTGGGCAATGATGAAGGTGGTGCGCCCGGTCGTCAATTGGTCCAGCCCTTCCATGATCATGGCTTCGGTTTCCGCATCAACCGACGAGGTGGGCTCATCGAGAATCAGGATAGGAGCATCCCGCAGTATGGCCCTTGCTATTGTGATCCTCTGCCTCTCGCCCTCGGAAAGCGTCGCCCCCTGCTCTCCCACTACTGTTTCGTATTTTTGGGGCAGCCGATCGATGGAATCATGGATTCTGGCAAGTTTTGCGGCGGCGATGACCTCTTCGATACGCGCCTGAGGCCTGCCATATGCGATGTTTTCGCGAACCGAAATGGGAAAGACCAGGGGCGGTTGGAGAACCATCGATATCTGGCCTCTGAGAGATTTCAGCTCGAATTCGCGGACGTCGGTCCCGTCTATCAGAACCCGGCCGGCACGGGCATCGTAGAAGCGTGGAATCAGGCTAACAAGAGTCGATTTCCCGACTCCGGTGGGACCCACGATGGCGATCTTCTGCCCCGGCTTGACATGCAGGTTTACATCCTTGAGTACCGGCTGCTCGGCAGCATAATAGAAAGAGACGTTTTCCCAGGTCACTTCTCCGCGGGTCCCGGATGCCGGGAAGACAACATTCCCGTCCTTGAGGTCCCGCTCGACATCCAGGATTTCAAAAACTCGCTCGACCCCGACCTTTGCGCCCTGGAGCAGCCCCCAGGTCTGGGAAATAGTGTTGATCGGCCCGTAGAGCGATGCAAGATAAGTTGTGAAAATCACAATCTCGCCGACCGTGATCTGGCCCGACATAACGTGCTGGGCTCCGACCCAGACCACGAACGCGGTGCCAATCGCCATGACGACATTTACTATGCCCGAATAGAAAGTCTGGAGCGTATAGAGCCGCAGGCTTGCACCGAGGCTGAGATCGCTCGCGGCCATAAACTTCCGGTGCTCCTCTTCCTCCTTCGTAAAAGCCTGGATAATGCGGATGGCCGACATTGCCCGCTGAACGACCGAATAGACTTCACTTTCCTGCTGCCTGGCAAGTGTTGCCGCACTGGTGATTCTCTTGCTCATGAGGGCAATGGATCCAAACAGCGCAGGGCAGACTGCGAGGGAAAGCAGCGTCAACTGCCAATCGATCCGCAACATTACGAAAAACATTCCGCCCAGGAGCACCAGCGCTGTGGCTATCGGAAAAACGCCATTCATCGTGAGGCTCTGGATCGCATAGGTATCGGCCGTTACGCGGTACATGAGGTCACCTACCTGGCGCCTGCCGTGGAAGGCAAGCGAGAGACGCTGGAGATGGCCGTAGATGTCGCGGCGCATGTCGTTTACCATATTCTGGCCGATTTTTATGGTCGTATAGTTATTCAGGAGCGTTATGCCCCCAAGAATTAAATAGATGATTACCAGGCCCACCGATGCCAGGATAAGGACCGTCTGGGGCTGGTATTCGCTCAAACCTGCCCACGGCAGAGCTTTCCCGCCAAGCACATTGTCGATGATTATCTTTAGAGGCCAAGGTTTTAGCAGTTCGCAGCCGCTCATAATGAAAACCTGAGTCAGAGCGAACACAAATGGAAAAAGATATGGGCGGAGATATCTCTGGACTTTTTTAAACATGAAAAAGTATTTCTTTCAGCCTGTACTATCGTGCGGATCGACTCATTTAAAACCCGAAAACAACTCCGGATTTCCAGGGGGATTTTTAATCCTCCCGCTCCAAAAGGGAAAGAAAAATCTCTCTGATCCGGCTTGGAATCCGTTATATTTTGGGGAATGAGGGATGGGAAAAAGATTTACGATTTCTCGACTTCCATATTTACATTCTTTCTACATTCGGACAGGTAAATTACAGTAATTCCTCCCCGAGAATAGATTACTCACCCGATTACAATTTTTTTGACCTGGGCTTACTTTGAATTAGAAATTCATTTCATGGACGGGGTAGCTCACCCTCTTTGCGGGTGGGCCTGTCGAAATTGCGGCTGATACATCCTACATAAGATCTTTGTGGCAGTAAGAACCGATGCAAAAATTCATCTCAAAAAAAAAGCTTTTCGCGGTGCTCGTAGTGTTGTCCCTCCTGATCTTCATTAAGGCTCACTACAAGCACCAACTTCCCTCAAACCTTTTCTCGGTAAAGGCTCTAAACTTCTCGGGTTTACTCGGCTCGCCCAGTTCGAGCTGTTCTCCGCCGGCTTCCCAGGCAGACATCGAGGAGTCCGCAGCCAGGCTGGTATCGTACGAAAAGAGCATGGAAGATAATCAAAGCCCCCGGTTTAAAACCCTGCTTGAAATGGCCCGCCTGAGCTTTGAACTGGGGGAGATGGTCAAGGAACAGGACAGGCGGAAATGGTTCGAAAAAGGTGCCGGTTACGCCAGGATCATGATCGATGAGGAACCCGGAAGAGCTGAGGGCTACTACTGGCGCGCACTAAACTTTTGCGGAATTTGTGAAGTGAGCAGGGCCGCCACCGCGCTCGCTAGCATCCCGCAGATCGTCATGGATTTGAAAGCGGCCATGGAGATCGACGCCACCTACGACCAGGCCGGACCGCCTCGGGTCCTGGGCAGAATTCTGTGCAAAGTTCCCGCATGGCCTATCTCGGAGGGTGATCTCGAGCAGTCCTTAAATCTTCTGCAAAATGCAATTAAAATCGCCCCGGATAACAGCACCAATCATCTCTACCTTGCAGAAACGCTCATGGAGCTAAATAAGCAAAATGAGGCCTGCATGGAATTGAGCCTGGTTATGGCGGCAAGCTGCCACGCCACCTCGGTTGAAAGGCTCAAGGAGGACCAGGAGCATGCATCGAATCTGATGGCAAGCTGCGGCAAGAGGATAGGCTCTGATTTAAATACAACGGAGATTAAGGAAAGCATTGCCAAATCGGTTAAACCGGCAAGTAACTTTCAAAATTAAGTCTGAACTCCCAACTCAACAATTTGGCTCCCGCTTTAGCCGCAACGGCATGACTTTGGCCTGACCGGATCGAACTTCTCAAAAAAAACCCCACCCGTATCGCTGACGCACGATATTAAGAAGCCTCTTTTTCTGTTAATATCGAATCTGAACAGCTTTGGCCAAATTCCACCAACAACTAACTTGGAGGACATACATTGAACGGACTCATGGTGAGATGGCTGCTGGTTACGATTTCTATTCTGATCACATCCGGCATCATGCCGGGAATCTATGTTGACGGCTTTGGGTCGGCCTTTTTCGCTGCTGCCGTGCTGGGCATACTGAACGCCCTGTTTCGCCCGATAATCCTTATAATTACACTCCCAATCAACATCTTCACACTGGGGCTGTTTACACTGGTAATAAACGCGATGCTTTTGGAAATGGTCTCCGGAGTGGTTCCGGGATTTCATGTATACAGCTTCTGGTCAGCCGTATTCGGCTCACTTTTGATCAGCCTGGTAAGTTGGCTTCTCAGCTCTTTCATAGACGAACAGGGAAAGGTCGGCTATATCGATCTGAAGAAAAAAGGCGACAGATGGGAATAATCGGCCTCGAATGTTCAACGGTTCTCATTGGAACCTTCAACCTGCGAGCCGCCAGATGACGCATTGGGGCTTCATGACCAAAAGATTGTGCCTATGCATGGATTACCGCGGTCGCATCCTTCTCAAAGGGATTAGTTCTAACGGCAAGAGAAAATAGATATGGATAATTTCCTCGCAGATATTGCATGTGTGTGAGCCAATGGCTCACAAGCAGCTTATAGATTCTTTCCATGTCGCCGGACAGGTGCTCTTTGTCCGAGTTGGGCGACTCGGTCAAATGTTCCCTGTTCAGCAGTTCATCCCTGAGATGAAATATAGCCCTTAAAAGTTCGGTAAAAGATTCCTGCTCAAGGATCGAGGGATTCTCAAGGAACCTTAGCAGCAGGTCACCTTTTGTCCCGAGAAATCTGGATAACTCCGCCATTTCCAGATCGTCGGCACGAATGTGGAATTCGTATTCAGCCAGCCTGCCCACCCCATCCAGAAACTGGCCGGCGGTCCAGTCACCTGATCCAGCGTACTCATTGGCAAGCGAACTCCTGTTCGGATCTGCTTTGGAAAGCATCCTGAGCAGTCTGGTGCCGATCTCGCTGAAGAAGATCCCGCGGATCATATTCAATTTCTCTGTTCTAAGTTCTCGATCCCTTCGGCCGATCATCACCTGTGTCAATCCGGCAATAACTTCCAGAAAAGTTCCAACACCTGCTATTATGAGGCAGATTGCAAATATTTTTCCGATCGAAGTTGTTGGGTGAATATCTCCGTACCCTACTGTGGCAATAGTTACGATGCTGAAGTAGAAAGAATCCAGGAAGGAAAAACCTTCCACTGCGGAAAAAATCAGAGTACTCAGCACAATCGTCGCAAAGAGGAGGAGTATATAGAGCTTCAATTTGAATCCCGCTGCGTTCACTTTTGCCTGTCTCCTTTCAAATTATATTTTAGGATATTTTCTTTTCTCTTTTCCCAAAGCCACAGGAAACCATAGATAAACCGGCATTATTATGCCCGAATCTCTGGATGAATGTACCAATCCATCTTGCCTTTACATGATGAAGTGTATCCGGTAACCTGAAGCTGTAAGCCCCCTTATAGTATGGACGGCAATTGCTGAGAAGCCTAAACAGCAGCAAACAGGTACTTTAACACCCGGCTAAGCCTTGATCTGGCTTGGCTTTAAAGGTGCTGGAGGCATGGAGTTCGTTGCGGAATTTTAATTAGAGAATCTTTTTGATCCGAGGAGATGTCATGGAAATTCCAACATACGTTACCGCCGAAGAGGTTAAAAGGGTCTGTAAAGAACTTGGAATCCGGGACTGGACTTCTCTAAGTGAGGCAAGCGTTCTTCCGGAGGAGGCTCGTACCATTTTGAGAGAGATTGAAACGGACGGGTTGAAAATAAACCCCGAAAGCTTCCGGCAAGGTCTCGAGGTGGAACTGGAGCACGGAACAAGATACCCCAGTGCGAATGTGACGAATAATCATCCAATCCTGACCGGCAAAATCGTCCTGGCTCATCTGAAGGAGATGCTGGATTATTACGACCGGTTGGAAGTGGCCGAACTCGAAGGCGATCTCCTGAAAGCTGCATTGGCGGGAAACACCGAAAAGATGCTCAAGTACTACAAAAGGCTTCTAACTGCAAAGCAAGTGCTTGTAACCGCTGAGACAGAACAGGCCAAGCAATGATTGAATGATGGATTGTCGGCTCTCGATCCATTTCCTATAAAACAGCAAAACGGGTTTTGAGGCATTAATACCTGAAAACCCGTTTCTATTTCACTGGACCCTTGTTGAAACTACCTATCGAGAATCATTTTGCTGCTGTACCCGCTTTACCCATAACAACCAGGGAAAAGTACTGCTTTTTAGGATCGTTTGTTAGAACGAGCGCTGATTTCTTTGTTTCTCCGTGACAACCTTTCGGGTTAAGCCTCAGTGAGATTTTTCCCTCGCCACCGGGAGGGATCGACCGATCGAACTCGGCCAGGGTGCTGGCTCAGCCAGGCAGCACTTTCTTAATCTCCAGGGTTGCCGATCCGACGTTTTTGACTATGAAATGGTGTACGTATTCTTTTCCATCATACAGATCCCCGAAATCCCAGCTCATTTCGGAGAGCTGAATACTGGGCTGCCGGGCTGCCGGCGCCTCCCCCGCGGCAATGGCCAACCCGCTGTGGGCCAGGGCGAAAAAGGCAAGGAACAACAGCCTGGTAAAGTTTCTCATTTGGTATCTTCCTGATAATGACTTCAGTTTTCCAACCTTCAATAAGGCCACTTCCATATTGAAACCGAATAAAATAGAGGATGGCTATTCGAGGGTAATCAATTGAAGAGCATACCCGTGCGCTAATAAGGGCCAATTTACATGAATCGGAAGGCTATTACCCGGTGAACAACATGGAGCAGATAACCTGCTCTGCTCATCAGGTCCGGCCCTTCCTTATGAGAACGGCCAGAATGCCGATAAATCTCATCTCCAGGGTTGAATGAACCGAAAATCCGGTGGAATTCAGGGCTTCCTTCAGATCACCGCTCCTGAAGCGGTTTTGTTCGGGGTGGAGAAGAATGTGCCTGGTGATGAAATTCTGGTAGAGCGAGGGATAGAGTTCTTCGAGAAAATAGACCCCACCGGGCTTTAACACCCTTGCTATCTCTTCGAGCGCCGATTGCCACTCGGGTACGTGGTGCAAAACACCAAAGCCGAAAACCGCATCGAATGCCCCATCCGGGTGAGGCAAATTAAGTGCGTCGGCAGTATAGAATGAGATATTTTCCCGCTCGGCGGGCTTCAGGTACCTGAAGGCCCTCTTTATCATGAGGTGGTCCAGGTCCATTGCACACAGGACCTCGGGTGAGAACCGTTTCTTAATGATTGCAGCACCCGCCCCGCGGCCACAGCCGATCTCCAGGAAAGTTCCTCCATGCAGAGTCGGGATGTGCTTTTGCATCCACCCGATTTCGAACCGCTGCTGAGCGACCCTGGAAGGGTTGTTTACCACCAGCAGTTCCGCCCAGTTTAGTTTCATCGCGTTATTCCGATTTTTTCCCGAGGTGGGCTACAGCTATGCCGTCCGTTAGCCGCCGGTAATAGACGTCTCGAAAGCCAATATTTCGCAGCATACGCGCAAGTTCTTCAGGAGATGGAAACATTCTGATCGATTCAGGAAGGTATGTATATGCGGGCTGGCAGCCGGCAAGCATTTTGCCCAAAAGCGGCATGACCCGAAATGAGTAGAAATCGTAAAGACTCCGAAACCATGGCGTAACCGGTTCGGAGAATTCAAGGCACAGGAAAGTGCCGCCGGGTTTGAGAACCCGGTGCATTTCTCGAAAGCCATTTTCCAGTCGGGTAAGATTGCGGATTCCGAACCCGACCATTGCGCCATCGAAGCTGTTATCGGGGAAAGCGATTTGTTCGGCGTCTCCCTGGACATGGGATATTTTGTCCCCTCCGGAAGATTGGGCCAGCCTGGGCCTGCCCGCCGCCATCATTTCCCAGTTGATGTCGTAGAGTACAATCCCGCCGGACGGCGCCACATAATCGGCCGCCATCCTCGACAGGTCCCCTGTGCCCCCACAAACATCAAGCACCCGGTCTCCGGGGCGAAGCCCCATCATCCTGACAGCCATCCGCTTCCACTGGTAGTGAATGCCCATGCTTAGCAGGGTATTCATTGAATCGTATTTGCGGGCTACGCTGTTAAAATGACGGCGGACCCACTCCACCTTTTCCCTTTCGGGAATGGTGAGGAATCCGAAATGGGTCGTCTGCTCGGAACTTGGGCTCTCTTGGGTCATTTTTAGACCGGAAACCTTCGGGGCGGATTAGTCGTTGAGTTTCGGGGAAAACGGCAAGGCCGGACCGAAATTCTCAGGCAGGCTTCACCACAAGGCCGGAGCGAATGCATCGCGTGCAGACGCGAACCCGCCTGACCGTTCCGTCGGCGCGTACATGCCTTACCTGCTGCAGATTCGGGTACCAGATGCGTTTTGTCTTGTTATTTGCGTGGCTGACATTATTCCCCGTGTGGGGTGTCTTCCCGCAAAATTCGCAAATTCGGCTCATGATCCGTACTTCCTTTCGAAAAAATATATCAAGCTTGCAATAGCGTGAAAAGCGCCAGTCAAAAGATCATTTTTATCAGAAGGGCACTAAAATAGCAAGCACATTCGCTGCGCGCGCCGCTCGTCGGCTGTGTCGCGTCAAAACCGATAAGAATGCGCCACGCATCATAAACATCTAATCAGCGATTTCAAGCGCTTTGTCTCATAGGCGCCGAGTTTCCGGTCGCGATAGTAAATATCCTGGAACTCCGAGACAAACTCGGTGGCCCTTATTTTCAGCTCGGGCTCACTAATCCGGCTTGAAAACTCTTCGAGCCCCTCCCCCCGGCTACGTATGTATCCCCGCTTTCTCATCTTACAAAAAAATCGTGAAATTAGCATCTGCTCCGGCCTGCATGCAATGCGCCGGAGCATGAGCGCTACTAACGCGGCAATCGCTGCGGCAATCGCCGCATACGGGGCAAGGAGTACCGAAAGGTCCCGCATACGGATAATGTCCAAGTCCGGCCTTGTAATCGCAGTTTTAACCTTATCAAACAAAGCGATTTGCCGAGCAAGGTCATATCCTATGACGAATTTTCCCCAGTAGTAATCGAAGGTATCGAAAAGAAGTCGCACCCGCAAAAAGATGCTCTCCCGGTAAGCTTCCTCGGGAGTCAGGGCGTTTACCGGAGTCGGGTCTATACGCAGCCACCTGCCCGCCCGGTATGCCTCGACCCAGACGTGGGCATTTTTCTGCAATACCAGGTAGTATTTTCCCGCCCGATTGTAATAGCCCCCCCGGTACCCGGCCACAAGCCTTGCCGGGATACCCACCGAGCGCAACATGGCGCCTAGGGCCGACGCGAAATATTCGCAGTTTCCCCGCCGGTACTCGAATAAAAAATCCTCGAGTGGCGAATCGGATTTATGAAGTCCATCGATCGAGTATTCGTACTGGCCGGAGCGAAGGAGCTTGACAAGATTGGCAACTGGATCTCCCCCCTGCCCGGCAATTTTTGCGGCAAGTTCGGAAATTCGAGGAGAAAACCCGGCGGGTAGGGCGAGGTATCTGTCGAGTTCGAGATCACCGCCAGGCGCCGAATCGGATGCAACCGAAACAGCCCTGTAGCGGATCCGCTGAAGGATATTTTCATGCCACAAATGAGAGCGTGGATCTTTTCTGTGCCTGGCCCCTTCGGCATAGATTGAAACGGGCCGGTCAAGGGCGAAGAGATAGCGCGCCCCTGATGGTTCAAGGTATATCGTTTGCGCCGTCCCGCCATTTTTCGGGAGATTCTCCCAGGGTTCCGCGTGCCTTTCCGACCCTCTCCTCCACGAAACCCCGTCAAAACGATCCAACTCCACCCCCCTCCAGTAGAGGTCCTTCTCGTCGATCATCGGCATTTCAGCCCTCAGGACCACTGTAGGGTCTTCCTGGATCACAGTTATGTCACCAAGGGAAACCGTGTCGCTGAAACCGGACTTTGCAGCTTCGACTCGACCGAAGAGGCTAAAGAAGGGAAAATCGGTCCGGGGGAGGATGACAAACATCAGCGCACAAGCGGGAATCGAAACCGCGCACACAAAAAGACTTTGTGATAGCACCTTTGGAACGACACGTCCGGGAATGGAAATGTCAGGATCGTGCGAAAAGAATGCGAGAAGGATCAGCCCGGCCGTGCTGAGCAGGATCAGTGGAATGAAGTAGAAGAGAAATGAAATATTTAGTGAAATGAGTGTCGATCCGATCAGCAGGAACATGCAAATAAGGAAGATCTGCATGTAGTCCCGTGTTTTCTTATCCTCCAGGAGCTTGATACCCAGCAGCAGAACAAGGCCCTCCAACACGGGTCCCACTATGTTTTCCATCGAGATGCGAAGAACCGAGGGCGCAAGAACGGCAACGGATGCCAGGTTTAGAAACCAGCGGGGGATTGGCAGTTTCAGCTTGCCGGAATCACGCGGCAGAGCAAGGAGGCATAACACGGCCGTGCCCGCCGTATACACGGCGCCAAGGTGCGGCCGGGCTGAGGCGAAACCAGCCAGGGCGCATAGATAGGTAACAATTTTTAGCAGTGTCTCAATTCTGACCATACAATGCGAGCCTGGTAAGGAGCAGGCGTTTATGAACGGCGGTAAGGCCCGGCCTCAGCGTTTCTCCGCCGATCCGAAGCCCAACCGGGACCCCCGTGCGCATAAACCCCAAAATTGCGTGGGTAGCGCATGACAAAGCCCGCTCGACACCTTCTTTTCCCATGGAATCAAGTTCTATTGTAACCTGCCGCCGCTCGACAGAGGAGAGTTCCTTGACTTTGAGCCTCCCGGTCTTTGCCGTGGACTTCCAGTTGATGTACTTGGGAGGGTCTCCGGGGACGTAGTCGCGAATCGAGAGGATATCGGCCTCGTAACCCGGCTTGTTGAGGTCCCTTTCTCCCCTGTGCCTGGAGCCGCCTTTGACGAAGGCGGAAAGAGAGCACCGCAGAGGCACGGGGTATACCGTGACGGGCCATTTCTTTTTGATGGTCCGAAACCTTTTGAAAAAATTAAATGGAAAGTTCGAAGATATCACAGCCCCGGTCAGCTCGGTCGCCCCTCTGGCAGGGAAAGTCACCGGGAAAAAACCCGATTCAACGGATTTGGGAGCTATATAGGCAAAAAAGCAACTGCCGCCGCCAACCTCGATTGTAACAAGAAAGGCAGGCATCCTTTTGCGAAGGTTTTGCACCCTCACTTCGGCAAGTGCTTCGGTGCGGGCGAACACTTCTTGCGGAAAACATACTTCGGCATCAAGCCCATAGATGTTTCTCCTTCCGAAAATACCCGAAACAACGAGATAGCTGAGCAGGGCGGAGGCGATGATATAGATTAGATTGTTTCCGGTATTAACGGCGGACAGTCCGATGAGGATGGTGACAAGAATATAGAGCCAGCCGGCTGTGTTAATCCTTATCACACCGGGATGGGCACTTCTTCCATGATCGATTTTATAAGCTCCTTCCTGTTTGCGGTCTCGAATTCCTCGCGAAAAATCACCCGGTGGGAAATGACGAACTCCGCCACGGCCTTGACGTTCTCGGGAACTATATAGTCTTTTCCCTCCAGAAAGGCGTCCGCCTTGGCAGTATTTACAAGAGCGAGAGCGCCGCGAGTCGACAGCCCCGATGCCAGATAGGGGGACTGGCGTGTTGCTTCGACGATATTCAGCAGATATTCGAGCATCTTCTCGGAAACGTAGATCCCGTTTCGTATTTTTTCCTGGATGCCGAGCACTTCTGCCTTTTCGAGCATTGGGTCGATCGAGTAAATGGCCCGCCTTCTGCTGCCGCCCTGGAGAATCTTCCGTTCTGCCGCCCTGTCGGGATAGCCGACACTGATCTTCATCATGAAACGGTCAAGCTGGGACTCGGGAAGAGGGAAGGTGCCGAACTGTTCGGCCGGGTTTTGAGTGGCTATGACGAGGAAGGGGGCCGGGAGATCGTAGGTCCTGCCTTCGATTGTAACCTGCTTTTCTCCCATTGCTTCGAGCAGAGCGCTCTGTGTCTTGGGAGTTGCACGGTTTATTTCGTCGACCAGCACGATGTGATTAAAAATAGGACCCGGCTTGAATTCAAAGGATCCGGTGTTTTTGTCGAAAACCGATACCCCGGTTATATCCGAGGGGAGCAGATCGCTTGTTGACTGTATCCTGCCAAACGACAGCCCCAGTACCTTGGCGATTGCCACTGCCAAAACCGTCTTTCCAAGACCGGGGAGATCCTCGATCAGCAGGTGCCCGCGCGAGAAAAAGCAGATAAGGGCGAGCCTCAGCGCCCGTTCTTTTCCGTGGAGATACGCGGAAAGAAAATCGATTGCAGCCTCGATTTGGGTTCCCCTGTTTTCCACTGCAGGACACCGGATATGGCGGTTTGGATTTAGAATTTTTGAAACGGATTCCTATTGAATCACTCGCACGGGGCTCGATCCGGCTTCTCTCGGAACTATTTCTCCGATGATCGAGACCCCGATATTCATCGCCTGTATGAACGACCGAATTTCATCGGCTTCCCCGGGCTCCACGACAATCACATAGCCTATGCCGTTGTTGAACACATGATTCATTTCCTCGGCGCTAACGCCGCCCTTTTCCCTGAGAAAATCAAAGACAGGCGGCTTTTTCCATGTGCCTTCCCGGATAAGCGCGGCGCACGCCTTGGGCAGGATTCTCTCAATATTATCGTAAAACCCGCCGCCGGTAATGTGCGACATGCCCGCAACGCTATATTTTCGCAGAACGTTTAGAACTACTTCAGTATAGATGCGCGTCGGTTCGAGCAGTTCTTCGCCTACTGTTCGGCCAAGTTCCGGGACGAAGCTCCCGATGTCAAGCCCCAGCTTGTCGAAGATGATTTTTCTCGCCAGGCTGTAGCCGTTCGAATGCAGGCCCGTTGATGAAAGGCCTATGATACGGTGGCCGACCCGGATCGTCGATCCGTCGATTATCTTCGAATTGTCCACCAGCCCCACCGTGAAGCCGGCCATGTCATATTCGCCCGCGCGGTAGAAGTCGGGCATCTCGGCCGTCTCTCCACCGATCAGCGAGCAGCCGGACTGTTTGCACCCGTCGGCTATACCTTTAACCAGTTGCTCGACCAGGTCGAGTTCGACTTTGCCGAGCGCGAGATAATCCAGGAAAAAAAGAGGCTTTGCCCCCTGAACCACTATGTCGTTTACGCACATTGCAACAAGATCGATTCCAACCGTGTCGTGCTTGTTCGCCATGAAGGCGATCTTGAGCTTCGTGCCCACCCCGTCGGTCGAGGAGACCAGGACCGGGTTTTTCATCTCCTGGCAATTGAGGGAAAAAAGACCCCCAAAGCCGCCGATATCGGTTATCACGCCGCCGCGAAAGGTGGAGCGCACTATCGGCCTGATCCGGTTGACAAGCTCATTTGCCTTGCCGAGGTCAACGCCTGCTTCCCTGTAAAGATCGCC
>DBMI01000073.1 GCA_002298165.1 Desulfarculales bacterium UBA702
TGGTACGATCTTGGACGCGAATTAGTATTACATCATTTAAATCACCCTGTTTTCCAACTTTCCAAAATCCCTCTTACCTCATGCTTTGAACCGTATCAGAACGTCTCCTGCCTCGACTGCCTGGCCGGCAGCCGCTCGGACTTCGGCAATGACACCGTCCGTCGGGGATGCCACTCCGCTTTCCATTTTCATCGATTCCAGCACCACAAGGTTTTGTCCACGGAATACCCGGTCGCCCTTTCCGGCCAATACCTCCACGACAAGTCCCGGCATGGGACAGACGAGCACATTCTCGGGCGGCCTTTCCGTCTTTGCGGGCATATATTTGAGCAGTGCCCATTCCTTGGGCATGTAGACCTCGAACAGTCGTGTAATGCCGCTGAACGCGACGTGGACAAAGGAATTTTCGTTTCTCATCCGGAACCGGTGCGCCTGTCCGTTTATAATGAGTTTGAACCTGCGGCGATAAAATTCGAACTCGGGTGTCACTACCTCATACTTTCTGCCGCCAACATCAATGATCCATTGGCGCTTACCCTGAGCCCTTTTCAGGGACAGCTCGAACAGGTCGTCTCCGGAGCGGGCCACGTAAGAGTGTGCGCCGCCGTTTTCCCTTACTCCGCCAATACGGGAAACCATCGGGCGCAACGACTCACGCACGGCGACCGTCCGGACATGATAGATAAGCGTGGCGGCCAGGGCGGCCATCTCGACGTTTTGGGAATCCGGGGCGGTCCTGGACTTGCTGCCGTCGTAGTGCCTGTCTATAAAGCAGGTGGTAAGGTTGCCCCTGGTAAATTCCGGATGGCACAGAACGCTGTTCACGAAATCAATGTTGGTGGTAACCCCTTCAATGTGGTAGCCGTTCAGGGCTTCTATCAGGCTGCCACAGGCCTCTTCCCGGTCTTTGCCGTGACAGATTACCTTGGCCAGCATAGAGTCGTAATAGACGCCGATCCAACTGCCGGCTGTCACGCCGCTGTCCACTCTGACGCATGGCCCTCGCGGCTCGGCATAACGGGTGATCATGCCGGTAGAGGGGATGAATCTCCTTGCGGGATCTTCCGCGCATATCCGGGCCTCCATGGCCCAGCCGTTGAAAACTACGCCGGACTGATCGAAGGGCAGGGGTTCGCCGGCGGCAATCCTGAGTTGAAGCTCGACGAGATCAAGGCCGGTAACACGTTCGGTCACTGGATGCTCGACCTGAAGCCTGGTATTCATTTCGAGAAAATAGAAATTCCCTTTGGCGTCCAGCACGAATTCGACCGTTCCCGCATTAACGTAGCCGGCCTTTCGGGCCAACTCGCAGGCGGCATCTCCAAGGCCCCGCCTCAGTTCCTCGGATACTGCCGTGGATGGGGCTTCTTCAATGATTTTTTGATACCGCCGCTGGATAGAGCACTCTCTTTCACCCAGATGGACGATATTGCCGTGCGCATCCGCGAGAACCTGGATCTCCACATGCCGTGGACGTTCGATATAGCGCTCGATAAAAACACGGCTGTCACCGAATGCTTTTTGCGTCTCCTGCCTGCTGGAAGCCAGTGCCGCTTCCATTTCCTGCGCCGAATGGACGATTCGCATCCCCTTGCCGCCCCCGCCCGCCGCCGGCTTCAGCAGTACGGGGTAGCCGATGCTTTGCGCGGTGGAGAGGGCTTCCTCCAGGTCATTCAGGGCTGTTACCTGGCCGGGGATCACCGGTACGCCTGCCTGGATGGCCAGCTCTTTCGAGGCAATCTTGTTTCCCATTGCGGCGATGACCCCGGCCGGCGGGCCGATAAATTTCAGTCCGGCAGCCTCGACGGCCTCGGCAAATTTCGGATTCTCAGACAAAAATCCATAGCCTGGATGGACGGCGCGACAATTCGTGGAAAGCGCCGCGTCAATGATTCTCTCTGCATTAAGGTAGGATTGCCTCGCCTGCGGGCCTCCGATATAAACCGCCTCATCGGCCAGTTGCCTGTGAAGACTGCGGCTGTCCGCGTCGGAGTAAACCGCCACTGTGCCGACACCCAGCCTTTTGCAGGTGTTAATAATGCGTACGGCTATTTCGCCACGATTGCAGATAAGTATTTTATCGAACATGCCGGGCCTCATAGAGGAATGTTTCCGTGTTTGCGTTCAGGTCCCTTGCTCTCTTTGCCGTCGAGCACCTGCAGAGTGCGGATCAGACGGTGGCGAGTATCCCTTGGGAAAATCACGTCATCGATGTAGCCGCGCTGGGCGGCCAGGAAAGGGTTGGCGAAGGTGCGCCTGTACTGGGTCATTTTTTCATTCAACATTGCTTCCGGGTCCGGCGCCGACTGAATTTCCCGTCGGTGTATGACCTCGGCGGCCCCCTTCGGCCCCATGACCGCGATCTCCGCTGTGGGCCAGGCGTAGTTGACGTCGCAATGAATATGTTTGGAATTCATCACCAGGTATGCCCCGCCGTAGGCTTTGCGCACGATAACGGCAATGCGCGGCACAGTGGCCTCCGTGAATGCATAGAGAAGTTTTGCGCCGTGACGGATGATTCCGCCGTGTTCCTGGTCGGGGCCGGGCATGAAACCAGGAACGTCAACGAGGGCAATCAAAGGGATGTTGAATGCATCGCAGAATCTTACGAATCGTCCTGCCTTGAACGAGGCGTGGGTATCAAGAACACCGGCCAGCACTGCCGGTTGATTGGCAACCAGGCCTATGGTCTGCCCACCCAGACGGCCGAAGCCGCAGACGATATTACGGGCAAAGCCCGGCTGGACTTCCATGAACTCGGCACCATCCAGGATGCTGTAGATCAGGACATTTATGTCGTAGGTCTGGTTGGGGTTTTCCGGAATGAGATAATCCAGTGCGGGATCAATCCGGTCGGTCGGATCGCGCAGATCGAGCAGCGGCGCCCTCTGGCGGTTATTCGATGGCAGATAGTTTATAAGACGCCGTATTTCGCGAAGGCACAGCACATCGTTTGGAGCGGTGAAATGAGCGACGCCGCTTACCGAGCCATGGACGTTTGTTCCGCCCAGGTCTTCCGATGTTATATCCTGATGGGTGACGGTTTTTACGACGGATGGACCTGTCACGAACATATAGGAGGAATTTTCCACCATGAAGACGAAGTCGGTTATGGCGGGACTGTAGACGGCTCCTCCCGCGCAAGGTCCCATTATGCACGATATCTGGGGAACTACGCCGCTGGCCCTCACATTGCGGTGAAAGATTTCCCCGTATGCGGCGAGGGCATCGACGCCCTCCTGAATCCGAGCGCCACCCGAATCATTCAGACCTATGATCGGGTTACCAACTTTTACCGCGAGGTCCATTACCTTACAGATTTTTTGAGCGTGGGCTTCGCCTAGTGACCCGCCTACTACGGTAAAATCCTGGCTGAAAACAAAAACTTCACGGCCGTCAATATTTCCATGACCGGTGATCACGCCGTCTCCCGGATAGCTTCTGGCATCCCCAAGGGCACCCCCCCGGCCAAGCTTAAGCACATCAAACTCTTCGAAACTGCCGTCGTCGAGGAGCAGGTCGATTCGCTCGCGGGCCGTCAGTTTGCCACCGCGGTGCTGGGCGTCCCTTTTTTCGGGTCCTCCGGCATCTATTGACTCGTCACGGAGCTTTTCCAGGGTTTCGATAGTTGTATGGTATTCGGCTTGCATCCTTTTCCTCTATTCTGTTTCCATGGGATGGCCCTGGAATGTTTTGGACCAATTTTATTCAATGCTTTTACCCCTGCACAAGTTCCGGGGCAAAGCGGCGTCTGAATATCAGAGCTGAATTCGCCCATTTAGAAACGGGTTCGTAAGCCGTTCGCTCTCGACGGTTGAAGAAGAAGATATCCCGTAATTGTGCCCGGGATATATCCGCGTATCGTCGGGCAGGACGAGTATTTTCGATTTGATGGAATCGATCATCTGGGGCCCCGATGATCTGGGTCCGTCATCCCTTCCGACCGATCCGATAAACAGGGTGTCGCCGGTAAGGCAAATTCCGCGATCCGGATGATAGAGACAAATACCGCCGGGCGTATGCCCCGGGGTATGGAGCACGCGCCATTCGAACTCGCCCACAGTGAGGATGTCTCCATCCCTGAGCACTTCATCGGCGGGTGGAGACTTTCGGGCATTGAACAATTCCAGCCAGTAATCCCCAATCCTTTCGAGGTACGCGGCCTCCGCTTCGTGTATTTTGATGCGGGCACCGGTTTTCTCCTGCATTTCCGCATTGCCCATTATGTGATCGACGTGGCCGTGGGTGTTGATGATTTCCCGTATCTTCAGATGGTTGGCATCAGCAAAGCCGATCAATTCATCCACGTCGTCGGCCGGATCCACAACTATGGCCTCGTGAGAGCGCAGGTCTCCTATCAGATATGCAAAGACTGCGTGTGGTCCTACTTCCACCTGCTGAAAATAAAAATTGCTCATGAGACATACCCCGGAACTTTCCCGGTTTTTTTCAGATAAATCAGGATGCCCTTGACGCTCAGGCGGAAAGAAAAATGCAGTTCGGGATAGTTCTCGAGTTCTTTGTTCCTCTCAATAAAATGTTCGAACATCTCCTCTGGATCGGCCTCCGGATTTTCACAGGCAATTTCTCGGATGCACTCGCTCCACAGGTCATGCTTTTTTTTAAGGGTATCGTAGAACCCATCGAGTTCGTCAGTAGCGAAAGGACCGCAGTGGGTAAAACAGATGCGCCTGGGTTTCATCGCCTTTATCGCATCGATTGACTGCTTGGCCGATTCCTTGTCGTAATCGGACGGGGGCGACATCAAGAAGTTAGGAAGTCCCTTCAATTTGCCTCCCAGGGCGTCGCCTGAGAAAAGGGATCCCGATCTCGTGTCGAAGTAGACAAGGTGATGTTTGGCATGTCCCGGAGTAGGATGCACCTCCAACCTGCTCTCCCCCAAGTCTATTGAGTCGCCCGAACCGACAGCCATGACCTGCCGCTCCGGGATGGGGATCATGTCGCCTTCCGGAGAGTGTCCGCTGCCGTACGCCTTCTTTACGCTTTCCATAAGTTTTGAGGGATCGATGAGATGCCTGGCCCCCTTCTCATGCACGAGAACCTTTAAATCCGGATTTTCTCTTGCGATGTATCCCGCGCCGCCGGCATGATCGAGGTGGACATGGGTGAGGGCAATAAAATCGATGTCCCGCGGAGTCATTGAGACTTTCCTGAGCCCATCCAAAAGCTCGGGTACAGTCACGGGATATCCGGATTCGATCAGGATATTGCGGCGATCCCGGATGAGCCAGCTTGTCGTAAACCCGTCTATATCGAAGAGCGTCATACGCTCGTCCAATTTCTCTACATTCATAACAGGCACCATCGTTTTCTGGCCGGCCCGATTACCTTGGCTGCGGCAGGTGGGACAGGCTGGCGAACCTGCCGCCCCGGGGCGTTGCCACAAAAGGCTGAGGCAGGCCGGAAAGCCTGCCTCAAATGTATTCCGATGCGCTAAGAAGCCGGCAACTGGACCAGTCTTAGCCTTTGGACCCCAAGCGAAGGCCTCCGTGAATGAAATAGACATCGCCGCCCAAAGCCTCATTGCGATAAAGCTCACCTATAAGAGATGCGACCTCTTCGGGTTCGACCAGGCGGTTAATGGGCACGCTCTCAAGGATCTTGTCGAGGGCTTTCTGATTCATGCCTTTTACCATGGCCGTTCCCACATAGCCCGGCGCCACGGCGACACAGCGTATCTTATCGGCCAGCCCCCGCCTGAAGAACTCGGCTGTGATCACTTTGGGCATTACGGCCATTGCGGCCTTTGTGGACGAATAGTTGATCTGCCCGGCGGTACCCAGGGAGCCGGTGGATGAAATCAAACAGATCAGACCCCTGCAGTTGTTATTGACCATCTTTTCGCCACATTCCCTGACGGTCAGGAAGACCCCTGTCAGGTTGATGTTAATGACGGAGCTGAACTGGTCGAGCGACATTTTTCCTGTAACTTTGCCGGTTTCGCGATCCGGAGACAACAGCAGCCCGTCGCGGATAATGCCGGCGCAAGGGACCACCAGGTTTATCGAGCCGAATCGATCTATAGCCAGCTGGGCCAATGCGTCATTATCCTGCTCTTTCGTGACATCCATAACAAGGGTGGCAACTTTGCCGCCCATGCCCTGGATCTCTTTCTCGACTCGATTCAGGGCATCCTGCGAGACATCTCCCAGGACCACCTTGCCCCCGTTCTTTACCCAGTATTTCGCTATGGTTTCACCGATTCCGCTGCCGCCTCCGGTGATAACCGCAACGGAGTCCTGTATATTCAACATGCTGTTGCTCCTTAAAGTCTATTAAAAGGGTGCTCCCTGGATGACTGTCAGAAAGGACGTCCGAAAGATGCCGGTCTCGCTCCTGCGATCAACCTCCGGGCTCTATTGCTTTTGCGGCCATAGGCCGGAATCCCTCAATGATGACCAGACGAATTGCTGGGCGGTGTTTTGAGGGTCGGCACGTCGAAGCCAGGCATCATTTACGACCTGCTCGATGTCTTTTTTGTGAACCATGTCCCAGAGAATCTTGGCGAATTCATTTTCGATCCTGGTGTGCAGTTCCTGCCTGAGCTGCCGCTTCCGCCGCTGCTCAAGCCTCGAATTTTCATCTAGATGGTCGTAGTGGGACCATATCCCCGCGTAAAGCTCATCGATACCTTTGCTGATCGAGGCAGAAGTCATGAATATCTGAGGATCCCAGTCTCGTTTGCGCAAGGAGCGCTTGAGCATCCCCCTGATCGAGGTGGAAATGTCCTCGGCTCCCGGTCGATCGGCTTTGTTGATGACAAATATATCGGCAATTTCCATCAAGCCGGCTTTCATGATCTGAATCGAGTCCCCTGATTCGGGTGTCAGGATGACGACAACCGTATCGGTTGCTTCGGCGATATCGAGTTCGGATTGTCCAACGCCAACCGTCTCGATTATGATGATCTGCTTGCCGCAGGCATCCAGGATGCGGGCGGCTTCCTTGCTCGTTCTGGCAAGCCCGCCCATTACCCTCCCGGAACTCATGCTGCGGATAAAGACATCCATCTTCTCGGATTTGACGTTCATGCGGACCCTGTCGCCGAGCAATGATCCACCCGAGAACGGGCTGGATGGATCAACCGCTATGACACCGACCGAGAGATTGTTTTTGCAAAACATGCTGATCAGTCGGTCCACTGTCGTGCTCTTTCCGGCACCCGGCGGCCCGGTAACCCCGATATAGTAGGCCTTGCCCGCATGCGGGGATATTTTTTCCATGATGTAAGGTGCGTACTCGTCACTTCTTTCCACCATGGAAATCAGCCGGGAAATCGATAGCTTTTCACCCTTCAGCGATCTTTCAATTAGCTCGTCAACCAGTTCTTTTTTCTCGATTTTCATGGGGCACCCGCGATTCTTTAATGGGTGTTGTTAACCGCTGCATTTATGCCGTCAATGATTTCCTGCATGGGTGTATCAGGCAGAAATACCTTCTGCACTCCGTACTCTTTCTCCAGCCTTTTGGCGTGATCCGGTGGCATTACGCCGCCCATGAATACTTTTACGCGGTCCAGTCCTTTTTCCCTGAGCATGTCCACGACAATCGGGCCCAGTGCAAGATGGTTCCCGCTGAGGCTGCTCAAGCCAACTACGTCCGCATCTTCTTCGATGGCAGCCTCGACGATTTCCGTGGGAAACTTGTTGCCAAGATAGACCACGTCCATTCCGGCTTCTTTCATAAATTGAGACACCAGGTAAACGCCCCGCCAGTGAATATCGAGACCCAGCTTGGCCATTACTACTTTGATCTTTCTGTCCATAACTTTCTCCAACCCTTATGAATAAAGATTTACAGCAGAGGAAATGCCCACAGCCCGAATTCTTCCCTGAACAGTTCCTCAATTTCGCCAAGCGTTGCCATATTTCTCACTGCATCAAGGCAGTACGGATAGAGGTTTTCGTTGGTATGGCATTTTTGGCGCAGTATGCTCAAAGCCTCTTCCACATTGCGGTTGTTTCGCTCTTTGCGGAGGCGCTCCAGCTTGGCCTTTTGCCGTGAATAGGTTTCCGGGTATTCGAACACCTGAATGGGCGCTGCTTTTGCTTTATCGCCCTTCATGAAGTTTACGCCGACTATCTTCATCTGGCCGTTTTCGATTTTTTCCTGGTATTTGTTGTTGTAGTTGACGATCTCGCGGTGCAGCCAACCGCTCTCGACCGCCTGGACCAGGCCTCCCAGCCCTTCGATTTTGCTGATATAGTCGAATATTCTCTGGACCATCTGGTCGGTGAGGTACTCGACGTAGTAGGATCCCGCCAGCGGGTCGACGGTGTTGCAGACGCCTGTCTCGGTCTGGATGATCTGCTGGGTCCGCAGGGAAACCAGGGCGGCTTCCTCGGTCGGAGCGGAGTAGGCTTCATCGAAGGAATCGATGTGCAGTGACTGGCATCCACCAAGCACCGCGGCCAATCCCTGGATGGCAGATCGGGCGATGTTGTTCAGCGGCTCTGTCGCGGGCAGAGTTACGCCGGCGGTCTGAACGTGGAACCGCATGAGCATTGATTTCGGATTTTGTGCTCCGAAGCGCTCTTTGGCGACCTTGTACCAGACTTTGCGGCTGGCCCGGCATTTGGCTATTTCTTCGAAGAAGTCATTGTGCAGATCCCAGAAGAAGGACATTCGGGGAGCGAAATCGTCGAATTTCATCCCTCTTTTTATTAGTTCTTCGGCAGTGGCGATGGCGTTAGAAATTCCGATCGCCACCTCGGCAATGGCATCCGTTCCGGCCTCTCTCAGATTATATCCGTTGAAGCTGATCGGATTGAAGCGCGGCACGTTCTTGCAGATCCACTCTACCGTATCGCACTGCATTCTGAAGGAGACCGAAGGGGGCAGGATCTCGTAGCCGCTCCCGACGCAGGTCTCCATGATGAAGTCGTTCTGGCATGTACCAGCTACCTTGGATAACGGCGTGCCTCTTTTTTCAGCCACTGCGAAGTACATTCCGGGGATTACCAGGCTGGTGCTGGGCAGATGGGTAACAATCGAGGTGCTGACTGCCCCCAGATCGATATCTTTGAAAAAGGCATCCATATCCCATACGGAATCAACGGCCGCTCCGCATGCGCCAACATTGCCCTCCGCCTCGGGATCATCGGAGTTGTAGCCACGGATCGTGGGCATGTCGAAGAGGATGTTTACACCGGTTGCGCCGTGGTCGAGCAGGTAACAGACCCGCTCATTGCAATCCTCGGGGGCGCCTAGACCTGCAAGCTGGCGGACCGTGAAGAGCCTTCCCCGGTACATGTTGGGATAGACTCCCCTCAGGTAAGGGGCATGTCCCGGGAAGCCTATATCTTCGATATAGCTGACATTCTCTATGTCTGCCGGGGTATAGGCCAGTTTCACGGGAATTCCGGAGTGGGTAAAATACTTACCCTCGGTTTGCCGGTCCTCCTCCCGAAGACTTTTATCAAACCAGTCCTTGTACTGATCCTTGATCAATCGGACGTGTTCTTCGCTGAAAAGGCAAACCGGTTCTTTGTTGCCGTCATCTTTCCTGTAAGCCATGTTATTCTCCTTCAGTACGCCGGGCTATTTTTTGGGCAAATTTCAGACCCAAAATTGAATGTTATTTATCAGGGCAAAGCGCCTGTTTTGTCTGTTAAGCAAAAGGCGGCGCTGGAAATTCCATCAATATGTTGCAGGACCTGGAGCGGCCCACAATTGTGTGCCAACAGAAAGGTTTGAAAGGACGGTTCGTTTATTAGAGTGAAGAGGATAGTTAGAATTAATAGCTTGAGCAGGAGAACTTGAGATGAACCGATTTACGACTAATGATTAATCAGAAATGACATTGGAATACAATGGCTAGAAATCACCATTTTGAAATAGTGAGAATTAGCTGTACAAGGGATTATTTAGGAAAAACGGCGGGATACCAAGTCGACATATCAGCCGGGATTGGCAACATATCCCTGGTCAATGGCATAACGAACCAGGTCGGCGGTACGTTTGAGTTTAAGTTTTTTGATGATATTGGCCCTGTGGTTGTTAACCGTGAAAACACTTATAAATAAAAGCGAAGCAATTTCCTTGCTCGATTTGCCCTCGGCGATCAGCTTCAGGACCTCTTTTTCGCGGGTTGTGAGCAGCTCGGAAGTTTCTTTTTTCTCCCCCCGGTAGTACAGGACCAGATCATCGGTCATCTTTGAAGCAAAACAGGATGAGACGTATGTCTTGCCTGATCGAATCGAATCTATTGCGGCAAAAAGCTCCGACTCCGTATCTTCTTTGAGCAGATATCCTTCAACGCCGGCTGAAAGCGCATAGTAAACGTATTCGGCTTTTTTGTGCATGGTCAGGATCAGAATTTTGATGAGAGGATAAAGATTTTTAATCTCTTTGGAGGCTTCTATACCTCTTAAATTCGGCATGGAGATATCGAGAATGACCATATCCGGGGTGGATTTTTTCAATAGTTCTAGGAGTTCGAGACCGTCACCGGCTTCACCGATTACCTGGAGGTCACCGTATTCGTCAATAATTTTTTTAATTCCCTGCCTCAGAATGATGTGATCGTCAGCCAATATGATTTGATAAGAGTTCATTGGAATCCCTGGCCTCATCAGTTGGAATTTTGAAAACTATGTGGGTGCCGTGCCCTTTCTCGCTATCGATCTTGAGTGTACCCCCCAGCATTCTGGCCCGTTCATCCAGGGCAGTAAGCCCTAGCGCCCTCTCGCTGCCGTATTTGACAAGAGACTGCTTTACGTCGAA
Source organism: Desulfarculales bacterium UBA702 (assembly GCA_002298165.1). GTDB lineage: Bacteria > Desulfobacterota > Syntrophobacteria > Syntrophobacterales > Syntrophobacteraceae > SbD1. The sequence continues at coordinate 10,747 of DBMI01000073.1, forward strand.
GCCTATGCCGTCATCCTTTATGGACATGGAAATTATACCGTTCCCATTTTTGATCGATATTGATATCCGCTGGGCACGTGAATGCCTCTCGATGTTGGTGAAAGTTTCCTGGAAAATGCGATAGATGATGATCTGGTTTTCTTTCGAAAAGAGTCTGTCTATAGGGATGATATCGCAAGAGATCTGCATGTTGGAATGGTTGACGAATTCTTTTATGAGCAGGCGAAGGGCAGCATCCAGACCCAGGTCTTCCAGAATGGACGGGCTCAAATCGTGGGAAAGCCGGCGGACGTTTTCAATAATAAGGTCCACATACTTCAGCGTGTTTTGGATATCCTCCCTGAGATCGGCGGGATCCAGAGGCAATTTTTTCTTTATAGACCCCAACTGCAGCTTCAAAACCGTCAACGCCTGGCCCAACTCGTCGTGCAATTCCAGCGAGATTCGCCTGCGCTCTTTTTCCTGGGCCTTGAAAAGGTGTGAAGAGAGAAGCCGGAGTTGTTTTCGCGATTCCCGGAGGGCCATTTCGGCGAGCTTGCGCTTGGTATTGTCAATGACAATGCCTTCAAAATACTTGGGCTTACCTTCGGAATCACGGATCACGATCCAGCGGTCGTACATCCAACGGTAGGAGCCATCCGGAGTGGCATAGCGGTATTCAACCTCACTGCTCCCGCCCTCTAGGGATTCCCGTGCCGCTTTGCGGACGACTTCCAGGTCTTCGGGATGAACTCGCAACAGGATGCTCTTGGATGTTATGTCGCTAACGGGAGTATTGGCGGAGCCGAATATCTCAATGGCTGTTTTGTTGAAAAATGTGAACTGGCGGGCCTCGATATCGAAATGGTAGATGCCCTCCTGCAGTCTCTCGGCAAGCTCCTTGAACTCTTTGGAGGTCCATGTTTCCTTTGGGTCGCTTTCCTGGAACTCCCTCAGCTGTGCTTCGAGCTGTTTGATCTTTTGCTCCAGATATTCATGAGTAGATTGCCGACTCATACATTAATCCCCTAAAGTGTTCAGATGCCCTTCGATCTTACAGAAAAACAGGGCTTAACGCGGATCCGGCCCAGGGGGTGAGTGGGAGTAAGTATCGGGAGCAGGAGCAGGAGAGCTTGGGTAAGTTTGAAGACAGCCCCGCTGAACCGCCTTCAAGAGATGTAAGCTCAACGGAACAGAAAAGCACCAAGATGCGCTTGAAACATATCTCTATTATGAGGCAAATTCAAGCTGTCGTTGAAAATCAGGTTTGATCAGGCTTCGGTGCTCAGGTGAAGGTCCAGGGGGTCGGTTGCCCGGGGAACACCGGTCCCGCCCTGTATGATTATGTTGTGAAGTCCGGCCGACGCCACTATCTGGCGGGCCTGCTCCATCACCTGTTCACCCAGGAAGGGCCAGTCACGAAGTCTAAAAGCGGGTTGGTACTCGATCAATGTTACGTGCATTTCCGGGTCGATCCGCGCAAGGGCCGCGGCTGAGTCGTATAATTCGGCCTTGCTGTGAATGCGGGGATGACATGGCAGGCTTACCGCCATGAAGACTTTACTCCGGTAGCGTTCGTTTAAATACCGGACCGCATTCCAGGAATTCTGAAGGTAGAGTTGCGCCGTTTCTTCGCAGTCCACCCCGGTTATCTTCATGAATGTTTCCAGGTTCAGGGCCTTTAGATCGGGTGAAATGTCCGTAACGCCGGTCTCTACCAGCTGATCGATCAGCTCGGGGGTAAGAAGAGAGGCATTGGTGTCCAGTTGTATGCGGGCTTCCGGTGCAGCACTGCGAAGCTGTCGCACGGTTTCGAGAAGCCAAGCGGGGTTTAGTGTCGGCTCACCGCCGGAGATGCCGATCCAGTAGTCGTTTTCAAGATCAAGCTCGAGGGAGCTTACCGTTTCCGCAGGGCCTCTGGGCTGAGCGCCGGCGGCGAAAGTCAAGTCCCAGTTATGGCAAAGGTCACAACGGTAATTGCACCCGTGAACGAAAATTGAAGGGTGGAAATGGGGAGCTGGACGCATCAGGGTGACCTGCCTTACCGGGGCATGCCGCTTCAGGATTTCCGGATCGGCAACGATTTCCATCCCTTCTTGCAGGGAGGTCACACAACTGCGCGTGAGCACACCGTTGATTAAAACCGAACAGCTCCAGCATCCTCCGGTACCGCAAAGTGCCTTGGTGCAACCATCGGGCCCATGGGTCTTTGTCGCCCGGCCCAATTCGCACAAGGCGTCGAAAACTGAAATCGGACCATCCACGTCACAGGGGGCTCCGTCCAGGGCGAACCGGATCGATTTTGCCTCATCCGAGCGCGCCTTTAGTTTCCTGGCTCCCTGCGGGCATGCGATCACGCAGGCCCCGCATCCCACACAGCCGGTTTTCGAGGCGCAGGCCACGTAATCGGAGCAAAAACCGCAGCCGAGGCAGTTGCCATTTTTGGCGGCGACAAAACGGCCGGAGTTCATTTCCAGTAGATCCTCACACCGGCGGCCTGTTTCGCAAATTTAAATTTAAAGCCTTTCCAGAAACGGATCTCGTCATCGACTGACACATCTTCCATTCGCTCGATTCCGAGTTCCTTCAAAAATTCCTCTTTGCTCGGCAGGTTCGGTAACAGGTCGTCTATCCGGGGCAAAGGAAGCCAGTCGTATGGATGCTCACAATCGATGTTCATCCAGACAACATCCCCCTTCGAGACGACACTGCTGTCGCCAAGGGAAATAAATACCTGTTCCGGAAATTCCGCCCGTTTGAAAAGCATCAGAACATAGCTTCTCATCATGTCCCGGCTGAGGGTGGCTTCGGTGATTTTGGACTCTACAAAGTTGCCCAGAAACGTCAATTTGGTTCTCCTTAGAAAGGGCAGGGGATGGTCTGCTTTCGCAAACATCCCCCGCCGTTAAATTGTCAGGTTGTTATAACGATAACCGATTATTTGAAGATGTCCATCTTCGGTTCATAGCCGTATTCCTGATCCGTCAACGGCTCCCATGCGTCGAAAACAGGCATTTCGGGCAGCTTCGACAGTTCGGGGAACCAGCGCTTGAGAGTCGAACGACGGGAATGCTTGCCTCTCATTGGCAGTTCGTGCCACGGAATGTGGGCATACATGAGGGAGTAGACAGGTCCGATAACTGCCTTGTTGACCAACTGCTGGTCCATAATGCAGTTCATGATAACCGGCCCATTCTTCTCAGCGTAGTTGTATGCTTCCTTAAGGGCTTCTTTGAACTTCTCCGAACGGTTGACGACCATGCCCTTTACCGGACCGTTGCCGGCAAAGACGTCGGCCAGTTTCTCGAAGTGATTGTCATAGGAGCGCTCTTCACCCAACTGCTTGGATCCCATCCACTCGGCGCCTACGACGTCCTGATCTCCAAGGATATCCCAGTTCGGTCCGTACCAGGGGAACTTCATACCGGGCATCCAGCCGCAGTTGTTGGTCACCAGGTAAACGATCGGCAGCTTGTACATAATGGCCACATGAATGTCCATGGCGGCATTGAACATGCCCGAGTCCCCCATCAGGGCCAGGAATGGAATTCGTGAGCCGTTTTCAAGGTCGGCAATCGCCGCGCCGATAGCCTGGCCAACACCGTGTCCAACACCTGCCTGATCGTTTGCGGTCAAGCATGAAGCCGGACGAGTGAACTGCAGGTAAGGCATAACGAAGTCGCTCATGGTGTAGCCGTCGATCGAAACGCGCACGGCGCTGCCATAGAGTTCTTCGTTCACTTCACGGATTATCTGGGACATATATCCGTGGTGCATAATGTTCTTGGCCTTGTAACGCGGATGATCCGGACCGTACTTGTAGGCTTTTGCCTGTCTGGCCGCGGTACCCTCTGACATGGATTTCTTGCAGCGCTCAGCCCACTCTTTGCGCTCGGGGCTGACGGTGTAGCCGTTCTTTTTGATGCATTCATTCAACTGCTTGATAACAACCTTGGTATTCCCAACCAGCGACGCCTTCGTATTGATGTAGGTCCATACGTAGTCGTTGCAGGGCGCAATCTGAATGCTTTCGGGCCATCCACCGGCGTAGCCGTCGAAAAATCCGACCTTGAGACCGATAGGAAGCATCAGGTCGAACTCATCGCGGAACCTCGGGAAACCACGGTGAGAGAGTGGATGCTTTTCGCTGATGGCTGCGCGGCCGATACGGCGGGTGTTAAAAGGAATCTGGGTCAAATTGACGAACTCTTCGAGTTCAGGGCCGGCTTGATCCCAGGTGGCATAGTCGCCAAGTATGATGAAAGGCTTCTTGGCTGACATAATGGCCTTTGCGGCCTTTTCCACAGCCAGCGGGTCGGCGCCGGCGGTAATGGGCTTCTGGGTATCTTCCTGGCGCCAGTTGGGCAGCCAGTCGGCATGCTGCGGGAAGAAAGCGCCCCAGTAATGATCACGGGCCTCGTCTTTCATGAAGAGGCAGTCAACGCCGAATTCAAATGCAACCGGACCCATTGGGGCAGTTTGTGCTACACGGAAGCCGCGAGTCATGAACTGCTTGACCGACCATGGGTAGAATACGCGCTGAGCCCACTTGGTTACGTGCGTGAAGAATTCAGCGCAGATACTTTCCTGAATGGTATTATAGAGATGATCGTGTTCCTGCTCGATACCGCCCGCCAGGAAAATAATGGGGGTATTGCTGAGATAGGCCTGCTGCATCGGGCTGAAGGCGTTGCCCGTGCCGGGTCCAACTGTACCGAACGCAACTGCCGCCTTCTGGGTTACCTGGGAATAAGCTTCAGCGGCGTAAACCGCGTTTTGCTCATGTCCGAAGATTATCAGCTTTATCCCAATGCGGGATATGGCATCAACGAAATGCCAGATGTGTCCGCCTGGCACGCCCCATGCGATTGTAACGCCGTGCTCTCTCAGCACTTCGGCTATGTACTTGCCGGTCGACGGATACAGCTCGCGCTTCCCAAGAGGAACGTCTAATTTTTTTTGGGCCTCTTCATCAAATTCGATTCCGAGTTTAGGCATCTGGTACTCCTATCAATTTACTGGTTAGTAATGAGATCGCCCCATAAAACTCAATGTTGGGCGGCCTCTAAAAAGCCTATTTTTTTCAAATCCGAAAGATACCTGAACCTCCTTTCCAATCTTTCGAATGACTTGATCAAGGTAAACAATTTATCTGTTTTAATAACCTTGTCCGAAAATGCTAAGCACCAATTGTTGAACTCAAACCTATATCAACAACACACATTCAAAAAAGATTCGGTAATAAGCAGGCTCAGCAATCGCCAGGAGGATCTAACAATTTGATTTCAGTGGGGTGATATCAACAGACTATCAAGAGCAGGATAGATTGTGATTACCTTTATCCGGAAATAGCTTCATGAAACAATCGCTAAAACTCACCATTTTGAAATAGCGACAATTAACTAGCACTTTGGTTTACGCTCTCAAAGTTTCTGTTGCAAAACCCGATAGCACCAGGTTCCAGTTTCGGGCTGTGCCGGTTCATCAGCAAAGATTGCGCAATCAAATGTGAGTATTTCAAAAAAACAAAGAAACGGTTTCAGGTATCGGATACAGGGTGATCACAGTAGGGTGGTCCAACAGGAGAGCTCGATCGGAGTAATCTGGTGCCTTACCTTCTATCCGGAAATTGCTTCTGGAAACAATCGCTAATACTCATCATTTTCCAGTAGCGACAACTAACTAGTCATGCCTTGGAAAGAAAACTGATTAATGCCCTCTCCCCGCATGTCCGCGTCATTGTAACCGGCTTTTTGGAGAAGGAAACTCTTCGGCAACGTGCCGGCACGTCAAATCCTATTCCGGTTGCGGGCTTGTTTAAGTCAATCCGGCGTGTTATTTGACTGTTGCTTCTCCGTAACGACTCCGGTTCTGATCCACCAGGCACTTACCTCAGTTCATGTTCCTTCCCCTGCTGAAAGATAGTGAGAAAAAACCACGCCCACAAGGGTTGGCTACTCTGCGAAATCTGCTCCATCTTAACGGAGGCATTTGAGTGAAAAGTCACATAAACTTGTCGAGGCCGGTCGGGAAAGCTAAATTTTCAATGGAATGGTCTGAAGTTACAGACCTTGTGAAACGACGCCGGCTATATTTATCAACCCAAATAGTTTTGTAGTTGAGGTGATCTCATGAATTCCTCGCACGGTACCGAGATTCAAGATAAACAGGCGATTGTGTCGGAATTTCTACAGTCGGAAACACAAAAAATATACATGGGAATCAGTTCGGACCCATCGGCATTATCTGATTTCATGGAGCTAAGCGCTGCCTCGGCGGCAAGTGACGCCAAAAACAGGGTTTTTCTCTACGAGATCTGGGATGGAGAACACTCCAGGCATTTTTTGTTCCGGTGGCTCTGGGATACGGTAAGCGGCGTGGGCTACCGCGGAAACGGCAGTTGGTCGGATATCGAAAAGGCTGATCCGCAGCTTATTAATAAGCTTCGTCTATTAACGGAAAAAGACATTCGCCCACTTGAAATCCGCTTTATGGAGGCAATCCGGTTCATCGCCGGGACTTTGACCACAGGTGAGAGGCTTGTGCTCTGTTTTGTCCCGAGAGCGGGCATGCAGGATAGGCTTTTGGTGGAATTTTTCCAGGCCATGCTTCGTGTTCTGCCACCACAGGTAAAGCTGCTGATTGGCCAGGGCAGTGAGGATGTGCTTGCGCGGCAAGCCGACTTTTGCCCATCCAACCGGCTGATTCTCACTGCTTCGGACAGGAAAGATCCCGAGATTGAAGAAAAATACCGGGAACACCTGGAGTCCGGTTCGGTTGCGGGCCGACTGCTTGATATACTTTCAATTCTGGTGCATCCGGCGGGGCTCGATTTGCTGGCAAAGCTCACCGGCGAGGGCGAGGACTCGCTGGACAAGGTTTTACGTTCTCCGAAAATGCCGGATCTGGTTGAATCCTATACCCAAAAAACCTTCCGGCTAAAATATCCACAGGCGTTTGCAGCCGCGACTCAAAAAGCCGCGCCGTCGGATACTGCTATGCTCAACAGGCAATCGCTGGATTTTTACAGGGACCGTTTGACCGGTTCAGGCGCAAATTACCTCGATGTGCTGAGCCATTCCATCTGCCTGCACAGGGTCGAAGATCCCGAGATTATTTACGGTCAGGTTCTGGACACTTATGCGGCGAAGCTCAAAATGGGAGGTGGAGACATATGCGAGTTGGAAATCGGCCGCGGACTTTCTCTGCTTGGCGAGGAGAAAAGCGAACTCCAGGCCGAATTGCTTTTGCGGCTAGGCGAAATAAGGGAAGAGCGGCAGCGCAATGAGGAGGCCATTGATGTTCTTGATTCTGCTATCGAAAAGCTGAAAAAACTCGGTAAATCCGAGGACTTGCAGCTTGCCCTGGAACTCAAGGGCCGGGCAGCCTTTGCCATCCGCGATATCGCTAAAAGCAAAGCGGCTCTGGAGGAGTCATTGAGCACCGCCAGGCAGATGGGGCGGGAAGACCTGTGCGCGGGCCTTCTAAGCCAGATCGGCTATTTGCATTACTCAACAAAGCAGTTGGCCGAAGCTGAGGAATTTTACCGGGAGTCTTTGGACCTCTACACCAAAATTGCCGAAGGCAAAGGAAAAGAGGGACAAAAAGGTATCGCCTCTCAATGGTCGAACCTCGGACATACAAGCTATGCGAGGGGGGACTTTCAAGCTGCCGAAACCAATCACCGCAAAGCCCTCGAAATTTTCGAATCAATCGGAGACGCACAAAGCGCGGCTAACCAGTGGGGATACATTGGCCACACGTTTTTTGCCGCTCACTCCTACGAAAAAGCCGTTAAAGCATACGAGCGCGCCGCGGAGTTGGAGGAGGAGCGGGGAGAACCGGAAAAGGCCGCACAGCGCTATGCGGGCATAGGGCACAGTATGTACGCGCAGCGTAAGGCGGACCTTGCGAGGGGTTCTTTCAAGAAGGCCCTCGACAGATATACCCAGCTGGGGAATCCGGATGGACGAGCATCCCAGCTCTCCAATCTCGGTTTGGTGGAAGGCGACCAGGCAGAGTACGAAGCTGCGGTGGAATATTTCAACCAGGCGGCTCAAATATACCGGGAGATGGGAGATGTCGTCGGCGAAACCGGCCAGACTGTTCGCATTGCTCATGTGCGCCGGGCCCAAAAGCAGGATGACGAGGCAATCCGGCAATTCGAGATGGCGTTGAAGAGGTATCGAGAAATCCAGTATTCCACTGGTGAGGGCGACGTATTGACCGAAATGGGCAGGCTCTACAGCGACAGGAAGGATTGGAGAAAAGCCGGGCAGTGTTTCGATGGAGCCAGGTCTCTTTTTGCGAAAATCGGCCATCGGGAAAAAGAAGCGCTGTCTCTCATGCTGGTTGCGTACACCGACAAGAGCCGGGGTGCGGTTGATGCTGCTTTATCCGCCATGCAGCAGGCCATGGAAATCTATAAAAAAAGCGAAAACTCGCTCGGGGTTGCCAACGTGGTTTCTCAGTTGGGATTATTGCACTATGAACAGAAGAACTTCGGGGAGGCCGAACGCCTCTATCGCGATGCACTCGATGAGTTCCGCAAAAGAGGAGATGCCGAAGGAGAAGCCAACCTGCTGTGCAACCTGGGCACACTTTATTACCAGACAGAGCAATTGAGTGAGGCCAAGAAGTATTATCAGGACGCGCTGGAAATTTTGCGCAAGCTTAATCATCCCGCTGGGATCGCCGGCTTGCTGATGAATATGAGCTTTGTCAGCGAACAGGAGGGCAGGTTCGATGACGCCGCCGCCCAGTTGAAGGAGGCAAGGGAACTCTATGGGTATCTACAGGTCCCCGATCAAATGGCGCTGATCGACCAGCGAATGGCCGCCCTGGATGAAAAAGCCGCGGGGTCTCTCAAAAAAATGCGATCCGAATTCTCCTCTTCGCTGTTAAATTTCAGCCCACAAGCCAAAAGTTCCAAAATTGGACCCAATGCCCCTTGTCCGTGTGCCAGCGGGAAGAAGTACAAGAAGTGTTGCGCGCCTTAATCCGGCAGCTTTAAAGAAAAAGGAGGTCTAATGGAGGAAAATCAGGTCAGGGAGATTCTGAAACAGGCGGTCGCCATAACCGATCAGGACTGGGAAAAGTTCAAGCTCGGCAGCCGCGGGGTCTATAAATTTTTTACGCGGATCGACGAGGTTTTAAAATACCGGATAGTCGCCGAAGTCATCGAGTCCAGATACTGTGCCGCCGGGCTTAAAAAGGGGCAGAAATTCGTTATTCAGGGCGGCGCCCTTGTGCCGGAACAATCAACGGCTCCCTTCTGCATGAGGGCTCTGGGGCCGCTGACGGGGTTTGTAAATTCAATACTGGAGAAGATCGCAGCGGGAGAAGATCCAAACGACCGGGTATTCCAGGTGGCCGAATGCCTTGATCCGGGGCTGGATGCCGGCGGTTTGGGAAAGGTAAGATTTGAGGTAAGAGCGGAGTCTGCCTGAGCTGGGGCAAACGGTTCTGAAAGCTCCACTTCATTGTAAAGTTCTGATCCTGTATTCAAGGAGAACTTATGTGGATTCAAACTCCGGGTGCGGTCAATGATCGGTTGATGCTCCTGGGTACCCCCAAAAACATTGTTTACCTGGTAAAAGGCGATCGCTACATGCTGGTGGGCGGGGGCGGCCAGTGGATGGTGCCAGAACTCGTGCGGCAGTTCAGAGAATATCGAATCGATATGGACCGGGTTAAATACCTGTTGATCGGCCACTCGCATTACGATCACTGCGGAATCGTTCCCTATATGCTGACGCGCTACCCTCACCTACAGGTTCTGGCCTCGACGGAGGCTAAAAGAATTTTCGAAATGGAGAAAGCCCAGCGCAACATGCGCAACTTCAGCCGGCAGGTCATGCAGGATTTGGGTCTGCCCATGGAATTCGAGGGGATTTCACTGGAGTTCGACAAAATCCCCGTAAGCAGGCCGGTCTCAGAGTTTGATCGTATCGATCTAGGCTCGGGTTTTGGTTTCCAGGTCATCGAGACCCCGGGACACAGCCGTTGTTCAGTAACACTTTATGAGCCGCGTGAAAAATGGCTTTTTCCCTCGGATGCCATGCCGGTGCCGGTTGGAAAAGGTGACAGGTTCGCTTCAACCGCATCCGAGAGTTTCATAGTCTACCTCGACAGCCTGAAAAAACTTGCCGAGCTGGACACCCGACTGTGCGCCTGGGAGCACTATGGGGTCATGACCGATGAGGATGCAAGGGATATCGTAAAGCGGGCAATGCGGTTCACCATCGAGTATAAACGCCAGGTGGTGGAGCACGTTGAGCGAAACGGGGGTGCGGAACAAACGGCCAATTGGGCGGCTCGGGACTTTCTGGATTCGACCGGGTTCGAATTTTTGCCCTCCCATGTCATGTTGCACATTACGCGGACAGTGGTCAAAAATGCCCTTGAAGAGCAGGTGAGCCAATCCGACTACCTTCAATTTTTCAAGGGTAAAGCCTGATTTCCAGATATGAAGCGAGGCTGCAATTTTATTGTAAAAACGGCATGAAAACGCCCTGCACAGTTAGTACTCACTATTGCAAAATGATGAATTCTAGCGATTGTGTTTCACGGCTGCTCGGTACTAAAGTTCTTTGCGGCTAGTCTAAAGCACGCCATTCTTCCTCATGTTATTTTGCCGAGAAATTCCTGCTGGGTCCCTGGGCGGCGGTTTTCGACCTTTAATAACAAGTCATCGTGAAATAGACCAAGTATCTCATCGGGAGGTCATAATGAATTGGCGGGATTTCGAGGTCCATCATATTGGGATCGTAGTAGATGACATTGAGGAAGCAAAAAAGACTTACGAGCAGGTTTTCGGAACGCAAATCCAGTCAGCATTCGATGTGACTGCGTTTTCGGCAAAGGTAGCCTTCATGCCGGTAAAAAATACATACATCGAGTTGGTCCAGCCGACTAATCCCGAGGACGGGCTTGGCAAATTTTTAAAACGCGGTGGGGGCATGCATCATATCTGCTATGAAGTGGAGAACATCGCCGCGGTTCTCGATGAATTAAAGAGCAAAAACATCCGTACCATTGGCGAACCCTGTTACACGCCCTGCTTCGAGAAAACCCTTTTTCTGCATCCGAAAGATACGGGCAATATCCTTGTCGAGATTGTTGAAAAGGCCACATGTAAACTTCCCGGCTGCAAGTACTGACATTTGGACGGCAACCCCTGGGTTTGTTGCGGTTGCCATACGCACCAGAATGGAGGCGCAAAAATGATACTGAAAGAGAATCCGGCCAGTCAGAAGATCTTTAAAGATATGGGAATGAATAAATGGCGGGAGACAAGAATTTCTGACCTGAAGAACGGTACCAGGATTCGACTCTATTCTCCTTCCGGGCGTCCGCTCGAGTTGGGCGGGGATGAAACTTTCGTTACAGAGTCGGATGCATTTCAGCTCGAAGGGACATGGGCGGTAAAAGTCAAGGCAGCTTGATCGGTGGGTGTGGAGTTCGCGGCCAAGCTGTGATCGAAAAAGTCTGATTCTAAGCTT
>DBMI01000091.1:0-17065 GCA_002298165.1 Desulfarculales bacterium UBA702
TGCAGAACTTGACGCACACAACTCCCGGAAACAATTCCGGGCTACCCGCTCGGGACGCACTGTTGCCCAAATAGAGCTTTTCTAAAAAGTTGCTAAGCAAATGGATGAAATTGGCCTAAGAACGTTATCCCCGCATGTTTCTGGCGGGAATCCAGGGTCTTTGCTTCGTGAAACGAGTAATTTTCGGGATTCAAAGCCACCGGATTCTCGCGAGTGGCCCGGAGTTATTTCCGGGCGCGGCAGCGCAAGAGGGTAGACGACCCAGTGTCATTTTGCTCCACGGCGAATAAGAGGGCGGGGTTAATAACTAGACTCAGGTGAAAATGGCGCGGCGGCATTTTCACTCTCTCCTAGACCCGTCGCTTCTCAAGGGGCTTGGGCGCGAATTTCCATCTCTGGCGCATAAAAAAGAAGAAGGCCTTCCAGAGGGAGAGGAAGGCCTTCTTTGTTTCCGTGGCTCAGAAGCTTGCCTGAGAGTTTTCGCGGCTGGGTAGGCTTAAGTTTCCTTTGCCCCTTCCAGCATCTTGCGGAGGCGGTCGCGTTCGGCTATCGCCTCTCTTAACTTTGTTTCGCGCTCTTCTCTCTCAGGCCTGCCGGGTGTCGAATCTTTTATCTCGGTTTCGAGCTTTTCGATTTCCCTGATCACCCGGTAGAGCTCTGCAGCCAACATCCTAATGCTCATTGCGGTCCGTACTTCATTTAGCGGAGCGTTTGTCCATGAAGCGCCGTCGGTTTGATTATGGCTTACCTTCGGGAGTGCTCATCATAGGCGAGATGAAATTTTTCTCTTGTTCCCGCAGGCAAACGCAGTGCGTATCCGGAATTGGGAGGCATCGTGTCCAAGCGCAGAGAGGGATTGAGGTCCTGAAGTTGACTAACGGGAACATCGATCCATCTGGCTACTTGGTCGAGCTTTATTGCCGACCTCACCAGGACGGGATCGAATTCCTTAGACTTGCAGTAGTTGGGACTCTCAAAACCATACTCTTCCGGCCCGCTGATGACATGCATCGCGGCCAGAACCTTCGAAACATACACCTTGGAACGCGCGGGCAAGCGGTTACGCCCGTAAAGCTCCCATTCCTCCACGCGGCCAGACTGTGCCGCGCATGATATTGACCTCCCGCCGCAGTTATAAGCGGCAAGGGCCAACGGCCATGATCCATACCTTTCATGCAAATGTTTCAGGTATTTGGCGGCCGCCTTAGTGGATTTTATCGGGTCCAGCCTTTCGTCGACCCAACGGTCGACCCTGAGACCCAAAACCCTGGCGGTGGGCGCCAACATCTGCCAATAACCACCCGCTCCCCTGTACGAAGCATGCCTCAAAAACCTGCTTTCGACGAATACTACCGCCACCAGTTCCGCAGGCACGCCGTAGCTTTCAAGAATTTCAGTCATCTGGGGAATGCACTTTTCTGCCCTTAATAGAGCATCTGAAAAGGTCTTTCTGCCCTCCCCACGGTAGGAACGGATGTACTTTTGGATGAGTGGTTCATTGATGGGTATCTGGATTCTGTTTCTCCAAAGCACCTGGGGCTTTCCTGTGAGAGCGTCCCCTGTGGAAGGCAAGGAAACAGGCAAGACCTGAACTTCCTTTTTGATGCCCTCCGAGGACGGCGAAACTGCCGCCAAAGCTCCCGGAAATTCGATCCTTTCGGCTGCTGCCTGAGCTATGAACATGAAAAGCAGCAGCGAAAAAAAAGTCAGTGCGCCACCCGCTAGTACCAAATTCCCGCGGTTGGACACCGATCCCCGATGGTGCCTGAGGAGGCTTGAATCAGGCGCCATACTGGTTCTCCTCACTTTTCAAAGAAAACCTACGGCCCTCACGGATACCCGCAAGAGTTTTAGGATGCGCCTTTATAGCAGGGCCTTCAAAGAAAACGCAAACCGGGTAAACCGGGATAATCAGGGGTTAGCCCGGATTATTCCGGAAAATCATCCGAAAAATCCGCCCTGAAGTATATATCCGGAAACATATTCCAGGATTCGGACAAAAGAGGAGAGCCTGAGCGCTGTTGGTTCGATCTGGATGGTTTAGGATGTTGATATTGCTTAATCTCATCCGATTGCATCAAATCGCGATGAAGCGCCTGTTTTTGTGTTTTTATCCCTAAGTGGTCGCTATTCCAGCGGAAAAAGGGCCACAAAGGACCACCGTCATCGGTCCTCTCCAGACTGTACGCTCACCCGGTCCCCGGGTGCGAAATTTTGGCCTCCATGCCCGGACTTATTGACATAACAGTGCTCACTACCGTAAACTTAAAAGCTTAACTCCTGCAATTGAAAATGACTTATGCGGGTATCCCATAATCCTTCCGGTTCCGGGTTGAAACAGGAAAATTCCCATTCGCGAAAAGCGCGACCCAGCACGGAGGATAACGAAAGCCCGCGAGTGGAAAGCACAATATCATGGCCGACGCAAAGCGTCTGAAACTGTACAGAAACATCGGGATCATCGCCCACATCGACGCCGGAAAGACAACTGTCACCGAGCGCATCCTCTTCTATACCGGACGCTCACACCGGATGGGTGAGGTGCATGACGGAACGGCGGTCATGGACTGGATGGAGCAGGAGCAGGAACGGGGGATAACGATTACATCGGCTGTCACCACCTGCCTCTGGCGCGGCCATGAAATTCACCTTATTGACACCCCGGGCCACGTTGATTTTACAATCGAAGTCGAAAGGTCATTGCGCGTCCTTGATGGGGCGATTGCCGTCTTCTCGGGCGTTGACGGCGTCGAGCCTCAGTCCGAGACAGTCTGGCACCAGGCCGACAGGTACCACGTGCCAAAGATCGCGTTCGTGAACAAGATGGACCGCATTGGGGCCGATTTCGGCGAAACGGTCCGGCAAATCGAAGAAAAATTTCGAACAATCCCGTTGCCTGTACAGTTGCCGCTGGGTGCGGAATCGGATTTCAGGGGTATCATCGACCTCCTGGGGATGCGGCAGATCACCTGGGTTGATGAAACACTCGGTGCCGAGTTTCAAACGGGGGAAATCGATCCTGAGTTGCTGCCCGCGGCTGTCGAAGCCCGTGAAAACCTGGTGGCAAAGCTGGGCGAGTTTGACGATTCGCTGATGGAGCGCTACCTGGAAGGTGATGAAATCACCGGGAGCGACCTAATTCCGGTGATCCGCAAGCTGACCCTGGAGCTGAAGGCGGTTCCCGTTCTGTGCGGAAGCGCGCTTAAAAACAAGGGAATTCAGCCGCTACTTGAGTCTATTGTCGATTTTCTGCCATCTCCGCTGGATGTGCCTCCGATCGAGGGGATAAATCCCCAAACCAAAGAAGCCGAGCAGCGTTTAAGCTCGGATGCGGAGCCGCTTGCCGCGCTTGCATTTAAAATTGTCATGGACCAGGGACGAAAACTCACCTATGCCCGTATCTACTCGGGGATTATGCGTGTTGGGGCAGATGTCCTGAATGTGTCGAGAGAATCGCGCGAGAAGGTTTCACGCATATTCCAGATGCATGCGAACAAACGCGAGCGGGTGGAGACGGCTGGCGCCGGGGAACTCGTTGCGATTATGGGGCTTAAAACGGCCACTACCGGCGATTCGCTATGCGACCCTTCAAAACCCCTGCTCTTGGAGCCTGTTGAAGTTTACGAGCCGGTGATCTCGATATCGGTCGAGGCCCAGACGCGCCCCGATCAGGAAAGACTCCTCGACAGCCTCTCGAAACTTTCCGAGGAGGACCCTACTTTCCGCTTTTTCGAAAACAGCGACACCGGCCAGATAATCGTAAGCGGCATGGGCGAACTGCACCTCGAGATAGTTCTGAGCAGGCTCGATCGCGACTACAATGTCAGGGTGAGAGCCGGAAAACCCCAGGTGGTCTACAGGGAAAGCATTACCGGCGAAGCAGAGGGGAGCGCCATTTTCGACCGCGAAATCGGTGGAACCAGGCACTTTGGTGGGGTTGATCTTTTCATTTCACCCCGCGAGCGAGGCCTGGGCAATCAGGTTAATAACAAAATCCGGGATGCATCCATTCCGGAATCCTTTTTCCCGGCCATCCTGCAGGGGATACAGGATGCTTTCAGCAGCGGAACGATTTCAGGATACCCGGTAGTGGATATTGGAGTGGATGTTTTCGGCGGGACTTTTCAGGAGAACGTGTCAAGTGAGCTTGCCTTCCGGGTAGCCGCCTCGATGGCATTCAGGAACGCCTCCGAGAAAGCGGCTCCAATATTGCTCGAACCCTACATGTCGGTCGAAATACTTACGCCGGAAGAATTCCTGGGCGAAGTACTCGGAGAGGTCAACATGAGGAAAGGGCGCGTGGAAAACATCGCCGCGCGCAAGGCTATCCAGGTGATTGATGCCGTGGTGCCGCTGTCGAGAATGTTCGGTTATTCGACCTCACTGCGTTCCTCGACCCAGGGGCGGGCGACCTTCACAATGCATTTCTCGCACTACGATGCAGCTTCACAGGGTTAGTGCCACAGGAGATTATCAATCAGCTATTCCCACAAATCTTTAATAGCAGCTTCGAGATTGCTCGCTTTCTCTGTTGCTATTTCCCAAGAAGACGGCCTCATAAGATCCGATACCATCATCGGCTATACCTGCACGATTGCGTTTTTAGAACATTTATCGTAATATCTACAAAGTATACCTGTATGTCATTCACACCGTAATACCTCCATTCACAGGAAGGCTATATGAGAGCACGAACAAGATCTTTGGCATTTTGTATGTTCGTATTCACATGCTTGATTTGGTCCTTCAACGCCGCTACTACACAAGCTGGCGGTTACTGGTCCTCAATGTACTATGGTGTTTACCCATATTATCAGGGTAAGGTCCTGGCCATGGCAATAGCTCCGGACGGCACACTGTATGCTGGAGGATACTTTTCTGAGGCTGGGGGAGTAAGCGCCAGCAATATTGCAAAATGGGATGGAAAGAAGTGGTCGGCCCTTGGATCGGGAATGAATGGCCAGGTCTATGCTCTCGCGGTAGCCGCTGACGGGGCTTTATATGCGGGGGGAGGCTTCGGTACGGCAGGGGGAGTAAGTGTCAACGGTGTTGCCAAATGGGATGGGAAGGAATGGTCGGCCCTGGGGTCTGGATTAAACCATGCTCCAAGCGCTTTGGCGATCACTTCCGATGGCGTATTGTATGCGGGAGGAGGGTTCAGCACGGCAGGGGGAGTAAACGCCGGGTTAATTGCCAAATGGGATGGATCATCGTGGTCGGCACTGGGCAACGGACTGGCCGTTGGGTGGGTTAATGCCCTTGCAGTTGGTAAAAATGGCACCCTGTATGCGGGAGGAACTTTCAGCGCTTATGATGATGCGAATGCTAGATGCCTCGCGAAATGGAATGGTTCTGCCTGGTCAGCCCTGGGCGACTCCCAGACCTTCGTGGTTGGTCATATTCAAGCTTTAGCTGTTGGTCCGGATGGCGCTCTATACGTAGGGGCAAACGGCGGTATAGGTACAAAAACCATTTCGAGATGGAATGGCTCGAAATGGTCGGCTATTGGAGGGTCTTTATCCGAAAACGTTGCAGCCCTGGCCTTTGATCCGAAGGGCTCCTTATATGCGGGGTATGTGGGTACTTACCCTTATTCTCTGGGGGGAGTTCAAATGTGGAACGGGTCGACTTGGGCATCGATAGGTTTGGTGGGGAGCAATGAATTCAGCACGGGGGTTTATTCCCTGGCAATACCCGCCAACGGTATGCTGTATGCCGGAGGAGACTTCCGCAAAATTGGAAGTATTAGCGCAAATCACATTGCGCATTGGCGCTCACTCACTATGGATCAACCCCTTCTCCTTTTGTTGGACGACTGAAAAATCACGGATAACTGCGATGATGGCTTGATTTGGAGAACATTTTGTTGTAGAGTCCAAAAGTTATGGCCCGGTTAAGAGCCGGGCCGATCATTTTTGGCCTCGACGAGGCTTCCCTGAAAGGCAGGTGAATATTTGGTGAGTACGGATTCGGAACCAAAAGAGAGTATAGAGAAAAAAATACGCAAGCTCCGCAAGGATTTCCAGAAAAACGTACAGCCCGTTCTTCGACGTCACAATTATTATCTCTCCAAAGGAGAGCGCAGGCGAATCAAGAAGAAGAAAGCGATCAAACGCATTCAGCGCCGTGAGCGTCGTTTATTGCGGACCGGGTAGAGCACTGTCGCAACTCAGGGACGTGGCTCGATCAGCCTGAGCGGCGACCATTTGCGGGCAAAAGAAAGAAATCCGTAATACCTGCCTTACGAATCGCATCCTATAATCCCGGGTCTTACAGCCCGGGATTTTTTTGTCAAAATGACATTGACTGGATGCGGATATCCCGACTACTCTTACCGCCGTCAAGGCACGCACGGATGGGAGGAAGATGCCGCAAAGACCTCCCACTCAGAATTACTCAATTCCGGAAAAATCAGTCATGAAAGAATGGACATTCTATTCCATGCTGTCGATCCTGGCCTGGGGTGTATGGGCGTTTTTGCCCAAGTTTGCGCTAAACTGGGTAGATCCAAAAAGCGCTTTCATTTACCAGGTGCTTGGAGGCATTCTAACCGGGGTGGCAGTTTTTCTGGTCCTGCGCCCTGAACTGGGACTAGATATAAGGGGTATAGTGCCCTCCGTCCTCACGGGAATTGTCGGGTATTTGGGCCTCCTGTTTTTCATGCTGGCTGTCCGATCCGGCAAAGTCTCAATCATTGCCCCGCTTACCGCTCTTTATCCGGTTGTGACCCTTGCCCTCGCTTTCATCTTCTTTCGCGAAAAGCTCAATTTCGTTCAAATGACCGGAATGGTCCTCGCCGTTTTGTCCGTAATTTTGATCTCATACGAATAGAAAAAACTGCAAACCCATGGAAATGCCGGCGGTTGATTTTGCGAAAAAGCTTCTCAGTGAAGCTTTCATTATAAGCTGGCGCCTTTTCAAGATAATGATCCCGGTCATTATCGTGGTGAAGGTGCTCCAGGAGGTCGGAGGTATAAAATACCTTGCCGCCATTCTCTCCCCGATAATGCACTTGGTGGGACTTCCGGGGAGCATGGGCCTGGTATGGGCCACCACCATAATTGCAAATATCTACGGCGGGGTCCTGGTCTTCTTTACACTTGCGCCTTACGAACCTGTAACGGTCGCCCAGACCACTGTTCTTGGCCTCATGATGCTGGTGGCACACAACATGCCCATCGAGCTTCGCATTACCCAGAAAGCCGGCGTGCGCCTTCGTTTCATGCTTATCTACCGCATGGTCTGTGCTTTTCTTTTCGGTTGGGTCCTTTTTCACCTATACCAGATGGGTGGGTGGCTTCAGGGCCCGCACCGGAATTTCTGGGTTCCTCCCGCCCAGGACGGTTCACTGCTGCAGTGGGCCTTCGGACAGTTCCGGGATTTGACTTTTATCTTCTTCGTCATACTTGCCCTCCTGCTGCTCATGAAAATACTTGCCAGGATCGGCATTACCGGGATCATGATCCGGTTTTTGAATCCCGTTTTGAGACTGCTCGGAATAGGACCGTCTGCAACGACCATCACCATTATCGGAATGACTATGGGGATCGCCTATGGCGGCGGGTTAATTATCGAGGAGGCGGTTTCAGGGCGAACCGACAAGCGCGACGTTCTCTTTTGCCTCTCCCTTATGGGGCTTTGTCACAGCGTAATCGAGGATACCCTGCTGATAATGTTCCTTGGCGGCCACACCTCGGGAATACTCTGGGGAAGAATTGTACTATCCCTCTTAGTGGTTTTCCTGCTGGTCAAATTGATTTCCCGCATATCGGAAAGTGCTCTCGACCGCTACTTTGTGCGTGAAGCGACTCCGTGATTGACTCGTTTTGCGAGTGAGTTTTTGCGCTGGGGATTGATCCGCGCGAGTGCAGAAATTAATAGAAAGCTTACATGTTCCGAGAGTTCTTCAAATCAGAAAAAAAGGGTGGAGGAATGGATAACCGGATAAAAGAGGATGCCGCCGAGCTTCTCAGGAAATTATCAAATGCCCACGGTGCGCCGGGATTCGAAAATTGGGTGCGCCGCATCTTTCGAGACGAGTTGGGTGAAGGGGTCAAAAGCGACAGGGCGGGGGATCTGATTTATGAAAAGCAGGGCACGTCGGCTTCTCCGCGCATCATGATCGCCGCTCACATGGATGAAGTTGGATTGATGGTCCAGGCGATAACGTCGGGCGGCCTGCTGAAATTCACGACTCTTGGCGGCTGGTGGGCGCACGTGCTTCCGGCAAAAAGGGTCCGTGTTTTGACGCGAGACGGGTCCGAGATACCGGGTGTGATCGGGGCAAAACCGCCTCATTTCCTTTCGGAATCCGAGCGTGAAAAGCTTCTTAAAATCGAGGACATGTTCATCGATGTGGGGGCGGCAAGTGCAAAAGAAGCGGCTGCTTTTGGAATCCGCATCGGGGATACCGTTGTGCCGGACAGTCCTTTCACCCGTATGAAAAACCCCGACCTGTTGGTTTCGAAGGCATTTGACGACCGCGCCGGACTTGGCGTGGCAATCCAGGCGGCAAAAGCGCTCGGCTCGATCTCGCATCCAAATTCCATATTCGCGGCGGGAACAGTTCAGGAGGAAGTCGGGACCAGAGGGGCAAAGACTGCGGCCTTTCACATAAATCCCGACGTAGCCATCATTTCCGAGGGCGCCCCGGCAGACGATCTGCCCGGCACCGGTGAAGACGAGCGCCAGTGCGTTCTGGGCGGTGGTGTCCAGATCAGGATGATGGATCCTTCTGCCATCATGAATCGAAGACTGGTTGATTTCGCTATTGATACCGCCGAGAAAAACGGCATTCCATACCAGTTGGCCGTAAGGAGAAAGGGCGGGACCGATGCCGGTCCGATCCATCTCCACGGTGCGGGCGTTCCCTCCGTGGTCCTTGCAGTCCCGGTCCGATACGCCCATACCCATAATACCGTAATGAACCTGTCCGACTACCTGGCCGCTTTGTCGCTTGTGCTCAGGCTGGCCGAATCGATAGACGACAAAGTTGCGGCAAGCTTCTGGGAATATTAATCAGCTCAGGTAGGCCGTTTAGGGCAGGGATTCAAGCTGATTGCGGTACCGCCTCAACCCGAATCCATGAATGAATCTTTCGCCTCGGAAATGAATAAGAGGTTCGCCCGGAACTATATCCCATAGCCGTCAATTAAGAGCTTTACTGTATTCCAGCAAAGCCGATTATCACAACTCGTCATTCCCGCCTCTTTCTTTTCCGCTCGTGCGGGATTATCCTTCTTCGTGTTCATTTGCTGACATTCCCCAGGTTAAATTGACACCCGAATCTTTTTATTCAAACCCTCCGCTATGGAGTGACCGACCATGTCCGCCTTGCACGTGCACGATCTTCGCCGGAGTCCCGAATGAATCGATCCGGTCTGTAAGTGGCACAAAGCTTGAATAAGTACCTCTAGGGGAGTAAATCCCCTGCTGAATTGGATCCCCTTCTTCTTTGGAGTCAAAAGATGGAAACAAATGCAAAAAGCATCGAGCAACATCTCCGCCTCGTCAAAGAGGGGGCGAGACATTTCGAGAATGCATATCAGGCTGTTGCCCGCATGATCCTGAGCGAACATTCAGCGATCGAGAAGGTCCTGGTCAACGGCAAGAGCACCTATGATTTCAAGATCTTCCGGACCGCCCCCAAACACGTCATAGGCATGTACGATGAGGTGAACAGCTTCGTGTCATTCGTTAAAGATGCCGCGGAGGGGGGCTCCTCAAGGGAAATGGCCTACGTGCTGGTGGGAGAGCCCGGAAATGGGAAGACCTTTTTCGTTGATTATCTTTGCGCGCTCTATAGGGATTTCATGGCCCTCCCGGAAAACAACAGGTACACCTATAATTTCAGAAATCTCGATCGTTTGGGCAATTACGGCAGGATCAAATGCATCCAGTCGCAAACCTTCGAGGACCCGACGATTCTCGCCATGAACCTGTTGCAGTCCAAAGATAAGAGCAAGGAAAATCTGGCCAAGCTGGGAGGCTTTACCGACAGTCGGGTTGATAAGTTGTTTCAGAGCTATCGGCCGCTGGGTGCGTGCAGCGATTATATACTAAACGACATCAGGACCTTCTGCCAGGGCGACCTGAAGAAGATGCTCGATTTCATCGAGGTCGTTCCTGTCCCGCTCAGCGAAAGCATGGGTACACTTACCGGAAAATATTCGGCCAAGGATAAGATTACGTCGTCGGCGGTTGACCTGATCGGCGAGGAATCTATCCAGCGGCTGCTGCACATTAGCGACGCAAACAATCCTTACCGGTTCGATCTCAGAAGAGGCGCGCTGGCGCGGGTTGCAGGCGGCGGGATTCATTTCAGCGACGAAATTTTCAAGAACAAAAAGGACCTCGTTCAGGTCTACCTTGGAGTGATCCAGAACCGGAACATAGAAATTGACGGTTTCCGGTGGCCCATTGACACCCTGATCATCGCCACAAGCAACAACTCGGAGTTCAACAGGTTCCTTGCGGAAAAAGAAGAGGCGCCTATAGTGGACCGGTGCAGGATCTGCTACGTGGCCCACAACACCGACTACCGGCTCCAGGAACAACTGACCTCCTACTCGATCGGGAGCGAGTCAAAGACCACCCTGACCAAGGAGCACCTCCACCAGGACCCCAACCTCAACTATGCCGCCTCTGTTGCCGTGGTCCTTACGAGGTTTCCGAAGTCGGAAAAACTTACCTCCATTGAAATGATGAAGCTGGCGGCGGGCGAAGTAGCGGGCGAGAAGAGCATAAAGACCCTCGCCGAAGTAATCGACATGCTAAACCACGAGCCGGATATTACCAAGAGATTCGGTCAGAAAGGGCTTGGCCAGAGAAATCTCGGCAGGGCGATCCAACTGCTAATGGAGACCTCGGAGACAAACGAAGGCCAATGCATGTTCGCCTACGACATCTTTAAATCCCTCGGACGGGTCGTGCTCGATTATGTTCCCGAGGCGAACGATAGGGCCAAGTACCTCGATGATCTAAAGATTGCAAAGGGTCTTTACAGGGAAAGAATAATGACGGAAATGTTCAACGCCTACATGGATGAGCCGCATGCCATCCGGAAGGACGTGATGAACTACGTCAATATGATAATCGGAATAGATGCCGAAAACCTGGGTACGGACAAGATGTGGAAGTACAAAAATCCACAGACCGGAGAACTCAAGGCGCTGAAAATAGACGAGCGCTATATCCAGAGCGTTGAAGACCGGCTTGGCCTCAAGACACATGAACAGCGGGAATCCTTCAGGACCTCGATTCGAAAGATCTACGGCCAGAAGATGTCAACCGACCGGGAATACGATTTCATGGACAACCTTGAACTTGTCAAAGCCGTAACTGACGTTCGCCTGAAATCGGATATTGCGGGAGCGGGAAGCCTGATTGGTGCCCTTGCCAACCGCACCAACGAGGAGAATCAAAAGCTCTACGAGCGGATCGTCGATGCCATGCTCAACAAGCTCGGATACTGCCTTACCTGCGCTCAGAAAACCGTCGAGTACTTCTGCACGAAGAGCGACGAAAATTAGGCGGGTGCCGGGTATGGGGTGTCGGAAAATGTAGGGTGGGTACAGCTTCACCGTGCCCACCGTCCGGGATGAAAAGAAAAAAAAGTAGAGTGCCGGTCATGCAAAAAGATACACCGGTCCAAAATGACAGCGAAGGAATTGCCAGGCAAGCCGAGGAGGGTTCCGGGCTTGTCCACGCGATGCCCGATGAGCGTGGCGCGGTCGGGAGACCGGGCCATAACGGCGGGGCGGGGGATGTTTTGTCGCTTACGCCGTCCCTCTCCAATATGCGGGCGATCTACGGCAGCAGCGACCTGGTTTTTCTCCAGGGATCGTCGGCTCCCGGCGGCACTTATGTCCATAGCCTGAAAGCTATCGACGAACTGCTCGAGCGGGACAAGCTGCGCGAAAAGGACGGCTTTCCCCGAAAGATTCGCGTGGGAAGGCTGGTAAAGCCGGGCCGCGGAGACAAAGGCAAAATCATACTGGTCCCGACGACGGTCGAGGAGAAATTCATCCATGATGTCCGGAGTTCGGAACCGGGCAGCGGCGGCCAATCCGGGGGCACGGGAGAAGGCAAGGAAGGCGAGGTAATAGGAGAAGAGCAGGTTGAGGGCGGGGAAGGCGGCGCCGGGGCCGGAGGGGCCGGGCAGGGCGAGGGCGGTGAGCATGAGATGGAGTCGAGCGCTTATGATCTGGGAAAGGTCCTGGGCGAAAAATTCGAACTGCCCAACCTCAAGAGTAAGGGCAAGAAGCGCTCTCTTACCCGATACACATACGATCTGACTGACAGGCATAAGGGCCGCGGCCAGCTCCTGGACAAGAAGGCAACCCTTCGCAAAATCATTGAGACCAATATTTCTCTGGAAAAAATCCTCGATCCCGAGGACATCGATCCGGCCAATCTCCTGGTTTCGCCTCAGGATGAGATCTACCGGATATTGTCGAAGGAAAAGGATTATGAGTCACAGGCCATGGTCTTTTTCCTCAGGGATTATTCCGGTTCCATGATGGGAAGGCCTACTGACGTTGTCGTGACCCAGCATGTGTTGATCTATAGCTGGCTTCTTTTCCAGTACGAAAAGCAGGTCGAGACCAGGTTCATTCTGCACGATACCGCCGCTAAGGAGGTCCCGGATTTTTTTACCTACTATAATCAGTCGGTTGCCGGCGGAACGAAAGTGGGGTCCGCCTACCGCCTGGTAAACGAGATAGTCGAGGCGGGCAACCTCGCACGGGACTACAACATATACGTCTTCCACGGCACCGACGGCGACGATTGGGATAACGACGGGCGGGAAACCATTCCGGAAATAAAAAAGATCCTCACATTCGCGAACAGGATCGGAATTACCATTGCCGGAAGGACTACCGACGCGTCCACATCCGTCGAAAGATACATATCCAATTCGCGCCTGTTGGACGAATATCCCAAAGGCATCCGCATGGACAGCGTGGGTGAGAACGCAACCGAAGTGCGCCTGATAGAAGGAATAAAGACGCTGCTCTCATGAGCGGCGGCTTTTACAACACGGGACAGCGGCGATGGAACTGATCGACCAGCATACGAAAAAGATCATGGAAGGGTGCAAGGAAAGGGCTCGGGATGCCGGGTTGCGCTTTCAAGACGAGTCGCTCGAATACATCGTCACCAACCAGGACCTGCTCGAACTGTCACCCAAGTACATGATCCCGACCCTCTACGATTATTGGGTGCATGACGTCGAAGTACTCAGGGAAAAAGGCCGCTACGAACTCTACCCCAATAATCCCTATGAAACCGTTATCAACACGCGTCCGGCTATTTCCTTTTACAATGACAACAATCCGGACTGGCTGAACGTGATGATCTTCTACCACGTGCTTGCCCACATAGATTTTTTCCAGAACAACATGTGTTTCAAGCACACCTGGGATGAAGATTTCGCTGGACAGGCCCTCTCGGACAAGAGCACCATAGCCATGCTTCGCTCCGAGAGAGGACGCTGGGTCGATTATGTCATAGAATTCAGTCGGGGCATGGACAACCTGGTGGGTTTTCATGGCGCGCTCTCGGATATAAATCAGCCGCCCGAGATAAAAGTTTCGGCAAAAATCGATTTTTATTTCGATGTTTTCCTGCAATCTATACGGCGCCTCAGCATAACAGAATATCTAAAGGAAATTGACCGCTACAATGATGCGGTGCGGCATTTCGGCTCGATCGCCGAAACGGCTTTCTTCTCCGATGTAGCCAGGAAGTATCCCGAGTTCGAAGCGCTTTTCGCAAGGCGCGGAGGCGTGCACAAAAAATCGAGGGACCTGCTGCAGTTTATCCAGGAAAATTCCCCGTTTCTCGGCAAGGAAGAAAACCGCTGGATGAAATCGATCCTGCAGATCGTGCGAAAAACTTCGCTTTTCTTTCAACCGCAAATTCGGACCAAAATCCTGAATGAAGGATGGGCCAGCTACTGGCATGAGAAGTTATTTCTCAAAGACGACAGGATCGACGGCAACGAGGTTGCCTTCGCTCGTGTTAACGCCATGGTAACCGCTTTGCCCAGGATCGGCATAAACCCCTACGCTCTCGGAATGCGCCTCTTCGATCACATCGAGGATATGTCGAACAAGGGGAAGATTTCCACCGAGTTTCAGAGGATCCAAAATGAGCAGAAGCGGCAGCAATTCGACAAGAAAACAGGTTCGGGTATGGACTCTGTTTTCAAAATCAGGGAGGATTTCGATGACTTCCTGTTCATCAAGTCTTTTGTAGACCAGGACTTCGTGGATCAGCACAAACTTTTCGTAACGGGCCGGAGGCTTAATACGCAGAGGATGACCTGGGAATACTTCATCAAGAGCAGGGATGCCGGGCAGTACAGGCAGATGCTGCTCGACAGCCTCTACCACCCACCCTTTATCGAAATCGACAGAACAAAAGAGGGCTGCCTGTACCTCGACCACCAGTTCGAGGGAAAGCCGCTGGTGAATGAGTTCATCAACAATACCATGCTGGGAATTGAGTACCTTTGGGGCGGGCCGGTCAAGCTGGAAACTTCAGAGATGATCGAGGACCCCCAGGAGTCGTTGAATGACGGCGGCTACAACATGCCGCCCGAAAAGGAACCTTCCTGGCACAGGGTTGTCTATACCATGCAAGACAGGCAGTTATCCAAAACTGTCCTGTGATGGAGGTTTGTCGTGGGAACCCAGGAAAATGCGGTTGCCATTCTCTACCAGAAAATCAAGGAAAGGGAGCAGCGCCCGCCGCTTCCTTTTCCCGAATACATGGACCTTGCGGTAAGCTCGCCCAACCTGGTCTTCCGAAACATCTTCCAGATGTTCCACGACATGATTTATTGCTACATAGGCGAGGGCGTCAATGAATATCCTGACGATCCCGAATCGATCAATTACGTCTACTACGACTGTAGCAAACTCTTCGAAGAGGGTGCCGATCACCCTTTCTTCGGTGACAGGCTTTTTGCCAACAGATTGATCGCCCATATCTCACCCTTCAGGCGAGGGCTCAGGCAAAACAGGATCTACATCTTCG
Source organism: Desulfarculales bacterium UBA702 (assembly GCA_002298165.1). Taxonomy (GTDB): domain Bacteria; phylum Desulfobacterota; class Syntrophobacteria; order Syntrophobacterales; family Syntrophobacteraceae; genus SbD1. The sequence continues at coordinate 15,046 of DBMI01000091.1, forward strand.
AAGGACCGCACGGGTCCGGTAAGAGTACTTTCCTCAATAACGTCCTGATGAAATTCGAGCAGTACGCCAAAACGGATGAGGGGGCGAGCTATGAGACGCTTTGGCGGCTGAACAGAAACATTTTGGGAGGATGGCAGGGCCCGGATCAGCGCCTGTTGAGCCAGCTCCAGGGCCTGACCGCTTCTTTTGTATCCGAGACACCGCGGGACAACTCAGTGCAGAGCGCCAAGGACTTCCTCGAAGTCCCCTGTCCCAGTCATGACAACCCCGTACTGCTTATTCCAAAGACGTACCGCAAGGAATTCCTCGACGAATTGATCACCAACAAGGACTTCAAGCACAAACTCTTTTCACACAAGCAGTACGAATGGGTATTCAAGGACAGTCCGTGCACCATCTGCCAGTCTTTGTACCAGACCCTCCTCGATATGCTGGATTCCCCCTCCAGGGTCTTCGAAATGATCTTTGCCCGAAGATATTGCTTTAATCGGAGGCTAGGAGCAGGTATCAGCGTGTTCAATCCCGGCGACAGGGTAACAAAGACCGGTGTTATGACAAATAACCTGCTCCAGACCCAGCTAAATGATCTGGTAAGGGACAGCAACAGGGTAAAATACTTCTATTCGAGATACGCCAACACCAACAACGGCATATATGCCCTCATGGACATAAAGGCATACAACAAGGAGCGCTTCTCGAATCTTCATGGAATAATAAGCGAAGGTGTCCACAAGGTGGAGGACATCGAAGAAAACGTAAACTCGCTCTTCCTCGCGGTAATGAATCCCGAGGACCGCGCCAATATAGCCGATACGCAATCGTTCGCCGACCGAATTACCTACATCAAGATACCCTATATTCTCGACTATAACACGGAGGTAAAAATCTACAGAAATACCTTCGGGAATCAGATAGCCAAGTACTTCCTTCCAAGAGTATTGGAAAATTTCGCGAAAGTCATAATCTCATCCCGGCTTAATCCCCGCTCCGAAGGTATGGCCGACTGGATACCCGACGGAGAAAAGTACAACCGCTATTGCGACAAGAACCTTCTGCTGCTCAAGATGGACATATATACCGGTTTCATCCCTTCATGGCTGGCTGAAGAAGACAGGAAGAACTTTACAGCCAAGAAGCGGCGCAGAATCATTGCCGAATCCGAGTGGGAGGGTGACAAGGGCATTACAGGCAGGGATTCAATCAAAATATTCAATGAGTTCTACTCGGCTTACGCAAAAAAGGGCAAGCCCATTACGATGGAGATGGTCTACAGCTTTTTCAGCAAACAGGGGGGAAGCGCTGGTGGTCCGATACCCTGGGGTTTTCTGGATTCCCTTGTTCGCCTCTACAACTACACCGTCCTGCAGGAGGTAAAGGAGTCTCTCTACTATTATAATGAGGAGAATATCTCACGCGAAATTCAAAATTATCTGTTCGCTGTCAACTTTGATACCGGGCAGACTCAAAAGTGCTCTTTCACCGGAGATGAGCTTGAGATAACTGAAGATTTATTCGAAGCTGTTGAGCGCAGGGTCCTGGGGGCAAATTCCGAGAAAAGCCAGCGAGTGGCGTTCAGAAAGGAAATCCAGAACCAGTATGCATCCAAGACGCTCACTCAGGAAATTATGCTCGATGGAAAGACAATAACCGAAACACAGCTCTATGAATCGTTTCACCAGCGATATATCCACAACCTTAAAGAAAACGTGCTGGACCCCTTCCTCAAAAACGATAACTTCCGAAATGCCGTAAAGGACTTCACCACGGAGGGCTTTAAGTCCTACGACAAGCGGATACGTGAGGACGTATCCATGTTGATAAAAAATCTCACCTCAAAATACGGATATACGGAACAGGGCGCAAAGGAGGTCTGCATTTATGTAATCGACAGCGACCTCTCAGCGGCCTTTGCAGGTGATTAATCTAAAATCTCTGCGGATGCCCTTATACCAATTTACCTTGAAAATAGCCTTTAAGCGGCCTGTTCCAGGGGAGTGATCCTCACCATTTTCATGCTTCG
>DBMI01000091.1:17100-17283 GCA_002298165.1 Desulfarculales bacterium UBA702
GGCACAAGGCCCTATGCTACATCGACTTGAACGCAAATTGGTATTGGATCGAGCGAGCCCCAAAACTGCCGCTCTGAGAACCAAAACAGCCCCGGACCGAGGGTGCTCTCTCGGGCCGGGGCTGATGTTTTTGAATTGCACGGTGGTGTTTCGCCCGATCTCACTCAACCAAACCCATACTGG
>DBMI01000014.1 GCA_002298165.1 Desulfarculales bacterium UBA702
GGAAGGAATTCCATCCCGCAAAGTTCTCAGTTTATCTTCCCGGCAAGGGAGTGTCAAGAAAATCCGGGATGGACCAAAATCGGCCCGGAGTCCGGGTCGTGAGCATCGCTGGTAAAAACATTATTGAGGAATTTATGGGTATGAATATCGCCTATTTTGACTGTTTTTCAGGTATCAGCGGCGACATGTCCCTGGGCGCGCTGGTGGATGTCGGGGTGCCGGTAGATGTGCTCGTAGAGGAGCTGAAGAAGATCCCGATCGAGAACTGGTCTCTTACATCAGCCAGGGAGCGAAGAGGGGCAATAGAGGGTGTTAAGATTACGATTTCCTTTTCGGGCGAGCAGCCCCACAGGCATTTGGCGGATATAGTAAAGCTCCTGGATCAAAGCGGTCTCGATAAGCCGGTCATCGAGAAGAGCATCGCCGTATTCGAGCGGCTGGCCGAAGCAGAGGGCCGCGTCCACGGCATTCCGGCATCCAGGGTACATTTCCACGAAGTCGGGGCGGTTGATTCGATACTGGACGTGGTGGGTACGGTTTTGTGCCTGAAGTTTCTCAATATCGAGAGCGTGCATGCATCGGTAATCCCTGTAAGCCGTGGTTTCGTCAAGACCGATCATGGACTGCTTCCGCTGCCGGCCCCGGCCACCGCGGAACTGCTCAAGGGTGTCCTGATCCGTGGCGTCAGTATCGAGCGTGAACTGGTCACGCCGACCGGGGCTGCGATTCTCGCCGTGCTTTGCGAGTCCTTCGGGCCGGCCCCCCCTATGACGCTTTTGGCAACCGGCTACGGAGCCGGGTCAAATCCGGCTGAAGATCCGCCGAACCTCCTGCGCGTAATGTACGGGAAAAGCGACCGGGATGCACTCTTTCGGGACTTGATCGTGATCGAGACCAGCATTGATGATATGAATCCTGAAATTTATAATTACGTGATCGAAAAGCTATTTGCCCTGGGGGCACTCGATGTAAATATTATTCCGGTGCAAATGAAAAAGAACCGTCCCGGGGTGTTGCTTCGGGCACTCGTTGAACCGGCTCTGGAAATCCGTGTTGCCGAACTGCTCATGACCGAGACAACCACGCTTGGGGTTCGGGTTCAGCCGGTAAAGAGGATCGAACTTCAGCGCGAGGAAAAGACAATCGCAACTGTTTTCGGCCTGATAAAAGCAAAGCGGGTGGTTCTTCCCGGTGGAGCTGAGCGGATAATTCCTGAATACGAAGAATGCAGGCGAATAGCGGCGGAGACTGGAATTCCGCTTCCTGACGTATACAGGCTCGTGGGCTCCGGCGATTAAGGCGAATTAGCGCTCTTCCGACTATTCCCGATGATAGCTGGGTGGTCAGGCGAGACCACGCCCTTCCTCAATGATGCTTAGTTTATGTACGAGCCGGGCACTGTCCCCGTGCCGTAGCAGGCGATACTTTTGGCAGCCCATTACCTCAGACAGGGCAGGAGAGTTATGACCGACAGACCACCTCAGATAACGGGCATACTGCTGACCATCGGGGATGAAATCCTGCTTGGCGACATTCCGAACGGTAATGCGCATCATATAGCATGTGAACTACGCGCCAGAGGATTTCTACTCGACAGAATCATAACTGTGGGGGATGCCGAGGAAGACATAGCCGACCTCCTTCGCCAGGGTCTCGATCGCTGTTCTTTTATGATTGTGACCGGCGGACTGGGGCCGACCGATGACGACCGTACAAATGTCGCCGCGGCAAGGGCTTTTGACCTCCCCCTGGTGACCAATCGGGACTACTCGCAATGGCTTAGGCAGAGGCTTTCCGACTGGGGCATGGACTGGAGCCGCGAAGTCGAAAGAATGGCGGAAATGCCCGAAGGCGCGGTGAAAATCGGGTTGGAAATGGCCGGATTCTTTCTGCTTCACCGGCAAATTCCATGCTATTTTCTGCCCGGAGTACCCGATGAGATGAAATATTTGCTGGGCCAGGTGGTCATACCAGACCTCGAGTCAAGGTTTCCGAAGCGGTGCTCGTATATCAAACACGTTGTCAGGGTCCAGGGCATGCTCGAGGCTGAAATAAACAGGAGGCTTCGCGAACTGAACCCGGAGAGAATGGGTGTAAACATTGGTTATCTTCCCCAGGGCCGCGAGAACTGGATTACCATTTTTGCCTCGGCCCCCGATGAGGAAGAATGCCGAAGCCTGATTAGGCAGGCCGAGGATAAAATACTATCGCTGATAGGCTCTCAGAATGTCAGCGGGCGTAATGATGACTGCCTCGAAAAAGTAATTGGCAGGAGCCTGCGCCAACACGGCTGGAAAATCGCTGTAGCCGAATCGTGTACGGGCGGGCTGCTTTCGAGGAAAATTACAGCCATCGCCGGAGCATCCGACTACCTCGACAGGGGATTTGTCACTTACAGCAATCGCGCCAAGACCGAACTCCTTGGCGTCCCTGAAGAACTCCTTGCGGCGCATGGGGCGGTAAGCGCCGAAGTGGCGGTAGCGATGGCCGAGGGCGCGCGCGGAAACGCCGGAGCAGAGGTGGGAATTTCCATTACCGGAATCGCGGGACCGACAGGCGGCACCGTTCAAAAACCGATCGGCACGGTTTATATAGCCTGTGTTACCCCGGAGCGCAGTATCGTTGAGAAGAACCTTTTCGGCGGCACCCGTGAACAGATCCAGGAGTATGCAGCGCAGGCAGGTCTGGTAATGCTCTGGAAGCTCCTCACAAATGAAAGGGAGCTTCGCTGCGACTGAAAGTTCCCTTATAGAAAATTCATGCAAACATCTTCGATCCGATCCTTCATTGCAATCGAGCTTCCCAACAACGTTCGGAGGCTTCTCGAAAAGCTCGGCATGGAACTCAGGAAAAGTGATGCGGCAGTCGGCTGGGTTCGGCCCGAGAGTATTCACCTGACACTGAAGTTTCTTGGAAATGTAGTGCCGGATGTACTCGATCAGATAAAGCCCGTGCTGTCCGAGATTGCTTCGAGATCATCTTCCTTTCGGCTCGAAGCCGCCGGGTGTGGGTGCTTCCCAACGATAAGGGCTCCCAGGGTTATCTGGGCCGGGCTAAGGGGAGATAGCGAGTCCCTCGCGCGACTCCAAAAGGAAGTCGAAACCGCAATGATCCCCTTCGGATTCCAGCCCGAGAACCGCCCGTTTCGACCCCACCTTACAATCGGGCGTGTTAAGGGAAGACAACACCTCCAGGCACTTCAGCAAATACTTCTTGCGAGTCAGGGCTTTACGGCGGAACCTTTTGACGTTGACGAGCTTGTATTGTATAAAAGTGAGCTGAGGCCGGACGGCGCGCGCTATACTCCACTGTTCAAAGCGCCATTCCCCGGACGCCCCGCCTGAGCGGACGAATAAAACTATCCTTAGTTAAAATCGGCACTTAACAAGCAGGGAAGCGGTTTTTCCGCTCGAAATCCTCACCGGTCCCTGTTCTAATACGGTATTGCATGTCCAAATCCTGAAGGAGGTCCGGTTAATGGCAATTGTGGATGATAGGCAAAAGGCAATCGACGCGGCGGTATCTCAAATCGAGCGGATGTGCGGCAAGGGCGCTATAATGCGGCTCGGCGAGGGCGCAATAGTGGAAGTTCCCGTGATACCAACGGGATGCCTTTCTCTGGACCTTGCTCTTGGAATCGGTGGAATTGCGCGCGGTCGAATCATAGAAGTTTTCGGGCCCGAGTCTTCGGGGAAAACCACCCTTGCCCTGCATATGATAGCTGAAGCGCAGAAACTCGGCGGCCTCGCGGCATTTATCGATGCCGAACATGCGCTCGATATCTCGTATGCGCGAAAGCTGGGGGTCGCGGTTGAGGACCTTCTCGTCAGCCAGCCCGACTACGGCGAGCAGGCCCTCGAGATCGCCGAAATACTGGTGCGGAGCAACGCAATTGACATAGTGGTGGTCGATTCGGTTGCCGCCCTGGTGCCGAAGGCTGAAATCGAAGGTGAAATGGGAGATCCCCATGTCGGGCTCCAGGCCCGCCTGATGAGTCAGGCCCTTCGAAAACTTGTATCGACCATCAGCAAATCGAAGACCTGCGTCATTTTCACCAACCAGATACGTATGAAGATCGGTGTCATGTACGGTTCGCCCGAAACCACCACCGGTGGTAACGCCCTCAAATTCTATGCGACAATGCGTATGGATATAAGGCGGATCGGTCCGATCAAGGAGGGCCAGGATGTAATCGGGAACCGCACGCGGGTTAAGGTCGTAAAGAACAAGATTGCACCTCCTTTCAAGGAAGTTGAATTCGATATAGTCTACGGACGCGGGATTTCGAAGGAAGGCGACATACTCGATCTTGGAGTGGATGCCAGCCTGGTCGAAAAATCCGGCACCTGGTATTCTTATAACGGTGAAAGACTTGGCCAGGGAAGAGAGAACGCGAAGACATTCCTGAAGGACCATCCCGAGCTTATTTCCGATATCGAGACGAAAATTCGCCAGAAACACGATCTCATTCCTTCTGCGGCTGCTCTTCCAATGGAATAATAGAATCAGGGCTTCCGGGCAGGAGACTCGTCCTGGCCCTTGGCCCTCTGCAATCGTGTTCAAAGAAGCAAATCCTCAAGGCCTTTTTTATATTTTAAACGGCGGGGCAGGCTGAAAAGCCTGTCCCGAATGTCGCCAGGCTTTTTAAGTCGAGGATTTGCGAACGGCCCGGCGAACCCGGAAATGGGATATAATTATCCGAGGAGATTATTGTTGATGAAAGCCAGCGAAATTCGAAAGGCCTTTTTAGAGTTTTTCAGAGAGAGGGGGCATAACATCGTTAAGAGTTCGTCGGTAATTCCTTACGATGACGCAACCCTGCTCTTCACCAACGCCGGAATGGTGCAGTTCAAAAGGACCTTTCTGGGCGAGGAAAAACGCCCCTACTCCAGAGCCACGACCAGCCAGAAGTGCATGCGCGCGGGAGGCAAGCACAATGACCTGGAAAATGTCGGCCGCACTGCCCGGCATCATACATTTTTCGAGATGCTCGGGAATTTTTCCTTCGGAGATTACTTTAAATCGGATGCGGTTGACTTTGCGTGGGATTTTCTGACCGGCGTTATGGGCCTGCCGAAGGATAAACTCTTTGCCACGATCCACGAAGGCGATGCCGGCATGCACCTCGGTCCCGATGAAGAGGCGCGCGGCTACTGGGCGCGCTACCTTCCACCCGAGCGAATTCTTGCCTTCTCCACGAAGGACAACTTCTGGTCAATGGGCGATACCGGTCCATGCGGTCCTTGCTCGGAGATCCTTATAGACCAGGGGCCGGAGATGGGGTGCGGCAGTACGGACTGCAAGCCGGGCTGCGACTGCGACAGGTACCTCGAGCTATGGAACCTGGTTTTCATGCAATTTAACAGGAAGGATGACGGTACCCTTACGCCGCTGCCAAAGCCGAGCATCGACACCGGCATGGGCCTTGAGCGAATTGCCGCGGTCATTCAGAAAGTACCTTCGAACTACGATACCGACCTCTTTGCCCCGATGCGCTCAAAAATCGAGGAACTGACGGGTTATCGCTACGGAACCGATCCCGAAAAGGATGTATCGGTTAAGGTCATCTCCGACCACGGCCGAGCGGCGGCCTTTTTGATCGGCGACGGGGCGCTCCCGAGCAACGAGGGTCGCGGATATGTCCTTCGGCGAGTCATCAGGCGGGCGCTCAGGCATGGGCGGATCCTTGGACTCGACAGGCCTTTTCTTGGCGAAGTTGCCGTATCGGTAATGGAATCTATGCGGGATGCCTATCCCGAGTTGCTGGAGAGCCGTAGTTTTATTACCAGGGTTATCCAGCACGAGGAAGAACGGTTTAATGAAACCCTGGATAACGGCCTGCGATTACTTCAAAGCGAGATAAAGCGGCTCCAGGACGAAAAGACCACGACAGTTCCCGGTTCACTCATCTTCAAACTATACGACACCTACGGCTTTCCGATCGACATAGTTACGGATATGTCCCGCGGGCTTGGATTTGGTGTGGATGAGGCTGGATTCCAGGAACTTATGGAAAAACAGCGCGAACAGTCACGCGCTGGCTGGAAGGGGAGCGGCGAGCGGGAAGTGCTGGAGGCATACCGGCGGATCTCGACCAACGGCATCAAGAGCGAGTTTATTGGCTATGAGACAATGGAGAGCGATTCGTCCATTGTCGCCCTGATCAGCGGTGAGGAGGAAGTTGGGGCGGCGCTCGAAGGTGCCGCTGTCGAGCTGATAACGGCAAAGACCCCCTTCTATGGGGCTGCGGGCGGCCAGGTGGGCGACAGGGGCATAATCACGGGGCCTTCGGGTAAGATGATAGTCTCGGATACTATCAAGCTTCCGGGAGACCTGATCGTACATGTCGGAAAAATAGAATCCGGGCAATTGCGAGCTGGTGACACCGTACATCTGTCGGTTAACCCCGAGTTGAGAAAAGACACCGAAATCCATCACACGGCCACCCATATACTGCATGCAGTGCTTCGAAAAGTAGTGGGAGATCACGTCAAGCAGGCCGGCTCACTGGTTTCTCCCGACAGGCTTCGCTTTGATTTCTCTCATTTTGCCGCTCTTACACCAGAGGAAATAGCGGAAATCGAGCGGCTCGCAAACGCTGAGATAAGGCAGAACCAGGAACTTCGCGTCAAGGTTATGGATCTCGATGAAGCCCTCAAGACCGGTGCCATGGCACTTTTCGAGGAAAAATACGGCGACCGGGTCCGCATGGTCGAAATACCGGGGTTTAGCCGGGAACTCTGCGGAGGTACTCACACCGCCAAGACCGGCGATATCGGGCTGCTCGTGATCGTGCAGGAGACCAGCATCGCGGCCGGGGTCAGAAGGATTGAAGCTCTGGGCGGAAGACACGCGCTCGAATACCTGAATCAGCAAAGAGAAATACTTAACCGAACCGCCGGTTTGCTCAAGGCTGCACCCTCCGAGGTGGCCGAAAGGGTCGAAAAGCTTCTGGCCGAAGAGCGGCAGTTGGAAAAGGAACTCGAATCCCTCAGGGCATCCCTTGCCAGTAAGCGTTCGGCGGATCTTTTCGAGCAGGCAGTTGAAATCGGTGGAGTAAATGTGCTTATAGCCAGAATCGAGGCTGAAAACCCGAAGGTGCTCCGCGAAATGAGCGATAAGTTCAAGGAGAAGTTCGCTAAAGGGGTGGCCGTATTCGGCGCGGTTTCGGGCGACAAGGTCTTCCTGCTTGCCGGCGTGACCCCTGATGTAACATCAAAGCTCAATGCCGGGCACCTTATCAGGGAAATCGTCAAGGAGGTCGGAGGAAGTGGCGGAGGAAGAGCTGATATGGCCCAAGCCGGCGGAAACCGTCCCGAACACCTCGACAATGCCCTCGGACTTGCCGAGCGCATTGTGCGGGAAAAACTCGGATAGGCTGCGATGTGCAGGCAGAGCCTTTATGGCGGCCTGCTCGATTCAATGCGAGACATCCCGTTGCAGTTGAATCCCATGGCGTCAAATTAAGAGGTTTGTTGGGACTACGGTTGTAGCACGCCACAACAATGAGCGTATCTAACAAAGTCGTCATTCCCGTATGATTCTGGCGGGGATCCAGCGTTTTTAGAACGAAGGGTGCACCCCTGCAATTGCTCGGGTAAGTTGACGGCTATGGGCATAGAATCCGGGCTACCCGCTTATGGATATTGACTCGAGAATCGAAATAAGAGCAATTGAGGCAACCAGCCCTTGCCTTGGTCGTACTCGGCTAAATTAGAGAACCTGAGCACACGGAAGTTGTTACGGTTTCGAGGGCTCGTGGAAATTTAAACAATTGATGAAGGCCGTGGAAAGGGAAGGGTAGATATGCCGGCCAACCTGCCTCCCCCTTACTTTGAGGCGGAAAAACGGTACAAAGAGGGAAAAACTGCCGAAGAAAAGGTAGAAGCCCTCGAAGAAATGCTCATGATTATGCCCAAGCACAAGGGCACCGACAAATTACGAGCAGATCTTCGGCGGCGGATAGCCAAACACAAGATGGAGGGGCAGCAAAAAAAAAGCCCCGGCAAACGCGAGACCGCATATAACATAGAAAAAGAAGGGGCCGCACAGGCAATAATCATCGGTCCCCCAAACTCCGGCAAATCCTCGCTGGTTGCCGCCCTCACCAATGCCAATCCCGAAATAGCAGACTTTCCCCACTCCACGTGGAATCCCATGCCGGGAATGGCGCCTTTCGAAAACATCCAGTTTCAACTTGTCGATACTCCACCGGTTCCAACCGAATTTCAGGCTCCCGGCTTGTCCGACCTGCTGCGCCGGACCGATATAATAGTGATTTTACTCGATATCCATGGAGACCCGCTCCAACAGATCGATGACACAATCTCCTATCTTCAAAGTCTCCGGATCTACCCGGAGTGGGTAAGTGTCCCTGCAGACCTGCAAAAACGCCCGTTTATAAAGAATGTCATGGTGGCCGTAAATAAAGTTGACAACGATGCCGATGAAGAGGATTTCGGGGCATTTATCGATCTTTGCCAATTCCCCTGCGAGTGTATTGGGCTTTCGATCCTCTCCGGGTACAATCTTGATGGCTTTTTACGCAAACTCTACCAAATGGCCAAGGTGATCAGGGTATACACGAAAGCACCGGGAAAGGAGCCGGAACTCAAATCGCCCTTCGTCCTCCCACTCGATAGCACACTCGAAGATCTTGCCGAACTTATCCACAAGGATTTCGTCACGAAGCTCAAATTTGCAAAAGTCTGGGGTGCCTCGACATTTGGCGGCCAGATGGTGCAGCGTGACTACATGCTAAGAGACGGGGATGTGGTCGAAATCCACATTTGATAAGGAACTGGAAATTGTCCCAATTATTTGGTTGCATTTCAAATAAATCGAGTTATAATATTAGGTTCATGCAGTGACCGTTAGGCCGATCTTTGAAGATGTACCTTCCCAGTTGAATTTCAACCCGCCAGTTCGCTCTCAGTAACGTTTGCTCCCAATAGCACGTGCAATTCAGTACAAACTATTAAATGTTGACTAAGTAGTTAATCTGCTTTAGATTGTGTTCTGCCAGTCCGGCGGCGCTGCGCCCTTGCTTTATCGAGAAGCCCCGGGCTGTAGACTTTTATAAGGAGGGGACCGCGGCCGGAAGGGCCAGTCCCAAAGGAGAAGAAAAGTCATGAAGTCCTATTCCTCTGAGAAGTGCCTTCCATTCGATTACTTCTTTAAGAAGCGTAACGATGAGGAGGAATTCGAGGGTCTGATGGACTCGCAGGCTATAGGCGGCAGTTTTCCGGGAGCCGGCCTTGAACTTGAGGAACCTGATAGTCAATCGGACTCCAGTGAATCGGTGGAGGTTGCCGAATTATCTGATGACGAACTTGAGGTGGAGGAGGAAGAAGCTGGTGTGCGCGTTGCGCCCGCTGCCGAGGAATTTGAAGAGGACCATATCACTTGCTATCTCAAGGAGGTAGCCAGCTATCCGCTTTTGACTCAGGAGCGCGAAACCGAACTTGCTCAAATAATTCGGGGCGGCCAGGATGAATTGGTCCAAATAGTCGAGGTACATGCACCTGAATCAAAAGTGATGTTAGATCTGAACGAAAAGGTCAAAAAACTTCTCGAAAACGAGAAGGCTTTCCCCGGAGTCAGGGACAAGGTGCTTAAGGTAATTGTTCGCACCCTGGAGCGTGCAACGACCGATCAGCCTCAAAACACTCTCTACGAGGCTTCGCTCTTTCGGGTACGCTCAATAATGAGGGCAATCGATGCGGCCAAACAGGAGATGGTTAGAGCTAACCTGCGTTTGGTATTGAGTATAGCCAAACGATACCGCGGTCGAGGAATGACTTTTGACGATTTGATCCAGGAAGGAAACCTCGGGCTGCTCAAAGCGGTGGGGCGCTTCGACCACACCAAGGGAAACAGATTCAGTACGTATGCCACCTGGTGGGTACGGCAGAGCATTATTCGAGGGATTTACGACAAGACTAGAACCATTCGCCTCCCAGTGCACTTCATTGAACTTAAGAATCTCTTTTTCAAGGTCTACTACGAACTTCTCAAGGAACTGGGTCGGGAGCCCACGCCAATCGAGATAGCCGAGAGATCGAAGTTGCCCGTCGATAAGGTCCAGATGGTCCTTACGCTTGCCGCGCAGCCGATATCGCTCGAAACCCCGATCGGTGAAGACGAGCAGCGTTTGGGCGATTTCCTGGAGGATGACCGTGCCGCATCTCCCATGGAGGAGTGTTCGGACCGGGAACTCGCCGAGATAACCCGAACGCTTCTTTCCACTCTTCAGCCGCGCGAGGAAAAGATACTTCGGCTGAGATTCGGACTGGACGGCCATCCCGCCGAAACCCTGGAAAGAATCGGCAAGATATTCAACGTTTCGAAAGAGCGTATTCGACAGATCGAGAAGAAAGCACTTCGAAAGCTCAAGAACCCAAACCGGCAGGCATGCCTCAAAACTTTTATGGAGTAATTTCGAAATTGCCCAAAGATGGGGCAGCGATCGATCCAACATATCCGAGAAAAAATATTGCGATCATGAAAGAGGCGGGACGTTCCCGCCTTTTTGTTTTCTACGGTGGGGTAGGGTTTTTTGTGCCCAGCAATTGTCAAACCGGCATCCAGGCACCTTTTAGCTCACAGCAGCCCACGGCCCTTGACTCTCCGTCCTTGCATCGCGATCTTTGTCGCTCTACAAGAGTTCCCCTTCAAGATCGTAATCATGCGTGCTGGTGATCCTGACATTGCGGATCTGCCCGGTTTCCGCCGACCCGGCCGTAATTATGACGTTTCCATCCACCTCGGGGGCTTGGGTTGACAGGCGACCGCAGAGTAGCAGATCTGTTTCGGGGTGGAGCCCCTCGACGAGGACGGGAAGTACTTTGCCAATAAGCTTGTGGAGTTTGCGGCCGGAGATGGCTTGCTGGATCTCGAGCAGTTTGGCCCGGCGACTCTGGGCGATCCTCCTGGAGGGGTTTTTTCGAAACCGTGCGGCGCGGGTGCCGGCTTCGGGTGAAAATGCAAAGACGCCCGCATGATCGAATTCCATGCGCTCCATGAAGGAAACAAGTTCAGAAAAATCGGCTTCAGTTTCGCCTGGAAAGCCGACCATTATTGAGGTGCGAAGAGCAATTTCCGGTACCGCTGAGCGGATTTTCCGAATGATATTTTCCGGATCATCCGCCGGGCGGCCCATCCTGCCGAGAATCCTGGATACGCTGTGCTGGATGGGAATATCGAGGTAAGGGACAATCCTTTTCGATTCAGCCATTGCTTGAAGTAATTCATCGTTGATGCGATCGGGATAGGCATATAGAAGGCGAATCCATTCGATTCCGTCAATGGTTTCGAGCTTTTTTAGCAGTCGGGGGAGGGCAAGGCTGTCGCCGCGGTCCAGGCCAAATGCGGTGGTATCCTGAGCTACGAGATTGATCTCCTTTACGCCCTCTTGGGCAAGGGCTTCCACTTCAGCCAGAATGTCCGCCTCGGTGCGGCTCCTCAATGGACCCCTGAGATTTGGAATTATGCAAAAAGAGCAGGAATTTCCGCATCCTTCGGCTATTTTGAGATATGACGTATGCGATGGCGTCGATCTCAGCCGCGCCGCGCCGTCGCCGGAGTGAAGGGGTCTTCCGATCCAAAGCCGCCGCGGGTTGCCGGAGAAGCTCGACCGGAGAATGGACTCCAGTTCCTGGTAGTGTGAAGTACCGACAAATAGATCCACTTCGGGAAGTTCGATCAACAGCTTCTTGCCATATCTTTGGACCATGCAACCGGCCACCACCAGCATCTCACAGGCGCTTTCGCTCTTGTATCGGGCGGTCTCAAGGATAGTGTCGATCGCCTCCCTGACAGCGCTTTCCAGGAATCCACAGGTGTTTATTACTATCAGCTCGGCCTCGGAGAGCGCATCGGACATCCGGTATCCCATATCTACAAGCTGCTTTACCATTGTCTCGCTGTCGATAAGGTTCTTTGCGCACCCAAGGCTTATCAGTGAGGCGTATTTCATCGGTTTTCAGTTCCGGTAAATTAGATTGTTAAGATCTTTTGAAATGAATTTTAACCCGACCCGCTCTGATATGAAATCACCGTGAATCTGTCTATTCCCGCAAGCACAAACAAATCGAAGACCAAAACCACAACCGCCCCGGCCAGGTACAAAAAGAGCGCTTTTCGCGGACTGCAATTTTCTCGAATCCTGGAGACCAGGAGAAAAAAAGAAGAGGTAATGGCGAAGCATTCGACCGCAAATGGTGGAAAGCCTAAAAATCCGAGAAGAGGCATTTCGAATACCTTCAAAAAGCCAACATAAGGGACCGTGTAGACCCATTTAGCGCCAGCTCTGAAATTCCACAATTCCCAGAGAAAGCCGCAGACGGCGCCGGAAAGTAGAAGGAGGTACAGATTACGACATTTACCGTATTCGAGGTCGCGAAGAAGTGAAGGGGCCCCAAGCCGGTGATTTAGAGGCTCGAAAAAGAAAATGAAAGCGAGCCATACCAGCGGAAAGAAAAACATCGGCTCGGCAATCGGCAGTAGAATGAATGCCGTCCCGGTGGCAAGCATCGGTATGTAAAACCTACGGAGGTTTCGCAGGACGGGACTGCTGCAGTTTTTGAAGATGCCTGCAAATTCAAGCAACTCTTTTGTGGAAAATATTCCAGGCAGAACCGTCGAATATGCAATCAGGTATCCTGACCAGCGATCCAGGGCATCGGCAGGAATATTTATGTATCTCCAATTGGAGAGCCGAAAGTTCAAAGCCTCGAAGATCAGCCAGACTGTTATCGAGAGGGGCAGAAGGGCGATGAACTTCCAAGGTTCGCGGAAAAGGAGGGGAGTGCCGTGCCTGAGATAAAGCGCGGATTGGACAAAGATTATATAGCTCCACCAGGCATACGAGTAGTAGTTGGTGTAAAAAGGCTCCGATCCCAGTAGCATTCCGGCTGTCGATATGAAAAAGAGCATCAGACTTGCCGCTGCAAGCACTGCGGCGATAATTCTTTTGTGGTCGGGGTGCATCGGCCTCGAGCCCTTCACAAAGAAGTGGATCCGATCTGGAAAGTTCTTGATGCTAAAATATTCCGGAAAGAGAGAATAATCGCAATAAAAGTTTGCATCATGCAAGAGCAATGTTTAAATAAAACGTTTCGACAGCATCTACTAATTTCGAGAAATTGCATTTATAATGAGTGTGCCGGATGAGTAACATATCTGAATCGGAATTCTCCTCGGAAGGTAATTATGGAGCAGGAGCTGTATACGCACGGCTGAGGGCCGGCACGCTCCTGGCTGATAAATGTTATCGGATGGGCACTTTGACAAGGAGTTATCCAGTATGGCAAAGGAAAAAGGTGGCCGGGGACAACCCGCGCAGCCCGAGAGGACGGACAGGGAAGGTCCATATCCGCTGATGTGCAAGGAAGGTAAGGGGGTGCGCAACTTTGCCTGTCCGAATTACGATACCTGCCTTGATCGGGCCGCCAAAGGCATGTGGAGTGGATTCACCTGTAGGGATTGCGCTTCATACGTTCAAAAAGAGGAAGAAAATCCCTGATCTTGCCAATACTATCGCAACAATATACTCTTGAATCTTTTTATGGCACTAAAACAAAAACCCGCTCATGCGGGTTTTTGTTTTAGTGGACTATTTTCTGACTGACGCTTACGCCAGTGCTCGAATTTACTCTTCGGATGTTTCTTCCGGTGCCTTTTTAGCCTTTGAAGCCGGCTTTTTGGCGGCGGGCTTTGCTTTTGCCTCTTTTTTGGCCTGGGTTTTCCCGCCCTTTTTCGCTTTCTCGCTTGTCCCGGTTTCGGTAAGTTCCAGCAGACACATTGGAGCGGAATCGCCCCTGCGGAACCCGACCTTGACTATCCTGGTATAGCCGCCGGCACGGTTTTGAAACCTTGCGGCGAGATCTTCGAAAACCTTGTGAACCACACCCTTTTCACGGATCACCGCCATTGCCTGTCTGCGGGCGTGCAGATCACCCCTTTTGCCAAGGGTTATCATCCACTCGGCCCATCGGCGCATTTCTTTTGCCTTGGGCAGAGTTGTGTAAATCCGCTCGTGGTTGAGAAGCGAAGTCACCATGTTCCGGAACATGGCCAGACGGTGGCTTGTCGTGCGGTTTAGCTTTCTGCCGGAGACTCCGTGGCGCATGGCTATTCCTGTTCCTTTCTTCTCTCTTCGATTTCTTCACGGCTGGGGAAATTCTCGATCTTCATGCCGAGAGAAAGCCCCATTTCGCTCAATATTTCCTTGATTTCATTGAGCGACTTGCGGCCGAAATTCTTCGTCTTGAGCATTTCCTGCTCGGTTTTCTGAACCAGTTCGCCGATGTAGCGAATATCGGCATTCTTAAGGCAGTTTGCCGAACGTACCGAGAGTTCCAGTTCGTCAACGCTTCGGAAAAGATTTTCGTTAAAGGCCGGTTCCGCGCGTACTTCTTCTTCCTGAGTCTCGGTTTCCTCTTCAAAGTTAATGAAGACCGTGAGCTGATCTTTCAGGATTTTTGCCGCATAAGCAAGCGCGTCTTCAGGCTTTACGCTGCCATCCGACCAGATTTCGAGCGTCAGCTTGTCATAGTCGGTAATCTGGCCGATGCGGGCTTGCGTAACCGTATAACTTACCTTGCGGATGGGCGAATAGATGGCATCGATTGGAATCGTGCCGATGGGCTGGTTTTCCTCAATGTTCTTATCCGCCGGAACATAGCCCTTGCCCTGCTTTAAGGTAAGCTCCATGCGCAGCTTTGCGTCGCGCGCCAGAGTGCAGATATGCTGATCAGGGTTCAATACCTCGATCATGGCGCCGGTCTGGATGTCAGCGGCCTTTACCCTGCCTTCGCCTTCCTTTTCAATCATTATGCGCCGCGGAACGGCTTCTCCCGCAACCCTGAATCGAACTTCCTTGAGGTTGAGGATGACATCGGTCACGTCCTCAAGGACGCCCGGAATGGTTGAAAACTCGTGCAGGACGCCGTCAACTTTGACGCTGGTTATGGCAGAGCCCTGCAGCGAAGACAGAAGCACTCTTCTCAGCGCGTTGCCCAGCGTTATTCCAAAACCCCTCTCAAGAGGTTCGCATTCAAATTTCCCGTACATGGCGGGATTGGTGGTTTCAACTTCCAAACGCTTTGGCTTAATAAGTTCGCGCCAGTTCTTGTGCATAGTTTATCCTCATAAAGATGTCGTAACAGGCGCCTCATCCGGAAAGTCAAGCGGGCCATTGGAGGCAAATCGCATTCCAAGGGCCCTCGACTACACTGATTCCGTTTTACCGCTCTTGTTCTATTTCGAATAAAACTCAACCACCAGCTGCTCTTGAACCGGCAGGTTCATTTCCTCACGGTTCGGGTATCCCTTGAAAAGCCCTTCAAATTTGGCCGTATCAAGCTCGAGCCAGGCGGGAAGGCCCCTGCGGGGCATCGCAGCTACCGACTCATTAATTATTCCAAGAGTGCGGCTGCCTTCGACAACGCTTACACTGTCACCAGGCCTGAGCAGGAAAGAGGGGATGTTTACCTTTTTGCCGTTCACGAGAAAATGATTGTGCCGGACGAGCTGTCTTGCCTGGGATCGGGAATTCGCAAAACCGAATCTGTATACGGTGTTGTCGAGTCTTCGTTCCAGCAGGACCAGGAAGTTCGTTCCGGTGACGCCCTTCTGACGGTCGGCCTCTTTGAAGTAGCTCTTGAACTGCTTTTCAACAAGGCCATACATCCTCTTGATTTTTTGTTTTTCACGGAGCTGCAGCCCATAATCCGACAGCTTGCCCCGGTTCTGACCGTGCTGTCCGGGTGGATAATTGCGGCGTTCGATCGCGCACTTATCCGAATAGCAGCGGTCGCCCTTGAGATATAGCTTCATTGCCTCACGGCGGCAAAGCCTGCATTGTGATTCGGTATAGCGAGCCAAGTTTGTCCTCCAGCGATTATAAACATGCACCTTGCGGCACGTTCAGCCACCAGGCTGAAGCGGGGTTAGCCGGTAAGCTATACCCTGCGCCTCTTCGGAGGCCTGCAGCCGTTGTGCGGAATTGGGGTTACGTCTTTGATAAAGGTTATGTTAAAACCCGCGGCCTGAAGGGCGCGCAAGGCGGCTTCACGTCCGGAACCCGGGCCTTTCACGTAAACCTCGATGTTCTGGACCCCATGTTCCTGTGCCTTCTTTGCCGCAATTTCAGCCGCTACCTGTGCCGCGAAAGGTGTGCTCTTCCGAGATCCCTTGAAGCCCTGGCTTCCGGCGCTGGACCAGGAAATGGCGTTTCCGCTAAGGTCCGTAATCGTGATAATGGTGTTGTTGAACGTGGAGCGGATGTGGGCAACGCCGTTCAGAATATTCTTGCGCTCTTTTTTCTTGGGCCTGGCTGATTTCTCTCTTGCCATGATTCCTCCGTGCTAAGCTTTCTTGCGCTTGCCCATGACGGACCTGCGCGGACCCTTGCGCGTGCGTGCGTTGGTGTGAGTGCGCTGGCCGCGCACGGGAAGTCCCCGGCGGTGTCTCAGGCCGCGATAGCAGCCCAGATCCATGAGGCGCTTGATACTCATCGAGACTTCGGAGCGAAGATCACCCTCGACTTTGAAATGAGAGTCGATGATCTGCCTGATCGAATTGACCTGCGCGTCGGTTAGATCGTCGCTTTTGGTATCAACATTGATTGCGGCCATTTCAAGAATCTTCTGAGACGTAGGCCTGCCGATACCGTAGATATATGTGAGAGCGATCTCGATGCGCTTGTTTTTCGGTAAGTCGATACCTGCGATGCGTGCCAAAATATTCCTCCCTTAGCCCTGGCGCTGCTTGTGCCTGGGGTTTTCACAAATCACCCGCACATTTCCATGGCGGCGGATTATCTTGCATTTTCTGCAAATGCGCTTAACCGATGCTCGCACTTTCATCTTCCAAATTCCTTTCTCGGTGCGGTGCGATTGCCCGTCGCCCAGTAACCGGGTAGGGCAGGCTTACCAGCCCTGCCTGAGCCGCTACGATTTCGACCTGTAAGTAATACGGCCACGAGTCAAATCATAGGGTGAAAGCTCCACCGTAACCTTGTCACCCGGGAGAATGCGAATGAAATGCATGCGCATCTTTCCGGAGATGTGGGCCAAAATGCGATGGCCGTTGGGCAGTTCGACTCGGAACATGGCATTTGGAAGAGTTTCTACAACGGTGCCTTCCACCTCGATTGCATCCTCTTTAGCCATGCTTTTGGCGACTCCTTCGGGTTTTATCTGATGCGAACTTTTTATTATACTGATAACATTCCCTATTGTAAAGCCGTTTTATATTAAAGTGAGTATCTCGGGTCCGTCAGTCGTTATCGCTATAGTGTGCTCGAAATGCGCAGACAGGCTCCGATCAAGGGTTACCGCCGTCCAGTTGTCCTCCATGATCTCGACGTCGGGCCCCCCGTAATTTATCATCGGCTCAATTGCCAGCACCATCCCCGGCTTCAGCCTGACACCCTTTCCAGGGGGGCCATAGTTGGGAACCTGGGGACTCTCATGAAGGTGCTGGCCTATACCGTGGCCGACAAACTCCCTAACCACCGAAAAACCGCGTGACTCAACGTATTCCTGTATGGCGTGGGAAATATCCGAAAGGTGATTGCCGCTGAGCGCCTGCGAAATTCCCCGTGACAAGGACTCACGGGTTACTTCGCATAACCTCTCAGCTTCGGCCGCGATCTTCCCCACAGGAACCGTAACCGCGGCGTCACCATAATAGCCGTCAACAACTACTCCAAAGTCCAGGCTCAGGATATCGCCTTCTTTAAGCCTTCGATGCTTGGACGGCATCCCGTGGACGACCTGCTCGTTAACTGAAGTGCAAAGGGCATACGGATAGCCGTGGTATCCCATAAACGCGGGCTTTGCCCCACTTTGCCGTGCCAGTTCCTCACTTAGCGCATTCAAATCCCAGGTCGTAATCCCGGGCTGAACGGTTTCGCCGATTTTCCGCAGAATATCGGATACAATCCGACAGGAATTGCGGATCTTCTCTATTTCGGCACGTGATCGCAAGATGATCAAAAAACTGCCTCTTACTCCAATACCGCCTGAATTCTAGCCAGTATCTCGTTCATGCTGCCCACACCGTTAATGCGGCGGAGCTTGCCCTGGTTTTGATAATATTCAATGAGCGGCTTGGTTTGCGCTTCGTAAGTTTCGAGTCGCGACTTAACGGTGCTCTCATTGTCATCCGACCTCTGGTAGAGCTCACCTCCGCACTTGTCGCAGATCGCTTCTTTTTTCGGAGGATCGTACATGAGGTGGAAGCCCGCGCCGCAAGCGCGGCAGGTACGCCGTCCGGTGAGGCGGCCAAGAAGCTCCGAACTCGGAACTTCGATGCTTACCACATGATCGATCTTCTGGCCGAGTTGCTCAAGGATCTTGTCCAGGGCCTTGGCCTGGCCGGAGGTCCGTGGGAAACCATCGAGCATATAACCATTCCCGGCGTCGGGCTTCTGTATGCGCTCCTTCACCAATCCGATAACCACTTCGTCGGGAACGAGTCCGCCCTGATCCATGTATTTTTTTGCTTCTAGACCCAGGGGAGATCCTTCCTTCAGTGCCTCACGGAGCATATCACCGGTTGAAACCTGTGGAATGTGGTACTTTTCGGTCAAGCGCTTGGCCTGTGTACCTTTTCCTGCTCCCGGCGGTCCAAGCAAAATGATGTTCATTTCTTACCCCCATCTTTGGAGAACCTGATCATTACGCCGCGAATTCACCACAAGAATGCAAGGCGATTAGCGGCGGCCCTTTACTCGGCCCTTCTTAAGGAAACCCTCGTAGTGGCGCGAAAGCATGTGCGCCTCGATCTGGGCCAAGGTATCCATTGCAACGCCAATTACAATGAGGAGGGCGGTCCCGCCAAAGTAAAATGGGACATTGAACTTGCTGATCAGGAACGTGGGGAGTACGCAAACCGCCGATATGTAGATTGCTCCGCCAAGTGTTATTCGGCTGAGCACCTTGTCGATATACTCCGCTGTCGGACGTCCCGGGCGAATGCCGGGGATGAAGCCGCCGTACTTCTTCATGTTTTCCGATACATCGACCGGGTTGAAGACTATCGCAGTGTAGAAGAAGCAGAAAAAGACTATGGCTGCAACATAAATGAGGCTGTAGACCCAATGACCCGGCATAAGTGATTCCGCAACAGCCTTCATCCATGGAGCGTCTACGAAATTGGCGAGCGTCGCGGGGAACATGATGATACTGGATGCGAAGATTGGCGGAATAACGCCCGATGAATTGATCTTGAGCGGTATATGTGTATTCTGGCCGCCATAGACCCTCCGGCCGACGACTCTTTTCGCATACTGCACCGGTATTCGTCTCTGCCCGCGCTCCATAAAAATGATAAAAGCGATGACCGCGAGCATCATGACACCGATAAGTACCAGGGTGAATATACTCATTTCGCCGGTCTGAACCAGTCGGGAGGTGCTGATGATCGCATTGGGGATGCCGGCCACAATGCCTGCGAATATTATAAGAGAGATTCCGTTGCCGATTCCGCGCTCGGTGATCTGCTCGCCCAGCCACATGATAAAAGCGGTTCCAGCCGTAAGGGTCAAAACGGTTATCAGTCGAAAACTCCATCCTGCTTGAAGCACGATAGGCACATCGCCGGGGCTCATCATTCTCTCAAGCCCGACGGCTATTCCAAAGCCCTGGATGATGCTAAGGACCACCGTGCCGTAGCGGGTGTATTGGGTAATCTTCTTCCGTCCAGCATCGCCCTCCTTGCTGAGGCGCTCCAGAGTCGGAATGACGACGGTTAAAAGCTGGAGGATAATCGACGCGCTGATGTAGGGCATAATCCCGAGAGCGAAAACCGATAGATGGCTAAGTGCGCCGCCTGAGAACATGTCGAAAAGTCCGAGCAGTGTTCCCTGTGCGGCCCTGAAATAGGACATCAGGGCTTCGGTATTGATGCCTGGGGTCGGAATGTGAACCCCGATCCGATAAACGGCGAGAAGCGCCAAAGTCATGGCTATTCGACGCTTGAGTTCGGGAATTCGACCTATATTTTGAAAACCTGAGAGCACTCTTTATTTTCCTTCTCTCAGCGGTATGAGTTCGACTTTACCGCCGGCGGCTTCGATTTTCTGAACGGCCGAAGCGCTCGCTTTGTGAACGCGTACGGTAACCGCCTGGGTAATCTCGCCGTTGGCAAGCAGTTTGATCCCGAATGGGACCTTCCTGAGAATGCCAGCGCCGATCATGTCGATCGGGCTGACTTCGCTGCCGGCCGGAAACCGCTGCATATCCTCGACATTAATAACGGAATATTCTTTACGAAAAGGATTCTTGAAACCGCGCTTTGGAATTCTGCGCTGAAGTGGCATCTGGCCGCCCTCAAACCACGGGGGCGTACCACCACCGGAGCGTGCTTTCTGGCCCTTGGTTCCTTTGCCAGCGGTCATCCCCTGGCCGGAACCGGAACCGCGGCCGAGTCTTTTCGTATTCTTTTTAGCTCCCGGAGGCGGAGCCAGATCGCTAAGTTTCATCGGAGAATCCGTCCTTCTATGCTTTCTCTTTTACTTCAACGAGATGAATAACTTTCCTCAAAGCGCCGAGCACCTGAGGGGAACTGTAGAGGTCCACCGGACGGTGCATTTTTGTCAGTCCGAGAGCCACAAGGATTTTCCTATGCTTCTCGGGGCGCCCGATTGGGCTTCGAATCAGTCTGACTTCGATTGGCTTTGCCATTTCCGTTCCTTCTATGTTCACCGCAGAGAGCGCAGAGGACGCGGAGGAAAAACTGAGAACGTTTATAAGTGAAACTGAGAATCTTTCCTGAATAAACTTTCCCAGTCTTTCTCTGCGTCCTCAGCGTTCTCCGCGGTGAAAGTGAACTATCCTAGTCCTCCAGGATATTCTTTCCACGGATCCTTGAGACCTGTTCGGGGCTTCGAAGCATCTTGAGCCCCTCGACGGTGGCTTTCACCACGTTGTGGGGATTTCTTGACCCTACGCACTTGGTCAAAATGTTGCTGATGCCGGCTGCTTCCATGATGGCCCGGACAGCCCCGCCCGCGATCACACCGGTACCGGGAGAGGCGGGTATGAGGATGACCGATGAAGCACCGAACCGGCCAAGAACCTCGTGAGGGATCGTGGTATTCTGCATCGGCACCTCTATCATGCTGCGCTTGGCCGACTCCATCCCCTTGCGTATAGCTTCGGGGACCTCGTTAGCCTTGCCCAGGCTGTAGCCGACCCGGCCGTTGCCGTCACCAACAACCACAATCGCACTGAACGAAAAACGCCGGCCGCCCTTAACAACCTTGGCAACACGGCTGATATGGACCACCTTGTCGATTAACTGCAGCTGGCTTGATTCCACAGCTATCAATTTGACTGCCTCCGATCTGGTGTAAAATTAGAAGTCCAGGCCCTTGGCGCGAGCGGCATCGGCAAGGGCCTTGATGCGCCCGTGATAGATGAAACCGTTGCGGTCGAAAACAACCTTTGCGATTCCACTATCGAGGGCCTTACGGGCGATAAGTTCACCAACAATTTTAGCAGCGGCAATTTTACCCTTTTCCTTCTTGGCTTCCTTGTATTCTTCCGAGAGTGTGGAAGCCGAAACCAGGGTCGCCCCGCTCTTATCGTTTATTATCTGTGCATAGACGTGCTTGTCGGTCCGGAAAACGGTAAGCCTGGGACGCTCTACCGTACCCTCAACCTTGCGCCTTATGCGTTTCTTTCGCTTGAGACGCGCGACATCGCGCGGATTGGTATTTCCAGCCATTTCCAGTCCCCTCCGAATCCTACTTCTTGCCTGTCTTGCCGGCCTTGCGGTGAATTCTCTCGCCTGCGTAGCGAACACCCTTGCCCTTGTAAGGCTCGGCGGGCCTAAGTGCTCGAATCCTTGCCGCAGTTTCGCCAAGCAGCTCGACGTCGATGCCCTCGAGCTTTATCGTGTTTACCTTGGCTTCAACAGAGGCCTTTATCCCATCGGGCAGCGGGAAAAGGATAGGGTGCGAAAATCCAAGGCTAAGATTCAAATTGTTGCCTTGTACCTCGGCGCGGTAGCCCGTTCCCTGGATTTCGAGGCTTTTCACAAAACCTTCACTCACCCCGCGAACCATGTTGTTTACCAGCGCACGGACAAGCCCGTGAAGAGACCTGGTCTCATTGGCCTCGTCTTTTCTCTTGAACTCAATAGCCCCGGCGCTTATCAGCACTTCGAGATTTGCCGGAAGGGGGCGCGCGAGCGAACCCTTGGGGCCTTTCACCGAAAGCACCGAATCATCCAGGGCGACATTTACCCCTTTTGGTATCGCTATGGGCAATTTACCCACCCGTGACATGCCATTGCTCCTTTATTGATCTGCTCAAAGGGACCTGGGCGCCAACTCTACCAGACGGCGCAGAGCACTTCGCCGCCAATGCGTTCCTTGCGCGCCTGCCCGTCGGTCATTACCCCGCGCGAAGTGGACAAAATCGATATGCCCATCCCGTTCATTACCTGGGGAATTTCCTCGTGGCCGACATAGGTGCGGCATCCGGGCTTGCTGACCCGGCGAGCACCGGCCAGGGCGCCGTCGCGGCTTTCGCCATACTTAAGCTGCAGTCGCAGGATTCCCTGCTTGTCGTCCCTGATGAATTTGAAATTCTTTATGTATCCCTCTTCCTTGAGAATGCGGGCCAAGCTGGCCTTCATACGGGAAGCCGGGATGTCAACCTTATCGAACCTTGCCTTTTGCGCATTCCGGATGCGGTTCAGGAAATCGCCTATGGGATCCGATACCATTTTCTCTACACTCCTTAAAATCGTCGTTCCCGCAGCTTCAAAGACGGGAACATCTTTCTACCAACTTGCCTTGATCACGCCGGGCAGCTCTCCCTTGAGAGCCATGTTTCGAAAACAGATCCGACAAATCCCAAATTTGCGAATGTAGGCCCGCGGCCGTCCGCAGATTGGACACCTGTTATATGTCCGGACCTTGAACTTGTTGGTGCGCTGAGATTTTGCGATTAGTGACTTCTTAGCCAAAGAAGGCCTCCTTCGTTACTGCCTGAAAGGCATTCCCATGAGGGCCAGAAGAGTCCGGGCCTCATCGTCAGTCTTTGCCGTCGTTACGATTGTTATGTTCATTCCCTTGATCTTATCGATCTTGTCGTAGTCGATTTCAGGGAAAATTATCTGCTCTTTTATGCCCAGAGTGTAGTTGCCCCTGCCGTCGAGCGCCCTGGGTGAAATGCCCCGGAAATCACGAACGCGGGGAAGGGCGATGTTTACGAGCTTGTCAAAAAAGTCGTACATCCTGTTTCCACGAAGGGTAACCATGCAGCCGATAGGCATTCCCTTGCGGAGCTTGAATGCAGCGATGCTTTGGCGCGCTCTGGTGATAACCGGCTTCTGGCCGCTTATCTGGGCCAGTTCGGCCGCCGCGGAGTCAAGTATCTTGATGTTCTGGATGGCTTCCCCAAGCCCCATATTGAGGATGATCTTGGAGATTTTCGGAAGTTGCATGGGGCTGCTGTAATTGTACTTCTCACGAAGTTGAGGAACCACCTCATCGTTGTATTTATCCCGCAGTACTGCCATTTTTCCTCCGTTCCGCCCTTGCGGTGGACGTCCAGCTAATCAATGACTTCCTCGCACTTTTTGCAGTACCGGACTTTTTTGTCATCGATCATCTTATGGCCCACCCGGGTCGGGTCTGTGCATTTCGAGCAAATAAGCATGAGGTTCGAAATATGGATCGGGGATTCCTTATCCAAGATTCCGCCCTGCCTTGTCTGCTGGTTGGGCTTCATGTGCTTTTTGACCATGTTGATCTTTTCAACTATCGCCCGGTCCTTCTTCGGGATTACACGCATGACCTTGCCGCTCTTGCCCTTGTCTTTACCGGCGATAACCTGCACCATGTCGTTTTTCTTGATATGGTATTCCTGAAATTTCATCCTAAATGTCCTTTGTCGCTAAAGAACTTCCGGAGCGAGCGAGATAATCTTCATGAACTGTTTGGCCCGCAGTTCTCTTGCGACCGGTCCGAAGATGCGCGTGCCGATCGGTTCCTTTGCCTGATTGATTAGCACCGCCGAATTGTCGTCGAATTTGATGTAGGAGCCGTCCGGGCGCCGTACTTCCTTGCGGGTGCGCACAACCACCGCCTTGAGCACGTCTCCCTTTTTCACCTTGGCGTTAGGGATGGCCTCCTGGACCGAGACGACAATAATGTCTCCAACCGAAGCGTAGCGCCTGCGTGTGCCGCCGAGCACCTTTATGCAGTAAAGCCGCTTGGCCCCGGAATTATCAGCGGCATTCAGTTGAGTTTCCGCTTGAATCATTGGTTACTCCATACTCTGGAAAACGTGCGGGCCGCGGAGCCGGAATGGGCGGCCGCTTGCCTTCGCGTGCTAGATTGCCGCCTTGTCAATTATCTTGACCACCAGCCAGCGCTTGTCTTTGCTGATCGGCCTGCTTTCCTCGATAAGTACCCGGTCCCCAACCGAACAGGCGTTCAGAGGGTCGTGAGCCTTGAATGTATTGCGGCGCCGAACGAACTTGCGGTACATCGAGTCCTGAATGAGCCGTTCGACCATGACCACAACGGTCTTATCCATCTTGTTGCTCATTACCTTGCCGACGCGAGTCTTTCTAAGTGATTTTTTTTCTTCCATGATGCCTTGGCCCCTATGCTCCGGCTTTTTTGTCCATCTCGGACAAAATCGTAAGTATCCGCGCCATGTCCTTCTTATTCTTGGGAAGCTGCGAGGTGTTGTCCAACTGCCCGGTGGCATGCTGAAACTTGAGGTTGAACTGCGCCTGCTGAAGCTCATCAAGCTTCAGGAGCAACTCATCTCTTGACATTTCACGAAAAGCGGTTGCTTTCATAGTACATCCTGCCTCGAAACGAATCGGGTGGGAATTGGCAGCTTATGGGCAGCAAGATTTAACGCCTCGCGGGCCGTTGCTTCCGTAACACCCTTGATTTCGTAAAGAACCCGGCCGGGGCGAACTACCGCCATCCATCCCTCGGGTGAGCCTTTGCCTTTTCCCATGCGGGTTTCCGCGGGTTTTTTGGTAAAAGGCTTGTCGGGGAAGATGCGGATCCAGACCTTGCCACCGCGCTTTACATGCCTGGTTATAGCGATACGGGCAGCCTCGATCTGCCGGGATGTCACGTAGCCGGGTCCAAGGGCCTTAAGGCCGAAGTCGCCAAAGCTTACATCGCTTCCCCGGAAAGCCGTCCCGCGCATGCGGCTCTTTTGTACTTTTCTGTATCTGACTCTTTTCGGTGCTAACATTATCCGTTTCTCCCGGTATTATCGGGTCGGACCGCAAGCCCTCGCGGGTTGATGTCCGACCAAACTACAAAAGGCGCTCTGTTCCTGTCAGGGCAGGACTTCGCCTTTGAAAATCCAGGCTTTTACGCCAATTGCGCCGTAAGTCGTGCGCGCAGTGGCGGTACCATAATCAATATCGGCCCGTAGCGTGTGGAGCGGGACGCGGCCTTCACGGTACCATTCACGCCTTGCCATTTCGGCGCCTCCAAGGCGACCGGCCGAAGCAACGCGCACGCCCTTTGCTCCGAACTTCAGGGCCGAGGTTACCGCGCGCTTCATTGCGCGGCGGAAAGCAACCCGCCTTACCAGCTGAAGAGCGATATTTTCCGCAACCAGTACAGAATCAAGTTCGGGACGGCGAACTTCCTGGATGTCGATAAGGACTTCGCGCCTGAACCTGCGCTCGAGGTCGCGCCGCAAAACTTCTATCTCTGCGCCTTTTTTGCCTATCACTATTCCAGGTCGCGCAGTGTGTATCCGGATTTTTACCTTGTTTGCGGCCCGCTCGATTTCAATCTTCGAAATCCCTGCATGGAAGAGCCGATCTTTAATGTAGTCCCGGATCTTGCGGTCTTCGAAAACCAGCTTCGAGTAATCCTTGGTGGCAAACCACTTCGAATCCCAGGTTTTGATTACCCCGAGCCGGAACCCGGTTGGATGAACTTTCTGTCCCAAACTTCACCTCCGTGAGGGTGCGGAAATACACATCAATAAAATTTAAAGCAAAAACAAATTATTATAACCCGGCCAGGAAACTATTTCTCAGCCAGCACGATTGTAATATGGCTGGATGGTTTAATAATCCTGGTTGCCCTTCCCATGGCCCTTGGGCGAAATCTCTTGAGCCGCGGCCCCTGATCGATTTTTATCGTCTTGATAAAGAGATTGTCAGCCTTGAGGGCGTGGGCGCTTTCGGCGTTGGCAACGGCCGAGTTGAGCGTCTTTGTTATGAGACGACCGCCCTTTTTGGGCGTAAACCTCAGCATGACCAGGGCCTCGCTCACGCTCCTGCCCCGGACCATATCCGCAACAAGTCTGGCCTTTTGAGACGAGACCCGCAGGTATTTGCTAATGGCTCTGACTTCCATTATTTCTTCCCTTTGACTTTGGACTTCTTGTCGCCGGCGTGACCGTAGAAGGTCCTGGTGGGCGAGAATTCACCAAGTTTGTGTCCAACCATGTTTTCGCTCACGAAAACCGGGATGAACTTCTTCCCGTTATGTACGGCAAGCGTCACTCCGACGAATTCGGGGAGAATGGTGGACCTGCGCGACCAAGTCTTGATAACTTTGCGGTCACCGGTATTTCTTGCCCTGGTTACCTTCTCGATCAAATGATCGTCTACGAATGGCCCTTTTTTTAAAGACCGAGGCACTGTTTTCCTCCTAACACTATTGGCTCGCTCATACAATGCGCGGGGCGCAGGGAAGGGCGGGCCGTGCGAAATTGCCGCAATCGCGATTTATGGTTATTTGCGGCGATGCAATATATACTTGTCGCTCTGTTTCGGTTTCCGCGTGCGGTAGCCCTTTGTGGGAACACCCCAGGGGGTACAGGGATGGCGGCCGCCTGAGCTTCTGCCTTCACCGCCGCCCATCGGGTGGTCAACCGGGTTCATCGCAACGCCGCGGACATGGGGTCTTTTTCCCGACCACCGCGTGCGTCCGGCCTTACCGAGCGAAATGTTCTCGTGGTCTATATTTCCAACCTGGCCAATCGTGGCCTTGCACTCGACGGATACCATACGCATTTCGCCCGAGGGCATGCGCAGGGTGGCATTCTTGCCCTCACGGGCAATCAACTGGGCGCTTGTGCCGGCTGAGCGCGCAAGCTGCCCGCCTTTGCCGGGGCGCATCTCGATATTGTGCACCACCGTACCAAGCGGCAGGTTCAAGAGCTTGAGGCAGTTTCCGGGCTTGATGTCTGCATCGCCGCCCGTCATTACCTGTGCTCCAACCTTCAGGCCGACCGGGGCCAGAATGTAGCGTTTCTCGCCATCCACGTAATGCAGGAGGGCAATGTGGGCTGAGCGGTTCGGGTCGTATTCGATCGATGCGACCTTTGCCGGTATGCCTTCCTTGTTGCGCTTGAAATCTATGATCCGATAGAGCCTTTTATGCCCGCCGCCGCGGTGCCACGCGGTAACACGGCCAAGGTTGTTGCGGCCGCCCGACTTCTTGAGTGGTTCGGTAAGGCTTTTCTCCGGCCTGTCAGTCGTTATTTCCTCGAAAGTCGCGTATGCCTGGAACCGGCGGCCGGCAGATGTCGGTTTTACTTTCCTGATTCCCATTTTACCTTTTCCTCTCCTGCCTAAGCGCCTTCAAAAAACTCAACGCGCTGGCCGGGCTTTATCGTAACTACTGCCTTTTTCCAGTCGGAGTGCTGAGTAAAGTGGCGGCCAACCCGTTTTTTCTTGCCCTTCATGTTAATGGTGGCAACATCGAGCACGTCCACTTTGAATATCTTTTCAACCGCGGCCTTGATTTCGATCTTGTTGGCGCGCCGGTCAACCTCGAAGAAGAGCTTGTTTCGCTCTTCCTTCTCGACGGTGCTTTTTTCGGTAATCAGGGGGCGTTTCAAAATATCNNCATCATGCCAGCGCCTCCTCGATCTTCCCGATGCATTCCCTGCTCAGGATCAATGTCTCGTAGTTGAGAAGATCGTAGACATTGAGGCCTTCAGTTCGGAGGACCTTCACATTTGGTATATTTCGCGCGGATCTCGTAATAATATCATCGGGTTCGGGAATGACCACCAGGGTCTTCCGAAGTTCGAACCGGTTGAGTATATCCGCGAAATCTCTCGTCTTGATTTTTTCCAGTTTCAACTGGTCGAAAACCGTTAACCCGTTATCGATGAGCTTTTGGGTGAGAGCCATCTTGAGGGCACCACGGCGGACCTTTTTCGGTACGCGCATGTCATAGTCCCTCGGCTGGGGACCGTGTATCGTACCGCCGCCGCGGAACACCGGAGAGCGGGTGGTGCCTGCGCGAGCGCGGCCGGTGCCCTTCTGTCTCCACGGTTTTTTGCCGCCGCCGGAGATCTCGCTGCGTCCCTTGGTCTTAGCGGTTCCGGCCCGGCGTTTGGCCAATTGGTAAAGCACTACCTCATGCATGACGTGAGGCTTGACGGGCACTCCGAAAATAGCATCGCTTAATTCGAGTTGGCCCGTAACTTCCCGGTTCAGGTTGAATACATCAACAGTTGGCATTCTATTTCCCCAAAATCTAGATCCGCCCAAGGCGCGATTATTTCACCCGGTTCGTTCTGCGGATAATGACTATTCCGTTTTTCGCGCCCGGAACGGCGCCGTGAACCAGTATCAGGTTCTCTTCGGGACGCACGTCCACAACCGTGAGGTTGAGAACCGTTGTGCGCTTATTGCCTAATTGCCCGGGCAATCTCTTGCCCTTGATTACACGGCCGGGGTAGGTCGCCATACCGGTCGACCCGGGCTCCCTGACGTTTTTCGATCCGTGCCCGTCGGGCCCGCGGCTGAAATTCCATCGCTTGATAGTCCCGGCAAACCCCTTGCCTTTGCTCTTGCCGATTATGTCGATTTGCTCGCCGATTTCGAATATGTCGGCCAGCACCTCGTCGCCAGGATTATGCTCGGAAGGATCGTCCACCGGAATCTCGCGAAGTACCTCGAAGTAGCCTTTGCCGACTTTGTCGAGGTGGCCCTTCATGGGTTTATTGACACTCTTGGCCTTCCTGGGTCCAAACCCGATCTGCAGGGCCGAATAGCCGTCGCTTTTCTCGGTCTTTACCTGAGTAACCGTGCACGGACCTACCTGGACAAGGGTGACCGGGTAAACCGAGCCGTCATCGGCGAAGACCTGAGTCATATCGAGTTTGCGTCCTATAATTGCATTAATCATGATGCCTGCTCTCTTTCGATAGAACCGCCGCCCCTAAAAACCTAGAGCTTGATTTCGACATCGACCCCGGCGGAGAGGTCCAGTTTCATAAGGGAATCGACTGTTTGCTGAGTCGGTTCCAGAATATCGATAAGGCGCTTGTGAACTCGTATCTCGAACTGTTCGCGCGATTTCTTGTCAACGTGAGGAGACCGCAGCACGGTGTAGCGATTTATTTTCGTGGGAAGCGGTATGGGTCCCGCAACGCGCGCACCTGTCTTCTTGGCCGTCATGACGATCTCGTTCGTGGACTGGTCCAGCAGCTTGTGATCGTATGCCTTCAGTCGGATGCGGATTCTCTGGTTTGTAACCATTTAGTTTTAGTTCCTATCAAATAGACAACCGGAGCCGGCAAGCTCCGGTTTGCTGTAGTGAATAAATTTATGCGATTACTTCCGTCAGAACGCCGG
>DBMI01000062.1 GCA_002298165.1 Desulfarculales bacterium UBA702
GTCTCACGAAGCAAAGAACACTGAATTCCCGCCCAGAAGCGCTGCACATTGCTGTCAACTTACCGGAGCAACGCGCATTGTGGGCACAGCGCTTTATCGTGACCACCGGCAGCTTAGCGTATTCTGGCAATGGCGGTGAGCAGGGTTAAAGCTTCATGCCCACGCGTTCCAAAAGACGCTGGATTCCCGCCAGANNGAAGCACGCGGGAATGACGCGTTGGGGTAATCCGGATTTGCTGGAGTTCGTTCAAATCTTGTTGTTACGGCAATGAGAAGGCGCTGCGGGAATGACGTTCATCAGGTTCGTGCCATCGAATTTAGCTTAGCATTTTCCGAAAAACTATTTAGGCAACAGCCCCGGAGATCTTGCAATAACCCAATGAAATCCGGCTTTTGAACGTATTATCTTTGAATCCTCATCTTGAGGTTCCGCATTTTTTCTAGGAATTCCCTCGATGCCTCGCTTCCGCGCTGGTCAATGACATGGGGAGTGATGGCCACTATCAGCTCAGTCTTTTCCAGAGTGCTACCGGTGCTGCTGAACAGTGTCTTTATGATTGGAATGCTCTGAAGGGCTGGAATTCCAGTTCTTTCGTTATTTTCACTGGAATCGAGTATTCCACCAATTATCACAGTCGAACCACTCTGGGCCAGCAGTGTGGTCTTGATATTGCGCTCGACAAAGGTCGGGGCCTGATTATTTGCGCCGACGGTCGCATTGGGACCGACTCGCCGGATTATCCCTTCGACCTCCAGTCTGACAAGCCCTCCGGCATTTATGTGAGGCGTGACGTTTAGTATAGTTCCCGTTTCCTCGTACTGAATAGTACTGAAAACGCTTGTGGCTGCCAGATCCGTAGTGGTGCCGCCGGTAAACGAACCGGTTGGCACAGGCTGCCGGCCGCCTACCGTAATGGTTGCATCTTTGTTGTCGGTTGCCAGAAGACTCGGGTTGGAAAGAATATTTATATTGGTTTTGGAGGAGAGGAAATTCAGGAAAATGGCAAGGTCCTTGGCAGTGGCGATCCAGGACATGCCCAGCCCAGCACCGGCGACATCCCCGATATTCGGGAAACCGAGGGTCGTGGTTGATGTCGAACCACTGGTAGAAGTCCCGGTCTGTTTGTTGGACAGCCCGCCTAGCGAAAGGCCCAACCCCGTCGGATCGCTGGGGTTGTGCTGAAACCAGTACTTTATTCCATATTGAAGATCTTTGTTCAGAGTGATCTCGGCTATCATCACCTCGATTAGAACGGCTCGCGGGAGCAGATCGAGCGTCTCGATGGTCTTCTTTATCTTGGCGTAATCCGATGCATTTGCACGAACAACTATCGCGTTGTTCACCTCATCCGCGATTACAGTTACTTCGCCGGTAAAAATCTTTGGTTTGCCGGCACCTTGGGCACCAGCCGTACCAGTAGAGCCAACCGCACTGGTCCCGCTCATGCCACGTGAAGCGGACGAACCGTAAGTACTCCCGGCTCCCCCGAAAGTGCTTCCCGAAGTCGAGCCGGTGGTGCCGGTACCAGTGCTGCTGCTCGATCCTGTTCTGCTTCCAAGACTGGAAGAACCACCAAATGAAGACCCACCAAAAGAAGATCCGCTGCCGGTACCGAAACCCCCACTGCGGGTCGATGAACTACGTCCCCCGGAGGCGACGACCTGCTGTTCGAGCCTCCTGGTTCCGCCACCGCCACCCAGGCCGTAGACAGAATTGAGGATATCGCCTATGTCACGCGCAAGCCCGTTCTGGATAAAGTAGACATAGATCTGTTCGCCCGACTCCACACCCTGTACATCAAGTGCATTTATCCATTGCTTCGCGGATTTGAGTAAATCGCTGTTCTGGGCCATCACCAGAACACCGCCGAAACTCTGGAGAGGAATAAAGGCGATGTTGTTCTTGATGGCGCTCTCTTTTACCCCGCCGAGCTTGTTCAGCAATGTTTCCATCCCCTGCACCGCATCCTGCGGCGCTATCGATTGCAGCGGGATTATCTCCATGCTGACTTCCTGAAGAATATTTATATCTATAGTCTTGAGGAGATTGATGATCGAACGGGCATTTTCAGTTTCTTCGATGAAAATAAGGCTGTTGGTAAGGGATTCGACGATGACTTTCCTGCCGGCCGACAGGAACGGAGAGGCCAGGTTGGATGCCTGCTTGGCATCCATGTACTTCAGCCGGTAAATCACTATTATCGGCCTCACCCCATCTTTTTGGGCCTTTAGAAGCATGGAATCGGCAATGG
Source organism: Desulfarculales bacterium UBA702 (assembly GCA_002298165.1). Taxonomy (GTDB): domain Bacteria; phylum Desulfobacterota; class Syntrophobacteria; order Syntrophobacterales; family Syntrophobacteraceae; genus SbD1. The sequence goes on from DBMI01000062.1 coordinate 2,253, forward strand.
GCAATCCGGTACCGGTGGTTTTCTGGGATGATTGAATGAAATACATGCCCTTTTTGGGCACGACGCTCACCCCGTTTGCCTCATAAGCCCTTGTAACTATCTGGAGAAGTTCCTGTGGGTTAAATTCCCCTTCGATATACATGCTGATGCGGCCCTGCAGCCCTTGGTCCAAAACATAGTTGACCTTGAGCTGGTCGCCGAATATCTGGCTCGTCACTTCCGAAATGTCGGCCTTGTCGAAGTTGAGAACTATTTTCTGCCGCTCAGGTTCGGCCCCGGGCGTGATGCTACTCAGGGCCTCCTGCCCTTCAGGGGATAAGAGGCCGGAAGGCAGTGACCTGCCCATTATTGATATAGATTTTTTCTTCTTCTCTTCCTTTTCTTCGCCCTTTTTCTCGTTTAAAGATTGGACAACTTCAACCGGCTGACCCGATTCCTTCTCCAGTTGAGTGTATTCGCTGAGGGTTCCCAGCGATTTGGCTCCCTGGGATTGCCTGCCGATCGGGGATTTGGGCGGTGTGGCTGTCTGGCACGAGACAAAAAATAAAGCCAGCATAATTAAGACGATAGACTGGCGTGTTCTCATACGAAAGGCCCCTCCTTACTTCGAGAACTTGCTCAACGACCGTAAAACTTCAGCAAAATGAAAACTCGTAAGTTACCGGCGGGCGTATATACGGAACCATCATTCGGTCCGGCACTCGGCAACTCCGGGCGATTTCAATTATCTTGGATATGTCTTATACTCGATGCCTTTACTACAGTTCAACACTTATCGCGGCAAGTTGCCGATCAGTGGAATTGCCGATAAATGTATACCTGTTTTGGCCCAAACTAATACCTTGATTAAAAGAAATGAAGACGGCGGATCAAGTTTTTTCGCCCTTTTCCATCAAGGCCGCGAGAATAACATTTACTACCAGGTCCGGTCCCCTGTTCCGCTGAATCTTTTGAATGTTAATTTCCTGCACAAGAATCGCGAATTCCGAGTTTCTTACCCGGTCGAGAAAATAGTATAGGCCGTCCACATTTGTCATCAAATTAAAACGGAGGTGCACTTCGGAATAGAGGCCGTACTCCTTGCTAGCGAGCACCTGGTAGGTTTTTATATCGAGTTTCTGGCCCTCTCCGCCCTTGGACGAGAGCAGGTCTCCAAGAGAGGCGGCAAGCTGGTAGGGATCGGTCCCGCGAAATAGCCTCTTTTGCATTTCCTTGAGTTCCTGCTCCTGCTTGGCGAGATTCTCCTTTATCTCTCCGGACTGCTTAAGTTTTTGCTCATATTTATGAATAAGGTCCTGCTGCTGCTTAATCTTCGTCTCGGTTAACTCATTCTGACCTATTACCGGGTCAAGCCAAACCACCTTCAGTACCAGGAGCGCGACTATGACAATGACACAGGCCATAATCGCCTTCCGCTCTCTCTTTATCTGGGCCATCGAGGGCCATTGGATTTTCATTGCTGGACCTCCTGCGGAGCGGACATCGGCTCTTCCGGCAATTCCTGGGGCTCGCCTGTATCCCCTTCTGTTTCAGCCGGACCGGCAGCCTTATCCGAAACCTCGCCTGTTTTCGACGAGACGGCTTTCATTGACGGAGCCAACTTGTCAAGCGGCAGCGCTTCCAGGCTTTTGTTCATTTTTTCCATGTCAAGCTGAAGCTGAACGTTGAAACGCTCCATGTCCGAATTGGGATTGCGTGTAACCGGAGAGGCAAATTTTACGTCGGCCAGCCCTTCTGTCTTCGAGAGTTCAGACAGGTATTTGATAGCCGACTTGCTCTCACCACGAATGATAACCTGCCCCTTCCGCAGAGAAATGTAGTTGATCCATGTATCCTCGGGGGTAATCATCGTCAGATATGTCAGAAGCTCGAGCAGGGGATAGCCCTCACGGTTGAACTCGAAAAGGGTCTTCTTGTCTTCCTGGAACTTGGATATTCGGCTCTGAAGTTCTTCAATCGGCCTCCATTGAAGTTCGAGCTGGCCCAACTGTCTTTTTAATCCTTTGTCGGTCTGGAGCAGCCGTGACGAAGAGCCTACCTGCCAGAAGGCGAATAAAGCAAACAGAAGAACAAGTCCAAGAAGCGGCCAGGCGATACGGGGCACCTGCCATGGCTTGAGCAGGATTTCATTGTCGAACGTTGGTACGTGTTCCTGCTGGAGAAGACCTTTTAACCAGTTGGTAACGAAAGCACCGTCAATGCTTCGCTTGCATACCGGCAGACCCTTTTCGCTCCAATTGCTGCCATAATCGCCATCGAGACCGCATTCCGCACCCGTGCAAAGCAGGTTGACATGGGGCACAGATCTATCTGAGCAGTCTCCAACCCCCTCTCCCATGCACAGCAGATTCTCGGTAAAAAGCTTGAGGCTGTCCTGCGAATTTCCTATCAGCATTGAATCCATGAAGGCACCACGATAGAACCGATGTATTTCAAGCTGCGAATCGTCTAGAACACGCCCGATTATCTGCAGGGGTTCCTCCGGTTCACCGGGAACCGGGGATGGAATAAAAGTTTCGTATGCCAGGGCGCTGGGCACGACGGTGAAGAGCTGGAACTGGTGCGCATTAAGCGCCAACTGGAATTTCTCGTATACCGCCCTCTGTATCGAGAATATCGGGACCGAGATGTGGTGGTCCAGCGATACCGCGGGGCCGTAAAAGTGGAGCGTGCTGTCCATTTCGTGGAAAATATTTTCCTGCCAATCAAAATTTACCGCTTCCTCGATCTGGTCCTTTAACGACAATGGATAATGCTCGCGGTGAACAGAATAGAAGGTGGAAGGAATAAAAAGCATCAACGCGCTTCCTTTCCTCCCTTTAGGCCTCATGTTGAGAAACTGAATGTAGTCCAGAACAGACTCGCCGGCGGGAACAGGATATCTCTCCGCCTGCTCGATCTCCCATGAGCGCCATTTACGGGTCGCGCGCACCACTTCTACTGTTCGCGCTTCCACATAGACTGCGACAAGATTAGTTGGTCTATATCTAATGAAGCCCTTAATCATCTCTTTTACCTCTCTTAAAGGACTTTCCTGCTCAAAATTTTATAAGAACTCTTTTCCTGAGGGCTGAATCGCACGGTAAGCCAAATGCCGACGGAAGGCGGACCGTTGGAACTCATGCCGAAAGAGATTATCCTGTAAATTCCACCGAGCCTCCAACTCAATTGCCGGGCCGCAGTTTCCACATCTTCGGTCGGGAGCAAACGTACATTACTCCCGTGAATTGTCAGCATACTGAAAAGTGAATTCTTGCTCGGAATAAGAAGATCCTTGTAAGCATCTCCAGTTGTATCATCACCAACGCTTCCATACCCGTAGAAAAGCTTCTGAGTCATCCCGGGTATCAGCAGAAGCTGATCGAGGCTTGTCAATTGCCCATTCAGCGGACCGTAATTCAAACCCAGGCTTTTGTAATAGGGCTTTTCTCCGCCAAGTAGCCTCGGAGTGTCGTCCTGGTCGACGAAGTCCATGATCAGATCGGTGAGGCGATCCGCCATGCCCTCCTCAGCCCCTGCCCTTTCCAGGATCTCTTTTAGCTGAGGCTGGCCCACCCTGTTTACATTTACCTTCCGCTCCTCGGGTTCAATTATGACAACCGCCCGCCCCGTGTCGTACTGGACAACTCGCGGTTTTCCGTCAGGCTGCCAATTTTTATCGAGCGGCTCATCCACATTGAGTGGAGCGGGCTCCCCCATCCTGGCAAGCGCTTCGTAACAACCGCCGGTTGCAAGGTAAAGCGCCTGCGATTTCCTTATGGCCTGAATACGGTCATCGCCCTGGAACCTGGCCTCAGCGCTTATTTGCAGCGCAAACCACATTATAAGGGCGCAAATCCAGAGAACGGCAATCAGGATCACCCCCCCGCGGTCCACCGCCGGGTTAGGCAAAGCAGCCCTGACTGCATCGAAGTATTTTGCGAATCTATCTTTCATCGTGTCCCCATAGTCCCGGTCGAAAGCTTCGGTTTGATCTCGATCGAGAATGGAGAGTTAACTGAAAAAGCCTGCGAAAATTCACCGGAATCCGGCGTTTTCCATCTCATTATAACTGAAAGTGGAAACTCGTCCTTTTGGTCCCACTTGTCGGAATATTGGGAATTACCCTCGCCGGAGTAGGATAGTTCGAAATCCGCCAGTTCGACTGCATAAAAGCGGATACTCGACCTGGCATCGGTCGAGATACCCATTTTTACGAAGTCTTTGATCGTTTCGGGCTCATATGGGTTAAGTGGAATTTCCGCGTAATAAACTGCTTTGGTTGTCGGATTGTAAACATAGCGCGCTATAACGGGAACACCGCCTGAAATAGCCTTAACCGAGTGAGACGTTGCAAATGAAAGGGATTGCCCCTGTCCGGAAAAGAAGGGGTGAGCACCTTCCTCGAATTTGATAGGTGTAGGATCAAACTCGGCAAGCTGGCGTTTCAGCAGGTCCGCAACAGCAGCACTCAAATCGGGCTTGTGGTCCTGTGTTTCTTCCCACGCCCTGAGCGCAAAAGAGAGGCAGGCCGAGAGGATAACCATGACGAGGGCGGAAATGGCCGTCGCCAGGAGAACCTCGATTAGCGTAAATCCTTCTCTTTCCCGAAGCGGCCCGGAAAATTTCATTTTATATTTCGATTTGTATTCCATCTACTTTCAACCGCCAATAACGCGGGGTTCCGATGTACAAAAAATGCAAAGCTGCCGCCGTCGATCAACTCGGCGGCACCACCACACTGAATTCAAGGTGACTGCCCCTGTAATCAAGCATTACCCTGTAAAGATCGCCCTTGTTCCCGGCCCTGTTTTCACTGAGCGGGACAGGGACCGATCGGACAGCGACAACCGGAGAACCTTTTCGGTCGCCAAAGGTAATCGCCCCGTCCCCTATTCTCTTTGGATCGTCAAGAATCGCCTGTGCGGCAGTCTCGAGAATGGGCTGTACCTGGCGTTTGTCCTTGAGCCGGAACCTGTACTGCATGGACATTGAAATGAGTCCCATTACCCCGCCGACAACAACCGTTCCTATAATCAGGGCGACCAGGATCTCCAAAAGAGTAAACCCGCGGCTGCCGTTCTTCCCAAAAACCCCTGTTCTTCTCATGGTTTCGGACAGTTTGATCATCAGGTCTGCAACCTCGCAACCCCAACGGTGCCGAAAAGCGGGTTGATGGATACCCGGTAGGTTCTCTTGTGATCGAAAGTCAGGTCGAAGCTGTTTCCCACCATGCTGCCGTCCGGGTAGAAAGTGACTAAAAAATCCCCTGTTTCAGGGTCCTTCTCAAGACGTTCCGAAAAAATTTCGACATTTTCCGGTATAGGCCTGCTCGCGGGCTTGGTGAGATCGTAGACCCGATCGGCGCTGTTTATCCTAAAGGCGACCGGCTGTCCGGAGTTTACGGCAATCATGCGCGATCGCCTTATGGTATCGACAAACTCCTGGAGAAATTCGCCGTCCTCGAGCCTCTTCCAGCCGGTCCCTACCCTGGGCATGACAAGGGCAACCGAGACAGAAATGATAAGCACCACCACTATCATTTCGATCAGGGTGAATCCCCCGCGCCTTCTATGTTCTCTAGAATTTGATGTCATTTATTCCAAATATCGCCGTAAACATGCTCATCACCATAAGGGCGATAATCGCGCCTGTGGTCATGATAACAACCGGCTCCATCAGAGCCATGATACGCTGCAAAGTCCGCTGCAACTCTTTTTCGAAGTACTCGGACAGCCCCAGAAGCCCCGGCCCCAGATTACCCTGCTCCTCGGAAATGCGGAGCATGGTTCCCATTCGCGCGGGGAATTCGGAGTGAGCCCTGAAGAAGTTGCTCATCGAGCGCCCAACTTTTATTTCCTGGTAAAGCGGAGCGAGCTTTTCCTTGAGCATCACATTCATTATGAGTTCCTGCCCGAGGCTAAGCGCGCGCAGCAGCGGCACGCCCGCTTCGATCATCGTACCAAGGGTGCGGCAGAACCTGGTTAATTCGCTATGCAAAATTATGTACCGGCTGATCGGGAATCTGAACAGAAGCTTATCGGCCGCCATTCTCGCGCCGGGCTGCCTCATCAAATACTTTCCGCCCCAGAAAATAACCGCCAGCATAAAGGGCAGCGTCCAGCCGTAGTCTCTCAGCCAGTTGCCCACCTGGAGCATCACTTCTGTTACAAAGGGCACCTTCTGGTTGAGATCGTGAAAAATTTGCGCGAACTTCGGAATGACATAGACCAGCAGTATAACCATGGAGACCATGCTGGTCCCCAGCAGGATGATCGGGTAGATCATCGATGAGATGAGTGCCTGCCGGAAGGCTCGTCGCTGCTCCATGTACTGTGCGAGTCGCTTGAGTATAGGTCCGAGGGTTCCACTGGCCTCTCCCGCCCTCACCATGTGGTCGGCGAGGGTACCGAAAACGTCACGGTATTTGCCTATGGCACCCGATAAGTCGCTTCCACCCTGCACTTCTTCGAGGAGATCCTTGACCAGGCGCTGAAATTTCTTATGGGTCTGATTTGTGCTGATAAGCCCCAAGGCGCGATCGACCGGGAGTCCGGCACTCAGCAGGTCCGAGAGATCGAAGAAGAACCGTATGATGTGTTCTTCGGGAATATTGCGTCTCTGCTGTCCCCTGACTGCCTTTATCTTTATAGGAAAGAGTCTGCCCGATTTGAGCTTGCGCGCGGCATCGGTCTCCGAGAGTGCGTCAAGAACCCCCTTGTGAATTTCACCCTGCGCATCGCGGGCATGATACTGGTAGTAGCTCATATGAAAATCATTCCACTGAAATCATTTATGACAAACTCGTAACCCGCAGCACTTCGGAGAGCGTGGTTACACCCTCGACTACTTTACGGAAACCGTTATAGACCAGGGGCCGATATCCGGATGCAAAAGCACTCTGAGAAATGTAGCCGGCGTCTTTTCCGGCAACTATGCCGGATCTGACGGCCTCGTTTATCGGCAAAATCTCGAAAATTCCCTGCCTGCCTTTGTAGCCCGTGTACCCGCATCTGTCGCAGCCCTTGTTCTGATAAAGCTTAAGGGGCGTTGGCAGGTCGGGCAGTATTTCGCTTATTCGCTTGATATCGACGTCGCGAGCCTCGTATTCCAACTTACAGACGGGGCATAAAAGCCGAATCAGCCGCTGGGCCATTACCGCCAGCAGTGAGTCAGCCATCAGAAACGATTCTATCCCGATGTCGCGCAGACGGGTGATCGCGCCGGGGGCATCGTTTGTGTGCAGAGTGGAAAGTACAAGGTGGCCGGTCAGGGCCGATTCGATCGCAATATCCGCCGTTTCCTTGTCGCGGATTTCACCTATGAGCAGAACGTCGGGGTCTTGACGCACCAGCGAGCGCAGAGCATTAGCAAATGTCAGATCTATCTGTGGCTTTACCTGAATCTGATTTATGCCGTCAATCTGGTACTCAACCGGATCTTCGACGGTAAGAATCTTCCGGGTAACGGAATTGAGCTTTTTCAGGACGCCATAGAGGGTCGTCGTTTTCCCCGAACCGGTTGGGCCGGTGACCAGGATCATTCCGTAGGGGCGCTCGATCAGGCCCTCGATATATTCAAGATCTTTTCCGTCCATTCCGAGATTGGTCAGGTTGTATTCGACCCCTTCCTGCGAAAGGAGCCTCAAAACAACGCTTTCGCCGTAGATGGTGGGCACTGTCGATACACGAATGTCCACCTCGCGGTTTCCGAAGCGAAGCTTGATTTTGCCGTCCTGGGGCAGTCGCCTTTCCGCGATATTCAGATTAGCCATCAGCTTGAGACGGCTGATGATAGCAGATTGCATGTTCTTTTGGGGCGAATCGAGGTCGAAGAGCACACCGTCAACCCTGCAGCGCACGTGAAAAGAGCGTTCGAAAGGCTCGAAATGTATATCCGATGCCCTCATATCAAGCGAGCGCGAGATCAACACATTTACCAGCCGCACAATTGGCGCTTCCTGGGCAAGACCCTTGAGATGTTCAAGGTCTTCCTCGAAGCCATCCGAACCCACGGAGATCCCGTCGGAAGCAGCCTCGGCTTCCCGGGCCGCCGTTCCGTACAGCCGGTCGATCGCCGTGCGGATCTCCTCACGCTGGCCGATGCAAAGGCTTAGCTCCATTCCTGAAAAATAACTCGAAATAATATTGATGATTGGCAAATTGAGGGGATTATTAACGACTACCCGAACCCGGCCGCTGTCAACCTGGATTGGGAGCACCGCGTGCTTGCGCAGGAAAAACATTGATACACCTTCGAGGAGCACCGGTTTTTCGGGATAATCTTCCCGTTCGAGCAAGGGTATTCCCAGATATTTCGAGAGCACGCGCAAAATCCGGCCCTCGTCGGTTATCGCTATGTTTTCAAAGGCGTCCATAAGCGGTATGCCCTCGAAAAAGCAGGACACCCGCAGGCGCTCCAACTGGTCGTCCTGAAGGCTAAATTCCCGCCGTAATTGTTCAAGAAGAGAACTTTCTTTCATTGTGGTCATTTAAAATTCCCCGAAAAGGCGTTTGAAGTTCATCTCCGGAAAGCAGGTCCAGCAGGCTGCATCAGTGAGCGCCCTTCGGATAAACTTCTCTCCTGGAAAACGGACCAATGGGATAAATAACAAAATAGCGGTCAAAAGTAAACGTAAACCGCCGAAATTACGGGTTATTCAGAACCGTTTATTCGGGCTCGCCACCACACGGCCGGGCAACCTCCCCCTACGGCGATGCAAACGGCCCCGCGCTTTTGATTAAGCTCTTTTCTCCCTGCCACTGAACGAGAATATAATCAATCATTTTAAAAAAAAAATCGATCAACAACTCTTTTCACCCTTACAGTTCCAATATCGTCGTGAAATACCTTTAAAGCTTAAAAAAAGAGTTATTCAAGGCTCTGGATAAAGCAGCTATGCTGCATCCAACCTTAAAATATGAGTGCTTACTATTTATAGGGAGGGCTGCAGAAATGAACAATCCGGTCATTCTTTTTGACGGCTGTTGCGGCATGTGTTCGAGATCGGCCAGGCTGATAAGCAAGCTGGACCGCACGCGCAGATTCAGATTTATTTCCATGCGGACCAAATCCGGCAGGGAGCTTGTGAGCAAATGCGGCGAAGATCCGGACGATCCGCACACCCTGCTTCTCATAGAAGAGAACAGGTGTTACACAAAAAGCGACGCTGCGCTCGCAATCGGCCGCCACCTCATGGGACTACATTTTTTGGCCTCTGCGCTCCACTTTGTTCCCCGATCGATTCGTGACTGGTCATACGATGTAGTTGCCAGAAACCGTTTCCGCCTCTTTGGTGAAACCGAAACCTGTACTCTGTCCCCCAACAGCGAAGCAATCGACGATGAAAACAGGCGTTCCGGACACCCGGAAGCTCGCGTATGAGATTAGCCGTAGAGACGACCGCAGCGGGGTCTTGTCCTGATTTTCTTTTCCCAATAAATGTTTACCTTTTAATAAGAACACTATCTAAGGAGCGCACCTGATGAGCCTTGAGGATATTAAAGTGGGTCTTTTTGTCGGTACGGTTCTCATTGCGGCTTCCATAAAGGACCTGATCGAGAAAAGGCAGCAAGAGGTGCAAAAGAGAAGCAAAAGCAAACCATGAATGGAGAGTACGAATGAATTGGGATCAGATAGAAGGCAATTGGAAGCAAATAAAGGGAAAGCTCAGGGAAAAATGGGGTGATTTCACCGACGACGATTGGGATAAAATAGAGGGGAAACGCGAGCATCTAATTGGGAAAATTCAGGAAAGATACGGCAAGAGCCGCGATGAAGCCGAAAAGGAAGTAGACGACTGGCAAAGACATTACCATTAATCATAATATTTATTCTACCTGCACCATAATAGAAAGCCCCCTCGGGGGCTTTCGTTTTTGGACGAGGGTAATCTCCTCATAAACTCACTGGTCTGCTTCTACGATTTTTGTGGCTCGGAACTGATATCTTCGAAGACAATCCCCCTTATTCTCGTGTCCTTTGCAATTTTGAAGGTCGAGGAGAATTCAACAACAGCCCGGTCCTGCTCGTCGTATACAATTGCGCGGCCCTTTAAAATTCTGCCCTCCCGCTCCAATACCTCGGCCCTTGCCACGACTTTCCCGTGCTTGACTGGTGCCAGGTATTTCGCTTCGAGGGCAATTGTTGCAAAGTGTGACCCTGCGGGAACCAGTGTCTTGATTGCCATAACGACGGCCGTATCTGCAAGGCTTATGAGGGCGCCTCCGTGCATGAGGCCACCGCCCTGGGCCAGTTCAACAACGAAAGGCATCTCCAGGACGGCCCGACCTTCGGTTGCCCCGACTATGCTAATTCCGAGCAGCTTCTCAAAAGGAGCACAACTTATCCATCCCGGCATAGTGAACTGGTGCGGCCCGGTATATCCATGGCCTGCCTTTTTCGTTTCCGGCATTTTCCTGATGACTCCTGAAAAGCGTGGGGCAGGCTGGAAAGCCTGCCCCACATGATCCGAATCTGACCTACATATGAACTGCCGAAAGTTCGGATTATCCTCTTTTTGCCGCGAAGTCTTTCATGAAGCTGACCAGCGCTTTTACCGCCTCGATCGTTACCGAATTATAAATGGAAGCGCGGCATCCGCCAACCGAACGGTGGCCTTTTAGTCCTCCGAGTCCAGCGGCCCCTGCATCGGCCAGAAACTGCTTCTCGAGTTCAGGATCAGGCAGTCGGAAGGTCACGTTCATCTTCGATCTTGAATCGGGTCTTGCAGTACCCCGATAGAAATCAAGCGAATCAATACAGCCGTAGAGGATTTTAGCCTTCTCATCGTTTGTCTTCTGCATGGCGTCGAGTCCTCCGATCGTTTCCTCGATCCACTCAAGCACCAGGTCAGCAACATAAATAGCGAAACAGGGCGGCGTGTTATAGAGCGATTTGTTCTCCGAGTAGGTCGTGTAGCGGAGCATGGTTGGAAGCTCTTTGGGAACGCGTTCGAGCAAGTCCTCCCGGATTATGACCAGAGTAACGCCGGCGGGGCCGAGATTTTTCTGGGCCCCCGCGTAAATCATACCGAAGGGGTTCGGATCGAAACGGCGGCTAAAAATATCCGATGACATATCAGATATAATGGGAATTCCTGCCGCATCCGGAAAATCGCGCCACTGGGTGCCTCGGATGGTATTGTTGGAGGTTATGTGCAGGTAAGCCGCATCACGATCAACGGGCACCTTTTCGGGAATATAAGTATACTCCTTGTCCTCGGAGCTGGCTATTACCCGAACATCCTTTCCGAGATTGCGTGCTTCTTTTATGGCTCGGGTCGCCCATGTGCCGGTATCCACGTAATCGACCGGTTTTCCTGCAATCGCCAGGTTCATCGGGACCATCGGGAACTGAAGGCTTGCGCCCCCCTGCAAAAAGAGCACGTGATAACTATTGCTTAGGCCAAGGAGTCGGCGTGTCCTATCAATGGCGTCATCCAGTACCTGTTCGAAAAATTTCGAGCGGTGGCTTATTTCGAGAATCGACATTCCGGTGCCCCGGAAGTCGAGCATTTCCGCTTTGACCTGTTCGAGCACTTTTAATGGCAGAGCGGCAGGTCCGGCATTGAAGTTGAAAATACGGCTCATCGCGATCTCCTGTAATCTATCTCTGTAGCATTAATCAAAAAAGATGAAGCAAAGACGCTAAATGCGAGGCCTATTTTTGTCAATGGTTTTTTGGGCCGCGGCAGCCTACAGAGGAAACGCGGAGTAAAAACTATTTGCTTGAAATCCCTCAACCTCTAAATTCCTTGTCCCGTTTCTTCTTTCCGTTGGATTAGCAATTATCAGTAAGTATATTGTAGATAACCATCAACCTTCTAATGAGGCCTGCCGATGCTGATTGAATGGCAAATCGCAAGTGTTGAAGACTGGCATGCAGATGCCATCATATTCTTTGTTTTTGAAAAAGCCGACGCCCCCCTGGCTGGATTCAGGCGCTACCTGGAAGGAAAAGGAAGCTGGCTCTCGGGCAGCGCTGCGCTTAAAGATTTCCAGGCAAAGCCGAACGAAATGGCCGTATGCTACGCCCCTTCGGAAGAGAAGGCGATCCCGAGGGTCATTTTGGTGGGGCTGGGCCCTGCTGACCGGTTCGAGTCCGATAAACTCAAAAACGCCGCGGCTCACGCACTCAGGAAGTGCCGGGAATTGAACGTGGCCCGCCCCGCAATAGCCATGACCGCTTTCGAGGGCTTGCCGCTCGAATCCCCTGCTGCTTTGCGGGAATCCCTGTTTGGCGCTGTTGCCGGACTGCACAAATTCAATGAACTCAAGACCAGGAATTCAGAGGCGGAAAGTGCCCCCGAGACCCTTTTCCTGCTGTCCGAAAGCGAACCGGACAATCCCATGGCTGAGGCTGTCAACATTGCTGAATCGGAGTCCGGTGGAGTCATGCTGGCACGGGACCTGACCGTGTCGCCATCTAACCGTGCAACCCCTGCTTTTCTCGCCGAAACTGCCCGGCAGCTTGCTCAAAAGTATTCATTCAAAATCGAGGTCATTGATCTCGATTCCGCCGTCTCCATGGGTATGGGCGCCTTTGCGGCGGTAGCCCGGGGAAGCCGCGAGCCGGCGTTCATCATAATTATAGAGCACGCTCCGCCCGGGACTGAAAACGATCCACCGCTGGTTTTCATCGGCAAGGGAATAACATTCGACTCCGGTGGTATCTCTCTCAAATCACCGGATAAACTCGATGCCATGAAACAGGATATGGCCGGAGCGGCATCGGTTTTGGGGGCTTTCGAGGCAATCGGCCGAATCGGACTGAAGCGCCGGGTTGTGGGAATTCTTCCCTGCACGGAGAACATGCCCGACGGCAAGGCCTACAAGCCTGGAGATGTTCTCAAATCTTTTTCCGGGCAGACGATCGAGGTCATAAGCACGGATGCCGAGGGCCGGGTCGTGCTTTGTGACGCTATTGCATACGCCGCGGCAAAATATTCTCCCGCGGCAATAATTGATATCGCCACCCTTACAGGTGCCTGCATAATCGCGCTCGGCAACCAGGTCGCAGCCGTACTCGGCAACAATGAAGAGCTTATGGACTCGGTCAAACAGGCAGGCTGGGATCTAGGCGAAAAATTCTGGCCTCTTCCCCTGTGGGATTTCTACTTCGAAGCCCTGAAAAGCGAGGTGGCCGACATGAAAAACGTCGGCGACCGGTCGGCGGGGGCGATAATTGGAGGAATCTTCTTGAAACAATTCGTCCCGCGGGAAGTTGCCTGGGTACACCTGGACATCGCGGGTACAGCCTGGACAGACAAAGACAGCGGGGCAACCCCGCGGGGAGCAACCGGCTTTGGTGTAAGGACCCTGTTCGAGATCGCGCGCAGGTGGCCGGAATCCCAAGCGTGGGGAATCATAGAATAGTTTTCAGAAACATTAATTAATTACGCTATGGTTGGGGGAAGCTTTTGCGGATGTAACCCGAGGAACGCCGCGGTCAATTGCCCTTCGCACGGCATCGGCCAGATTGCTCATAACATAGGGCTTCATGAGCAGTTCCCTGATGCCTGATTCCTTGGCCTGCTTCTCATTGATCAGCTCGCTGAAGCCCGTGCACAAAATGACCGGAATATCCTGCCTGATGACCATCAGTTTTGAGGCCAGTTCTTTGCCGGTGAGGCCAGGCATGGTCATATCCGTTATGACAAGGTCGAAGGCACCCGGATCTGAGCTGAACAGTTCCAGCGCTTCCGTACTGTTAGTTTTGCCGGTTACGATGTAGCCCAGTGACTGCAGCATTTCCTCGCCGAGATCGACCAGGCCTTTTTCGTCGTCAACAAAGAGTATTCGTTCTTTCCCGGTGGGAAGCTCCAGGGGTGTGATCGATTCCTGTTGGATTTTCCCTTTTATGGTTGGGAAGAAGAGATTGAACGTGCTGCCCTGCCCTGGTTCGCTATATACCGAGATTGCCCCGCCATGGCTCTTCACGATTCCCTGAACGACGGCCAGCCCCATGCCGCTCCCCTCACCCGGTGCCTTCGTGGTGAAATAAGGGTCGAATATGCGATCAAGGAGCTGCGCGTCCATGCCACAGCCGGTATCGCTCACCGTCAGCTTTGCGAAAGAACCGGGCTTCAGATCGGGATAGCGCGATACCAGGTATTCGTCTGCATGTACCTCGGAAATCTTTACGCTCAATGTCCCCCCACTTCCCCGCATGGCGTGGGCGGCATTGGTGCACAGGTTCATAAGCACCTGGTGTATCTGGGTGGAATCGGCCAAAACAATGCCGCTCTCTGTACTGATATCTATTTCCTGGCGAATTTCCACCGTCGTAGGCAGGGAAGAGCGCAGGAGCCTGAGGGCTTCGGCAACTATCGGTGCAATAGGCACCGGCTTTCGCTCTACCTCCGTTTTGCGGCTGAAGGTGAGAATTCGCCCCACCAGGTCGGCTGCCCTGGAGCTTGCTTTCAGAACCTGTTCAAGGTTTCGCCTCGCCGGGTTTCCGTCCGGAATTTTCGAGTAGGCCATTTCCGTAAAACCCATTATGGCCGCCAGTATATTGTTGAAATCGTGGGCAATACCCCCAGCGAGTCTTCCAATTGCCTCCATCTTTTGCGCCTGACGCAGCTCTTTTTCCAGTCTCACTTCCTTTGTAATGTCCCTGTGGATGCTCACATAACTTAAGATGTTGCCCTTCTTGTCCCTTACAGGTGAAGAAGTCACCTCGGCTTCATACAGGGTGCCGTCACTTTTCTTATTTATAATGCGGCCCGACCAGACCTCGCCTCGCGTGAGGGTGTCCCGCAGCAACCTATAGAAGCTCTCGTCATGCTTTTCGCTCTTGAGGAACCGGGTGTGGCGACCGATGATATCGGATCTTTTATAGCCGGTCATTTGCTCGAAGGCTGGATTGACGTAATGAATAATCCAACTAGTGTCAGTTATGAAGATGGCTTCCGCGGATTGTTCAATAGCAGTCGCAAGGCGCACCCGTTCTTCCTCGGCATTCCTTGCATCGGTTACATCACGGAAAACCATAACCACACCGACAATCCTGTCGCCCTCTCGAATCGGTGCCCCACTATTGGCGATCACCCGCTCCGTGCCGTCACGCGCAATCAAAACGGAATCGATTTCAAGGTTGACGACCGTCCCCTGTTGTATAACCATCTCAACGGGGTTGCGGCATCGAGCACGGCTCTTTTTCCTTATCACGTTGAAGATGTCGCCAAGCAGCCTCCCGGCGGCCTCTTCGTGAGTCCACCCGGTAAGTTGCTCGGCTACTCCGTTCATGAGGATTACCCTGCCCTCGATATCGGTGGTTATAACCGCATCCCCGATGCTGCGCAGGGTCACGGTGAGCCGTTCCTTTTGAGAAGCGAGTGTTTTCTCGAACCACACGCGCTCGAGCGTGCTATATACGATTTCACCAACCATGCTAAAAAGCTGGATGTCCTCTTCGGACCAACTCCGTTTCTCGCGTACCGACTCGAATCCGACCAGACCCCTTATGTTCTTGCCCGAAAACATCGGGATTCGAACCAGAGATTTTACTCCGCTATCCCGCCAGATATTTTTTTCAGTTTCGGCCTCGGGCGGCAGGAGTTCGATATCTGGGACATGCAAGCTCTCGCGGTCTTTCAGTTTTTGATAACACCACGGTATATCATCTACACTAAATTCCTGTTGCGGGCGGGTCTCGACTCCCTCCGCGCACCATTCGTGCGTTCCATAAAGCGACTTCCCATCAGCAGAGAAGAGGCAGATTAAAGCACGATCAGAACCAACAAAGGCTGCGACTTCCCCCAAGGCCAATGAGATTCCCGAATCGGCTTCCTCGGCGGAAAGATCGAGGAACTTTCGCGACATGTCGGAGACGAGTTTCTCCATGCCGATGCGGCGCCTGAGTCTATGTGTCATCAAATTGAAGGAAGCGGCGGCGGAGCATATCTCATCGGGCCCCTCCAGCCTGGCGCTGAGTTCGAGGTTGCCCTGCGCAATGCGGGTGGCGGTCCTTGCCAGGCCTGCCAGGGGAGAGGCTATTCCGCGCGCGAAATATAGCGATGCTAAACCGGCCAGGAGGACTGCAAACAAGGCAATTACCGCATTCACCAAAAGCGTGGTGTATATCAGTTGAAAAGCTTCAGCCTGGTCCTGCTCGGCAACCAGAACCGAATTAATTTCCGGGAGCCAGCGATATACGCCAATTACCGCGGTGCCCTTATAGTCGGTGTACAATCCATGGCCGTTTTCGTGATTTTCAAGTGCTGTTTCGACCGCGGGTGTATGAATGGCTGACATACCGGGAGTAAAGCCCGTTGAGCGAGAAACGGTCATCAGCACGTTGTTCGAGCCGACCAGGTAGGTTTCACCGGTGTTTCCAAGCCCGGTACGCTCCCCCATGATGGTGTTGAGTGTGCGGAACCTTGCCTGACCACACATGACCCCCACCGCATTCCCCTTCTCGTCGAAGAATGGGTGCACCACCACGACGTTGTTTAATTTTTCCGAAGCCGAAGAGTAGGAAATTGACTGGAGGTGGATTCCGGCCCGCTTCATTCCTTCTTTGAAGTATGGCTGCAAGCCCCGGAATTCGCCAGATTTGAGAGGGTCTGTGGACAGAACTACCACACCGCGCCTTGACAAAAGAAAGAATTCGTCAAATCTCTTCGTGAGTTCGATCACCTGCACGAGGCGGTCGTAGATCTCTGCCTTTCCAATTTCCACCCGGTCGTTTATCTCGCTTTCGGAGAGCAGGAGGACAACTTTTTTGTACACGTCCTCTTCCGCCAATCCGAGAAGGTCGGTTTGAAGATTTTGAAGCCAGGTACTTATTTCGTTTTCTTTGAGAGCCGCAACGGATTCAAGCCGTTCAAAGGCTTGTTGCTTTCCACTTTGTATCCCAACGAATATCGAACAAACGCTGATTCCGGCAGCAGGCAACAATACGAGAGCCACGAAGGCCAGAAGCAGCCTGGCGCGAATCGTGTTAAACCGCTTTTTGAAATTGTTTAAAGAATTCTTGGTCATTTTCAACCAATGCCGCCTGATTCCTGAATCAATAATCCTCATTTGCAAAAGCAAAAAATCAAGGTCGCGCCGTTTTTCGCGAACCAGGATAGCGTCACGGAAAAAGTGATCATCCTTTTCCGGTTGCCAGCTCGATCGCCCGATTTCCCAGTGCTTCACCAACCCGATTCTTCCAGGAATCCCATACATGTTCCGCATTTTTGCGCAAAAGCGCAATTTCGGAGCCATTGGGATTGATTACTCGCATGCCTGAATTCTTTATCACAGGCCAGACTGCCTGCCTGGTCCTTTCCTTGTATCCCGTGAGGCTTTGATTCGCGTCGTACCACTTGCCCGCTTCCCACAACGCACTCTTGTCCTGTCCAGGCAGCTTATCCCACAAGTCCTTTAGAAGAAAAATCCCGATGGTTGCAGTGGTAATTGGCACCCGAAAACAATACTGAAGGCGTGTATAGAGATTTCTGGCCACCACAGTGTTTGGGTTGGCAATAACAGCATCCAGCCCCTTTCGCTGCAAGGCGAAAAAGATTTCCTCGGACGGGATGCGTGCCGCGGTTGCACCGAAGCTTTCAAGTAAAGCCGTGGCCCAGGGACTCACCACTCTGCAGCGCTTGCCATGAAGATCGGACAGGCTGACGATCTTCTTGCTCCCGCTCCAAATGTATTCCGGTTCGATTACGCCTCCGCCGCTCGAGAGCATGAAAAGGTTGCCGCGCGCAAGCTGGTCGTTTATCAGCTTCCATAGCGGGGATTCCATTGCAAGGCGCTCTCCATGCTCGAAAAGGTCTTCGCAAACCCCCGTGAGTTCCAGAATTCCCAAAATTGGAAACTCCTGGGTTATGTATGTAGAGGTGTGGACCATGAACTGGATGGACCCCA
This sequence comes from Desulfarculales bacterium UBA702, assembly GCA_002298165.1. Taxonomy (GTDB): domain Bacteria; phylum Desulfobacterota; class Syntrophobacteria; order Syntrophobacterales; family Syntrophobacteraceae; genus SbD1. The sequence goes on from DBMI01000062.1 coordinate 20,096, forward strand.
CTCTTAGTCCCCGCACCTGTTCGTCGGCGTTCATCAGGCTTGCCGAGTCATAGAACTCGAACCTGCCCGGGGCAATCTTATGCAGGAGTTCAACGAACCCCTGCGTGCCGAACCTTAGTTCCTTGTAGGCCGGCGGGAGGTAGGATGCCCCTTTATAAACCGCATTGGCATAGATGAGCCCCCTATTCGGCCTAATCCCCAAAAATCCGAGGGCCGCGCCACCCACTGCGACAGTTTTCAGAAACCGCCGCCTGGTCATTGCCGGCATTGTGGTCCTCCATTTCAGAGGGGTGCAATCAGTCAGAGGGGCCATTTCCGGCCACGAGACTCTGAGAGGTTCTTACGACAGTCGGAACCTGTTTTCCATCAAGTATGCGTACCGCGACATCGACTGCTATCCTGCCGATCTCCAGCGGAAAAGTATCCACAGTGGAACTCAACCCGCCCGAGCGTATAGACTCGATAGCGTCCGGAATCCCATCCCTGCCGATTACCATCACCCGATCCGACTTTCCTGCGAATTTCACCGCCTGGAAGGCCCCGAGCGCCATAACATCGCTGGTACAGTAAATACATACAAGGCCGGGGCGTTCTTCAATGATTTCAGAAGCATACTGAAAGGCAACCTGCAGGTCGCTCGCACACTGTGGATCGGCTCCTATCTTAAAGGAACTGCCTCCGAGCGTTTCAGTAAATCCTCTTACCCGCCGGTTGACCCCGTAATCTTCATTTTGACCTTTAAGGATTGCGACCTCACCACCTGGAAGTTTCTCCATAAGGTACTTTGCCGCCCTTGCGCCGTTCTCGTACTGGTTGGGCCCAACGTAGTAGAGGACCTCGGAAATAATTGCGGCATCGACATTGATCAGCAAAACGTGCTTTCGCTTTGCTTTGGCTACTGCTGACTCCAGGTTTAAATCGGTCAGAGGCGAGACCAGAATAGCATCGTAGCCTTTGTCTATCATTGATTCCAGGGCGGAGTATTGTCCTGCCTGATCAGACTCGTTCGCACCGGCCTGAAAATCGATTGTGATTCCAAGCTCCTTTGCTTTCGCGCGCATGCCTTCCATTATAAGCTGACAATAGGGATTACCGAGGAATCTCAGCAGGGCAGCTAATTTGTAATTCTTTGCAGGTTTGAATATAATTCCCGTCGAGTTGAGAAGATCGTCATAACTGATGGAGTTGAGTTCGGAATCAGGATCGAGGCGCCTTTCGGCCGAACTGGAATAGCCGCCCGCCGATACCTTCTCATTCGACGCTGCCTCATTTTGAGCGGAAATTTCGCACCCCCCAAAAACCAGAACAATTCCCAATAAAAGAAGGGTAAGCAATTTATGGAAAAAGAAGGGATGCCCTGTTCTTGGATTAGCAGGTGAACCGGGGCGGATTTTTACCCGAATATGGGCGGGTGCCGGTGAAAACAAAATGTTTTCTCCAGAAAAGGTCAGTCCTTACGAAATAAAATCTGGCAACGAGATCATTATTTCCACAGCATTCGCAAAAATATCGGTTTATTCCACGCGGAAGTTTAATTTCTGCTGAGGCAAAATAGAAGAATTTGGCAATCAAAGAACAATTTTTAGCACATAAAAAGCAGCACAAATTGAAATTGAATTTCTAAAAACCGAATACCACAACTCATTTAGCCAGTTAGGAAAGCATTAACATAATGATCCGTTTTTTTAAAGAATTTATAAATTTCCGGGCCGCCAGGCAGACACATCAACCAAAGCGTCTGCGGGATCGGGCAAATTCCCGTAATCTGGGAGAGAACACAAGCGGACGGAGCAGAATGGCAGAATAAAACAGGATTCCATCATCCGAATAGCATTACTCGAAACTGCCAAGCGCAACCAGATCGAATGAACTTAATACGTCATTCCCGCTGGGAGGCTCCGTGACAATGAAGATAATTTGGTGCTGCCGCTGTCTCAAATAGGCATGAAATTAGGTAAAAAGCCCAATTTACTCACCTGCTTCCTTCGACTCCAAATAAAACTCCGAGATCAATGCCAAATTAGTGGAATCTGCCCCGAGTAATGCTTACATAAGTCTCATACCCTTGAAATAACTGATATATTTTAATCTCCAGAAATAACACCATGGCCGACTACCAGCGTAAAAAGAGCAACACTCCAAATAAAATCGACAGGCTGCACCCCCTTGGAAATAGCGGTAAGGGTCTTGGCTTGGGATCTCTCATAGAAGGGCTTGCCAGTGTGGGTAAAGGGGTCAAGGGCTTGGGATCAACCCTGGGCGGAGCGCTTGCCGGTATGTTGGGAAACGTTATCGACCCGTTGATGAAAATCAAGAAATCGGCGGGCGAGAAATCTTCACAAGGCATGGGTGTGACCCCGCCGCCGATGATTGAGCCGGAAGCAAAATCCTTGGTCGGAAAGGATGTGGAGGAGATGGACAAAAGTCCTGTCTTGCATAATCAGCAAACAGCACAACCGGCAGCTAAGGTTGAAAGTGCGACTTTACCCGAGTATCCGAGGGATTCAAAGGACGGCAAAGAAACAATATCCCAAAAACGCACGACTAAGCGCAATGTAAAAACTTCAACCAGGTCCGAAAGGAGAACCGGTGCCGGACGTAAAGACCAAAGCGGCGTCCATAGTGGACAGTCTGATTGAGCTTGCCGAGCATACCGATATGATGCAACATTCCCCTGGCGTGATCCAGCTGAAAATACACATCTCCGGTATTATTCTGGCTTTAAACCTCAATATGAAACTCAAGTTGAATTCTGATGACCTTAAGACTACCGGGAAGAACATTGGGTTATTAGATGTGAAGGCAAACAAGGCAAGCAGATTACTGACCATCGTATACGACCCGGAAAAGATACCGTTCGAACTTTGGGAACTTCTCATCAAGGGGAAGGCCAACCCGAAGATCAGGAAACTGGTTAGAGAAGAGCTTTTCAGAAGGCTTCAGAGTGGATAAGCCAGTCTACTGTTAAATTCAAATCCTGCAAGCCAGACCGGGCAGCTTGGGCGTGAAACGCTCTGGACCTCTCAGTACCGCCTTTCCCGTTGCTTTTGCAATCGTTTTAAGCATTCCACGGAAGATCCACTGATGCACTGCGTAGAGGCTATACCAGTAAGCAAGCCCCAGGATTCCTCTTGGAACAAAGCGTGAAAGCTGGCTAAGCTCGGTCTGACCCTCTTCAACAGGGTTTATGTTGAACTCCAGCATGGCCTCACCCGGAGTTTTCATCTCCGAGAGCAGCAAAAGGTGATTAGGCGGGGAAACTTCCAGCACCCGCCAAAAATCCAGTGCGTCTCCGACATAAAGGGTCGTGGGATGCCTGCGGCCACGCCGAAGACTGGTTCCTCCGGCGAGTTTATCAAGCCAGCCCCTAAGGATCCAGAGCGATTCCCCATAATACCAGCCGTTGCGCCCGCCAATCCTTACCACGTGCTCCCAGATCTCTTCGGGGGAAGCACGGAGACGGATTTTGTAGCCGCACTCCATAATCGAGCCACCGGCAAATTCCTCGTCCCCGCGGTGGGTCCACTCGGGCGGGCGCAGGGCACCGGCATCTGTCCACGAGGCTTCGACCATCTGATGCTCGATTCTTTCCATGGCCAGCCGGATCGTTTGGCGAGAATCCAATAGTTTCTGCGGAAGGATTTCGCGTATCCGGTTGTCTCGGCATACCGCACCTATGGAAAAGTGCTCTACAATAGGCCGTGCGACATACGAAGGGACCGGTGTAACCATGTGGAGCCACTTGGCGCTGAGGCCGGGGGATATAAAAGGAGTAGGAATCATCACACGCTTTTTGAGCCGAGCTACTTCGGCATATATTTGAATGAGTTGCTCAAAGGTTAGCACCTCAGGGCCGCCTATGTCGAATGTTTGGCCAATTGTGAGTTTACTTTCCAGGCACACAATGAGGTAGTGAAGAACATTTCGGATACTGATCGGCTGGATGGGCATGCGCATCCAGCCCGCTGATAATGACACAGGATGGCGATCGGCAAGGTAGCGCATTATCTCGAAAGAAGCACTGCCTGAGCCAAGGATGGTTGCAGCTCGAAAAAAGGTAAGCGGAACCGACCCGGAGCCGAGGATATCCGCGACTTTGCGGGATCGGTTCAGCGATGAATCTGATTGCTCGCCTTCAATTGTTCCAAGATAGATTATGCGCCTGAGGGTCGAGCCATTCGAAGCGGTTACCATGTTCATCGCCGCTTCGCGCTCCGTTTCATCGAGTTCGGGCTCGCCTTCGCCCATCGCATGCACGAGGTAGTAAGCGGCTCGGCAACCCGAAACCGCTTGTTTGAGGCTCTCCAAATCGAGTACGTCGCCCTGGACTATTTCCAGTCCTGGCTGACATGACCACGGCCTTGATTCAAGCTTTGCCGCCGAGCGTCCCATCACTCTGACCCTGTAGCCGGCCTCCAGCAATCGCGGGACGAGGCGGCCGCCGACATAGCCCGTTGCTCCCAATACCAATACAGGTTCAGATTCCATCGAGTGACACCTTTGTTTGATGTTTCCAGAAACACTTATTGTGATTATATTAAATAATACTCGCTAAAGAAATTCTCTAAATCGGACCATAACGGGTGTTTCTTTTTCCCACCGGTGTTTAAGTAACCCCGGAAGAAACAGATGATGCGACTCCTCCAAATCGAAGCATGAATCTCTGCTGAAGATTCCTGGAACAGTTTCTCAGGTCCGAAGCTAATAAGTAAACTCTTAAATTACCGGCAAGCTCAAATGCGGGTAGCGGAACTGCCCGAACCAGTATCCGCCAATCCGGATAGGAAGGAAGAGGCCGCGCGCAGTATGGATCGACACATGAAAATGCCGGATGACCTGTTTTGCAAGATTTGCTCCGAGAAGCGGGGAATAAATCCCAACACACTCAAGGAAGTCATAATCCTCGCGGTAGAGATCGCTCGTGAAGGGCGAGAGGGCAGAAGGATAGGAACGATCTTCGTTATCTCCGATTCCGATGAAGTGCTGAAGCGCTCCCGTAATCTTATACTTGATCCTCTTTACGGCCATCCCGACGATGTTAAAAGTATTGCGGACCTCGATATGCGCGAAACTGTGAAGGAATTGGCTCAGCTCGACGGAGCATTCGTTGTAAGCGACGAAGGAGTCGTGGTGTCGGCGTGCCGATACCTCGATGCATTCTCGGAAGGAATCAATCTTCCACTAGGCCTCGGCAGCAGGCATATGGCAGCCGCATCCATGACCAAGCAGACCAATTCAGTCGCGGTGGTTGTCTCGGAGAGTTCCGTGGTTCGTGTTATAGATGACGGCCAGATCGTCTCCGAGATCATCCCCGAACTCTGGATGTTTAAGCGATATAGTGCGCACCTGAGTAAGGAAGGCAAGAAAGTCGAGGAGGAGATTATCGTCAGTACCGTAGGAGAGGAAGAGGAAGAAGTCGCGTAGTTTCTCTACCGGTTGCGCGGATTTGTAAAGCTGGAGGACCTTACAACGTGGGTGGCACAGATATCGTCCCACCAAATTGCTGCTCGGGAACTAAACAGTGGCACGAAACCTGTGCCAAATCTAGCCTCATTAGTGCCTGGATTCCGTCTTCAACCCGCATAAAACCTGTCATTATTTTCGGCCATGTGGACAAGAATTGGCGCGGGTTCGAAACGGGCTCCCAGACGTTCAGCGAGTCTTTCCATCTCCAAAACCGTCCTGCCGGCCCCGTGATTATCGAGATAGCGGAAAGGGCCGCCAAGGAACGGAGGAAACCCCAGGCCAAATACCGCCCCGATGTCGCCGTCTTCTGGGGTGGAAATTATGCCCTCCTGCAGACAAAGGGCAGCTTCATTCATCATCAGGTAAACCAGTCTGGCCTGGATCTCGAGAGGGTCGAACACCTTGCCTCGCGGCCGGTCGAAAAGCCCGTAAATATTCCGGTTAACCGGTCTCTCTAGTTTAAACGCAGGGAGCCTCAGCCTGTCCCACGGCCTCGAAGTGTAGTCGTAGAAGCCGATTCCCTTTCTTCTGCCCAAAAATCCGGCTCCAGGAATTTTATCGAGGGCGACAGGGGTGAGAATGTCACGGCCGGAGAAAAGACCTTCAAGCTCTCTGGCGACGTGGGCAGCAACCTCGATCCCGACCTCGTCGATCAATCTTAGAGGTCCGACCGGAAATCCGAACCGCCTGATCGCCGAATCGATCTCACGAATCGATGCGCCCTCTTCGATAAGTTTGACGGCCTCGAGCATGAATGGGGTGAGTATTCGGGTTGTGTAAAATCCGGGCCCGTCTTTTACCACAATGACTGTTTTTCCCTGCCGGCGGCCTACCGCCACCACCGTGGCAAGCACCCAATCGGCGCACTGCTCCGTCATCACAACTTCGAGCAGGGGCATCCTGGTTACCGGTGAAAAGTAATGCATCCCGATGACATTTTCCGGCCGGCTGGATGCCTCCGCTATACGGCTGATCGGAATGGCGGAGGTATTCGAAGCAAATATGAGGTCAGCAGCCGCGTCATCCTCTACTTCTTTCAGCACGCGGTGTTTGAGGCCGACATCCTCAAAAACGGCCTCTATTATCACCTGAGCGCGTGACAAAGACCCCTTGTCGAGCGTCGGGGATACTAGACTGAAGAATTTGTCCCGCTCAACCGGGTTTTTCCTTTTGCGGCGAACCGCACGGTCGAAATGTTTCCAGATACTACCCACCGCCTCTGAAAGCTTCTCCCATGAAACATCTTTGAGCAGCACCCGGTATCCGCCTTCCGCCGAAACCGCGGCAATTCCCGACCCCATGAACCCGCCGCCGAGGACCCCGATTGTTTCGACAGGTTTAGGGTCTCCGAATTTCTTTTTTTTGAGAGCGGTTTGCATAAAGAAAAGGCTTCTCATTGCCTTTGACTGGGGAGAGAGTATCAGCGGGCCGAATGCCTCGGCCTCGGCATGCAGGCCATCCGCCATGGTTTTCGAGAGGCCCGTTTCGACACAGTCCACCAGGCGGAGTGCGGCTGGATAGTTGCCATGGGTTTCCTGCAGGATCTGCCTTCTTGCCATTGAAAAGTAGAGCTTCCTTGCGGGCGGAACAGAGGCGATGAGCCTGTCCAGCGAGAAAAGACCCGGCGCGGATGATTTCCGTGGAAATCTTTTTTTGAAATAGGCAACACACTTTTTAACCGTATCGGGCAGGCTGTAGGGAAAGACCACCAGGTCAACCAGCTTTATCCCTTTGGCATGGCGCGCATCGAGATGCCGGCCCGTCAGCATGAGCGGCAATGCCTTACGAACACCGATAAGGCGAGGCAAACGTTGTGTTCCTCCCCCGGCGGGAAGAAGCCCCAGCCTGATTTCAGGAAGCCCCAGAACGGTCTTGTCGGAATCGGTTGCAATGCGAAAATGGCATGCAAGCGCAAACTCCAGCCCTCCGCCGAGACACGGGCCGTTTATTGCCGCGATCACCGGGAAAGGAGAACTCTCTATACGGTTCAAAAGCCCGTGAAATCGGGTGATCATCCCTGAGGCCTGCCCCGGTTCCGTCACATTGTCAAAGTCCTTTATATCGGCTCCGACGATAAAGTTGTCGGCCTTTGCACTGATAAATACCAGCGCCCCGGGAGGATCGGCGGCCGCTTCGTCGAGAATCGCACCGAGTTCGGGGAACATCCTTTCGGAAAGCGTGTTCACACGGTCTACAGGATTATCTATAAAGACGAACCGAGTGCCGTCATCCATATTCTCCACTCTAAAAAAATCCATATCGATCTCCCGGGATAAATGCAGCAATTCACGACCAGCTCAACCCATTCGCTCGACCAGCATGGCATGCCCGAGCCCGCCGGCCGCGCAACTTGCGATAAGACCCATGTTCGCGTTCTCGTGGTGAAGCCTGTTGCAGCAGTTTATGAGCAACCGTGCACCGGTTGCACCGAAGGGGTGTCCAAGGGAAAGGGAACCTCCCCGGGTGTTTAGCCTTTCGATATCGATTTCACCAACCCTGGATTCCCGACCGAGTCTTTCTCGGGCGAAGGTATCGCTGTCGAGTGCGCGAAGATTCGCCAGCACCTGTCCGGCAAATGCCTCGTGGAATTCGAAAACATCAATGGAGGAAAGAGACGTGCCGGTCTCCTCCAGGAGCTTAGGGATTGCGAAGGCGGGTCCGAGAAGCAGTTCCTCATAAGGATCGCAGCCGGTGAAGGTAAATCCTGCAATCCGCGCAAGCGGCCTATATCCGAGATCTTTTGCTTTCCTGTTGGACATCAGCAACACTGCAGCGCCGCCGTCACTGAGAAAAGAGGAATTTCCGGCCGTTGCGCTCCCGAATGGAAAGTAGAATGCGGGGGGGAGCTTCGCCAGTTTTTCCAGGCTCGTGTCCCCCCGGATCCCGTTATCGCGCATGATAGTTTTCTTGAACCGGGGCGGTACTGGTGTTGGCAGGATCTCTTCCGAAAACAGGCCTTCCTCGGTTGCCCTGGCGGCAAGTTGATGCGACCGAAGGGCATACCGGTCCTGCTCCTCGCGGGTCACACCCCAGCGGGCGGAGATCCTGTCCGAACTCTGCCCCATCGTGAGGCTGTTCGAGAATTCGGCAACCTCAGGTATTTCAGGAATGAAATCCCGTGGACGCAGCCGCCCGATCCACTTTATCCAGTCGAGCGGGTTTTTGAGCCTGCGCATGTCCATCAGCTTGTGCCTGAGCGGGCGACGGAGCAGAATCGGGATATTGCTCAAGGCTTCGGTCCCCCCTGCCACGATTACATCCGCCCTGCCGGCCGCTATCATCCCGGCCGCGACCGAGATTGCCCGCCCGCTCGAAATACAGGCCATCGCGATTGTATGGGCAGGTATCTGAAGCGGCAGGTGGGCCCCGATCAGCGCTTCCCGTGCGACGTTACTGGTCTGAGGCTCATTCAGCACGCACCCGAAAATCACCTGATCTATTTCGCTCCCATTCAGCCCCGAACGGTCGATCAAACCTTTGAGAGCTATTCTCGCAAGGTCGTAGGAGGAAAAGTTTTTGAAATCAGTCATCGATCGCAAAAAGGGGGTGCGGCAGCCGGCCACGATTACCGGCGAGTTGTCATTCAGGTCGATAAGCATTGCGGGTCCCTCTTCTTTAAAGTTTACCCGGCCTCCGTCCCTCTCAACTCTTCGCAAAAGCAATGAGGATCGATACAGGCGGGCACAGCGTTACAGCAGATAGCAAGGAATCCATATCCTATAACGGTCAAACTGATGTCGCCCACGCAGAACCCTTTCCTACAACAGCTCCAAAACCTGGGAGGGAATCTCGATGAGCTTCCGTGCGCCACCGGCGATAAGCTCATCAGCCGTGCGGAAACCCCACAGCGCACCAACAGCGTACATCCCGGCAGCAACCGCGGTAAGCATGTCAGTTGCGGTATCTCCCACATACAGAAAATTTTTAGGACTTATGCCCATAAGCTCCGCTATTTCCACTGCCGATCCAGGGTCCGGCTTCCTGGGCTTTAATGGGCGTTCGCCTACAACGGCCTCGAACCGCCACGACGGGAGCAGTTGCTTTGCCATCATTTGCATGAAATCGTCGGGTTTGTTGGAGAGGATGGCAGTCTTTATCCCGCGCTGGGCAAGCCCGTCCAGCAATTGGTCAATTCCGGGATACGGCCTGCTCTTCACGTTCCAGCCTGCGCTGTAGTTTTGGCGCATCATCTGTAGGCATTCGGAGATAAGCGTAGGATCCGAGCGCACCGGAGATGGAACCGAGCGCTTTACCAGGTTTTCCATACCGTCGCCAACGAAGTATTTGTAGCGGTCGGTATCGTGGGGTGGGAAGCCGAAATGCCGAAGCACTGCGTTCATGCAATCGGCGAGATCTTCGATCGTGTCAAGCAGGGTGCCGTCTGCGTCAAACAGGACTGCTGCAAAAGTTCTGGCCGGAATGGTCAAGATAAATCCTTCAATGAGAGTGTCCAAGGATGGAAGAGAATGTAATTATGGTATTCCCGCCCTTCAATGGCGGAACTTCGGCTCAAAGTGATGGGATGAATGCGTCGAATTCATCCCCTGGATTGGCCTGGAAGTGAAATACCCAAGATGGTCGCCCACTTGGAGCTAATCTAATGATTATACTCTTGCTTAAAGCTACATCTTTTGAATAGAGGCTAAAATGGGAACAAACACTGCAAATTACCTGACTGAGAATCAAATCCCTGAGCTGGGCGACCTTCCCGTGGATGAATCATGCCTCGAAATGGACCCACAGGAATCGGCGGCTATCGCCGGATTGGTCTATATTTCCGATATACGGCCGGGGATCGGCCGCGAGCCGGCCAAAGAGGGATTCGCATACTTTTACCCCGACGGCCGCCCGGTAACCAGCGAAAAGGAGCTACGGCGCATAAAGGCCCTCGTAATACCACCTGCCTGGATAGATGTCTGGATATCTCCTCTTGCCGATAGCCATCTTCAGGCCACTGGGAGGGACGCAAGAGGCAGGAAACAGTACCGCTACCACAGGCTTTGGGCTCAGGTGCGCAGCCAGACCAAGTTCATCCGGATGATACCTTTCGGGCTTTTACTGCCCCAGATCCGGAGTCGGGTCGAGAAAGACCTCTCCTTGTCCGGCCTTGCCAGGAACAAGGTTTTGGCAACAGTGGTAAGGCTTTTGGAGACTACGCTCATCCGTGTTGGAAATGAAGAATATGCCCGAGAAAACGATTCCTTCGGTCTTACAACAATGCAGACGCGCCATGTCGATGTTGATGGGCCGGTCATGCGTTTTAATTTCCGTGGAAAATCCGGCAGGACTCATTATTTCGAGGTTCACGACAGACGCCTGGCGAGAATAGTAAGGCGATGCTACGAACTGCCCGGTCACGAACTCTTTCAATACCTGGACGATGAAAACCAGCCGAGATCGATAGATTCCGGCGACGTAAACGAGTACCTGTTCGAATTAAGCGGTGAGCCTTTTACCGCGAAGGACTTCCGCACGTGGGGAGGCACCCGGCACGCCGGCCTGGCGCTGGCCGAACTCGGGCCGCCGGACTCGCCCGCGGACGCAAAAAGGAAAATCGTTCAGGCCATAAAGAAAGTCGCTGGAATACTGGGGAATCGAGAGGCCACCTGCCGAAAATATTATGTTCACCCGGCAGTACTGGAGAGTTATGCGGAAGGCATTCTCACCAATGAATTCACCCGCCTTGAACAGAAGCAGGATAGCACGCCGCCAATACTTCACGCCGATGAGGCGGTGATATTACAAATCCTTACACAATGGGATGAAAGAAAAGGTAATGGCGAGGGAAAAAAGTGATACGTCCAAGACTGTTTGCGTGATTTACCTGATGCCTGGATCGAAAATCGTCATTCCCGCGGCATTTCCGGCGTGAATTGCATTATAGGTTCATTAACACGCAATTTTGTTCATTCGTAATGAAATACCGCTCAACAAAACCCAACGGAAGAATCATCCCCCGATGATTATTGAAAGGCGGACATGCTCAGCGCCGGCCAGGTGTTAAACGGAACGCACTTTTCTCAGCTCCCGCCATAAAATACCCTTATGGGGCGCAAAGAAAAAGACCAGCATAAATATGCTGGTAGCCACCAGCACCACCGCCGCGCCTGAAGCTATATTGATATAATAGCTCAAGAATAGGCCGATAATTGAGGAAATGGCTCCAATAGCTGCAGAGACAGCCATCATGGCTGGAAGGCGGCGGGCGATGAGAAAAGCGGTAGCAGCAGGTGTGACCAACATCGAGGCAACAAGCCCCACCCCCACGGTTTGCATCGATACGACAATAGTAAGTGCGATAAGAATAAGCATGAGGGTGCGGAGAAGATCGGCCGGCAATCTAAGCGTCGCCGCAAGAATAGGATCGAATGAGACTACAAGGAATTCCTTGTAGAATACGGCAACAATCAAAAGAACCGCCAGTCCCACGCAGGCAGTGAGCCACAGGTCACCCGTGCTGACTCCCAGCACGTTTCCAAAAAGTATATGTGTAAGGTCCCTGGCGTAAGTTTTGGTCGTACTTATGAGGGCTATGCCGAGCGATAGGGCAGCGGCAAAAAGGATTCCTATGGCGGTATCCTCCTTTATGGTTCCCTGGCGCGACAGCAGCCCGATACCCAGGGCTACGGTCATCGCAGAAACCAGTGCTCCCAACATCAGATTCCCCTTGAGGATGTAGGCCACGGCGACACCGGGCAGGATTGCATGGGCCATGGCGTCACCCAGAAAGGCCATTGAACGCAAAACGACATAGCACCCTACCAGGGCGCACAATATACCGACCATTAATGAGGCAGCCATGCCGCGTTGCATGAATTCATAGGCCAGAGGCTCAAAAAGCCAGTCCATGATGATCCTAATTTCCATGAGTAGGTGTTTTGTGAGCGGCTTTGTCCACCACCAGCGCTCCATCGAGGAACAGCACCTGCCCTCCGAACGCCTCCGCAACCGTTGCGGCGGTCAGTGCCTCGTGCGCCGGCCCGAAAGCTATCATCCGGCGGTTCAGCAGCAGTATCTGATCGAAGCTCTTTGCAGCAAGGTTTAGATCGTGGGTGGATGTAAGAAGCGTAACCTGCTGATTTCGCAGATTTTCAAACAAAGCAAGGGTGGTCTCCTGGGTGGAAGCATCGACACCAGTGAACGGCTCGTCCATCAGAATTATATGTGGCTCCTGAGCCAGGGCGCGGGCCAGGAAAACTCTTTGTTGCTGTCCGCCCGAAAGGCTGCCGATTGGATGAGTTGCCAGATCGGCGATGCCGAGCTTCTCCAGGCAGTCCATTGCGGCCAGGCGGTCCTTTTTCCCCGGGCGCCTGAACCAGCCCAGTTGCCCGTAGCGTCCCATCATGACCACATCGAAAACACTCACCGGAAATCGCCAGTCGACCTCCTCCCTTTGCGGCACGTAAGCGACACAATCCTTGTGGTGCCCGAGTGGAAGGCCATGAATCGATATGCTTCCACTCTGCAGGGGAAGCAGCCCCACCAGTGCCTTGAAAAGTGTGGACTTGCCGGCCCCGTTTGGGCCTATTACAGCCACACTCGACCCGGCAGGTACGCAGAATGTAATCTGCTCGAGCGCGACCTTGTCATGGTAGAAAACAGAAGCCCGCTCAATAGAAAGACTGGCCGGCGCCAAGCCGCAGGTCAATATCTGGTTGTTGCTGGTCAAGGGTACACAGCTCCATCTTCACTGGGAATAACTACTTTAGAGAGTTCACTATCGTTATTGTATTATAATGCATCATTTCTATGTAGCTCGGAGCCAGCCCCCCCGGCTGGCTTGTCGAGTGCGTATAAAGCCCCGTCACCACCTTGATGCCTGCCTCTTTGGCTATTTGCTCCGCAAGCTGCAGGGCTTCTCCTGCTTCAAGAAATATGGCCTTTACCCCGGTTTTCCTGATATTTTTTACGAGCTGTGCAACCTGTTTGGCCGAAGGCGATGCCTCCGTACTAAGACTTGGGATGATCATCCCAACGATTCTGAATCCGTAGCGGTCCGCGAAATATCCAAGGTCGTCATGGTCGGTTACGAAAAGACGCCTGTTTTCTGGAATCTGCTTAACTTGATCCGAGATCCATTGGTCCAGCTCTTTAAGCTTTTCGGTATACGCGCGGGCATTGGCCGCATAAAGATCCGCACCACCAGGATCGGCTTCGCTAAGCCCGTGGCGAATATTTTCCACATAGTGGATCACATTGGCCGCCGATAGCCAGAAGTGGGGATCTCCACCACCATGGTCAACCGCATCGTGGTGATGTTCATCCCTGGTGTCGCGCTCTTTGCCGCCCCTTGGGATCACCCCGCGAGTATCGTCCTTTTGATCCGAATCGGTCGGCTCGTACTCCCCTGGAATACGAAAAGTCAAACCCGCGGAAGAATCGATTACCTTGCGAACTCCCCCGATATTTTTCAGTAGTTCATCCAGATATTCCTCGAAGCCGCCGCCATTGATTACCAGAACATTGCTCTCGACAACCGACCGCACATCGGCGGGTGTTGGTTGAAAGGTATGCGGATCGGCACCGACCGGCAGTAATGCTTTTATCTTCAACCGGGTTCCTGCAACATTTTGCGCTATATCGGCAAGGAAAGTTTCGACAGCGATTACTTTAACAGGGTTCCCGGTCTCCTTTGGGGTTGATGCAAAAGAACCCGGCAAACCTGTGAGCATGACAGCCGTCAGAATACTTATCGAAGCCGACAAATAGCGCACCATAAAGCCTCGTCTCCTGGTTTATCCCGAAATAGATCACTACAGGGATCCGTAAGTCTGGCCGTAACATCAGGAAAATAGCGGCCAATTACTTTTTTGTCAAAGCTGCGGGAACGGATTTCCGGAGATTGGGGCGGATACGTGAATGCCGTGTACGGCCTATCCTCTTTCCGCATCTGGGCAGCGGTATTGCTAGCTGCCGCCCCGCATCTCGATCGCCGCCGAATATGCCGTGCGGCGGGGGATATTGAACTTCGCGGCAATAATAGAAGCGGCTTCTTTCGATGAAATACCGCCGGCAATCAGCTTGCCCAATTCTTCCTTCCAATCTTCCAGGCACAAGGCCGGGTTAGCTTTTCGGGTCGAGGCGCACTCGCTCGCATTCCCTTCAACCACAAGGGTGATCTCGCCCCGGACCTCGCATCCGAAGTGGATCAGTGCCTCAGACACGCGCCCGCGGAATACTTCTTCGTGAATCTTGGTGAGTTCCCTTGCAACCGCGATGCGTCGATCTCCCCAGAAATCGAGGATGTCTTTCAGTGTTTTTGAGAGCCTCTTTGGCGACTCATACATAATGAGCGTCATCGAAGCCAAAGCACTCGCATTAAAAAAAGACCGCCTCTGGGACCCCTTGGGTGGAGGGAATCCGAGGAAGCAAAACGGCTGAGGTGGAAGCCCGGATACGACAAGTGCCGAAATAACCGCCGAAGGGCCTGGAATCGGAATCGGCTCCATACCCTGTTCAAGTGCCGATTCGACGAGCAGGGCTCCAGGATCGGATATGCCCGGAGTCCCGGCATCCGTTACAACAGCGACGCTAGTACCTGCTGCGATCTTTTCGAGCAGTTCCGCCCCGCGCTGCCGCGCATTGTGTTCATGATAACTTACCAGCGGCTTATGAATATCGTACCTGGAGAGGAGTTTTCGGGTGTGGCGGGTATCTTCGGCCACTATCATGTCCACGCAGCGGAGGGTTTCGAGCGCTCTCAGCGTAATATCCGAAAGATTTCCGATGGGCGTTGCAACTATGTAGAGCTTTCCCCGCCCGCACTCTTCACGGCCTTCTTCGGGGCGGGCCTTATCACCAGCGGGCTTCGAAGGCATTCACTATCCAGTTTATTTCGGGCTTTTCGCCGTTCCATCTGATTGCAACCACGTCAATCCGGGCCGCAGAGTTCTCGATCCCCCTCTTCTTTAAATACCACCTTGCGGCATGGAGGATTTTCTTCTGCTTCACGCCTGAAACCGATTCTTCGGGGGTCGCGAGGCTTCCCGCCCGGCGCGATCTCACCTCGACGAAAACAATCGTCTTCCCCTCCCCGGCTATGATATCGATTTCGCCTCCGGGGCACCTGAAGTTTCGATCAAGGATCTTCAGTCCACTTCGGGAAAGAAATTTGGCAGCCTCGTCCTCGCCGCTCCTACCCCTCAAAAAGCGGCTCATCTCCATCATATTGGCACTCCGATTCGTCAAAGAGGCAACCAAAGCTGAGGCGGTGCAACGGGCATGGTCCGTATTCACGGATGGCTTTCCGATGTTGGGGCGTTGCGTATCCCTTGTGCGAATCAAACCCGTATTGGGGATAAGTCTCGTGATACTCGCACATAATCCGGTCCCTGTGGACCTTGGCAAGGACCGATGCTGCGGCGATCGAAAGCGAGAGGAAATCTCCCTGAGGAATTCCAACCTGCTCGATCTCCAGGGGTAGCTTGTAGGGGCCGTCGATTAGCAGAAAATCGGGCGTGGTGCTCAACTGCTCGATAGCAAGCATCATGGCTCTAAAAGATGCCTGAAGGATGTTTATCCTGTCGATCTCGACGTTGTCCACCACACCAATTCCGAACGCAGTGGCGGTTGCGCGGATCTTTTTGTCGAATTTTTCCCTTTGTTCGCGCTTCAGAAGCTTAGAATCTGTTAACCCCGGCAGGCGCACCCACTTGGGCAGGATCACCGCAGCCGCGACAACGGGACCGGCCAGCGGTCCTCTCCCCGCCTCATCGATTCCTGAAATTAAAGAAAAACCCCGCCGAAGGGCCTGCTTCTCGTAGAGACGCATGTCCACCGCCGGGGTTTTTATAGCTTTCCTGGGCACGGCGTTTTCTCGAAATTCCTGAGTGAAGCGCTCCGTGGCAGGCTCCAACAACCGCCGCATCCGAAGGATCGGCTCTCGCCGTTGCCCGATCGGATTTGGGGGAAATTCTTCAACCTGCCGGCCTGCCGTCCAGTCAGGCCGCAAGGCCCGCCCGCAATCTTCATCCGGATCTAATCCGGCAGGTAATCTAACTTTTGACCGGCTCGCGCTTCTCACGAATTCTTGCCGCCTTTCCGAGTCGTTGGCGCAGGTAGTAGAGCCTGGACCTGCGGATGCGGCCGCGACGCAGAATTTCTATGCGTTCGATCTGGGGCGAGTGCACGGGAAAAATTCGTTCAACACCAACACCGTAGGAGACCTTTCGAACCGTAACGGTTGCTCCCATTTTGGCCCTGTGCGTTCGAATCACAACGCCTTCGAAAATCTGGATGCGCTCCTTGTCGCCTTCGCGGATTTTGACGTGCACCTTTACCGTATCGCCAATCCTGAAAGCGGGGATGTCCACCCGCATGTGATCTCTTTCAATCATCTCGAGCATGCTTACCATTTGCAAATCCTCCTGGCGGATATGAACAGGGTGGCCCCGGACCCAAACTCGACAACATGGCGCGGCATTTCGCCGCAAAGGGTCTTGAAATCACTCCTGATAATATAATGCGGCCTAATGGAGAAATTCCACTTGGCCGGAATTGACCCTTACATTTTCCACTTTCCCAGCAGCCGATCCATAATAATAGCGACAGCGGAACGTACCGGGAGGTGGTTATAAGAACCGGCGCCGGCAATCGGGTCGAGCACACCGTCAACCTGTTCGAAAACAGCGGGAGCAAGCCCCCAGCCGGTCCCGAAAAGCAGCAAAACGGGCAAGTCCTCCCGGTCCAGATGCTCACGTGCATCCAGGTGGGACAGCGAATCCTCTTCCTTCCTCGCGGTGGTCGCCCATAAAATGGGCTTTTTGCCGGTTCGAAGCAAAATGTCGCGTTCAGCCGACGGAATATCCTCGACCACTCGCAGAAGCTTTAAAGCTTCTCGCCTCTCTGGCAGTAATTCGCCTCCCTTCCCCTCGATCCAGTGGGCGGTGAGGCGATTAGAAAGGGCCTGCTGGTCCCTTAGAGGCGTCACTATGTATACGGCCGGGATACCGTAGGTACTGCACGACCGGGCCAGGTCGTGTAGATCCAGATTCGTTATGGCCGAAGCTATCGTATCACCCGTCCGGTTCAGGACCGGGTAGTGAACCAGTGCGATATATAGGGGCGCCATCCTAAATCCCTTCACGAATAACGGCCCCGGCCGCTTTTTGAATCAGTATTTCCGAGCCTCTTCCGCCGCCGCTTCAAGCAGGGCGAGGTCTTGGTCCGAGAGTTCGAGACGCGCAAAAAGGTCCGGGCGGCGGATTTTCGTTCTGAGAAGCGCCTGCCCTCTTCGCCATTGCCTGATTACTTCGTGATTTCCCGACAGCAGCACCCGCGGGACCGCCAGACCTCCGAAATCTTGAGGCCTGGTATATTGAGGAAATTCCAGCACCGGTTCGCTGAAAGAATCCGCGCAGGCCGAATCTGCATTTCCCAAAGCGCCCGGGAGAAGGCGCGTAACGGCGTCTACTACAATCATTGCCGCAAGCTCTCCGCCCGTGAGTATATAATCCCCGACAGAGAGCTGGTCGTCCGTGAAATGCTCGGCCACTCGCTCGTCAACGCCCTCATATCGGCCGCAGACAAGAATCAATCGGGAAAGCCCGCTAAGTTCACGAGCGATTTCCTGCGTAAATAGCCGACCCTGAGGTGTCAACAAAATGGTCCTCGCCGGCGGGCCGTCGTCCTTGACCGCGGCAAGAGCGGCCACTATCGGCTCGGGCTTCATCACCATGCCCTCCCCGCCTCCAAACGGCCGATCATCGGTCATCTGGTGCTTGTCGAGGGCGTAATCCCGAATATTATGCATCCGGACATCGATAAGACCGCGCTCGCGTGCCTTACCCAATATGCTCTCGTCCAGCGGGGATTCGAACATTGCCGGGAAAATCGTCAGGATTTCAAAGACCATTTATTCAAGGCCTTCCGGCAAATCCACGATCACTTTTTTCGCTTCGAGGTCAACTTCGACAATAACATCCTCGATTGCGGGTATCAGAATCTCTTTGCCGCCCTTTTCGACGACATAGACATCGTTGCTTCCAGTCTCCAGTATGGAGCGGATGGACCCGAGTTCTTCACCGTCCCTGGTTTCAACCCGCAATCCGATCAGTTGGAAATGGTAGTACTCACCCTCGGGAAGGGCCAGCAACCGGTCCTCGGGAACGAACAGCTCTTTTCCAGCCATTTCCCGGGCCTGCTCCAGGTCTTTGAGTTCCTCGAAGGTACCAATGTAGCCCTGCTTATAGCCGCCGAGGCCTACCAGCGTGATCTCGCGCTCCGTCGTTCCATCGGAAGTAACGGATATTAGCTTGTCCCCGGCGCTTAGTTGGCCGAGTGTTTCGCCGTAAGAAAGAATTTTTACCGAGCCCCTGACCCCGTGAGGTTTTACTACCCGCCCAACGGGTATAAGACACGATTTTTTCATGCGCGCTATTCTATGATTTCGAGGACAGCCCGTTTTCTAATCTTGGTGGAAGCGGCACTGAGGATGGTTCTCATGGCGCGCGCAGTGCGGCCCTGTTTCCCTATTACCTTGCCCAGATCCTCTTTGGCCACCCGGAGCTCTATTACCGAGGTTTGTTCACCCTCGATTTCGGAAACCCGCACCTTCTCAGGGTTGTCAACCAACGCCCGTGCCATAAACTCGATCAGTTCCTTCAACATTGTCGCCTCCGGATGTAATCGCTGCAATATGCATCGAGGAGTTTTTAGCTGACGGTTACCCGTGCTTTTTAATGAGATTGTGAACAGTATCGGTCGGCTTGGCGCCCTGATCGAGCCAGTACTTAAGCCTATCCTTATCTATCCGGACTTCAGCAGCCTGCGGCAGCGGATTATAAATCCCTATCTTTTCAATAAAACGGCCGTCGCGGGGCGCTTCCGAGGAAGCAACAACGATGCTGTAAAACGGCCTTTTCTTCCTTCCGCCGCGAGCCAAACGAATTTTTACCGCCATTCCTGAGAACCTCCGTTGAGTGGGCATTGCCCAGATAATCCCTAATATATTTCAGGCATCAATAGTGATACCGGTTCTTGCTTTCCGCGTCGACCCTTTCCGGGTATCCCGTTACGCCATGAGTCCGGATCTGATTCCGGCAAAAGCACGAAGACTTTACCAGGAGCAGTCAGAAGGCTGGGTCGCGCCGCCGTGGACCTTGGAGCATACTAATCCTTCCCGAAACGGCACGCGAAATGATTCATATACCGCATTGGTTTAAAATTAAAAAGGGAAAAATGAACCTTTGCGGCGTATCTTCCCCTTCTTCTTCTTTCCGCCGCCGCCGGCAGCGCCCATCATCTGGCGCATCATCCTGCGCGAATCCTCGTAGCTTTTCATCAATCGGTTCACTTCCTGAACCGTGGTACCGCTCCCCTCCGCGATCCTGCGCCTCCTGGATGCGTTAAGCAGATCCGCGTTCGTGCGTTCGGCCATGGTCATAGAGTTGATTATGGCTTCCATCCGCACGAATTCTTTTTCATCAACCTGCATCTTCTTGATGTCTTTAAGGATACCCATTCCGGGAAGCATCCCGAGAATCTGCTCGAAAGAGCCGAGCTTTTTCATCTGCTTGAGCTGGCTTCGGAAATCTTCCAAAGTAAAAGTGTCCTGGCGGAATTTCCTGGCGATTTCCTGGGCCTCATCCGCATCGAATGCCTCCTGGGCCTTTTCGATCATCGACAAAACATCGCCCATTCCGAGAATGCGCGAACTCATCCTGTCGGGATGGAAGACTTCGAGAGCGTCAAGCTTTTCGCCAACGCCTATAAGTTTTATCGGGCAATTGGTGACAGATCGGATCGACAGGGCCGCGCCGCCACGAGCGTCACCGTCCAGCTTCGTTAAAATAATTCCGCTCAACCCCAGCTTTTCATTAAAAGCCGCCGCCACCTGCACGGCATCCTGCCCGGTCATAGAGTCGGCAACCAGTAGTATCTCCGAAGGCTGGAGAATATCTTTCAGGCGCGCAAGTTCCTCCATCAGTTCAGTATCGACGTGCAGCCGCCCCGCGGTATCGACAATGACCGTATCGCAATTTTGATGCCGGGAGTAGTTTATGGCTTCCTTTGCGATTTCTTCGGGTTTTTGCTTGAAGGACGACGGGAAGACAGGAAGATTTAGCTGCCCGGCCAGAGTTATCAGCTGATCAATTGCCGCGGGCCGGTAGACGTCGGCGGGTACCAGGCAGGGCCTGCGACCGTCCTGTGACAACTTGCGCGCGAGCTTTCCAGCGCTGGTCGTCTTACCCGACCCCTGCAGTCCCACCAGCATTACCGCGGCGGGCAGACGCCCCGACAGTTTCAGCGGCTCGGCCGATCCCCCCATCAAACCGGTCAGCTCTTCGTGTACAATCTTTATCACTTGCTGGCCGGGGGTTAGGCTTTGCATAACTTCCTGACCGACTGCCCGCGCAGCTATTCCAGCCACGAAATCCTTTGCCACCTTATAATGAACGTCCGCTTCGAGAAGCGCCATCCGCACCTCGCGAAGCGCATCCCTTATGTTGGACTCGGTAAGCTTTCCCTGGCCCTTCAGGTTCTTGAAAATCTTTTGAAATTTGTCGGAAAGATTATCGAACATTTATCCTGTCCCTGCTCAAATTTAGGTCCAAATCTGTTACTAACGCATATAGGCGAATACTTCAAGTGAGCTCAACGCTGAAGCGGACGAAATATGCACAAAATTGTGGCATCGGGCCCCAGGATTCATGGTTCAGGAATTGAAATCAGATAGGGCCGAACCTGCTAATTTGGTTCAACCCCGTCCATCTCTTGAAAAACCCCCATCCAAACCTTAAACAAAACAGAGGGGCTACAATCGCCCCAGTACCAATTAGGATTATTATATGCAGGCCGGGAGAATAATTGAAAGGGTCTCTTTTCAGATCGGATTCTTCTGCACGCTCATGTGCTTTCAGGATAGCATTCGTTTATGCGGTGATTGGATTTCTGTGGATTCTGCTTTCGGACCAGGCAGTTAATCTACTAGTCGGTGCAACCTCCGCGGCAACCTGGGCGCAAACCTTGAAAGGCTGGATATTTGTAGCCATTACTGCCGTCCTGGTATTTGTCCTCACACGCAATACAATCCACTCGATCCAAAAATCCGAATTTGCTCTGCATGAGAGCCAAAGGATCCTTACAACCCTTTTTGACAACCTGCCTGGAATGGCTTACCGGTGCAGGGGCGACAGCGACTGCACGCTGGAATTCGCCAGCGCCGGCTCAATGAACCTCACCGGGTACTCCTCGGACGAACTCCTTAAGAGGAAAAAAATAGCCGATCTTATTTTTGAAGATGACAAGGATCGTGTAAGGAGGGAAACAGAGACGGCATTAAAGGAAAAAATACCTTTCAGGCTAGTTTATCGCATTCGCAAAGCGGACGGCACCATGAATTGGGTATGGGAGCAGGGGCGTGGGATATACTCTAATGTTGGCGAACTTCTCGCCATAGAGGGCTTCATTACTGACATATCCGAGCGCATGCGGGCTGAAGAGGCTCTCACGAAGTCCGAGGAAATCTATCGAGCACTTGTGGAAGGCACTTCCGATGCCATTCTGATGGTTGATCGAAAAAGGACTTTAATTTCCGTAAACCGGGCATTTCTGGATCTTTTCGGCTACAGCAAGGAGGAAGTCGAAGGGAACTCGGTGAGAATCATCCATCCCTCGGAGGAAAGTTTCGAGCAGTTCGGAAGAAAGGCCTACCCCGCTCTGGAATCAGCACCCATAAGGATCGAATGGGAACTCATGAAGAAGGACGGAACGGTATTTCCCGTCGAGGGCACTTACTCTGCGATCAAAGGGCTGGACGGATCGGTCAACGGCCACGTCGGCATCATCCGGGACATCACCGAGCGCAGAAGAGTCGACCGCGAGATCAAAAAATACCGCAGACATCTCGAGGGGATGGTCCGGGAGCGCACCAAGGAACTCGAGGAGGCGCACAAGGCGCTCGTCCAAAGGGAAAAGCTGAAGACCCTCGGGGCAATTGCCGCCGAAGTGGCGCATGAAATCCGCAACCCGCTCGTATCGATAGGCGGTTTTGCCCGGCGGCTTCAGAAAAAACATCCCGAATCGCGCGAAGCCGACATTATCCTAAAAGAATCGCGCCGCCTGGAAAACATGCTCAACCGAATCACATATTACCTACGTCCGATCGAAATGAGGCCAAAGGACTGCTATGTAAATTCAATACTCTCCGAAGCGCTCGACCTGCTTGCCCCGGAACTGGAAAAAGAACATATACGCGTGCAACTCGACCTCGACCCCGAATTGCCAATGGCCCATGTGGACCCCGATATCCTCACCCAGGTCTTCGTGGCAATAATCCGTAGCGCCATGAACGTCATGAATTCGGAAAGAGACCTCACGGTCAGTTCCTATGACGGGGAGCAGGCGATATATGTCGATTTCCGCAGCAATGCGGGAAAAAAGGCAAAGGACCCTGAATTGATGCTTCTCCCCTTCAATCAGGAAGAACAGGTGGGGGTCTCATCCAGCTTCAAACTTCTCAAGGGAATGGGTGGAACTCTTTCTTTTTCTGAGCTCGATCACCAGGCTGTTTTCACGGTCTCACTGGTAAAATGCTCAAATCCTCATGATCATATGCCGGAGCATGAGTAGTCGGTTGCCGGTTGCCGGTCGCCGGTAGCGCGGTGCGGGTTGAGCGGTGAGTTGGTTGCGAATTGGGTATCCCGGATTTATATCCTGGACTTATATCCGGGCTTCCCTATTCCTTACCGCCTTTTATTTTCACGATAGCTTACAAATCCGAACACAACCCGCAACTCGCAACCGGCAACTCCTCTATTTTACGATATCCAGCTTCTTCATACGTGAATCGAAGGTCGAGCGGTTCACGCCGGCTTCTTTTGCTGCGCGGGTAATGTGCCATTTGTTTTTTTCGAGCAGGTACAACACGTAGTCGTGTTCCAGTTGCTCCCATGTATAGCCTTCGAAAAAGCTCGCTCCGCCGGGCTGCCCTCCGGCAGGGACGGCATCGCCGGCACGGTTCTTTGCGGGCGGGATATCCGTGCCAATTTCCTTCACTGAGTTCTCCGGGGCCCGTGCTTCCACGAGCGTTGCAGCCGCACCGGGAAAATGGCATCCAAGGTCGGCGCAGGTTATTCTCCGGTCGCGAGTTATCACCAGGATGTGCTTGATGAAATTTTCAAGCTCGCGAACGTTCCCCGGCCACGAATATTCCACCAGAAATTCCAGCGCCTCCCTCGAAATCTGCTTGCGTTCGACTCCCGGCCTCAAGGACTCCCTGGCGAGGAAATGCTCGAGCAGGGGCGGGATGTCTTCCGGGCGATTGCGCAGGGCCGGCACCTGAAGCGGCAGCACATTGAGGCGGTAAAAAAGGTCTTCCCGGAACCTTCCGGCAGCTATTTCGGCGGGCAGGTCCCGGTTAGTCGCGGAGATGATGCGAACATCGACTTTTTTGGTGCGGGTCTCTCCCAGCGGCTTTATCTCGCTTTCCTGGACGACGCGCAGAATCCGGGCCTGGAGCTGGGCTGGCATATCGCCAATTTCATCAAGAAAAACTGTGCCCCCGTCCGCGGCCTCGAAAAGCCCAACCTTACTCTTGAATGCGCCGGTAAAAGCTCCCTTCTGGTAGCCAAAAAGCTCGCTTTCGAGCAATGTGTCAGGGATACAACTGCAATTCTGGATGAGAAAAGGCATATTGGCGCGGCCGCTCAGCCGGTGAATTTCCTTGGCTATCAGCTCTTTTCCAGTCCCGCTCTCGCCGGTAATCAGCACGGGAAAGTCAGTCGCGGCATACTCTTTGGCCATTTTCAAAGCACTTTGAAAAGCAGCGCTCTTGCCGATAATCGGTTCGCTGCGGAAGTTCTCGAGGGTTTGCCTGAGTTTAATATTTTCCTTGACCTGTGCCGAATATGTCAGGGAGTTGCCAAGGGCAATTGAACCGATATCTATCAGTTGCTGGAGAGATTCCAGAAAACCCTCATCGAGATTGATCCGGCTTCCACCGGCGCTTGTTTCGATAATCTCGACGGCCCCGTAGACCTCGCCCGTTCTCAAAAGCAGCGGGAAACATAAAATAAGCCTGCTTTTGATGTCTATTGCCGCCTCGGCTTCCTTAAAATGCCTGGAATCCTTGCCCGGTTCGGCGATGGTCATTTTACCGTTCTCGATAACCCATGCCACTATGCTCGGCCGCCCCGGCGGCAGAGTAAGCCCGATGATCTGCTCGCTTTGGGACCCGGCGGCTTCTACGCAGGTATAACCTTTACCGGCCTTCACCCATATCGATCCACGCTCGACATTCTGCAGTTCGAGCAGGGCCAGCAGGAATTTGCGCCTCAGCTTTTCAAGGTCCAGTTCCTGGGATACCACCTTGCAGAAATTGAATGACTTGTCGCCCATATATCCTCTCCGGTAGACAGGCTGTCTTTTCGTCACATCCTTTAGTAATTTGCGAAAACTTCCGATTTATATCCGAAGCTATTCGAAATTGAATATATATATCCTTACAGGTCTTTGGGAGAATGGGTCAAGTCCGAAGCGATCTCCGGGAATGTTTTAATGTGTATTTCCGGCGCCAGACCGCCGGCCAGTGCGCTTACATGCTTTGAACAAAGGAGGTTTCCCCATGAGGGAAATGAACACCAGAAAAATTATTGTCACAATGACTGACGGGACCGTCTTCAGGGGCTCGATCAATATCGGCAGCTCTCGACGCATTTCGGACTATTTCAGAAGAAATGAGAGCATGTTCGTGCTTTTCAACGCGACATTGGACCATGGAGCCGATAAGGAAGTCTATTTCTTAAATACCCGCCATATTCTGTGGGTGAAACCGGACGAGCAAATCGAAGCCTGCCAGTCGGACGACATTCTTGCGATAGGAATCGAGTGCGAAGCGGAAGAGGATTGATTTAAACTGATGATTTGCTTGAGCTTTGCCCAGGGCAGGTGTAGCGGGGAACCACCA
Source organism: Desulfarculales bacterium UBA702 (assembly GCA_002298165.1). Classification (GTDB taxonomy): domain Bacteria; phylum Desulfobacterota; class Syntrophobacteria; order Syntrophobacterales; family Syntrophobacteraceae; genus SbD1. Next base: position 45,468 of record DBMI01000062.1, read on the forward strand.
AAAAGCCTGACGGAAGATAATATTCGAACATTTCCGAATTGTCGGGCAGGCCTTCAAGCCTGCCCGACAATATGCAACCATCTAATCCGGATTTTTTGAACCCCGAATACTAATTAAGACTGCTGATGCCGTAAAGGAGGATGGTGGGCTTCAATTGCGTGATATTTACCCAATCGCGTTCAGGCCGGAATATCCAAACCCCTTATGTTCCGGTGAAGCTCCCGGCTTTTCTCTCTTCGGACAATATCCCGCTCCCCTGCTATTTCATCGAGTTCGCGCTGAATTACCCGCAGGTCCGGTTCATTCCATGACCGGCCGGCGCGGTGAGCGTCTATCATTGCCCTATATATTTGGATCATCCTGGCAATAAGATCTACCGGGTATTCCCTGCCCTGGACCTTGATCGTTGCCAGCCCGAGGTCGAGATAATCCCATAGCTCCTTGCCGTTTGTAAGGAAGGCCACGTTCGGATTTAGGCGGATGCGCTCATTTATGGCCTCAATCTCCTCGATTGACTTGCCTCTGTGCGACAGAAGCTTAAATCTTTGCTCATCACTTAGAAGGCAGATCCGGAAGCAACTACCTGATCTGTCAGGCCACCCCTCGTATTCGACGATTTCGTTTCCGTCCTCATCGCTGTATCTCTTTACCACATAGGAGTCTTTTATCAGTTCATGGAAAAAGCAATTTCCGACGCCACCAACACAACGAGTGCCGTGGACCAACACTTCAGCGCCGAGGCCGAGCAAATCGGCTGACTCCTTGAAGGTCCTGAGTTTTTCGACAGTATTGATTTCGGTGCTTGCTACCACCTGGTTGGCACCGTAGCTTTTGTATTCGGCTATCTGCTCGAGGGTCTGGATGTTACACCCGACGCTTGCATGAATCACCAGTTCCGGAAAGTTCTTCCGCACCATCTGCATGATTAGTGGGGTTTTTGGAATGACCCCTTCCGCACCCCATGATGCATATTTAGCAATCTTTCCGAGGACGATCATCGCCTTTTCCGAGGGAATATCGACATTTAGGGCAATGCGGACTTTCCCTTTGTATCGGCTGGCGATCTCGATTGCTTCGCGCACCTGGGAATCTTCGAGTTCCCATTCACTTTTCCTGCGGCTGAATCCCTTCGAACCCACGTAAACGGCCTCGGCTCCTTTTTCAAAGCAGGCTTCAACCATGGGGAGGCTTCCGCCGGGCGCCAGGAGTTCGTTCATTATAGTCCTCCTTCTCAGAAAATCGGGATCACATCGGACCTCGAATGGTGTGAACCAGCCCAAAAACTTTTCCGCGGTGGAAAGGCTCTCAAATCTGACTCGCCTGACAGGCTGAGTCTTGCCCGCTTCTCCACAGTCGACGTAGTTCAGGGTTCACCGAAGAGCTGAGATGAGGGTTCTTGGAAAGATCGAATCCCGCTCTCTCCTGATAAAACATTTCTTCCCCGCCGCCGTTGTGCGGGGCAACACGAAGCATTTTAAAGCATCCGGTGTCAGGCACCTTCGATAATATTAAAGAAATCATCGACCGGAATTGCCTGATAAACTTCATAGGTAACGGTTCCGTGTTCGAGAGTTCTCGCAATGCTTTTTACCCTCTCAGCATCATCGTGAAATTCAGCCAGAATCAGGTACTCGCCCTTCGAGACGATGTAGTAGGCTGAAAGTATTTTCCCCCCGTGTTTTTCGACATTCTTCTTTCCCGTCTCGAAGCGTTCGCGCGAATGCTTCATGTCCTTGTTTCCTTCAGGGGTTGGTTTTAAAAAAGATGCATAAACCGGCATGAAAACCTCCTTGGCGATGAAGAAACTTTCATCCAAAGTGGGGCTAGGACTGGCCGCTCTGAGCGTCGGCATGAATCAAAAAATGAACAAGGGAATACGGACTGTCTTTTGAGCAAGATTAATGCCAGGCCAGCAAAACCGCCAAGCCAAGCCAAAACCCAGATAGGGTTATCTTTTCACTTGACTTTGAAGGCGAACTAAAGTCCCATTATCAATGCAAATAGAGGGAAATTGACACGTCCGCGAAAGAACCGATGCCGTGGTTTAGCAACTGCAGACACCAGGTTTCGTTCAAGATTAGTAACCAGGTGTTCATCTTTAACGAATTTTTAGTAAACCAAGCCGATATCCCGATCCGGATCACACCGCGCGCGGATCCTAATCTTCCTGCTTCCGGTAGTTATTGCCACTCTCCATACACCGAATACACCGGATCATTTTAAGCTATATGAGCAGCGAACCATCTTTGGAGTTCGGTAAAATGGCGCAGCGAACACGTTTGGAAAACGGCCTTCTCCTGCCCTGCCCCACCTGCTTTGACTCCGTGTTCCACAGTGTGACGGAGCCGATGTTCATTTGCGATTCCAGTCTCCGAATTCTCGAGGTTAACAAGCCTTTTGCTGACCTTTTTCAAGGCGAACCGGTTGGGCGAAAGTTCCGGGAAGTATTCGAAGGGCCAGAGGCAAAGCTGCTCCAAACCAGCTTTGAAGAAATCCTGAGTTCCAAAACAGCCCGGTCGTGTGACGTGTTCCTGGCCCTTCCGGACGGGACCCCGAGATACTTCGAATTCACCGCCTCGCCCATTGTTACTTCCAATGGATCGGTATCGAGCATAATCGGCCAGGTCCACGATGTCTCGATGCGCAAGGACCTGGAAAAAGAGCTGAAGGTATCGGAGGAAAGGTACCGGAAGATTGTCGAAACTGCGCGGGAAGGCATATACATCGTTGATATAGAATCCAGAATCGTGTTCACTAACAGGCGCATGGCATCGATGCTGGGCTACACTCCCGAGGAAATCATCGGCCGGCGCACAGTGGAATTCATGGACGAGAGTTCACGGGCACTTGCGCCGGAAAGGTTTGCAAGGCGTCGGAAAGGTTTGTCCGAAACATACGAGGTCGCCCTCAGGAAACGGGACGGAGTACGGATCAACTGTCTTCTCTCCGCCGCGCCCATTAAGGAAAATGGGGTTTTTTTCGGGACACTGGGCATCGTAACCGACATAACCTGCCTAAAAAAAATCGAGGCTGAGCTACGATCGGCGAAATCCTTTTCCGAAAAGATCGTCAACAGCATCACAGATAATCTGGTAGTGGTAGATCCTTCAAGCTACGCGATAGTTCAGGCCAACCAGTCTTTTATGGCCAGAACCAAGGTCGGGCACCTCTCTGAGTTGACCGGCAGGACCTGCTATGATGTGCTGTTTAAAAAGGAAACCCCCTGTCATGAGGATGGTATTTTCTGCCCCGTTCAAAAGACCTATGAGACGGGACAGCCATTGCTTTGCGAAACCATCCACCCCGACCTCAGGCAAAGCGACCGGATCATTCAGATTGCCACCTATCCCATTTTGAACGAAGAGGGCAAAGTCGACCTGGTAATCCGCACCGAACGCGACATAACCGAAAAGACAATACTTGAGCAGACACTGGCGCTGCGATCCGAGGAACTGCTAAAAACCCAGCGCAGGCTCGAAGAGCTTTTCGAATTATCGAGGGAGATGGGGACAAAAGGGAGCCTGGCCGAACTGGTCCAGTTTCTGCTCGGAGTTACTGTTAAATTGCTGCGTGATGCGGAACCCGCGCTCCTGCTGTTAAGCGCAACCTGCGATCAGCTATTGCGACTGGATGACTGCGAGCCCAGAGTCGTTAAAAAATTGCTCGATATCATACAGCGGATCGATAAATCCGGTCTTACTCATGATTTTGTCCAGCAGATCAGGAAATTCAAAGTTAAGGACCCAGGCCGGGGCACCGGCTCATCGAAGGTTTTTCCCATCCTAAAAACAGTTGCTGAATCAAATCCCACATGGTCGGCCATTCCTCTTTTCGTTCGCCAGCAGTGCATCGGGCTGCTTTTCGTCGGGTCGAAGACTTTCAGCCAGTACCCGCCGGCGGATCTGCGCTTTCTCGAAGCTCTTTGCGAACAGGCATCCGGCCACCTTCGAAACCTCGTCATCCATGAGGCCGAGGTAAAGCATCTCAGGTCTCAGGCAACCGAGCGGTCGAGCTATGGGGACATCATCGGTCAGAGCCGCGCAATGCAGGAAATCTATGAACTTATAGACCTGGTGGCCTGCTCGGATGCAACCGTGATGATTACCGGCGAAAACGGCACCGGAAAAGAGATGGTCGCGAATGCGATCCACAGAAAAAGTCACCGCGCAAAAGGTCCTTTCGTTGTCGCCAACTGTTCAGCCTATTCGCCGACATTGCTCGAAAGCGAAATTTTCGGCCATGAAAAAGGTTCCTTTACCGGCGCCATTCATCAGAAAAAAGGAAGAATAGAGCGCGCCCACGGAGGGACCTTATTTCTGGACGAAATCGGCGAGATTGCCCCGTCAGTGCAGATCTTTCTGCTGAGATTCCTGCAGGATCACCGGTTTGAAAGGGTCGGCGGGGAGAAGGTCATCGCGGCGGATGTACGGGTGCTTGCCGCAACAAACCGAGACCTGCAGAGCGAAGTTCAGAGCGGAAGATTCAGAGACGATCTTTTCTACCGCCTGAATGTTATAGCGATTCATCTGCCGAGTTTGAGGGAACGTACCGAGGACATCCCCTTGCTGGCGCAATACTTCTTAAACAGGTACAACCTCAAAGAGCACAAAAATATACGCAATATCTCACCCGGAGCCATGCAGGCCCTCATGAACCACGACTGGCCCGGAAATGTTCGCCAGCTCGAAAACGCAATCAGCCACGCCGTCGTGCTGTCGCAGGGCGACACCATCCGCCGGCATCACCTGCCGAAGTTCCTGTGGGACCTGGCTGGTGGCAAGAGTTCGACTTCGCTTTCGGAAAGTGAACGAGTACTCATCCTGAATGCCCTCAAAAGGTCAAACTGGAATAAGCATGATGCGGCCAGGCGGCTCAATATCAGCCGAAGTACACTGTATAGCAAAATGCGAAGGTTCGGGCTGGATGAGGCTGGTGTCAAGGGTGTCAAAGATGAGTGAACAGGGGTCGTTTCCTGTACAGTGGCGCATACGCAGTAAAACAGCATATTGTGTTCGATTTCACATATAAGAGGGACGGATTTCGTACATTCTTAGCTTTTCACGACGCTTTGAGTTGATGCAGTGGCAATAAATATTTTAAAAAAAAATTCCTAACCAGCTCTTTCGCATGTCTAAATCCTCCATTTCAGCCGCTCCAAATCAGCATTCAAGGTAGTTTTTCTCTTCTCCTGCCCCGGTAAATTCGCCAGGGCTTTTTCCGAAGATAGTTTTTTCATGCTATTTCTGCTCCTTAAAACCGCTACCGGGTCTTAGGCCAAGTGGGGCACGGTTCTTGAATCAATACGTTCGACCCTCGAAACCGGCTCTCCGAAAGGGCCATCCAGAAAGAAAATATCGCGGGAGCCGGACGGGAGGTCAACCCCTCGTGAGGACCATCATCCATACAAGGTGATGGTCTTCAACCGGGGATGAAGATCTGGCGTTCGGTCCGAGTCTCACCGAACATTCGCAGGCAAACCCCGAAAATCCGAGACAAGTTTCAAAATCAGCCGGCTAATCTCAGCAGGTCCAACCGCAAATCCTGAATCAGGTTCAAACCGCTGCTCGTCCTGGATAATATTAGATATAGCGCGGCCCGAGGACTTAAACCGCGGTTTTGCATGAATCCTTTACTCCTCATGGGGGAGGAACCTGCCATCGGACGTGCGATGGGTTAATCGGAGTCCCTAGATGTCAAGCCGGGATGTTTTATTTCCAGTATTGGCGCTCAACGAGAAGGTTCGAAATCACGTACTGAACTTGTTGGGAAAAAATGGATATCCAAGTGTCGGCACAGACAATCTGGATGACCTGGTAGCCTCGATCAAGGGAAAGAAATATGCTTTGATCTTTGTGGATAGTGAAGCCATCCTGGCATACGGGACATGGATTGTGCCGCAGGTCAGAACTGCCTGCCGCGAGTGCAGGCTCATTCTGCTTTGCAGTCAGATGCACCGCAACTTTGTACAGCGGGTAATGGAACTCGGGGCTTACGGCTGCATTATCGAACCGTATGCTGAGTGGGAACTGCTCACCATGGTAAGACCCATTATCGCAGACCTGCAGTTAGAAAAAAAACTGAGAGCACTAAGAACAAAGCGCCTTGATAAGACCTCCGCAAACGATAACCCATAATAAATTTTTCCACGCCAAGATAGCACCACTGCCTCGATCTTCTGACGGAGCAATGTATCAATTACGACCCCATTTAAAGACACGAAAAAGCGGTCGGCGGTTCGCATCTATTGACACAATGGAAAGTTGAGAGACAGTGGGGGACATGCGCCCCCCACTCTTTGGAAGGAGATTGAGACCCGTTGCCCCGGGTCGGCGGGGCAGTTCCGGCAAAGCCGTGGCCCTTCCTGCCGCAAAAACGGCCTTATTTGACCGGAAAAGCACCGGAACTACAACAAACGATTCGTCCGCGGAAATCTTAAGCTCTTTAGGAACGATGAGGAGCGATCGCAGCTACTTCAGACATCCATATGACAGGCCGACAGACACAGATCCAGTGGAAGAGGAATTTCCCTGGGCTGAAGAAACGTCCCAGGTAACCGACTAAGTATTACCTCAGCAGGCGCCGCAGGAGTTTACCGGTTGGCGTTCTGGGCAATTTGTCCATGTACTGGATGACCCTGGGGAGCTTATAGACCGCTATGTGGTCCCTCAAAAATGTAAGAATCTTTTCCGTCAACTCATCGGAGCCGGTGTAGCCTGGCTTTACTTCGATAACGGCCTTCACGATCTGGCCTTTTTCAGGGTCGGGCACACCGACTATTGCGGCATCGGCCACTGCCGGATGCTTTGCCAGGGCCTCTTCAATCTCCGAAGGACCTATACGATAGCCCGAACTCTTGATCATGTCGTCTTCACGAGATACGAAAAAGATGTTGCCGTCTTCTCTCATGAAGACTGCATCCCCCATCCGGTTCCACCCTCCTACAACCCCGGACTGCTGCGACCTGAGAAGCTTGTTGTCATTCTCGTAGGGTTTCCAGTAAAGAGTACCGCTCGGTCCCTTCAAAATCATGCTGCCTACTTCCCCCGGCTTGCAGTCCTTCCCGTCAGGGTCAACAACGCGGGTAAGCACTCCTGGCAGGCTCCTTCCGATCGAGTTCGGTACAGGCTCCTTATTCAGCGTATTGGAAGTTACCAGATGGAGCATTTCCGTGCCCCCGAGTCCCTCCCAGATAGGCTTTCCGGTCAGGGCTTTCCAGCCTTCGAGCGTTTCCGAACCGAGGGCATCGCCGCCTGAGGTGAAGAGTCTTACCGAGCTTACATCGTATTGCTTGAATGCGGGGAACTTCATCAGGGCCCGGTATGCAGTGGGAAGACCTGTCAGCACTGTTATTTTATGCTTCTGGATAAGGTCGAGCATATCGGGCGGAGCGAATTTCGGGATTAGCGATATGGCCGCTCCACCCGAAAAGGGAATAAGCGTAAAGGTGCCGAAGCCCGCCGCGAAGGAAACGGGGGCAGAGCCTCCCAGTACGTCACCAGGCTTGAGGTTATATACGTAATCATTGACCATCATGGTCTCGATTACCGCCGAGCGCGCGAAGTGTACGCACCCCTTGGGCATGCCCGTGGTGCCGGAAGTGTAAAGGATCACACCGATGTCCGTGGCATCGAGCATCTCGGGCTCCAAATCGGGGCTTCCGCCCGCCAGCATTTCCTCGAAAACAAGATGTCCGGCAGCTTTAACTTCGTCGGGATTTCCTCCGACAACGATTATTTTGGTCCCATAATCGAAACTGGACTGGGCGGCCTGCGCCTGTTCGAGCAGCGGTGCATTGACCACGAAGTACTTCATTTCCGAGTTATTGACCACGAAAGCAATTTCCTCGCGTGACCACAGTGGCGACGTGGGGACCGGTATGGCGCCAAGTTTTTCGATGGCAAAAATGCAGACCAGGGACTGGGGAACATTCACCAGTCTGATCCCTACCCTGTCCTGGGCCTCTACCCCCGCCTTTCTCAAGGCGTTGCCGAACTGGTTGACCTGCTTCTGCAACTGGGCATAACTAATGGTCTTGTCCATGAACTTTACGGCGGGATTATCCCCTCTGCCCTCTCTTACGTGGCGGTCAAGCAGATAGTCGGCCAGGTTCAGCTTATCAGGTGTGTCAGCGTATTGTTCCGGGATAAGGTATTCCGGCCAGGTCTCCCTATCCGGCAAGAAGTTTTGTGGTATGTTACCCATCCTTGCGCCTCCTCTCACTCGTTTGACAATCCGTTAATCTTTGACCATCGTCTGAAATAGGCTGAACAGTAGGGGCAATTAACGTGCCAAGCCTCACCAGCGCTGGCTTCGCGGGCAAGTGCGACCGGGCAGTCGAGCGCGCAATGGCATGGTTTGTGATACAATCCGGAAGCGTAAAATCCCTGTATCGGGAGTTAGGACATGACAGAAGGCCTGGATTTGCAAAAAGAAGAGGTCGAGGTCGCCATCTCCGTCCGATTCGGAGATACCGACCCCTACGGAGTTATTTATTTCGTATCCTACTTCAGGTACTGCCATCACGGCATCGAGGAATTTCTGAGGCATCATGGGCTGGCCCCGCACAAGTATTTCAGAAATCAGGCCGAAGATTTTGGCCTCCCAATTGTTTCCGCGACATGTGAATTTCTCAGACCGGTTAAATATGGTGACGAATTGCGCCTTTTCGTATCCGTATTGGAAATAAAAAACAAGAGCTTAAAATTTGCCTTCCGGTTCCAGGTAAATGGCCGAGAAGGAACAGTAGCAAGGGGTGAGGCAACGATGGTTGCCATAGGAGCGGATTGGCGCGCCAGAACTCTCCCCGATTCATTATTAAAAGCGGTTTCGGTAGCGGCACGGTAAATTCGCGGCGCCAGGGAGGCGACAGCAATCATGTCCGGTTCCTATGACCAAAGACTTGGTAAAATAGACGATCTCTGCGACTCGATCACGAAAAATAGAGACGAGATAGTCCGACTGGCTGTCGAAGAACTTAATTTTACTGCTCGGGACAGCTCCTACGAAGTCGATATCGTTATCGACCGATTGAAGATGTTCGCGGAAGCCAGGCCGATCCTGGAAAACAGGGTCCCGCTGGGAGGCATGGACTCCCGCATCTCCCTCATGCTCTCCTATAATGGAAGTTCATGGCTGAATACCGCCATAATTTCCATTTATATGACCGGCAACAAAGTAAACGTGAGGTTTTCATCCAAGGGCAAAAGCCTGATGGATTTAACCGAAAAGATGTATAGACCCATCTTTGGCGATGGAATCAGGTTCTTTTCGGGAGGCGGGAAAGACTTCCTCGAAAAATCACTCCATGATCCTAAGATCCCGGCAACCGTCGTCTTCGGTTTCGATGAGAATATAGTCCCTTACAGGGATCTTTGCAGACAACGCGGGAAAAAACTAGTCTTCGAAGGCCCGGGACAGGACCCTTTCATCGTTTTTCCGAATGCCGACATGGATCTGGTTTTTCGCGACCTTATGAACGCAAAATTCTGGTATTCGGGGCAAACCTGCACGGCCCCAAAACGAATCTTTGTGCAGCGCAGCATATATGATTCTTTTATTGATGAGTTGACCGGTAAGGTCAGCAAGCTCAAGGCGGGCGATCCGAGAAGCCCGGCAACCGATATCTCGCCGGTTGCAAGCAATCTTGCTGTCAGCCGGATTGCCGCCCAAATCGAGCAGGCCGTCCATAAAGGAGCCACGCTCACGATCGGCGGCAAAATCGAGGGTAACCTTATCCACCCCACGGTGGTGAAGAATGCAACCGATGATATGCTGGGAATGCAGGAAGAAGTGTTCGGTCCGGTCATCTTTTCATCCCCGTTCGATACAGCTATGGAAGTGATCAATCGGGCATCGAATCATAAATATGGCCTGAGGGCAGCGGTTTTCGGGGGAGCGGATGCATCGAGAACTGCCGCCGCCCTCAAGGGTGAGGACTACTGCCACCCGGTCCCCGATTATACCTTCGGGAAGTTCGGAACGGTCACCCTGAACGAGACCAGGGCGGTGTCCTGGCGCGGCGCTTTCGTAACGAAGCCGATCGGTGGCTATGGCTACTCGGGCTGGATATGGGAGACGGCCGAAGGCATCTCCCAAATGAAGCAGGGCCCCAAGCTGCTCAGCATCGAAACTTCTTCCGAGGCCGTATAAAATCCATTTTTGCTCGGCAAAACGAGGGTGGATTGTTCTCCGGACCTTATTAATGCATTCTTCGCCCACTCTTCGGATGTCCGTCAACAAGGGTTATGGCACGGTGGGGCTTTTGCCTAAACAAGTTGTTTTATCACCCTCCCCTGCCCCCTCCCATCAAAGGGAGGGGCATCCGCATCTAGCTCCTCCCCAATGAGCGAGGGGAATTTGCATTGCAACTGGTTTGGGCAACAGTCCGGGGAGACCTTGCCAGAACCGGAGGCAGGATGGCTGAACTTTTATCGTGCCCTGATTAAGGCTTTTTCAGAGTACCCCGCGGATGTCCGCTCACAAAGGCATGGCATATTCATTGCTTATAAATCCCGTGCCATGCCGGTCCGCGGCAGCACTTTTGAAATTGATATCGCAATTCGATAAAATCGCTGGCATTATAGCTGAAGTATTCTTGGTGCTGATTAATCGGGATTTTAGCTCACGGTTCTCTCCATCTGGCCCGGTTTTTTCGATCTCAATAGCCGAGCTTCTCCTTACACCTCTCTGCTTTCTGATCCGTGCTCAGCCGGCTGATTAGTGACACCCGATAGGATGTTGCTCTCACGGGAATGAACATGGAGCGGGCCCTATCATTTTCCCGAACCGGTCTGATGAGCAGGCTGTCTTTCGGGGGAGAGTTCAGTTTTGGGGGAAGGAGGTGAGAGGCGCCAGTTGGAGAGGACTATACAATCCCTCTGGAACAACTAAAGAGAACCGGATCTATTCTTTGAGTTGGATCTAACCTAGTGGAGGTAAGATATGCCGGAAAAAAGAGATATCGAAATAAAAAGCCGGGCCGACACCATTGGACTGATGGACCTGAACGTCAGGCCTTTCCCGGTCACTCCGCCCCCCACCTATGAGGAAGTAAAGCCTATATACGAAAGAAGGAAGGCCCTGGATTTCTGCAACTGGTCAGAAGAAAACCTGAAGTTCGAAAAAAGGTACGGTAAAGATGAGGCTTTGGCCGGACTACGGGTTCTGGACATCGGATTGTGGAGACTGGGTCACAAATTCTGCGCCTCTCTGTACGGGGAAGCCGGAGCCGAGGTGGTATCCATAGAACCCCCCGGAGGAGACCCGCTGAGGAAGCTGACACCCTTCGGCCGCGAAGAGTACATGCTTGAGAATCAGGAAACAGGCGAAAAATGCGGCATGGAGTTTGTCAACGAAACGGTCAACACACACTGCGTCACCCTTGATGTCGAAACCGAAGAAGGACAGGAAGTTTTCACGAAGATGGCGATGAATGTCGACATCCTCATCGACGGAATGCCTCCCGGATATATGGACGCCTTGGGCATAGGATACCGGCAGCTAAAGGCACTTAACCCCAGGTTGATCTATATCTGGATAGGGATGCTCGGTCAATGGGGTCCCTGGAAGGACAAGCAGTCCAAATTCGGCCAGTGGATGGTCGAGCCTTTCGCGAGTGCGGCAAATTCCTGGATTCACAATACGGGTCTCGCCCAGGACCTGCTCCCGCGAGGCAGGGGCGGCGATCCGACGCGCTCCGGCATCTGGCTTGCCGACTACGTTGCCGGCGCCCAGGCATTTGTAAACTCGACAGCAGCCCTCTACTGGAGAGAAGAACTGGGCGGAACAGGCCAGATGATAGAAGTCACCGGGGCTGAAGCCCTGATGGATATTCTCGATTTCGATATTACCTGGTACGGTTTCAATGCCAGCATTAAAGCCAGATCGGGAGGCTGGGATCCTTGCCTCAACCAGTATGCCTGGAACCCCTGCAAGGACGGCTACATGATGATCGGTGGCCAGACCGACAAACTCTGGTACAATATCGGCTTCTGCCTGGAGCGCGAGTACACGCAGTTCGGCCGACTTATCCACGAAGATCCGTTCCTCAAGGAAATGGGTGCAAGAAACGCCCTTCACGCACTTATAAAAACCTACACCCTCACCGCCCGCTGGCTGAGAGACACCAACCGGGTCGAGGCCGAAACCAAGCTCCTCCAGTACCAGCTTGCGGCCGGACCGGTCATGTTCATCGACGAAGTCTGTGAATTCCCACACTTCAAATACCGCCCCTGGATTTATGTACACGAAACAGATTACGGCCCGCTGCTCATCGCATCGAGCCCGGCCTCCTATCAGGTGCGCGCGCCTTTCAGGTGTAAATGGATGGGCAGGGATATCGGATTTGACAACTATGAAATATACCTGAAATGGACCGGGATGACCCAGTCCACGGTGAATGCACTGAAACAAAAGGGGGTGATGTAATGGCAAAAGACCCAAGAGTTACAAGGATGGAAGACCTGCCAGGCCCCAAGAGCAAAGGTGAGATGGACGAGTTCAAGATGCCCTACGAGCAGTTCTGCAAAAAGGCATTCGACGTAGGGAGCGAACACACAAAACCCGCGGCGCTCAAGGGGATCCGTTGGCTTAGCTGCACGATGTATATCTTTACCCCGCATGCGGTGGCCAACCTCGCCGAACTCGGGGCCGAGTGCATCAAGATCGAGATGCCGCGGATGGGTGATGCCATGAGACATACATCCCCTTTCAACGAGGCCTATCTCTATCCGCTCCATGACACTCGCCCAATGACCGGAACGGGTCTTGGCTATACCAATGCAAACCCGAATAAATACTTCCTGACCATGGATTATCACGTTCCGGAGATGGTCGATATCTTCTACGGCCTGGTGCAGAAGTCCGACGGCCTGACCGAGCTCTACAGGCCGGGAACCCTCGATAAGTGGAAGATGAGCTACCGGTATCTCAGCGAGATCAACCCCAGGTTTATCTACGTGTGGGGCGGCGGTTTCGGCTACGGTCCGAAGGTATTCGGCGGCTCCTATGACATTCTGGGTCAGGCCCACGCTGGTCTGGCCTCGATAACAGGCATGCACGAATACATGGGCGGGCACTGCTCCAAGTGCACCAACTGGATCATCGACTGGCAGTCGGGCAACCTGATAACCGCCTCGATCATGGCGGCGATCCACCACCGCAGAAAGACCGGACTTGGCACCATGATCGAGTTCTCACAGGTCCAGGTCCCCACCAGAATGCTCGGCCACACCACGACTATGTACGGAAAATTCGGAATTGTCCGCCAGCGATGGGGCAACTGGGATACCCAATTGGCTGTCCACGGGATCGTACTTTGCGGCAAATCCGACTTCCCGGATGCCGAGAACCCGCAGGATAAATTCGATGCCAGGTACGTAATGGTCAGCGCGTTCCAGGATGCGGACTTCAAGGAACTGTGCTCCATCACCGGTATGAAAGAACTTTACGCCAAGTACAAGGCCCACAAGGACAGGGTCGAAGGCGAGGCGCAGGTCGAAATCTACTCCGCAATTGAAAGATGGGCCGCGGATAAGTCCAGGTCTCAGGTGGCCAAGATTCTGCAGGATGCCGGCATACTGGCCGAACCCGTCCGCAATGATCGCGAGGTCTACGAGAGTCCCCACTACAGGGAGCGAGGCACTGTTCGCTGGATGGAGGACCCGCTTTTCGGCGACATGGTGGTCCATGGCGGCTACAGTACCGGTTTGATGGAAAAGACCCCCCGCAGGATCAACTGGCACTGGCGTCCGGTTGGCGCGGACAACAAGAAAATCTACCGCGACGTCCTCGGTATTCCGCTCACCAAGAT
>DBMI01000104.1:0-48721 GCA_002298165.1 Desulfarculales bacterium UBA702
CGTGTAGCGGGCGGGATTTTCATCCCGCCCGCTTTCTTTTCCGGGAAAAGCCGGCTAATCCAGCCTGTTTAGATTCTGGTCGGACAACTCCAAAAGGAAGGGGCTTTTTCCACTGGCCTTGTTTTGCCGAACATTTGCGTAGGATATACTGAGATTACGTCCGGCCCTGGTGCAGGCAACGTAGNNCGCTCCTCTTCGATGTTATCTCCTCCCCCCTTGCCATCTTCTTCGACCGAGCGCCAGTGCGGAAGAATTCCGTTTTCGCATCCGACCAGGAAAACCGTGTGAAATTCCAGGCCCTTCGCAGAGTGTATCGTAGATAGCCTCACGCCCTTGTCTTCCGATTCCTCGTCGTCGTCTTCTTCGGTTCTAAGGGAGCAGTCCTCCAGGAATTCAGCAATGGTTTCCTTGCCTTCTGCAATACTCAACAATTCTTCGATGTTCTCCCTGCGGGATACAAAGCTCTCGCCATCACCTGCCGAGACGACCTTTTCGAGATAATCGTAGTAATGTGTGATGTCGATTACCTCCTCCAAAGCCTGTTTGGGCGGCATGTCCTTTATCGTGTGCAGGATGAAAAGGACCTCACCCACTCCAGCGGCAACCTTTTGCAAAGTAACTTTCTTCTGGATCGCCTCGGGGCTCTTCTCCATAAGCGAAGCACCGGGAATGTCCATCTCTCTTATCTTCTGGATCGACTTTTTGCCGATCTTCCGTTTCGGGGCGTTGAGGATTCGCTCGAAGGCAACGTCGTCCCTGTTATTGATCGCGCAGGTAAGGTAGCTCGTGAGGTCCTTTACCTCCCGACGTTCGAAGAATGATACTCCACCGACCAGCTTGTATGGCACACCCATTTCATTGAATGCCTTTTCGATGATCCGGCTGATAAATGTGGTTCTGTAGAGCACCGCCATCTGCTCGAAAGCGAGCCCGTCCCAGTAATGGGACCTGCATTTTTCCGCCACCCATCTCGCCTCCAGATAGCTGTTCTCAAATCCTCTCAAGGTTGGCGGATTGCCGGGCCGGATGCTGAAGCACTTCTTTTTGATTTCTTCGTTGTTGAAGCTGATTATCTCATTTCCCAATTCCACGATGGGAGAAGTTGAACGGAAATTCTGTTCGAGAAGAAAAATTTTCGTCCCGTCGTACTCCTGGGGAAACCGTGCGAAATAGCTCGGCTCGGCCCCTCGGAAGCCGTATATCGATTGGGAAAAATCACCCACGACGGTGATGTTTCCCTCGTTAACGAGGTGCCTGATTATCGCGTTCTGGACCGCATTGGAGTCCTGGTGCTCATCGAGCAGTATGTACTGAAAGAAGTTCCTGTAGGTTGAGCGCGCGTCGGAGTTTTTTTCAAACAAATTCAACGCGTGGACCAGTATGTCGTCAAAATCCATCGCGTTGCTTTCTCTCAGCCTGCGATTATAGCGTTCGAAGATGAGGTCGAGCTTTCTGAATTCCTTGACGGAATGAATGTAGATATCTGTTCTCACGGAGTTTTTTGCCCGGCCGATATGCGCTTTTATGGCACGCGCATACTTTGAGTCCATCTGGAAATCGTTTTCCAGTATGGTTTTGATCAAACCTAGTTGATCGCTCCCATCATAGATGGTAATCGGATTCTTGAAACCTATGGCCTCCGCATGCCGCTTCAGGATTTGGAGCATTGCGGAATGAAATGTGCGCACCCAGGGGAAATCCCTCACGCTCAGACCGGTCGTTTTGGTGAGTCGCTCCTTGAGTTCGCTCGCTGCTTTGTTGGTAAATGTAATGCAAAGGATACGGCCGGGTTCGTATCCCGCCGCTTTGACCAGGTGCTCGAATTTGGCAACTATGGTCGATGTCTTTCCGGCCCCCGCTCCCGAACAGATCAAAGCCGGCCCCTCGAGGTATTTTACCGCCGCTGATTGTGCTTCCGATAACCGGCTCAATGAGAATCCTCCTTAGACAAACCTGCATTAAGTGTTTTTCTGATTTTACCTCTTTTCCCGGAACCGGTCTTTACCCTAAAAAATAAAATCTTGCCATCAGCAAAAAATGATTCAAGCAATTTTGATGGAATCCCGAATTAACACGTAGAGGTGGTCTTCAGGACGGGCGCGGATGGTTCCTTTTCCGCTGTGAGATTTTTATGACAAAAGTTTCTGATATCCCTTGATTCGGGGGTGATGGTAAATTAGAATATCACAGTGAAGATTTGCAAACAGTGTAACAAGCGTTGATGCACGATCAAAATTGCCCATTCGGTTATCAGTCCCCTGATCGTTCACCCAACCTGACAAATGCCTCGAAGCTGCTAATTATTTGGTATCCCCTTCCCAGCATTCGGGTCACGAGTACACCTGTCGGAAAACGTTTTGGCATCATTTGAAAGGAAAAAAAGGATCGGTATGGACATCTTTGTAGGAAGCTTATCGTTTAAAACCACGGAAGAGGAATTGCAGAAGGAATTCGAGGCGTTTGGCGAGGTGGAATCGGTCAAGATCATTTTGGACCAGGAAACCCGCAGGTCACGCGGGTTTGCATTCGTGTCGATGCCCGACCGGGAGCAAGCAGCGGCGGCCATTGCCGCGATAAATGGAAAGAGCGTAAACGGATTTTCCCTGAAAGTAAACGAAGCCCGCCCGCGCGAAGCACGCGGCCCCAGGATGCACGAGCGTGGCAGCGGAACCGGATACAATAGCGACCGCAGCGGTTCCGGGTACTCATATAACAGGCCGGCGAGCGGTGGATATGATGGGAACCGTTCCGGCGGATACGACTCGAATCGCCCGAGCAGTGGATACGGCGGCGGCAACCGTTATGATTCAAACCGCCCCAGCTATAGCCCAGGCGGGTTCGGTGGCGGTGGCTACGGCAATCGCTCTACGGGTAATAATCGTAATGACGCTGATGTCTACGACAGCAAAGACCGCAGCGGCGGAAGAAAAAGACGTGGCGGCTCAGGTCCCGGCGGTCGCCCGGGTGGCGGCAAACGCTCCCCGTACTAGGTCCGTCGCGCTATAATAAATTAAAATAACATACCAGACCCGGCAGGAGTGGTACGCTACCCCTGCCGGGTTTTTGCATTGGTACGCCGTGTTTGATAAACCCTTCGCCTTTTACTTGCCGGCGGCCAATTTTGGTTATGGGAACATCGCCAAAATCTGGTTCAGGGTTGCCGCGGCACTTGCCAGGTCGGGAGGAATGCCGATAGTGCAAAGCAGGTCTCCCAAAGTAGTGGCGTCAACTTCCGGAGGCAGAGCAGCCAGTGCATCCAGCGATACATTGAATGCATTCAAGTGCACTGTCAATCCGGCCAGGGTAACGTCAACCGGCCCAACCGAAATCGTCACAAGATCACAAAATGAAGTGTCTGGAATCAGTAAGACTGGGATTGAGACGAAGGCACTTACCGTCCCGATAGGCCCCAGGTCTCCCGTGATATTGCCTTCCATCAGCAGGTTCGTTCCGTCAAAGAAAAAATCTGTTAAATCAAGTGTACCGGTGAAGTTGAAACCCTCATCGGTTATCCCGGTAACGGTAATCGTGCGGGCAAAGTTGGCGGCCGGCTGAGTTGCCGCGGTGGTTTGAAAAGTTCCCGGATTCGCCTGATCTACAGCCGCTCCAACTATGGCTGAAGCGGCATTCTGTGCTATCGCAACCAACGACTGAGCCGATGCAATACCAGCTGTTGCGAACACCGAAAGAAATACCACGAACACAAAAGCTATCTTTGAGCGCGAACCCCAACGGGCAGCGAATAGATTTTTCATTTTAATCCTCCGTGATTCATCATTTAGGCAAATCAACTATTTAGAGTAGAGTTTATCGCAACTCTCCTTGTAATCGTCATTTGTAAGCCGGGCATTGACTCACCCGGCGATCACCCGCCTATGGATACATTGCTAAAATTTCGTTCAGGGTTACTGCCGCACCGGAAAGGTCTGGGGGGATGCCGATAGTGCAAAGCAGGTTACCCAAAGCAGTGGCATCGACTCCCGGAGGCAGCGCAGCCAGGGCATCCAGGGTCAGACTGAAAGCATTCAAGCGCAAGGTCAATGCGCCGGAACTGACACCCGTCGAACCAGCCGAAATTGTCACAAGATCGCAGAATGTCGGGTCGGGGGTCAGTGTGACCGGGATGGAGACAAAAGCGCTCACCGGACCGAAGTTGTCCATCGATTCGCTCAGAATACCTTGCATAAGAAGGCTCGGCAGGTTTGTGCCGTCGAAAAAGAAGCCTGTTATTTCAAATGTACCTGTGAATGGGCCACCAGCATCGCTAACTCCGCTCACCGGAAAGGAACGGGAAAAACTAATGGGCTGCGAGGCACCACTCAGCGGTAGAGAATGACTGGTACCGATCATGGTAGAAAAACCTGCCGGCTCAGCGGGAACTTCAATCGCAACCGATTGAGCCGATGCAAAAGTCCCCGATGCCAAAATTGCAAAGAAGACCACGACTGCGAAGGCCATATTTGCCCGCGAGCCCCTCTGTGGGGCAAATGTGCTGTTCATTTTTACTCCTCCGGATATTTGAATCGATCTTCTATTTTAAAGTCCCTGATCCAGAATGAATTGTTAAGCCAATTTGTGGGATTAAAACTACAAATCCTCTGAATTGAAGGTAAGCGTAAGTACTCCTTTAAGCAACGGAATCCGGCACTTAGCAATTCCCCTGATTCTGGTGCAGTACTCGTCCGCCAAACAGGCGCCTGGTCACGGGCATTGACCGACTCCCTGATAATGAGCAAATTTATTGCATATAATGCGTGCTTATATCGAAGCATTTGCCGTCTTTCAGACCACATGGAAGCAGTGTCCGCGGGTCTACATGAATTGTTAAGGGAGAAAATGAATGGAATCCGATCAGGTTATCAGCAAGTCTGACGGCGGAGCCGAAGGCAGGGAAACTGAAGGAAGCTCCGTGAGAGATCTTTTCAGCGAGGCCGCACGGAAATTTTCGCAGCAGTTCAAGTCTCAGGCCATGTCCATCCTTTCGGATGAGAAGAATAATATTACCGGACAATTGGAAACCTTTGCCCAAGCATTGAACCAGGCCGGCGAGAAGCTCCGAGAACAGAACGGCTCAGCTGCGAAGTTGGCGGAGACGGGCGCGGAGGGCATCGAGAAGTTTGCAAATCGCTTACGTCAAAGCGACCTCAACGCTCTTTTAGACCAGGCGGAAGACTTCGCCAGACGCAGGCCGGGTATTGTAGCCGGTGTAGCGCTGGCTGCGGGATTTGTTTTCGGCCAGGTCCTCGCCGATTTTGGGGCCAAGTGGTCCGAAAGGCCGAAAATTTTGCGCAGAAAGACCGAATCTTCTTTGGAGTACCACCCGCAGGAAAACGAGGAGGCCTATTATGAACGGCACTGAGGAAATGGGGCCTGACAAATCGAATCGCCCTCCGCCTCGGTCTGACGAAGAGAAGTCGATGGGACAGCTTTTCAAGGAACTTTCAAGGGATGCACTCCACCTTGCGGCCCATGAATTCGGGCTAACGAAGCGCGATATCTCCAGGAAGGCTTCCGATGTATTTAAAATTTCAAGGCTCTACACGGCAGGAATTTTAATCTTTTACGCTGGATTCATTTTCGTCCTCGCTGCGCTGGTGCTCGAACTCTCAAAGCTGATTCCAACCAGCCTGTCGGCCTTTCTGGTCGGCCTCGCAGCCCTGGTGACCGGCCTGATTTTCATTCAGGTGGGCAGCAAGAGGATGCGCGAGGAAACCCACTCGCCGCCCAAACCGGTCCAGATACTAAGGGATGGCCGCGACAGGGCCGACTGAAATGGGATAGTGTCTTGGACGGAAGTGAAATAAGGGCAGAAGAATCTGGATTGCGACTAAGACTAAGAACAGGAACTGGAAAGAGCGATCATTAACAGACCGAGTCCAGGTAAAAAACCCGCCGGTTAACAGGGTGAGGCTTTTTCCGTGTATTAGATCCGAAAGGCGGACAGGGACAGCGGTCCGAGAAAGTATATAGGGAGGAATTTTGAAATGATAACAGATGAAACTGGTGAAATGAAAGGCGCCGGAAGCGCAATGGATACCTTCAAGCAGTATTCGGGACCGGCTGCACTGTTCGGACTTGGCTTAGGCTGGTTCCTGTATGACAGCTATAAGCAAAGTCCCGAGGAGGCGCCGCAGGTCGCGCCGGAACCTGAAGAGCCCGAAAGATTTGCGGCCATCAAGCAGCGAGCGGGCGAATTCAAGGAAAACGCTATCGAGAAGAGCCGCCAGGCAAGGGAAAGGGTATCCCAGGTGATCGAGGATAGGCCATATCTGGTGGGCATTGCCGGTCTTACCGCGGGAGTTCTTATCGGAGCGATTACCAGCGGGTATCTGCGCGATAATCAGTTCCTGGGGGAAACCAAGGAGACCATAAGGCAAAAAGCACGCGGGCTGCTCCATGACACTAAGGAAAAGGCCGAGCACGTTCTGGATGTCGCCAGGCGCGCAGCCCGTGAGGAGGCCGAGAAACAGCGTTTGATCACTCATTAAATTTCCACGGCAAAATTTGCGTTTTGGTGTGTGGATTTAGGTCACTAAGAACACGAAGCCAAAAATCGAGGCCGGGGGGGGGCAGTCCCCGGCCTTTTTCTTGCCCAGATAGCCACTTTTCCCAAAAGAGACCAATACCAATTGGCTCCACGATGAAACATTCTTGAACTCGACTTCGTTTAACTCCAGCTTTCTTCGAATTTTGTTGACACTTTGCGGCGAGGTAATTTAATTGGAACGTCTTTTTGCGAACCCTTCCAAATTCGGGTATGAATCCAGGCATGAGTCAAAAAATTCCCCTTTTTTCAGCGCAGGCGGCCAATGCCGCCGTGGATCTGCTCGGCCCAGCAAAACGCGTCCTCGATAGCCACTGGTACATTTTGGGCAGGGAAGTGACGGAGTTCGAGAGGGAATTCGCGAATTATTGCGGAGTCAAAAATTGCGTGACCACGGCAAACGGCACGGATGCCCTGGAACTGGCGCTTCGAGCCCTCGGTGTCGGACCTGGAGACAAGGTGATCCTTGCCGGAAATGCAGGCTTCTACGGCAGCACGGCGGTCCGCCTTGTCGGAGCGATTCCATACTATGCAGATATAGACCCGCAAACCCTCAATATAGCGGCAGATGGTATCCGCGAGGCACTGACAATTAATCCAAGGGCGGTAATAGCAACCCACCTCTACGGGAGGCTCGCGGATATCGAGACAATTATCGATATCTCCTCGCAAGCTGGCATACCGGTAATAGAGGATTGTGCTCAGGCACACGGCGCTTTTCGCGGAGACCGACGGGCGGGCAGCTTTGGAGAGATCGGCTGCTTCAGCTTCTATCCCACCAAAAACCTCGGAGCCCTTGGCGATGGCGGTGCCGTGGTTTGCCGGGATGAATCAATCGCTGCTCGCCTAAAGAAACTGCGTCAGTACGGCTGGGAGACAAAGTACGTCGTCAATGTGCCCGGTGGCCGAAACAGCCGGATCGACGAGATACAGGCGGCGATACTTCGCGAAAAGCTCCCATTTCTCGACGCATGGAACTCCGAGAGGCGTGCAATCGCCGCGAAGTACAATTCCGCCTTCTCCGGTTTGCCGGTCCAGTGCCCCTCTTCGCTCGACGTTGATTATGCAGCCCATCTTTACGTGATCCAGGTTGACGGACGGGAACATTTCCGAGGGTTCCTCGAAGACCAAGGGATTGCAACCGATATTCATTACCCTGTACCCGATCATCTTCAGCCGGCCTATCAATCGTCACAAAAAAAAGGTGATTTGCCTGTAACTGAGCGCGCTTGCGCAAGGGTCGTCTCGCTGCCATGCTTCCCGGGCCTTGGCCCTGAGCAGGTCGATCGGGTCATTGAAGCCGTCCGGTCTTACTTCGAACAAAGGGGATTTTAATTTGCTCACGGTTGTTATTCCCGTCTACCGCAACGAAGGCTCCATCCCCGAACTGCTCGATGCAGTCGAATTCCTGGACCGTCAACTTAGAGGGGATTTCGAAGCCGTATTCGTTGTGGACGGCAGCCCCGACAGGTGCTACGAGATCCTGCGGGACGCACTGCCAAACCGGACCTTTAGATCCATCCTTGCCCTGCTTTCACGAAATTTCGGGTCGTTCTCGGCCATACGCTGTGGTCTGGGGATCGGCAATGGTGAGCGCTTCGCGGTCATGGCGGCCGATCTTCAGGAACCTCCCGAACTCATCCTTAGAATGGACGAAGAACTGCGCTCGGAGAGCGTCGATGTTGTGGTCGGCGTGAGAGAGCTGCGCATGGACCCATTGTCCGCGCGTTTGCCTGCCCAGATCTTCTGGGGACTTTACCGCAGGTTTGTCGTTCCCGAAATCCCTCCCGGGGGGGTTGACGTTTTTGCGTGCAATCGCGCTTTCAGGGACCAATTGCTGGAGCTGGAAGAAAGGCACAGTTCACTCATCGCCCAGATTTTCTGGCTGGGCTACAGGCGAAAACTTCTTACATACAACAGACTCGAGCGCAAGCACGGAAAATCGGCCTGGACTCTGGGGAAAAAACTCAATTACATGATGGACAGTATCTTTTCTTTCACCGACTTGCCGATCCGGTTGCTCATAAGGACCGGTGCCGCCGGGATGATAATCTCAGCCCTGTGCGGAGTTGTGGTTGCCCTGTCCAAGGCAATGGGCATTATTGTGGTACCAGGATACTCGGCGACCATCCTGGCGATAATATTTTTTGGTGCGCTCAATCTTTTCGGCCTTGGAGTCGTGGGCTCTTATGCGTGGCGTACTTACGAAAACACCAAAGCAAGGCCCCTTCATGTGGTGCTTCGAACCCATGAGAGTTCCGGACGGAGAGCGGAATTAAAGAATTAGGCTATTTCAGGGATTTGAGACGGAGGGCATACTCATGTCGCTAAAGACAGCACCTACGAGGGCAACGCCCCGGAACCGCTGCATCGCGGAAAGTGCCGTCCTGGGGCCGGGCTCATACGTCGCGGAGGGGGCACTGATTGGCGAAGCCGTTAAAGTAGGGCCCGGCGCCGTAGTACTGTCAGGCGGGACGGAAGCTATCGAGACCACCGTAATATGTGCCGGCGCGGAGATCGGTGCAAATGCGACGGTACTTGCGGGCGTAAAGATCGGCATCAGGGCAAGAGTTGCCCCGGGGGCCGTCGTTACCCGCTCCGTGCCGCCATTGGCTGTTGTAGAGGGAAATCCCGCACGCATTACCGGCTACGTTGAAACCTCTCAGGTGGATTTCCCGCAGAGTATCGCACCGGGTATTCCCGAAACCTCGATTCGCTCCAGCAAAGTTAAAGGAGTGACCTTCCACAACCTGAGGATGGTCTATGATCTTCGGGGCAATCTTTCGGCGGGCGAATTCGAGAAGGATATTCCCTTTAAGCCGCTCCGCTACTTCCTTGTTTTCGAAGTCCCAACCGCCGAGAGCCGCGGGGAGCATGCTCACCTCAAATGCGAGCAATTCCTGGTGGCGGTAAGGGGAAGTATCAATGTAATTGCCGACGATGGGCAGACTCGGGAAGAATTCATTCTGAACCGCCCCGACACGGGACTCTACCTGCCTCCGATGGTCTGGGGAATTCAGTATCACTATTCCGCGGATGCAGTCCTGCTCGTATTCGCTTCTGAATACTACGACCCTGCCGACTATGTGCGCGATTACTCCGATTTCCTGAAGCTGGTAAAGACCCGCCCGAACAACTGAGGCTAAACAGAGGGAGTAAACAAAACCATTATTGGCGAACCCGCAAGGCACCGTCGATTTTGTAGGAAACCCTGCCGGTTTTCAGTCTTCTGGAAACAGCCTGGTGGGTAAGGGCCATGCAGAGAGGGATGCCTATACACAGTGAAGTTTGAACGATCAGCTTCTCTAGATCATACGTCAAAGCGTAATAGTACAGCTGGGTGTTGCATATAATAAGTAAGACCAAAAAATGGTAGAGGTAAATGTAGAGGGAATGCTTTCCGATTGTGCTGATGCATAGCAGGCCCCCGCTAACCATGAAATTCCTGCTGCTTTTCACCAAGTGAAAAGATGAGATAATCAGCCCGGCCATGCTCAACATATATAGAATTGCCTTCAACAAGGGCGGATTAGATATTTTGATGTCGATCCAGCCAAATTGGTTGCTGGTGATTAGCATGAAAAGGGAAAAAGCGAATAAAGACAGGACCATTTTAGGGTTTGATGCAATTTCAGTTATGGGTTTGCTGCAAACCATCCCCAGGGCGAATACAAACAGATAAGAACCCCCGAGAAGAAAAGCTCCTCCGCCGTGCAGGTTCAAGATGCGGGCATGGTTCATAAGGAAAGAGGATAACAGGTACAAAATGGCAAGACATGCGAGCTTATAGGCAATGCTGTCATACCTGTTGAGGTACCAGTAAAGAGTTCGTGAAACTGCGATCAACTGTAAATAGAAAGCTAAAAAGTAGAATGGCGATGTAACATTGAACAGCAGAAGGCTCCACAGGTAATTAGAAGCAGAAAACGCCCAACCATCCGTGAAAATGCGATAAGCCGCAGTTGCTATAGCGTAGGATAAAAGAATGGGCTTCAACCTCTTCCAGATATACTTCAAATGTGGGCTTGTTGTTTTCTCCAGTGATATGGATGAAGTAATTCCGCCCAGGAAAACAAACATCGGTACGGCAAAAATAATATAGGGGGCGACGAACTTGGGGTAGAGCATCTGCGTATGATCTATTACCACTGCAATCATCGCGAAGCCGCGGCAAAAATCTATCCAGCCCTGCCTGTTATCACCCAAATCCTTCATTAATTCTCCAGAGCCGCGCCCACACACCCCGTCGCCGCTCGCGGCTCTGTTCGGTGGCGAGGTGGAATCATTCCCAGCTCTTATATGCTTTAGTGTCGTATCTTGAATTCAACGTAGTATAAATTAATCGAGACAAACGACAGCGATGCTTTCATGCGTGAAGACCGAGCCAATTTTGGGCCACTTCGGTTTATCCGCACATAAAGCTTTCCCTTCGTCCTGCGAGCCTTTATTGACGGGAATGCCGGCAATTTCCGTGAAGATACCGAAAGAGCCATAAAATGCAGATGTGTTCATCTCACCCAGCACCCAAGAAATTCCTTGACGGTAAAACGGCTGATACCCGACCAGGCAGAGCTCCGAAACCTTTTCATAGTCGGGAAGGCGCTCGACATCCGCCAATATTCTATTCGCCTTGAGGATATCCCGTTGATTAAGTCGAATCTGGTCTACAAGAACAGCATTATTTATCGTAATAAATCCGAGGACAACTAACGACAATGCCACCTTTATGCCAAGGGAGGTCCATCTTCCCGTTATGTAATGTAGTGCCGGCAACAGCAACCCAGCCCATACCAGCCCCGCATGCGACAACATTCGAGGCACGGGCCACCACAAAGAGAGAAATAGCAAAAAGCTGAGTGAACTCAGGAAAATACCCGCACCCAGACAGATCTGCCCCAAAACAAATCTAAGTTTTTCCTTGTTTGTATTATTACTTTTTGCTGAAAAGTAGATCAAGGCCATATAGCCGCACAGTACCGCTGCAACCAGAATAAACTTTGTCGCACTTGGGACAATGTGCTCGGTTTTATAAAAGAAAGTTTTATAAAAGTCCGTTGCTTGCCCAATGCGCTCGCTTAGCTGGTTTAGAGCGATAAATGCTGCCCTTCCCGCTGGCTCGATATGCAGTATCGCTTGCGTGATTTTGAGTAAAACAAAATACAAGATGGTACCGGCCACCGACACGCCCAAGAGGAAAAACGCCATCGGCTCGCGTCTATCTTCCTTTTTTGTCCGTAATGCCTCAGAAGCCCAGCGCCCTAGCACTAGCACGACTACAAAGCTTAAGATCGGTTGATATAAAGAGATGGCCGCAGCGATAACAGCACTGGAGACCACGAAATCTCTTAGTGAATAAGGTCTGAACACAACCGTAAAGGATATAAGCAAAAATGGAATTGCGTAGAATATCACTACAGTTTTCCATGTAAACATCTCTACGGTATACGGATGATTTGCAATCAAAGTTGCAACTATAAGCTGCGGCCAGAAACCATCAATTTGCAAAAAACGAACCGATAAAGACGCAAACAAGGATATCGCAACAATTCCAAGGCACACCCCCAAAAAGTAGGTATTATAAAGTGTAACATGGACTTGCTTAAGCAAAAGCAATATTGCCGCTTGGCCAAACCGTCCCTCGCTAAGAACGTGATATAGAAGCTGCCGGATTGATAGTATACCTGGCGCTTGTATCCAATCATCAATTGAATAAGCAGGGAAGAGGGCAACTCCTTTTGCAAACAGTGTAATAACGATGATCGAAATCGATAGCTTATCGAATATAGGGGCTTTAATGGAAGTCACTCAATACCTCGCCTTGCTCAAAACACGATCTATACTCAACCACCCTTCACAGCATTGCGGATGAAATTCAAAAAACCCATTATTGATTTTGAAATGGAGCTATTTTCGTGCGGACCGCTTCGATATACCACTATCGGGTCGATTATTATACCACGAATCCGGCATTTGAGGCGAAAGCTGGGCCCGGATGCTATTCAAAATGCACAGGCAAAAATTCTTGCCGGTCATCGCGGGCTGGTGCTAGGATGAGACATCGTTTGGAATCAACTTGAGATTACTTGTGCATTTCCAGGAGAGTCCCATGGCCCTTAGTCGCCGTGGATTATTGGAAAAACTATTCGAGCCGGCGGGGAGGGTCCGTGACAGAGGCCTTTAATGCTGCGCAGCCGGAACATGGGCCGCGAATATGGGCTACATTCACGCGTTTCCTGCTCTCCGGTGCCTTCAATACCGCGGTCACCTATGCGATGTATCTCGTATTGCTCCGTTTCATGTCATACCGGGTCAGCTATACCATCGCATTTGTTTCCGGAATCATAATTGCCTATTGCCTGAACAGGGTTTTCGTTTTTCGAGCCAGCGGCGGAGCCAAAGCCGTTGCGCTTTTCCCGCTGGTTTATGTGGTTCAGTACGCGGCAGGCCTGGCAATCGTTTCGATCTGGGTTGAAATCCTCGGCTGGAGCAGTTTGCTGGCCCCGGCGGCGGCGATCGCATTTACCATCCCGCTGACCTTCTTCCTCACCAGACTGGTATTTACGGGAAAGGGATTTTCAGGAAAATGAGCAAAATAACGGATTTCCTGATTCTCATAATTGCTCCGCTGCTATCGACGGTAGGCAAGTTATACGCCCGTGAACAATTGCGGAAAACGGCTTTCTTCATACTCATCCTCGCACCGGTTCTGGCCCTTGCTTTTAATGCCCTCTCATGGCTGCGCTACGGCATCGATATCCCGCTCTGGGACGACTGGGGATTCTATAATCCCGGAGGCATAGGATCATTCGACCTGAAATATTTGTTTCAGCCCGCAAACGACACCCTTTTCCCTGTCGGCAAAACGCTCGACTCAATTGCCCAGCGCCTGTTGGACGGTAATTCCGTCGCCTACCAGCTGATCTCGATGATAACAGTCCTGGGACTGCTGCTTTTCATACAGTGGCGACTCCTGACGGCATGCCTCAAAGACCGTTTTCTTGCGGCCTGCGCCTTTGGTTTTACTGTCCTGATGCTGAGGCCGGACAGCTACTGGGGGTTCCAAAACATCGCCTACCATCACGCGCTTCCGCTCGTATTCGACCTTTCAGCGCTCTACATCATTACGGGAAGTAAATGGAGAGATCGGCTGAGCACGCCGGTTGTTTTCATATTGGGAATACTTGCAGGGCTCTCCTACATCTCCGGCGCTTTTTCGACACTGGCAATGGGGTTTGTAGTCTTTATATCGGGACTTTTTATTCAGCCATTGCAGCGCAGGCCCCTGGTACTGGGAGGACTGGCGCTCACACTTGCGGGCATCCTTACCCTAATACCGCAGGTTTGGGTAATAGCGTTTTATCAAAAAGGTGTTGCGCAGGCTTCCAACAGTCTGGCGCTTCCAAATGAGAAGGAATTCTGGCTGTTCCTCTTTGGCGTTGTCGGCAAATCCCTTTTTCTGAGGCCATTGGGTCTGCATATAATTCCGGCTGTTCTTTTGTTCGGTGCGGCGGCCCTGGCTGTACTGCGCTTTGGCAAAGCCCTCTTTGGGAAGAAGCTGCAAACCCTTTCGGAAGCGGGGACCGGGATTATACTATCAGCCCTGTTTACCGCTATCTTCGTCTATCTCATCCTTGTTGCCGCGGGAAGAACGCACCTGCGCCCGCCGGATGTCGAATCGGCCTTCGCATACGGATTTGCGAGGTTTCATTTTTTCTGGGTAACGCTTCTGTGGCCCTGGCTGGCGGCAGCGGTATTAAAGGGTATCGGCAGGATGAAATTTACCCCGGAGCTTAACCCGACCGGGACCCTGGTTTTGATCACAACTATTATAACCGTGCTCGCATTTGTAGGCGTACTTAAGAAGGATTCGTATTACCGGCAGGGTGTAGTGCAGAGGGCGATGGGGATCAACTGCATTTCCTCGGCGCTGCGCAATGGCGATGAAACTGTGATGTGCACACAACTCTACCCGGTCGATCTGTTCAGGTCGATCGTTTACGCAAAAGGAATTGGCGCTTCGTTTACACGCTCCCTCCCTTACTCCCCGATTATACCGGTTGGGACGAAAGATCCAGCGCCCCTGTTCCTGTTTTCCAAAACAGCCCATACGGAGATTGGCTTCCGCAACCTACCCGAGATCCAGGCCAGGGAAACCGGGTATCAGTTCAAGGCCGCTGACGATCCCATGATAATTTTCAAAACGGGATCTCCGGAGGTGCTCAAGAGCTGTCTCCTTCTCCAGGTGGTTGCCGTGATGAAGGTTGATGAGGTGGATTCGGTCCAGGTTTTCTACAAGCCTCTCGGGCAGAAGCGCTTCAGTGGGAGTTTTTCACGCATAACCCCGGTTGACCCCGGCAGTGAATGCCGGGAAGTTGTGTTCGAACTTGCCAGCGCCAGCGGATTTCAGGAGGATTTCAGGTTCGATCCTGTCATGAAGCCGCAAAGGTTCGAGCTAAAGGATCTGGAAGTGCGCTGCAGGGTATCGAAGTAAATGTATTGGAGGCCGGGCCCGGAGCATGAATCCCGGCGATGGTGGAACTTACGTGGGGCAGGCTTTCCAGCCTGCCTGCGTAAGAATACGGAGAAATTGAATGCAGGTAGGTGATTTCAGCAGAATCGACAGAAATGCAAAAATTGCGGAAGATGTGAAGATCGGCAGCTTCTGCACCGTTCATGCTAATGTGGAAATCCACGAGGGGACAACCATCGAGGATTATTGCACTCTCGGCTACCCGACTCCACTGGCTGGTGGAAAACCGCTGGTTATCGGCCGCAATTCACTTATCCGCAGCTACTCCCTTTTCTACGAAGGATCCAGCTTCGGCGAAGGCCTCAGTACCGGCAACAGGGCATCGGTAAGGGAGCTGACCACTGCCGGGAAGCACTTTCAGATCGGGACTCTTTGCGACATCCAGGGTCATTGCCAAATCGGGGACCACGTCAGGTTTCAGTCGAATGTCTATATCGCCCAAGGGAGCATCCTCCACGATTTCGTCTGGATATTCCCACACGCAGTTTTGACAAACGATCCGCATCCCCCTAACGACCTCGTGAAGGCCGGGGCGGAGATTTTCGATCATGCTGTAATTTCGGCATCCGCCTGCGTTCTGTCCGGCCTGAAGATAGGAGAACATTCCCTGGTGGGGGCTTCGAGCCTCGTTACCAAAGACGTCGAGCCTCACACGGCAGTTTTTGGGGTTCCCGCCAAGTTTCGCTGCCGGGTCGAGGAGATTATGCTGAGAGACGGCAGCAACCGCCCCGCATACCCCTGGACCAGGCACTTTCACAGAGGGTATCCCGAAGAGATAGTCGCAAAGTGGATTAAGGAATGAAATCTCATTCATCGAAACTGTGCCGGTCCAGGAAAGGACCTTAATCTATCTTAATTTATTCCGGTGCTTTCAGGTAATCCTTTTCCCATTTCACTTGCTCGATCCACCAGAGTTCGTCTCGATAGACCAAAAAATACACCAGATCGTTATTCTCCCGCGTTGGCTCCTGGTTGGCGGCATTATCTTTGATATCCTTATAGACGTATTCCCACTCTTCATTTGTCCAAACGCGAGCTTTGTCCTCCGATGGCCTTTCCAATTTCTTCACGCTGAGGGCCAGCAGTTTTGAATCCAGGTATGTTCCTCTCTGCTTATTCAGGTCAATCAGGACGGTTATCTTGTTTAACTCGGACTGCATTGCCAGCCCTTTCAGAGGAGTGATATCGGAAGACCTATATGCCTCGACCAGCGATTTATTGTACTCGTTTATCTTAACTACGATAGGTTTTTGATCGAAAGCAGATGAGGAACAAGAGAGGAAAAGGGGCAGCAACATTGTAGTCACAATATGGCTAGGCTTTGTGCGAATTTTTGCCATGCCGATCCTTCCTTTATCAGTCATCTGTCCAATAGCATGCGTCACGCCTAGAATTAATGCCCATAACCCCCGCAATACGAATGGCAATCACCCTGACTCCAACTGCCGCTCGGGGACCAGTTCGGGTAGTGTGAGAACCCGTCGGTGCGGCCCCTGTATGGAGCGGGATCGGAATTTATTACGATAAACCTGTACCGGCTCCATCCGTGGGGGATGGCCACATGGCATTGCTGACAAGGCTGGCGGTCATGGTTTTGGTGAAGGCTGCTGCCGCCGCCCCAGCCCCCTCCCCAGCCGCCGCCTCCCCCTGAGGAAAAGCCGCTTGTGCCTTGTATGTCATGGCAACCGAGACAGAAGATGGCATTGCTCCCGCTTGTCGCGCCGGAATCATTGAGACTGACTGAGTTGTCCCATCGCTTGTAGGTCGTGCCCCCTACAACTATGCTCTTCAGCATGAAGGCATTTGCCGAACCGTGAGGTCCCTGGGTCTGGGTGGCGCTGTCATTGCCGTGGCAATCCGAGCAATACATTTTGCTGTTCCTGTTCCATCCGCCTCGCCAGGTAAGATTGCTCGGCATGTCTAGAGCCCGGGGCGTGTTGTTGGCCCTGCCGGCGGGTCCGAATTCCCCGTCCACTGGGGCAACTGTAGCTGTTTGGTCGAACTCCACCCAATGGTATGAGTTGTTGTTTACATTGAATTCCTGCGCCAGATTTGTCTCGGCAAAACCTCCGCTGGGTGAATTGGGCAAGGTCGCTCCGGCCCATTTGGAGTGGCATTTTAGACAAATCTGGTACTCGGCGGTGACAGGCGTCATCTTTGTGAAGTCGGCACTTGCAGTATAATCGGTCCAGTTGGCCTTGGGCGGGGCGCTTACTCCCCAGACACCAAACAGCGGGCTTGTGTTGGTAATGGCGGAAGCAGCGGTTGCAACATGCTTCGTTTTGCCGGCTTCATGAACGCTGTGGCAGTCCTCGCAGGAGATGTGCCGGTTGGCGCCGATGAACGCTCCGCTCTGGAAATTAGATCCTGTTCCGGGCGGTTCCTCGCCGGAACTGCCAAATGGCGCGTGATGATCGTCGGTCGTAAGGACAGGATGCGACCGGGCCTTCGTAAAGACTGTCTGCAGGTCCTTGTCGCTCGAATTCCTGTTGGCGACGTTTCCGTGGCAGCCGTAGCATAAAAAATTTGTGGCCGATCCGGTCATGTAGGCGTAGCTCTCGCCCAGCAGGAACTTATTATCGGAATAATGAACGGCCTTGAATGGTGAACTAAGTGAGCCGGTGCTGGATGCATTATATGAGAGTGAATCGAAATGGCACTTGGTGCAGTTGCGGTTGAAAACCGAACCATCGTGCATCGTGAATGTCCAGTTGGCGGTCACGCCGGTCGTGTCGTTGGTGTAGTTATGAGCGGAGGTGTTGAAGTTAGCCTGGCTGATAGCAGGCCGGGCGGAGTCGGCATCGCCCCTGTGACAGGAAACGCACATCCCGCCGTATGTCGCGCTGTTGTCGAAGTCAGTCTTGGCCGGACTGCCAGTCGTCGCAGCAGCGGTAATGTCCCCGTTCGAATTTCGGGTGACTGCCCGCGTTGCCTGTGTCCCGGCGTCCTCGTGTACGTTGTTCACGCGGCTGGTTCCAGGAGCTCCAACCGGGCTGTGCCGGTGATCCACGTGGCACATGTTGGTGCAGCTTCGGACCGCGGCTGCATTGACCGAAGCGAAATTAGTTACCCCCCAGGAGACGTTTGTGTCGGGACCCCAGTCGTTTGTCCCGACAACATTGCCCAAGGTGTGCTTGGACACCTTGGACGAATCCGAATTGATGTTCGCAAAGGTTGTCGCGTGGCATCCCGAGCACTTCGAAAGTTCCGGATTTGTGCTGCCGGCGCTTTCCGACCACTTAAATCCGTCTTTGTGGGAATGGCACGCAATGCAGTTCCACCCGTTGTTGTGGTTGTTACCACCCGTGTTATTGGCCGAGTTATAGTTGTGGTATTTAACCTGACTGTGGCAGGTTTGGCAGATTCTGCTTGAAGTCGCATGGCCCCCGGTATCGTCACCCTGCGCGTAAGGAGCCGAGCCGGCCGTTCCGGAAAGATACCTGAAATCCACTGTACTTCCCGGAAAGCTGCCGCTCGAAGCTGTGATGGTTTGTTTGATATTGAAAATATTTGTAGACCCATGGGGGATATGGCACGTGGTACAAACTATCGCCCCGTATTGTCCGCCTGTTTTCCCCCAATTCGAAGACCATTTGGTCGAATCAGTGTTGGTGCTGTTATGTGTTTTTATGGCGTCCGGGTCGATTGGTGCGCTCGTGTCGGTCTTATGGCAGCCGTGACACATCTCTTCGACGGGACGTTTCAGCAGGTTGCCGTCTGCCGTGGGCGTATAGTGCATTGAATGGCAAGAGAGGCATAAAATGCTGAGATCGGAACCCAGGACGATGTTATTTTCGAGGTTTGTATCGGACCCGCCGTTAAGCTCGCCTCTTGTTCCTCCCTGTGCGGCAAATCCTGCGGATTGAGGCTCGCGGGGAACAGTGAAGTATTGACTCGGGTCCCTGGTCGCCGCGAATGTTTTGGCGACGGGATGGCTAAGGGGAGACCCGGTGTAGATAGTTACATCATTCTGATTTCTGTAGTAATGGCAATCGACACACAATTCATTCAACGGGTCAGCTGATCGCATGAAGTGCCTGGCGCTGTTAATGTAATAAGAATCGGTTGCACTTACTAAATTCGGAAAGGATGACCCAAACGTAAGCTGGGTTTCGGTATTGCTAAGCACCTTTCTCGTGAGGCCGCTGTTGGCACCGCCCATCATTTTTACGGTAGTATTTGCCCACTGGTTTACAGTCCACGTTTTCGAACTGTCGACCAACGTGGTTGTCGTTCCACCGGTTGCTGCCCCGCCGTCGCCTCTTGAAGTGGCAATGGCAAAGGGGTCAAACGGGGAGTACAACTGGCTGTGTTCGTCATGGCAGGCAGAGCAAATAACGGCATTGCCCGAGCCGGTTACCCGCAACTTTACAGCTGAAAGGGCCAGATCGGCTGCTGCCCTCAAGCCATAAGCATTGGCGGGGTTCGATATCGCCGGCATCAAGCCACTCCAGCTATGGGAAGTACCCGAGATGCCGGGCTTTGCCTGGTCGGAATCGGCAAAGGGCAGTGCGGAAGCTGTTCCGGTTAGTGTGTGGCAGCTCTTGCAAAGGATGGCGTTCGTCAATGAATTCGTCAGGTTTTTACCAAGTGAATTATGTGATATATGGCAGTTTCCGCAGCTGACATTCTCGGGGAAGGTGTGCGGAAAATCCAGCGCAAAACCCATCCCGGCGGCGAGAAACAACAAAACGCCCACTAAAAGACCAGTTATTGGAAATCTAGACATAAATTTCCCCCATCCTAAAACAGAGCGAACACCTTTTCCCCAGGCACCCCGGCCCTCGGCTGCAAAGAAGCCGGTCAAAATGCAAGGGCTCCCTACCTATTCATCTTGCGCGGTCCGTAACAATGAAGAATTTTTTTCACCCTACAGGCCATGAAGGACTTCGGTTAGCACCAATTTGTACTCAAATGGTACCCGGTCCATTCTCCCACCTTTCCAAATTGGAAAAGGTGCGGCGTGGAGGTTTCTGGAGCAATCGCCATGAGCCGTGAGATTTAGAAGAAGGAGAAAACGGATAGGAATGTGAGGACATGATTAGGGGTTGTAACGAAGAGCAATCGAGATTTAATGATACCACTTCGAAATCTATAGAGTTTTCTCTGTAAATCGACAACAGCAGTGCATCCTAAAATTTGATAGAACTTTCCTAGTTACCTATCATTCTAAAGTAACTGCAATTAGCAGTAAATATTAATCGGTAGACTGAACCCCATCCATGAATACAAAAACAGGGCCAGAAGGGCTGCCTGTATCTTCACGGATGACCGATGCGCCTGAATGGACCGAAGTTGTCCACTTTTGTCAATGGCAATATCCACTGCATTCCCCGCCGGAGTAGTTGTTTGTGTTCATTGTCCAACTGTTCTCGTGCGGCGTGCTCGGGTCTTTATAACGGGCATCGTCGCTATTTAAAACAATTAATCTTGCCCGAGGCGCGCCGTGTGGAATTTTAACATGACAGGTATTGCAGTTCATCGGACCCATCTCAGATGCTGAGCAGCCCCACCCAAAGTGACAGTTGTGAAGCTGGCCATCGGGCCCGCTGAAACCGCTGTTTCCTGACATGACATCATGACATCCCGTGCAGCTCCTGCCTACGATAGCTGAAGCGCCAGACCTGTGTGGACCTTTCGCATCTCCGGCAACGGCCGCATTGTTGTAATGGCAGTCGCTGCAGGTGAGGCTGGTGGTATAGCTGAAGCCATTTATGTAGTTGCCCGAAGCACTTGCTTTGCTCGGTCCGATCACCGCATGGTAGGAGGGGTTGTTTGGATTGAATTCCTTCAAAAGATCGGTCCAGTTTGAACTCCAACCCGTCAGGCTGGTATTATAGCTGCTGTGGCACTTGGCGCAGATCTGCCATTCGGCTGTTGCCGTGACCCGCGCATCGTCAAGGGTTGGGGTCATCCATGCCGCGGGCCAACTGGGGGTGTTAACGCCGTCCACGCCTTTTAAAACATTGGCCAGGTTCGTGGAGCCAGGCGTATGCGTTCCAGCCGCAGTCGCGTGCGGATTGTGGCAATCCGAGCACTCGACGTGTTTGTTCGCCGACAGGTATGCTCTCGTTTCATCTATAGGCGATGCTTTGTGCTTTCCGCTGTAGTTGCCCATGTAGTGAGCGCTCGTGGTCGAAGGCACCCAGACAAAAGGGATGGATGAAGGCATGACTACATTGCTGTTTTCGTATGTGCCTGAACCGGCCCAGCGCAGTATGGCGTTATAGGTCGTAACGGTCGGCGCCTGCGTCTCCATCTCGATCTCAATAACGATCCTGTCTCCGGCATTCAGAGTCACCTGGCTTCCGCTCGGAGTAACAGTATTAGCGGTGTCATAGGTGTTCAGTTCGTAGACCGGTCCCGTCCAGTATCCATCCCAGCACCACTCGTCATCGCAGCCAGGCGGCACCCAGGTTAATTGATCCTGCTGGCTCACAGGCGCCCAGATAACGGAGCCCTTAGCTCCCGCGGCGGTCCAGACATAGGCGGTTGTCCTCAGTCGGGCATTAACATTGGCGTTGGTTTCATACCCCCACATGTTAATGGTCCAGGTCCCCGCCGGAACGGTCGTTGTCTGCTGCACCGCCGGAGAGACGAAGCTGGTCATCTTCCAGTAACCAGGATTGGCGGTATTGTTGACCAACAGGATCTGCCCCACACTGGAGGCTCCTTGCTGGGGAATCATGCTCTTGGCCTGCCAGGTACCCCCGATGAATGTATCGGTTGAACCGCTGGCTGTTGGGGGAGATGTTGGTACGGTTTCCCGGAAATAGAGCGTAGTGGCATAGGTGAAATTATTGCTCGCTCTGAAAAGACTCTCAGCCGCCGCGGACATGTTGGCAACCCCATAATAGTCCTTGCCCGCCACGCTCTTTGTGGGGCCGCCGCCGGGGTTAAGGTCGTTAATAGTGCTATGGCAGCGATAGCAGAGGCTCTCCTCCAGGGGATCCAGAGGCGAAGTTACACCCATTGGGGCCGTCATTTCACTTAGAGTCGAGTCATGTAGTCCGAACTGGTCCGTTGTGACCTGACGGGTTTTGCTGATTGTATCGTTATGGCATTTCGAGCAGTTTGCACTGAAAATACTTGTACCCGTTCCATTGAAGGCGGAATTGGCCGCGTATTGATGAGCGCTTGAATTGTAATCTGCTACTGCTATGGCTTCGGTCCGTGTGCTGGAATCCGCCTGGGCATATCCTTTGGATTGAACGTATGAATGGCAGGAAAGACATATCCCGCCGAAAACATTGCTACTGTCGTAGTCAGTATTAGTGAAGCCCGTCCCCGGTCCAGGAGCGGTAAATGTGGGAGTTGATGCCACATCGCTTCTCAGGTTCTTTCCTCTTCCACCATTTGCTGTATTAATATCCGGCCTGAACATGGGATGATCGACGTGGCAGATGAGGCATTTTCTGTTGGTGTTCCCCTGAGGGTTTCCCGGCCCAAAAATATCGGCACCCGGAGTCAATACCGGATAAGAGATCGTTCCGGACCCCTGGCTGTTTCCCGTCCAGCCGTTATTCATGAAGTGATGATATCCGGAGGTGCCGTGCATCGGACCGTATAGTCTGGAGTGGCACCCGCCACAGTCCATGGGGGCAAGGGGACCGGTTGGGCCGGTTCCCGGTTCACTCGCTGCGAATGCAGCCTTATGGCTGTGGCAGTCGATGCAGTTGGTAGCGTTATTATGGCCTAAGTCGCGGTTATTCGCCGTATCGAAGTTATGGTAGGAGTTTTTGCTGTGGCAAACCTCGCAAACCATACTGGAGGTTGAATGCCCTCCTGTATCGTCGCCCATCAGACCGGGGGAGCCGGTACTTGCCGAAAGGACCCTGAAATCGATGGTGCCGCCCGGCAGGGTGTCCGTTGGACCATTAGGCGAGGTAATGGTCTCCTTAAGTAAATAAATGTTCTTTGTACCGTGGCCGGTATGGCAGGTGGTACATTCGAATTTTCCATATTTCCCGCCCGCAACACCCCAGCCGTTATCACCCCATTTGATGGAACCGGTGTTTGTGCTGTTGTGGGTCTTTATGGAATTGGAATCATTTAAAGCATTCACGTCTGTTTTGTGGCACGCGCTGCAGATCTGTTCCTTTGGACGCCTCAACAGGGTTCCATCAGAGGTCGGTGCGTAGTGCATCCCGTGACACGTAAGGCAAAGGATGCTTAAATCCGATGCCAAAACGAGGTTATTTTTGAAATTGGTATCCGTCCCCCCGTTAAGTTCGCCTCTTGCCCCAGACTGCGGTGCAAAGCCAGCGGACTGAGGCTCCAAAGGCATTGGGAAAAACTGAGTTGGGTCCTTTACTGCGGCAAGAGTTTTGTTTACAGGATGGCTCAGCGGGCTCCCTGTATAGGTGGTAACATCGCTCTTGTTTCTGTAATAATGGCAATCGAGGCACAACTGATCCGCGGTATTTGCTATTCTCATGAAATGACGGTTGCTGTTCAAATAATATGAGTCGTTTGCGGAGACAGGGTTCGGGAAATCGGATGCGAGGACCAGCTGGGTAGCGGTGTTGCTCAGGACCGTTCTAGCCAGTCCGCTGTTGGCACCGCTCATCATTTTTACGGTGGTATTTGCCCACTGATTGGCTGTCCAGGCCTGGGACGTGTCGTAAAGGGTACTCACTGTGCCCCCCGTTGCCTTTCCGCTCTGTCCTCTAGATAAAGTATTGGAGAGTGGATCGAACGGAAGGTATAGCTGGCTGTGCTCGTCGTGGCAGGCTGAACATATAACGGCATTGCCCGAGTCGATCACACGGCTCTTAACCGCGGAATTCGCCAGATCGGCCGCCGCCCTGAGTCCGTACGCATTCAAGGGGTTCGAAATGCCGGGCATCAAGCCGCTCCAGCTATGAGATGTACCCGAAATCCCGGGCTTTGCCTGGTCCGAATCGGCGAACGGCAGCGCTGATGCTGTTCCGGTTAGCGTATGGCAGCTCTTGCACAGGGCTGAATTAGTGGGTTGGTTCGTCAGGTTTGGTCCAAGGGAGTTATGCAAAGTGTGGCAACTCGTGCAACCTACACTCTCAGGCGCGGTGTGCGGCATATCCAGGCCAAACGCCACCCCGACTGTAACGGAAAGCATCATAATCCCGATCAGCCCGATAACTATCGGAAGTCGACACATAAATCCCCCATTGAATCTCAGAATAACGTGGAACTTGATTCCTTGCACCGAATGATGGCGAAACGAACCCATTCACAGCCAGAAATGCCGATGTTGCGGTGCATTTTTGCGCCTGCCGTGGCTTAATCTTTTTGGTCGTATCAAACGTGAAAAGCTTGGGATTTGCGATGTGGAACAAGGAAAAAAAAGAAGAACAACATGAAACAACCCAGCAATCACTACAAATTATTTAGAGCCGCGCAACATCATCTTACTAGATACGAGCTATGTATACTCTCCCTGAAAAACACAACAAAATAGGCGGCAAAAAGGGACAACAAAAATGTACCAATTGTCAGGTACGCACCCTTTGTCCCCCTCCAGCCGTGCAGTCTCCTAAGGTGTAAAACTATGCCAAAGGAAAGCCACGAGATTAGAGACCACGTTTCTATAGGGTCCCAGCCCCAGAACCTTCCCCATGAACCGTATGCCCATATAGCGCCCGCCACGATCATTACCGATTGAAACAAAAGGCTGAGGGCCAGAAACCGATAGCTAAGATCTTCCAATCTCTCCTTATCCGAAATCCTGCTCAACGAATCAGGCTTTTTTTCCTTGATGATGTAAAACAGAGAAAGGCCGCTTGCCAGTAGAATAGAGGCACCAGAAAGTTTGGCAAAGGTTATGTGGACGATCAACCAGCCGCTTTTAAAGGTTATAGGGGCCTCGGCACTGGCGTTTATGGAAAGCGAGCCGTAGCCCATAAGCAGGACTGCAAAAGGTACGGCAAACGCTCCGATTATCCGAAAATTTTTGAGCGGACCTGAAAAAATGCAATACATTGCAAGAATGAGAATCGCATTGGAGGAAAATACCTCGTATTGCGTGATATAAGGCCCGTGACCACTATTCACCCACCGGAAGATTATGGACGCCAAATGAGGAATGAGGCCCAGCAGCACCAGATTGAAGCCCGCCCTGCCCCAGGATTCCTTCGAAAAGGTGATCCATATGAAAAAGCAGCATGACGCAGCCGCATAGATTGCAATTGCTACCCAGAAAAGACCTATATCCATCGCATTTCCCAATAATCGCTCACAGGGTCAGGTGATATTCTATCGCTGAATTCCCATTTTCTGCCTGATTCTCTTGCTCTCTTCGAGCCGCTCCCTCTGCTTATCGGTCAAAACGAGCTTGATCTTTTCATCTGTAGCCTCACGGATTTCTTTTGCCTTTTCCTTCTTCTGTTCCGGCGACAAAGAGGCGTCATTTTCCACCTCTTTGGTCTTAGTCATTCTGTCCTCTAAGAAAGGTTTTATCTGTGTCTTTTGTTCTTCGCTAAGCCCAAGCGCCCTGCTCATGTGTTCGTGCAACTGTTCGGAAGTAAAATTATGGGGCTGACCCTTTAGACCTTCCTTTTTGCTTTCCTGGGAGCCTTCCTTTGGTTCTTCATTAGGGCTTTCCTTGGGGCCGCTGGTGATTTCCCTGGTGGTATCCTTGGCACCCTCCTGCGCGTAAAGAGGTGCCTTGAAGGAAACTGCCATGGCCAAAATTATAATAGCTGCAATAGCGATCACAACTTTATTTTTCATACTTACTATCTCCCGTATTTTACTGGTGAGCTTTTTTCACCGAATCTTCCTGAGCGGATACAAAGCGACAGGCCTGATCCGAACCCGAAGTCTCCTAAACTCAGTGCTGCTCGACAAGCCTTGGACTCTTGAGAGCTTTCCCGCCCTTGCCGTCATCGAAATTCAGCTTGTTTATCCTGGAGGCAAGCTTCTCCAGGATGACAGGTTCAGATGTCTTAAACCTCATGCACTTTACCGCAAGAGTGACTGTCTCGCGCTCTGGCTCGATATAGCCGTAAATTACGCAGGGATTCAAGACCGCAAAACACAAAAAGCTGATAAAGAAAAGAGCCGACCCCATATATACCAGAGACATCCAGGGTTCATTGGAAACAATTATGTCTGTCCAGAATTTGATCTCTTCGAGTTTGAAGAAGTCGCCGCCGATCCGGATCTGTTCGCCTGCGGCTATTTCGCCTTCAAAGATCTTTCGGATCGAATTGTAAACACGGACCGTTACCTTTTCAGGAAAGGCACGCGGATATGCTCCGAGTGAGCATTCGATACGCATGTTGGATTGCGGAACGACGCCCTGTCCCTTGAAAGTCTTGGCGCAGAACTTATTCTCGGCCTTCTTGTCTTCCGAGAGCCTGATGTTCCCGGTCATTCGCTCTCCGTTTTGCAGAATTCTGGTAAAAACGGGAGCGTACCCGTAATTTGGCGACTGGTAGATTGTCAGGCCGCCAAACTCAAGCGGCCCCGCCCTGCTAATCGTAAAATGACCTTCGCCGGATGACCCGGAAGCGAATACCTCACTGACTATGCTGGCCTGATAGCCCTGTTCCTCGCGCCAGTCATCGAATCTTTTCAAAAATACCCTCGTTGGGCTGATCTGCTGCTGATAAAACCCCGACTCTTCGAAATAGGCCTTCTCCTTACCCGCTACAAAGTAATCGTTTTCCACCAGGGAATAAACACCCCTGTAGAACTGCGCCCTGTTGAGGAAAAAACCGAATATCATCAGCAAAAGTGCAAGATGGAAAACGACCACGGACCACCGGGCAAAGGCGAACCTCTCGGCGCGGAAGATGCTCCCGTCACTGTTGAACCTCGCACCTGGAATAACTCTTCTGACGGCCTCCACCGAATTGGCCAGGGGCAGAGTCACCCTGCTCTTCTGCTTGAGGATGTTCTCCGCGGTGAAGCTCCTCCTGCCGATCATTATCTGTTTTCTGGTATTCTTGGCATGCTGAACGATGCTGAAGGAGATATTGACGCAGGCAAGACCAACGATTGCTGCAAAGTACCACGTATAAAAAATATGAGTCAGACCCAAAGGAACCAGAAGCTCATGCGCGTTTTTCCACTCGATTATTTTGTCCGAGGGCTCTACCCCCTCCTGGGGCAAGGAAGTCCCGAGGATGCAGAAGCCCAGGAACAAAAGAAGCAAAAAAAGGGCAAGTTTCCTTGATGACAGAAAACTGCCCGTTTTTTCAAAGATGTACCTAATGCGATTAAACACAGCCTAACTTGTTTCACCTCTTCTTTAATGGCAATATCCACTGCAGTCGGATGAAGAGTAGTTGTTGGTATTCAGATTCCAACTGTTTTCGTGGGGCGTGCTCGGGTCTTTATAACGGGCATCGTCGCTATTTAGAACAATTAATCTTGCCCGAGGCGCGCCGTGTGGAATTTTAACATGACATGTATTGCAATTCATTGCACCTGCACAGCCCCAGCCGTAGTGGCAGGCGTGCAAATTGGAGTCGTCGGGTCCACCAAAACCGCTGGTACCCGCCAGTGGATTATGGCAATCGGTGCAACTTCTGCCCACGATGCCTGAGGCGCCTGATCTGTGTGGACCCTTTGCATCGCTGGCAGCCGCCCCATTGTTGAAGTGGCAGTCACTGCAGGTAATGCTGCTGGTATAACTCCAGCCATTTACATAAGCGCCCATCCCGCTGGCTTTGCTCGCTCCGATCACGGCATGGTAGGATGGATTGCTGGGATTGAATTCCTTCGTCAAGTCGGTCCAGTTGGAACTCCAACCCGTCAGGCTCGTATTGTAGCTGCTGTGGCACTTGGCGCAGATCTGCCATTCGGCTGTCGCCGTTACCCGCGCGTCATCAAGGGTGGGAATCGTCCATGCTGCCGGCCAGACGGGAGTATTAACACCGTCCACTCCTTTTAGTACATTGGCCAGTGTCGTGGAACGGGGCGTATGCGCTCCAGCCATTGTAGCATGGGGATTATGGCAATCGGCGCACTCTACGTGTTTGTTCGCCGACAGGTAAGACCTTGTTTCATCGGCAGACGACGCCTTGTGCTTCCCGCTGTAATTGCCCATGTAGTGGCCGCTGGTGGTTGGGGCAACCCAGGTAAACGGAATGGATGCCGGCATTACGACCCTGCTGTTTTCGTAGGAAGTTGTAGTGTTCCAGCGCAGATTGGCAATATAGGTGGCTGCAGCCGGGGCGCGGCTGTCGATCTCCACCTCGACCACTATCCTGTCGCCGGCATTGAGGGTGACGGCGCTGCCGCTCAGGGATAACGTATTAAGCAAAATGTTACCACTGACGAGTTCGTGGTAAACCGTGTATGAATAAGGATCCCAGCAGCCTTCATCGTCACAGCCGCCGGGTACCCATATCGTTTCGTCCTCCAGTGTCGCAGGCGGGGCTATAGTGGAGCCCTTTGTGCCTCCAGCGGTCCAGATATATGCACTGGCCCGAAGATAGGCATTGGCGTTCGCATTGGTTTCATTTCCTCCCATGCTCACCGTCCATGTCCCCGCCGGTACGCTCGTCTGTTGCTGAACTGGTGGCGAGACAAAGCTTGTCATGCGCCAATAGCACGGATTGGCGGTACTGCTCAGGGTAATGCTCTGGACATTGGAAGACGATCCTTGCAGAGGTTGCATGGTCCTGGCCTGCCACGTCCCCCCGCAGAATGTATCAGTTGAGCCGCTTCCGCCAGGAGGAGATGGTGGCACCGTTTCTCGGAAATAGAGCGTATTAGCGTAGGTGAAGTTAGTACTGGCCCTAAAAAGACTCTCTGAAGCGGCCGACATATTCGCCACCCCGTAGTAGTCCTTACCCGCCACCGATTTTGCCGGCCCGGCTCCGGGATTAAGGTCGCTGGCCGAGCTGTGGCAGCGATAACAAAGCTTCTCCTCCAAAGGATCGGAAGGCGACGACATGCCCATCGAAGCCGTCATATCCCTTAGTGTTGAATCGTGCAATCCGAACTCATTCGTGGTGATCTGACGGTTTTTGGTAATGGTATCGTTGTGGCATTTCGAGCAATTTGCGCTAAAAATACTTGTCCCGGTGCCATTAAAGGCGGAATTCGCGGCATACTGATGAGGACTGGAATTATAGTCCGCCTTTGCTATCACTTCGGTCCGGGTGGTCGAGTCAGCCTGGGCATATCCTTTCGACTGGAGGTATGAATGGCAGGAAAGGCATAACCCTCCATACAGATTGGAGTTGTCGAAATCGGTATTGGTAAGATTTGTCGCCGGCCCCGGCGCGGTAAAGGTCGGAGTCGATGCGACATCGCTCCGCAGGTTCTTTCCCCTGCCTCCATTAACGGTATTCACATCCGGCCTGAACATCGGATGATCTACATGGCAGATAAGGCATCTTCTGCTTGTGTTCCCCTGTGGGTTTCCAGCCCCAAAGATGTCGCTTCCCGGAGTAAGAACCGGGTATATTGCCACTCCGGAGCGTTGGCTGTTTCCCGTCCAGCCATTGTTCATGAAGTGATGATAGCCGGAGGTGGTATGCATCGGCCCATAGAGTTTCGAGTGGCATCCGTTGCAGTCAATCGGCGCACTCGTCCCCAGCCCGGGTTCACTGGCCGTGAATGCGGCCTTATGGCTGTGGCAGTCGATGCAGTTGGTATCGTTATTGTGGCCTAAATCGCTGCTGTTTGCCGAATTGTAGTTATGATAGGAGTTCTTGCTGTGGCAAACCTCGCAGATCCTGTTCGATGTGGCATGGCCTCCGGTGTCATCGCCCATAAGACCGGGTGAGCCGACAGGCCCGGAAAGTACCCTGAAATCAACACTGCTGCCGGGCAGGGTGTCCGATGGAGCATTAGGTGCGGTTATGGACTCTTTCAGCAGATAAATATTTCTGGTGCTGTGGCCCGTGTGGCAGGTGGTGCACCCGAATCTTCCATATTTCCCGCCCGTAATACCCCAGCCGTTTGCACCCCATTTAGCTGAAGCAGTGGTCGCACTGTTGTGGGTCTTTATGGATTTTGGGTCGTTGGTTGTATTTACATCCGTCTTGTGGCATGCGCTGCAGA
Source organism: Desulfarculales bacterium UBA702 (assembly GCA_002298165.1). GTDB lineage: Bacteria > Desulfobacterota > Syntrophobacteria > Syntrophobacterales > Syntrophobacteraceae > SbD1. The sequence continues at coordinate 30,078 of DBMI01000104.1, forward strand.
TCTCTTCCTTGGGCCGCCTCAGCAAATTTCCATCCGAGGTCGGCGAATAGTGCATCTCATGACACGAAAGGCACAGAATGCTTAGATCCGATGCCAGCACGATATTGTTCTTGAGATTAGTGTCGGTTCCGCCGTTGAACTCGCCTCTTGCTCCTGTTTGCGGAGCGAAAGCGGCTGACTGGGGCTCAAGGGGCATAGTAAAAAACTGATCCGGATCCTTTACGGCGCTTAGCGTTTTATTGACAGGGTGGCTAAGGGGAGTACCGGTGTAGGTGGTAACACTGGTCTGGTTTCTGTAGTAATGGCAGTCAAGGCAAAGTTGATCGGCTGTATTGGCAATTCTCATGAAATGCCGGTTACTGTCCAGATAATAGGAATCGTTTGCGGAGACCGGATTGGGGAAGTTAGATCCCAGGGTCAGCCGCGTTGCGGTATTGCTCAGTACCTTTCTTTCAAGCCCGCTGTTGGCCCCGCTCATCATCTTAACAGATAAATTTGCCCACTGATTTACCGTCCAGGCTCTTGAAGTGTCATCCAGGGTGCTCACCGTCCCGCCTGTTGACTTTCCGCTTAGTCCTCTCGACGCGGAGTTGGAGAAGGGGTCCCAGGGAAGATTCAGCTGATAGTGCTGGTCATGGCAGGCGGAGCATATAAGCGCATTACCGGAGTCGGTAACGCGGCTCTTTACAACAGTATTGACCAGATCGGCTGTCGCTCTAAGGCCGTATGAATTAGATGGATTGGATACCGCCGGCATCAGGCCGCTCCAGCTATGGGAGGTGCCTGATATGCCCGGCTTTGCCTGGTCGGAATCGGCAAACGGCCTTGCGGATGCCGACCCGGCAAACGTATGACAGCTCTTACAAAGCGCCGCGTTGGTGGGTTGGTTCGTGAGGTTGGGTCCCAGGGAATTATGTAAGGTATGGCAACTCGTGCAGCCAACACTCTCGGGCGCTGTATGCGGCAAATCCAACCCGAACGCTATTCCTGGGGGAAGCAGAAAAATCATCCCGATCAAGCAGATTATTATCGGAATTCTTAGCATATATTCCCCCTACCCAAAACAAACGGTGCGGGGCAAATAGTGCAATAGCTCACCTGGCACCTGGCTTATTATTAAGCCTATTCAATGCAAAAACATCGAGATATTAAATTGCTTACACCAACAATCTCAAGATTGCGGTTATTACTGCCCATTCTACAAACCCTAAAAATTGAAGCCTGCGTTCATTAATCAGATAAACGGCAAATTTCAGCGAAACAATACGTCGAATTCTCAAAGAGCCATAGGCAGCATCAAGTACTACGAACCGTTAGCCTAACTTCTCCAGTCCGAATAAAGCACAGGGTGCATAGTTTCAAACAGTCTAGTCATATCTCCTGCTGATCTTAAATTGAATTAATGACAATATCCGCTGCAGTCTGAATAATTATAGTTGTTAGTATTAAGGTTCCAACTGGTCAGGTGCGGTGTAGCCGAATCCTTGTAGCGGGCGTCATCCGAATTCAACACCATTAATCTCGGTCGGGGCGCGCCATGCGGAACTTTCACGTGGCATGTGGTGCAGGTCATTGGGCCGCCCATTTCACTCTCCGAACAACCCCAGGTATAGTGACAATTGTGCAGTTGGCCGTCAAATCCACTGAAACCGCTGGTGCCCGAAATTACATCGTGACAACCGGTGCAGTCTTTTCCCACAATGCCGGAGAGCCCTGATTTATGAGGACCTTTGGCATCGCTTGCCCCGGCGATGTTGTTGAAGTGGCAGTCACTGCAGGTCATTCGGACCCAGGGACTCCAGCCATTTAAAAAGGTACCGTATCCGCTGGGATGTCCACCGGCGATCACTGAGTGGTATGACGCATTGTTTGGATTGAATTCCTGCGCGAGATCGGTCCAGTTGGGGTTCCAGCCCGTTAAATTCGTGTTGTAGCTGCTATGGCATTTGAAGCAGACCTGCCACTCTTCTGTCGCCGTAACAAGGGTGTCGGAAATGGTAGGAGTAGCCCAAGCCGCCGGCCAACTGGTCACATTGACTCCGTCCACCCCGTTTAGGGCATTGGCCAAAGTTGTGGAACGAGGCGTATGGGTACCCGCCGTGGTGGTATGAGGATTATGGCAGTCGCTGCACTCCACATGTTTGTTGGCCGACAGGTAAGCCCTCGTTTCATCCACGGAGGAGGCTTTATGCTTCCCGCTGTAATTGGCCATATAATGAGCACTGGAAGTGGGAGAGAGCCACGTGAAGGGAATGGATGCCGGCATAACCAGCTTCTCACCTGAAGCACCCCAGACCAACGTGGCGGTAAACCCGGAGGTTGCCGCTCGGCTCTCGATCTCGAATTCAACTATTATCCGGTCTCCAGCATTAAGGGTGACCTGACTGCCGCTAAGTGCAATGGAAAGCACATTAGCGGTGGAAGCATAATCGAGTTCCGTATTGCGGGTTGTGAGCGGAGCTATGCTGGCACCCCTTGTGCCGCCCGCAGTCCATACATAGGCGCTGGCACGCAAATAGGCATTAGAGTAGTAGTAGCTTTCGTATCCATGCATCGTGACAGTCCAGCTTCCCGCCTGGACAGAAGTCTGCATCTGCACCGGTGGAGAGACGAAGCTTACCATTCGCCAATAGCACGGGTTGCCCGTATTGGTTAACGTCACATACCGGTAAGTGTCGGTTGACCCCTGAAGAGGGATCATTGATTTGGCCTGCCATGTGCCACCGCTAAACGAGTCGGTTGAACCGCTGCCACTCGGAGGAGATGAGGGGTCCATTTCCCTGAAATAGAGGGTGTTGGCGTAGGTGTAGTTAGTACTGAGTCTGAAAAGACTCTCCGAAGCGGCGGACATGCCGGCCAGTCCATAGTAGTCTTTTCCCCCCACAGTTTTTGCCGGACCGCCACCGGGTGTGATATCGGTTGCGTAGCTGTGGCAACGATAGCAGAGACTCTCTTCCATGGGACTCGCGGGAGATGTTGCACCCATTGGCGCTGTCATCTCACCCAAATTCGAGTCATGCAATCCGAATTTCGATGCCCCTATCTGAAAATCCTTGGTTATTGTATCGTTATGGCATTTCGAGCAGTTGGCGCTGAAGGTGCTCGCTAATGTGCCCTTGAATGCGGAATTTGCCACATATTGATGAGGACTTGCGTTATAGCCCGCTTTGGAGATTGCCGGAGTCTTTGTAGTGGAATCGGCTTGGAGGTATCCTTTCGACTGAACGTATGAATGGCAGGAAAGGCACAGCCCTCCATACGTATTGTTATTGTCGAAATCGGTATTGGTGAAATTCGTCCCCGGCCCAGGAGCGGTGAAGGTGGGGATTGATGCCACATCGGATCTGAGATTCTTTCCCCTGCCGCCATTGGCGGTATTTATGTTGGGCCTGAAAATGAAATGGTCAACATGGCAGATAAGGCATCTTCTGCTTGTGTTGCTCTGGGGGTTTCCAGCGCCAAAAACGTCCACACCTGGAGTCAGAACAGGATACACATCAACTCCCGAGTTTTGAGTGGTTCCCGTCCAGCCGTTATTCATATAGTGGTGGTATCCGGATGTGGAGTGCATCGGTCCACTGAGCTTGGAGTGGCACCCGGTACAGTCTACCGGTCCTCCCGAGCCGGTGCCGGGTTCACTTGCCGCGAATGCGGCCTTGTGGCTGTGGCAGGCGGTGCAGTCGGTACCGTTATTGTGGTCCAGACCGTTGGCATTGTTTGCCGTATTGTAGTTGTGGTAGGAGTTTTTGCTGTGGCAGACCTCGCATACCCTGTTTGAAACAGCGTGCCCTGCCGTATCATCACCCATGAGACCGGCTGAGCCGGCACTTCCGGAAAGTACCCTGAAATCGACGCTGCTGCCGGGAAGCGAGTCGGTTGGGGCGTTTGGCGCAGTCAGGCTCTCTTTTAAGAGATAAATGTTTTTCGAACCGTGGCCTGTGTGGCAGGTTGTGCAGCCGAATTTTCCATATTTCCCGCCTGTAATACCCCAGCCGTTTGCACCCCATTTGCTGGAAAACGCATTTGAGCTGTTGTGGGTCTTGATGGCGTTGTCATCATTGGTTGTATTAACGTCTGTTTTGTGGCACGCGCTGCAGATCTCTTCCTGCGGCCGCCTCAGCAGATTCCCATCTGAAGTCGGTGTGAAGTGCATCCCGTGACACGAAAGACATAGAATGCTTAAGTCCGATGCCAGAACGATATTATTCTTGAGATTCGTATCCGTCCCGCCGTTAAGCTCGCCCCTTGCCCCTGTCTGAGGTGCAAAAGCAGCCGACTGGGGCTCACGGGGAGTTGAAAAAAACTGGGTGGGGTCTTTTACGGCGGCAAGCGTTCTTTTTACAGGATGGCTGAGGGGAGTTCCGGTATAAGTCGCAACATCGCTCTGGTTTCTGTAGTAATGGCAATCGAGGCACAGTTGATCCGCCGTATTGGCTATTCTCATGAAATGCCGGTTGCTGCCCAGGTAATATGAGTTCCCCGCGGAGACCGCACTAGGGAAGGAAGATCCGAGGATCAACTGGGTCGCGGTATTGCTCAGCACCTTTCTCTCAAGACCGGCGTCAGGGCCGCTCTTCATCTTTACACTTAAATTAGCCCATTGATTTACGGTCCAGGACTGGGAAGTATCGGTCAGGGTATTAACAGTCCCACCTGTTGCTGTTCCGGTCTGTCCTCTTGACGTTGAGCTGGAAAAGGGGTCCCACGGAACATTCAATTGGTAGTGCTGGTCATGACATACTGAGCAGATAACCGTATTGCCGGATTCAGAAACACGGCTCTGCAGCTCAGAAATTGCCAGATCGGTTGCAGCCCGCAGTCCGTAGGCATTCGCGGGATTGGATACGGCCGGCATGAGGCCGCTCCAGCTATGTGAAGTACCGGAGATACCCGGCCTAGCCTGGTCGGAATCAGCGAAAGGCAGCGAGGAAGCTGTCCCGGTAAAAGTATGGCAGCTTTTACAAAGCGCCGCATTGGTTGGTTGGTTGGTTAAATCGGGTCCCAGGGAATTATGAAGAGTGTGACAACTCGTGCAGCCGACGTTTTCAGGCGCGGCATGGGGCAGATCCAGTCCGAAGGCCGTCCCGATGGGAAGTAATACAATTAAACCAATTAACCCTGCGGCTATTAGAAACCTGGACATCCACTCCCCCTTAATCTCTCACCCGCATGTTTCGCGCCATAACGGGAAAAGAGCCTGCCACTGCCCAAACAAGGAGAGTTCCGCAGCAGTAACCTTATGGATCAGTGCCGAAACCCTCCACCACATAGATTAATCGAAAATAAGTGGACCGCACTCCATCCATTGATCTGTTAAGGAACGGGAGAAAAGTTCTCCGCTTTATTTTCAAGGAATAACCTCATCTCTTCAGGCATGGCATCTTTTATCGATTTCATCTGAGCCCCTATGTACGAGTGCTCCATAAGGAGCTTCATGACGGACGTCATATAGTCTCGTTTAAAGTCGCTCATGCCCTTTAACTTTGAAAACTTGTCCATATAGAACAGTCTTGTAGCTTTGTTGAGCTGCTCTTTGAACTCGTCCAAGGTTAAATGATTAGGTTCAATTATCGGTTCAATCAGGTTGTATTTGCTGTAGTCTCTTATTTTAATATAGGGTTCGAGGCTCTCGTAAATCTCGGAGTATGGCCAGGGGGTGATGGCCAGAAAAAAGGCCATATCCGGGCCGTAATGTTTTGCAAGTTCCAGCGCGCTCGCAATGGAGTCTTTTGTCTCGTAGGGCATACCGAGGACAAAAGAGGTTTCCGAAATGATATCTTCCTTGTTTATCAATTCGATTGCCTGCCGCGACTCCTCGATACTTACTTCTTTGGCGTATTTCTCCAGGGTATCGGCATCCGCGGATTCAACTCCAACGTAGATGTGGACTATGCCTGCCTGTCTGTACTTCCACAGGATGTCCCTGTCTCTTACAACGTCTTTTACCCGAGTCTCCATGAAGAGTTCAAAATCCATTGACCTCTCAACCAGCAAATCCAGGATCTTCTCCCATCTTTGCCTGTCGAGAGTAGGCGTTTCATCCGCGATCATAGCCGCGTTAACACCATATCTGGTATGAATTTCCTCAAGCTCGGAAACAAATTTTTCGGGGGATTTAGCCCTCCATTTCCGATCCCAGAAAAGCTGCTGAGAGCAGAAACTGCAGTGCTGGTTGCACCCTCGTGAGGAGTTGACTACGGCGAGAACTGATCCGGGTTTCGGACGGTAAGTGTAGATATCCCATTCTATGAGGTCCCAGGCGGCTTCCAGTGAGTCAAGGTCCTGGATGTAGGCGCGCTGCCTGGTTGCAACTGTTTTTCCGCCGTCCCTAAAGGCGATACCGTCAACCTTTGAGAGGTTTCCTCCAGCAAAATGACAATCCAGAAGCTCCGGCATTGTCACTTCACCTTCGCCCCTGACTATATAGTCAACAACATCGTGGTTATCCGAGAGGATTTGTCCCCAACAGAAGGTCGGATGGACATTGCCGAGTACCGTAATGATCTCGGGGTCAATCCTCTTGGATAATCCACATACCTGAAGACAATCATTTATTGAAGCAGTTATTGCTGTTGTAGCAACTACGTCGGGTTTGCTGCTCTCTATCCTTCTGGCGATCCCATCGTATTCATCGAAATGGGACATCGCATCGTAGATTTCAACTTCGTACCCGGCCTTTCTCAGACTGCCTGCAATGTAGACGAATCCCAGATTAAGCCATGTACCCGCTGCCTCTACAACACCTGAGTGGTACGGCGGAGTTATGAGGAGCACTTTTTTTCTTTTTGACATCATCATTTCCTAAATAAGCGTACGTATACCAGGGTGTCGCCTTCACACTCAATCCCTCCGGTTCGAACCGATCAATTGGCAATAGCGTCCAGCATGTACAGCAGCGGTGTAAGGTCCATACCCTTCTTAGGTTGTGAATTGCCCACCGTAAATGCGGCACTCGGGCCGGCCGTTGCAGCGCTGTTGCCGGCATTGTCGGATGCCGTACCCGATTTGATACTGATGCCAATCGTTCCATCGCCCGAGAAGTTAGAGAGGCTAACCGTTCTGGTGGCGTTCCCGGACCCGGAGATGGTGATCGAGCCGGCATTTGCCGTGCCGGTCTTATTGAGGACCACATCGGCAGCCGACAGGGTGACGGCATCCGCACCACTGTAAGTGATGGTGTATGTAACCGGTTTCGATTTGCCGGAGCTTGATGAAGGCGCGGAAATCGTAACCGTTGGCGCCGTATTGTCAACCGTAAATGTAGCGCTTGGCGCGGCCGCTGCAGCTTTGTTCCCAGCCGCATCGGCTGCGGTCCCGAGTTTGATGCTGATGCCAAGTGTTCCGTCTCCGGTAATGCTGGAGATGGTTACGGTGCGCGTTGCATTTCCGCTACCCGTGACCGCAACGGTACCGTTGGCTGTTCCGGTCTTGTTCAGCGTCACGTCGGCAGGCGACAGGCTGACCGAATCCGCACCGGAGTATGTCACGGTGTAGGTTATCGGACCTGCTTTGGTGGATGTGGCCGAAGGAGCGCCTACTGCGATAGTCGGAGCGGTGTTGTCTACCGTAACGGTGGTGCTCGGTCCAGCCGCCGCGGCGAAGTTTCCGGCGCTGTTGGATGCCGTGTTAGCGGCAAGGCTTATGCCCAGGGTGCCGTCTCCGGTAATGCTGGAGATGGTTACCGTTCGTGTTGCATTCCCGGTACCCGTGACCGCAACCGTACCATTTGCTGTCCCGGTCTTGTTGAGCGTCACATCGGCACTCGACAGGGTTACCGCATCGGCCCCGGTGTAAGTCACGGTGAAGGTTACCGGACCTGTTTTGGTCGCAGCCGGCGAAGGAGCGCCAATGGAAGCTACCGGAGCAGTATTGTTGACCGTGAAGGTGGTGCTCGGTCCGGCCGCTGCCGCCGTATTTCCGATACTGTCGGATGCCGTGCCGGCGGCAAGGCTTATACCCAGGGTGCCGTCTCCGGTAATGCTGGAGATGGTTACCGTGCGTGTTGAATTTCCGGTACCCGTGACCGCAATCGTACCATTGGCGGTTCCGGTCTTGTTGAGCGTCACGTCGGCAGGCGACAGACTGACCGAATCCGCACCGGTGTAGTTCACGGTGTAGGTTATCGGGCCGGCCTTTGTGACCGTTGACGAAGGAGCCCCGATGGCAATAGTCGGAGCGGTATTGCTGATTGAGAATGTAGTGCTTGGTCCTGATGCCGCGGCGGTGTTTCCGGCAGCATCGGAGGCCGTATTCGCGGCAAGGCTGATGCCCAGGGTGCCGTCACCGGTGATGCTGGAGATGGTTACCGTGCGCGCAGCATTTCCACTACCGGAGACCTCTATTGTACCATTGGCTGTCCCGGTTTTATTGAGCGTCACATCGGCACTCGACAGGCTCACTGAATCCGCACCGGAGTAACTAACCGTGTAGCTTATCGGGCCGACCTTGGTGGACGTGGCCGAAGGAGCGCTGATTGCAAGGGTAGGTGCGGTGTTGTCGACTGAGATGGTCGTAGATGCGGCTGCCGCAGCGGGGTTCCCAGCGCTGTCAGATGCCGTGTTCGAAGCAAGGCTCACGCCCAGGGTACCGTCTCCGTTGATGCTGAAGATGGTTATGATTCGGGTTGTATTTCCGGTGCCCGAGACATCGACCAGACCGTCTGCGGTTCCAGTCTTGTTGAGCGTCACATCGGCACTCGACAGGGTTACCGAATCCGCGCCGTTGTATGTCACTGTGTAGCTTATCGGGCCGCCCTTTGTAACGGTGGCCGAAGGAGCGCTGACAGCAATCGTCGGAGCGGTATTGTCAGCCGTAAAGGTGGTGCTTGGTCCGGCCGCAGCAACGGATGATCCCGAGCCGTCGGAGCCGGTATTAGCGGCAAGGCTTATGCCCAGGGTGCCGTCGCCCGTGATGCCCGAGATGGTCACGATGCGTGTCACATTTCCGGTGCCCGCAACCGAAACCGTGCCGTTGGCGGTTCCCGTCCTGTTAAGCGTCACATCGGCAGGCGACAAGGTCACCGATGCCACATTGGTGTATGTAATCATATAAGTTACCGGGCCGCCCCTCGTCAGTGTTGCCGAAGGAGTTCCGATGGAAACCGTCGGTCCGGTGCTGTTGACCGAACATACGCTGCTTGGTCCGGTTGCCGAGGCGGTGTTTCCTGCGTTATCGGAGGCGGTGTTCGCTCCAAGCCTGATGGCAACGATGCCGTCACCGGATATGCCGGAAATGGTTACGGTTCGTGTTGTGTTGCCGCTACCGGAGATTGCCACAGTACCGTCGGCCGTCCCCGTCTTGATCAGGACCACATCGGCGGGCGACAGGCTCACTGAATCCGCGCCGGTGTAAGTCACCGTGTAGGATATCGGGCCGTTTTTCGTGGTAGTGGCTGAAGGGGCGCTGATACCAATTGTCGGCGCGGTATTGTCAACCGTACAAATCGTACACGGTCCGGCTGCCGCCGCGGTGTTGCCGGCAGAATCCGAAGCTGTTCCCGAGGCAAGGCTTACGCCCAGAGTACCGTCCCCGGTTACACCGGAGAGGGTTACTGTACGGGTCGTATTGCCCGAACCGGACACGGAGATTGTTGCGTTGGCCGTCCCCGTTTTATTGAGCGTCACATCGGCGGGCGACAGGCTCACCGAATCCGCTCCGGAGTACGTGACCGTATAGGTTATAGGACCAGCTTTAGTAGCAGTCACAGAAGGAGCACCAATAGCCACTGTCGGCGCGGTGTTATCAACGGTTGCCGTCTGGCTGGGACCGGCTGCCCCGGCCGAGTATCCCGGATTCGAGGCCGTATTGGGACCAACGCTTATGCCCAGGGTACCGTCTCCGGTTATAGCGGAAATGGTAACCGTGCGGGTTGTGGTTCCGGAGCCCGAGACTGCAACTGCGCCGTTGGCTGTTCCGGTTTTGTTGATCGTCACGTCGGCGCTGGAAAGAGTTATCGAATCTGCATTTGTGTAGCTCACTGTGTATGTAACGGAGCCGGACCTGGTAACCGAAACCGAAGGTGCGCTTATGGAAATATTTGGCTGAAAGTATACCGGCGTCGCCGAAACGGTCAGGCTCACCGGAATCGCGCGGCTACCCTCGGCTGAAGCAAAGGTTATGGTTCCCGTGTACGTGCCATTCGCGAGCGAGCCGGCCGACGCGGGATTCAACGACACATCGACGGACTCAGGCGTATCGGGCGATACAACGCCAGCGACTGCCGAAAAGGACAGCCAGGCCGCATCACTGGTGGCCGACCACGCCAGAGGACCGGAGCCGGTTGTCGATACCGTAAGTGTCTTTTGAGGCATAGAGTTGCCGGTTACATAGACCATGTCCACACTTGCCGGGGCAACGCTCAAGTGTGAAGGATCAACGGTCAGGCTGACAGTCAGCGGATAGTCCGTATTATTTGCAGCGGAACGGAAGTAAACAGTGCCGGTGTAGCTGCCGGCGGAAAGAGCCGTTGAATCGATGCTGATCGTTGCGGACGCTGGCGATGTTCCGCTCGAAGGTGTTACGGTTATCGGGAATGAAGATGAAAAGCTGGTTGTATAGGAAATCGGTGTCCCGGTGACCTGTGAATCTATCGTCACAACCTGATCGACCGGAACCACGCCGGGGTAGGCCTCAAAAGAAAGGCTCGACGGGTTCAAATCCAGCGCATTGGAATCGAGTACGCTGAAAACCTCGATTCTTTCATTGTCGGTGTTCGCTATATACATTTTTTTGTTGCGGACAACCACGTCGGAGGGGACACTCAAATATCCCGCCGCGCTACCCTGCGCTCCAATGAATGCAACAAAAGCACCGGTGCTGCTGTTGAAAACCTCTACCGTCCCCTGATATGCGTCGGTCACGTAAGCCAAACCGGCTCCGGCGTATATGCCCTGTGGCCTGGTCAGTTTGCCGTCGCCCGATCCAAAAGAACCAAAGCTCCTCTTGAACGACCCGCTTAAATCAAAAACTTCAACCCTTCCATTGTTTTGATCGACTACATAGACTTCCGAGCGCTGGTCATCCACGTGGATCCCAGCAGGGAATGACATTTGCCCGCTCCCCGAACCGGAAGACCCAAAGGAGGACTTAAGAGTTCCGGCAGAGTCATACACCTTCACCACATCTTGCTGGGAATCGGTAACATAAACCGAACCATTTGAAGCAACGGCAATGGAACCGGGCTTGTTGAACTCTCCCTGGCCGCTCCCGAGATAAAAAAGGAAGCTCCCATCTGAGTCAAATACGCTTACGCTCTTGCTAGTCGAATCCCCAACATACAACCTTCCCGTAGCGTCAACCGCTACCGAAAGGGGTTGCTGGAAACCGGTTATCGAGCCGGCGGGTGTACCGTCCGCGGAAAACTTCAGGACCTTACCGGCGGCGGCATCCGCAGCATAGAGATTGCCGCTTTGGTCGATGGCCAGTCGCGTGGGGCCACCGGCAACAGGAAGGGATGAGAGGTATTGTGTGCTCAACGCTGCGTAGGCAGGCACGCAGATGAAAATCAGAAATGCGGCGGCAAGCAGCGAAGCAGCGGACAAATTCAGCTTCCCGGGAATTCCTCTGAAAGTGTTCAAATTCCCCTCCATTTTTTAATCAACGGGATTATCCGCTGATTCTCTATTCATCCCTCTTTTAGAGGGCGCTCGGTTTGTCGGATGTTAATATTCATATAGATCGGACATAGTGCTATTTCTCAGCACAAAAAAAGTAAGCAAGCGCCATGCCAATAATCGGAAGCATGACAGCATAATAATGGTGAAGGACGGAAGCTCTTGCCGGAACATCGGAAAGCTTTTTTGTTCTGGATGGAAACCCGACAAGCTGTACGACCGCGCCGGATCCAATCGAGCTCTGAGAAAAAATCCCAAACCTTACGGGCACTTATATCTACATGATGGTGTTGGGTGTACAGAATCCACCAATATCACCCATTACATTTGTTTTCAACTGATTAAATGGTTGGTGGAGCCCGCGGAGAGCAATTCTTGGACGACAACTAATCAAGAGCAGTTACAGCGGGTTATCTGCTCAAATCTTATCTTCGTACCAGAGAAGGAACAAAAAAGGGCTGCAAAAAGCCGAAAAATGTCAGTTCCAGCCCTCCAGAATTTGAATCCGGCAGGTGGAAAGACCAAGAGATTCTATAATTAGTTAATTCCACTATTTACATTAAACTGCGGGGCAGTATTCATTGTTTTGTGAAAACCACATTATAGTGCCGTTCCGGGCCGGTTCTTGTCCACACAGAAAACGTGGAAATATTCGCCATGCTCTTTGTTGGAAATGTGGGTGATTTGGCTCAGCCCTCATGGGTTATTTCGCCCACCCGAAACAACGCGCTGAATGAGAAACTTTGCCCGGTAGAATCGTTTAATGTGCGGATATATATCTCGGAAGAATGAGTAGTTACACAATGAGAATGTTGGGGTCATTGAAGGACTTTTTAGAGGGATTAAGCTAAAGATAATAATTGATTTATGCACAACGCATAAACCAACCATTATCGCGCGGATAAAAAGCATACTTCAATGGGACCGTGTCGGTTTATACTTCGTTATCCCATCGGCGGTGAGCAATCCTTGCCTTGGTTAAATCCAGCACTCGCTCGCGAATCGCCTTTAGGCCGCTATTTCGCGGCGGCATTGCTTCCCTGCCCGGCTCCGGTTCCTGACTGGTCCCTGGCGCGCGCAAGCTCCTGTTCCAGCAATGCCTGCGGAGGATAGCTCCCGGGAGCTTCGAGAGCCTTGGAGTACATCTCGGCAGCCTTGGAATAGTCCTTGGCGGCAGCATAAATTCCGGCGATTCTCCAGTCGGCTTCGCGCTCCATGCCGGGCGCGCCGGACTCCTTTATGCTTGTCCACTCCTTCAGTGCATCATCGCGCTTGCCGGCGGCCTCATAGGCGTATGCAATCTGGTACTCGATAAGAGGCCTTAATCCTCCGCCCGGCTGTGCTGTTTTGAGTGCATCGGCCGCTGTTTTTATAGCATCGTCGTAGCGCCTGGTTTCATAGTAAGCTTTTGCCAGTCCGGCCTGGGCTATAACGGCCGCCTGCGTTCCTTTGTGCTCGGATACGAATTTCTCCAATTCCGGTAAGATCTTCTGCCACTCCTCGGGGGTGCTTTTTTCACCCGAAGGCAGCTTTGGGGCTATAGCGGAGTAATCGGCCATTGCCTTAGCCTCATTGCGCGAGGCATACGCCGACATCCCCAGGCTGGCGATTACAGGCAAAAGAACAGCCGCCGCCACGAGGATGATTACCATGTAATTCTTTTCGGCCCAGGCCTTTGCCCTTTCAGGGAAGGTATCCTCTATTATGACGGCTTTTGAAGGTTTTTTCGCGGAAGGTCTTATTCTCTTGGCGCTCAATGGAGACTCCTATCTCAAATTTAAGGCTGACCAAAGGCATCTTGAACACAGGGCGGACACCGCGCGGGATCGTGCAACCATGTCAACTCCCGTAGCCGGGGAGTTCCTATTCGACATTCTGTGCCTGTTCCTTCAGCTTGCCTATTTCCGTTTTAATGCGAACTACAGCACCGACAGTTTCCATGTCGGTCGTTTTCGAGCCTATAGTGTTAGCTTCCCGGTGCAGCTCCTGGATAATGAAGTCAAGCCGGCGCCCGTCGGCCGGCTTTGGACCGGAAAGAATGGTCTCGATCTGGTGAAGGTGGCTGCCGAGCCGCACGATTTCCTCATTTATATCGGATCGGTCGACAAGGAACGCAATTTCCTGGAGCAGCCTGTTTTCATCGGGCTCGGTACCGCCAAGAAGCTGTTTTAGCCGCTCCTCGAGTTTTGCTTTAAACTCGTCTCGAACAGCACCGGCGCGTTTTCGCACGATTTCGAGATCGCTCCTGATCGCCTCGATTCTTGCGGTAAAATCCCTCATTAGCGACTGGCCTTCGAGGGCGCGCATCTTCATAACCTGATCGACGGCTTCGGAAACAGCCTCGGAGAGGAGTCCTTGCAGGGCCTCGCTGTCGCCCACGTTTTCAGGCATCTCGTAGATGTGCGGGATACGCAGGAGGTGCTCAAGGCCGGGCTTGCCACCCTTGACTATCCAGTGGTTAACTTCTTCCAGTTGGTTCCAGTAATAGCGCGCGAGGGTCATGCTTATTCGCGGGGCCTTCTGGCTGATGTCCGTGCTCTCGATCTGGATGTAGGTATCGATTCGACCGCGCCTGAACTTCTCGGAGGCGATCTTCCTGCACGAGTCCTCGAACTCGAAAAAATTCTTGGGCAGCCGGACTGAAATATCGAGTTGTCGCCCGTTAAGTGATCGCATTTCGACACTTACCGAGTATCCCGCGCCTTCCTTACGGCTGCGGCCAAATCCTGTCATGCTGTATATCAAAGCTGGACCTCCATGGTCAGTTATATATTACCATTTATGTAATGCCGGAGGCGCTTACCTCAGCGGCAGTTTTCCGTCCTTTCGGAATTTTAGTTTCTTCCTGAGTACACTCAAAAGATCGATGAATTCCGGTTCCCGGTAATCTGGGTAAGTCCAGGGAAGAGGTCTATAGGCACCTTTCTGGTACATCAGGGTAAGATCGGCAAAGATGCCGTCCCGTAAGTATAACCTGTGAGTGAAATCCTTCCCGGTTGCAAGCACAAAGCGCTCGGCGCTTAGCATTCCGGGGTCAATATTGACCTGCCGCGAGCCCGCCTTGGAGAGCTGGTCTTCGATGGCATTAGTACGGAGCTTGATATCGGGTAGTGTCCCAGGCTCCACAAGATCCAGATAGGCAGCGGTCTGCCTGCGGATGCCCGCGCCCATTTCACGGTCGTAGTAGGTAGTGTACGGGAAAGGACCGGGGGCTGAAAGATAATCCATACGCCCGAAAAGTTTCTCGATGCGCCGCAATGCCTCGACCTGCACTCCGAAATCGCAAAAAAGAAAGCGAATTACAAGTTTGGCTGACGGGGGCTCTTTTGGCCGGCTCATAATAAATTTTTCCGGGCACCACCGACGGCAGGCTGAAAACCTGCCCCACAAATCTCAGGCGAGCGGTTTTGCCTCGTCTATCAGCATTATCGGGATGTCGTCCCTTATCTCGTATATCAGCCTGCACTGGCGGCATATAAGGGCTGTCATATTTTCATCCGGCTCAACCGGCCCTTTGCACTTAGGGCATGCCAGAATATCCAGCAGTTCTTTGCTGATTGCCATATAATTCTTTCTTTGTTTCAGGGATTGGTTGGGCGCGACTGCTCGTCAGCGGGTCTGGCGGATTCATCCGGTTTCTCTTCAAGAGTCGCTGTAACTTTTTCCTCTCCGCTTTCGTCCAGGATCTGACGGAATGTGTCCAGTAGAGTTCGCACTCGGGCTCCGAATTGAATGCGGTGGCGTTTCAGCTCGGATATCTCCCGCTCCATCCTGCTAACCCGATCGCTTGCATCCTGCAGTATCTTTTCGGCTTTCACTTCAGCCTCGGAGACTATGAGCCTGGCTTCCCGCTCAGCATTGGCCCTGGTTTGCTCGGCACTTTTCTGTGCGCTGACCAGTACGCTTCTGATTGTCTTCTCGCGCTCCTGGTGTCCGCGTATCTCAAGTTCCTGGGCCTGGAGATCTCGTTTTAGGTTTTCGATCTCCGATTTCAACTGGCGCAGTTCCTCGACTAGATCCTGCAAAAATGACTCGACCTCACTGGGATCTAACCCCATGAGGCGCGTACGGAATTTCTTCTGCTCTATATCTGTTATTTCCATTAAAAACTACCCCCGCGGAGGTTTCCTATCAAGCGCTCGAAAGCACCGAATTTCTATGTGCCAATCGCGATGGCGAGCCTTGCCAGGGTGGGCGGGAGGAACTGATCGAGAAACATCAGCGCCAGGATGACTATCATCGGCGAAAAATCGATCCCGCCGGCAAAAAGCGGAAGCGCTCTGCGAACGCGATATAGAACTGGTTCGGTGACGTTGTATAGGAAACGGACTATGGGATTGTACGGATCGGGATTAACCCAGGAGAGCAACGCCCGTATGATAACAATCACCATATAGGCGTAGATCACCTTGTCCAGTATGTAGGCGGTTGCCAGGAGGAAATTAGCGATTATGAACATAAGCATCTCCGCTCACTTGAATTTATCAGCCGTTTGAAACTACTTTCTTTCATGCTTCCTGTCAATGCTCGATACTCCCTCCGCGCCTGCCCCGCCAATTGAATTCATTGACTATCCGCCGGCTATCCCGTACTCTCGATTCCTTTCGTCATTGACTATCCGAAATTCATGAAGAGGGGCCCTTAATGAGTAAGTTCCAGGCAGGAGAGTGGGTGCTGCTCACTTCTCAAAAAGGAAAGAAATGGCTGGTAAAGATAGAAGAGATCTCCTACTCCTCCCATCTCGGAGGGATAAAGCTCGGTGATATAGTCGGAATGGAGGAAGGCGACCGGCTGGTTACGACGAAGGGAGCAAAGCTTCTGCTCTTCCGTCCGACCCTCGAGGATTTTCTCTTTAACATGAAGCGCTACACCCAGATCATCTACCCCAAGGACCTTAGCGCCATGGTCTTCCACGGAGACGTCTATCCGGGCTGCACCGTAATCGAGACCGGGGTCGGGTCCGGCGCGCTCGCCATCACACTGCTTCGCGCAATGTGCGGACAGGGCAGGCTCATATCGGTTGAAAAAAGGCCAGAGTTCGCACTGGGCGCGCGCGATAATATCAGCCGCTACTTCGGAGGCAATCCGGAAAATCATTCCATCATCGTTGCCGACATCCAGGACGTTGCAATCGATTGCCAGGCCGACCGAATTTTCGTGGATCTTCCCGAACCGTGGCACGCTGTAGGAAATTTTGCCGGCATGCTGCGCATGGGGGGGCTCCTGGTTAGCCTAAGCCCAAATGTGGGACAGGTGCAGCTCATGTATCGCGAGCTAAAGGCAAACGGGTTCGGAAATATTGTCAATTTCGAGCTGATGCGCCGCGATTGGAAAGTGGACCAGATGCGCGCCCGCCCTGTTGACCGCATGGTTGCCCATACCGGGTTCATAACCATCGCAAAAAGGGTGGCGGCTGCCGGTGCGTCGGAAGATCCTCTGGAGGAAGGGACGGAAGATGTTGATTCAACCGGGGATCCCGGGGAGGAGCTATAGGAAGATCTTTGTCCAACTGACTATCGAATCAGAAAATAATTTGCTGTATAGAACAGCTTCACGGTGACAAGGCTCTCTTAGCCCGCAAGATCGAAAAAAATCTTTTGATCCGAGCGATTTCTAAGCATTTACCGAAACAGCTCTGGTAATACAATCAACAAATCATTTTACAAAGGCTCCACATCGGGGTGATTCACTTGACGCAGAGTTTCAAAATGGATTAAGCTAACCCGATGGAAAATGAGAATATCCCCATACTCGATGAAAATCTTGAAGGGCTTTCCGCCAGCCTTGAAGATTATCTCGAAGTGATCTTCCACCTGGAGCAATCCAACCGGGTTGCCAGGGCCAAAGATATTGCCGACCAGATGAACGTCCAGAGGGCATCGGTTACAGGAGCACTCAAGGCCCTGGCCGTGCGCGGCCTGATAAATTACAGCCCATACAGCTATATAACCCTTACTGAGAACGGCCGAGGAATTGCGCGGGATGTCATCCGGCGACACAAGACATTAAAGGAGTTTTTTATGAGCACCCTGCAGCTCGGTCCCGAAGATGCCGAAGCAAATGCCTGCAGGATCGAACATGCCATAGCTCCGGAGGCAATCGAACGACTCGTGCGTTTTCTGGAATTTATTAAAATCTGCCCTCGAACCGGCGCTGAATGGAACGACGCATTTGCACGTTACTGCAAGCACGGGTCCAGGACCTCCGATTGCGAGGCCTGCCTCAAGGTGTGTATCGACGCCATTTCTCCCAAAGAGCAAGAGTAAAGCAAGTTCCCTGCCCAGCCAGATAGAACTTTCCTTTTTATTCCCGCACAGTTAATCATCGTCAAAAAATTGTCGCAAACCGCGAGTGGTTATGGTAGATTTTGCAGACCGTCTAATTTTCGACACCCTTTCAAAGTGAGGGAAAACGCAATTCCATGCCGGCTATAAAGCACAGGATTCTTATAGCGGATGATGAACCCATTACCCTGGAGTTCGTTGTCGATCGCCTCCAGCAGGAAGGCTATGAAGTCGAGGTAGTAACCTGCGGCGAAGAGGCGATCGAGGCCTCGAAGACCACCAATTTTAAAGTTGTGCTGACCGACCTTTCAATGCCCGGCATTGGTGGAATGGGCGTCCTGGAACATTTTACAGCCAACTTTCCGGAAACTCTGGTAATCGTTCTGACCGGCCATAGTTCGGTGGAAACCGCTGTCGAGGCCATGAAACGCGGCGCCTACGACTATCTCTCCAAGCCGGCCAATATGGACGAAATCCTGCTTACCCTGAAACGCGCGGTCGAACTGAAGGACCTCAAAGAGGAAAATGTCCTCCTGCGATCCCAAATCCAGGAAAAGCGGATGGACAGGCTCATCGGTCAATCCGCCCCCATGCAGAACCTTTACCGCATTATCCGGCGGGTTGCGAAGGCCGACTCGACAGTTATGATCACCGGGGAAAGCGGTACAGGCAAAGAACTTATAGCAAATGCCATTCACTACTACAGCGACCGCCGGGACATGCCTTTCGTGCCGATCAACTGCGGCGC
>DBMI01000104.1:48794-48938 GCA_002298165.1 Desulfarculales bacterium UBA702
CAGGTGAAACTCCTGCGTTTTCTTCAGGAAACCAAGTTCCAGAGGATCGGCGGTTCGAGAACGATAGAAGTCGATGTGCGAATACTTGCAGCTACCAACAAAGACCTCGAAAAAGCGGTCACCGACGGCAGTTTTCGCGAAGAT
>DBMI01000104.1:49064-49258 GCA_002298165.1 Desulfarculales bacterium UBA702
TGGCCGGGAAACGTCCGGGAGCTTGAAAATGTTATGGAGCGCCTGGTAATACTTACCGAAAACGACGAGATAGATGTCCAGGACCTCCCCAGGCGCATGCAGGTACAGCAGCAAATAGAGATCAGAAGAGTCGAACTGGGAGAGGAAGGAATCAACCTTAAGGAGACGCTGGACGAACTCGAAAACCGCCTGAT
>DBMI01000046.1 GCA_002298165.1 Desulfarculales bacterium UBA702
CACGGGATAAGGTGTCCGGTCGAATGGATTTATCAGGCAGGTTTAGCACCCCTTACAGGGCGGCGACGCCTCGGTGAACTGCCGACCGTTTGTAAATTTACAGTAAGTTCCGAGGCGCCGTCAACCGTTTTACTATGCGAAAGCACACTGCCGAATGTTGCGAGACTGCTCAATCTGCTGGATGACACTGCTATAATGCTCGAACTGGATTTCGAAAACTTCGTCTTCAAAAACTCCAGGCATCAAAAGGTGTTTTAAAGACAAAAAGTGGTTATGCAAAAGATACAATTCCGGCAGAATTTCGGTCGAAGAGCACGAGTCATCGTTTTTGAAGAGAACTGAACTAAAGATTACAAAGATGACCTCTCCTTTAGTCAAAACTCTATCCTCATGCATTCCTATCACCCCACACCCGAGTTCATAATAGGGCTTCATGTAATTGCGCAATGCAATTCGTTGATTTACATCGAATTCTTTTCCCGTATTCTGGGCCAGCTGATAAGCACTCGAATAGGAACCGAAAGAAGTAGCCGCATTTGCTGACTTTTGCTCGTAATTACCTGGCCCGATAGAAGAATTCAACCTGGCGATTGCTTCCAAAAATTTCAATCTCAATCCATAAAGAATTGAAAGAAAAATGAAAACACCGCCTTGCTTTTTGAACTCAGTTTTCAGGTTCAGATGTTCGGCCATCATAAACACGATAAGCTGCGTGTTAAGACCAGAAATGTAGTTTGTGAGAAATTCATCGGAGTCTATTCGATTTTTAAAAAGAAAGCCGGCACGACTCGCAGCCCCACATTGCTTCCACCACTTGAGTTGCACCAGGATACGGTGGCTCTGAATTTCGAGATAAAGCGAGCTTCTTTGCACCATTTGAAAGTCATTGTGGTCCAACTGAAGCTGAACTCCACTTTCAGAGAAATCGACAATATGTACCATTGCTTTTTGGACGGCATCCCTGCACTCTTCAGGGTATGGCTGCATAATCAGAGTCCCATCAATGTTGTCTAATCCCAGTTGCCCTGCAAGAGCTGTAAGAGTTGGAAAGCGAGGGAATCTTCTCCTCTCGCTTGAAGGTCTAAATTTCACGAATGATTCAACCATCTCACGAAAGCTCTGTTCATCGGTCATTTCCAGGCAACAGGGTTTCTCAACTTGATCGGTCACGGAGATCCTCCAACATGAGGCATTTAATTCGAAATAGTCGTTGTTTACCTGTTCGTTGCTTCCGGCACGCATTACTCATTTTATTGATCTGATCAAACCCATTTAGTTTAACCAGTTCTTCAGCTGCCAGGCGAAATGCTCCCATTAGTCCACCCAACGCAGGCTTAGTGAAAATTCAAAGTTTATAGTTGATTCGGTATTTATTAGAATATCGGTAGAATCACGAATGACTTTAATCAACTTCCACGAATACTAAACGAGAAGAAGTCTCAAATTGCATGTTGATACTGCAAGACTCAAGTAATTCGTAGAATTACAGAGTGGACCGAAAAGGACGCAGTAAGGGGTTTCTCACCAGAATGGCAAGTTGGTCACGAAGGGGAGGTCTGTCGCTTTCCTTTTGTTGCGGCTACCCGGTCTTTTGGGTGTGGCCGGTTCTATCCAACGCTGCCTTGAGGCCGCCTGCGAGCTTATCGGCAGGCCCGACGCCCCAGTAGTGAAGAAAGAATATTCGGGGAGTTTCCATTACCATGTGGTTATGCAATGCCACGACCTCTATTCCGCTTCTTGAAAGCTCCGCTATGACCGCCGGCACCTCGTCCGAAAGCATGGCGAAATCCCCTGCAACCGCCGCCCGGTCATTCGTGCCCTGAAAAGCTGCCCAAGTGTTAAATCCCATAAAACTGCTCACTTCATATCCATGATCGACCAGTTTTACGTCTGGACGGGCAAATGTCATCTTCAAAACACCTCCCGAGAGTTCCCCTTTTTGTCCAAGCAACGATTCGATTTTGGATTGATCTATAGAGTTCTCGACCGCAACATTCTCAGCCTTGTCCGCATCATGATGCCTCAGATCCGCGACTTTTGCGATAACCGCATGCGCTCCTTTGGCCATCTCCTCCACCCGCCCCATCCCGTGAATATGCATGTACATGACCTTCCGGCTGTCTCTTACAAAATGATTGTGCAGACCGGTTACGCTCAGACCGTTCTCGATCGCCGTCATTTCAACCGCGCCGATCTCGTTTTCAAGAAGCACGATATCGCCCATCATCATGATCCCATGCGGGCCGTTTTTGAAATCGATCCAGGTGCTAAGCCCCATCGGCGGCGTGATCCTAAAGCCATCGACCATTACGGAGAGTTCCTTCTGCGGAATGGTGATCTTGTATTCATCACCTTTTGCAGCCCCCTTCATTCCCATGATATCGTCGATTATCCTGGCATCGGGTCCCTGCCCCTGCACCTCCATGTTCTTTTTTTCAACAGTTTCAGCTTTACCTATGTCTGCCGTTGTAAAACAAAATCCCAGGATTACTGCCAAAACTACTCTCATCATCATCGCTCTTACCCTTTCATAATTATTCATGACCAAACTGGTTGGCCTTGTAAAAAATGTAATCACCGCAAAAAATAAGTTTTGGACAGTAAGGCTGGTCATCAATGAAAGGGCGTATAGACGAAAACCTTGGGCAGGAATTTACCGCTGATTAGCTTCCTCCGGCGGAGGATTCTTACTAAAGCTGCGATATAGCAGCAAATCGTAGACGATCTTCAAACCACCGCTGATGAAAAACGGAAAGCTGGCAAAAAGAGCACCGGCGCCAAGCAGCGGACCGGCAATGAGGGGCGATACCGAAGCTCCCACAGTTCTTGCGATTCCGGTGATCCCGGCCGCGGCAGAGCGCTCATCCGGTCTTACCACCGCCATTACGTATGATTGTCGGGTGGGCACATCCATCTGTGATATGCTGAAGCGCAGAAGGAGCATGATTACTGCCAGATTGAGAGTCGGCATGAGCGGCACCAGTATGAGAAGAACATTGGACGGAATATGGGTATAAACCATAGTTGGGATAAGCCCGATTTTCGCCGCTATCCGCGCCGCCGACAAAGCTGAAATTCCTGCCAAAACATTTGCTCCGAAAAAGAGAGCCCCAAGCGCTGCAGGTTCCATCCCGAAGCGAACGAAAAACCAGTATGCAACGATGCTTTGCAACACGAACCCACCTGCAAAAGCATCCAGCGAAAAAAGCGCGGAGAGCTTTAATACCACTTTACCTGACTGATGCAGGCCAAATCTCTTCTTGAATTCTTCTGAAATTTCGCATGGATCAATCTCTGGTGCCTCAACTTCATTTGATAAACGTATAAAAAGAACAGCCAGTAAGGCTCCAATGGCCATATACCCTACAATAATAGTACGGTAAGAATCTATCGGAGCAAAGCCGGCTTTTTGCAACCCATGAGCGAGCATCCCCGAAACCAGGGCGCCTGTTGCGGTTGTAAAAGACCCAGCAAGATTATACCAGGCAAATACCCCTGTCCGCCTGTCATCGGGGACTATACTGGACAGAGCCGACTGCTCGACAGAAAGAAATGGACCGACCTCATATCCACTGGGACTGATTACACCTATTGTGGCACCAAGCAGGAGCACCCAGAAATTGGATGAAAGCGCAAAAAGCACTCCGCCAAATACCATCAACGCGGCTCCTACCACCAGCATTCTTCGTCTTCCAGTGCAGTCCGCCCGGGTGGTGAGCCAGAGAGATATAAGGGTATCTCCAACCAGAGTGAGGCTCAACAACACCCCTATTCGCGTTTCGCTAAGGCCGATCAGCGACAGATAAAGCAGCAAAATTACGGAGAGCGCCCCGTAGGCAAATAGTCTCAGCATGCGCGTGGCAAAAAGGATTGAAATATCGGTGGGCTTTTTCACAAACGGTCTGTGGACCGCAAACAGGCGGATGTGAAAGGAGTGCAGTTAGAACTTTTTTGGGCTATGAGCACAGGTACTTGGTCCAGCGAATCCACTATAATTACCGGTGCGCCGGGTGCTGCCCAGTCGAAAAGCCTCGTTGCGGGAGCAAGCGGAAGATTAACACAGCCATGCGAGCAATAGCCCCCCGTGATGTCGCCCGCGTGAATCCATACAGCTTCATATATGCGCAGCGCAAAAGGCATCGGGGAAGGTTCTCCGTACGCATTCTTATAGCTTCTGGATATATGCTCTTTGTCTTTCTCCTTAACCGAGTAGACGCCAACACTCGTCAATTCATCGCTCTTACCTACGCAGATATAGCTATCCCCCGCAAGCCTCCCGTATTCGTACCATCCGATAAACGGGATATCCTTTACTATAAGTATGTATTGCGGGAAATTTCGGAATTCCGGTATGTATCCCGGCATAGGAGTCCAAGTCTTGAAAGCAGTGAAATCATTTGGCACCTTGATTGGCCTGCCTGCTTTTATGTCCTCCTCGATATAATCGAAATCTCTAGCGTTAAGCCTTGCGAGAAGCCGCCTGGCTATGCTCGGACTAATATCCATGTCCCTCTTGCCCAGCCGTTCGATTTCCCGGGGACTGATTGTCCTGAAAGTCCAACCATCAGGCCGAATTGCAGGACCGGAAGATGCTCTTCCCGTTGAAGAGCAACCAAATGAAAGGCAGGCTACTGTAATCAACATCAGTATAATCGTGGAGCAAAATAACTTTTCATTAAGATTCATACTGCAGGTCCTATGTATCCTGGAGATAAGATAAAGCATGATTGCCTGCTTTAAAGGCTTGTATAAAAGGATGTTCCGGTGATGAGACAGCTTCTCAAGGATTAATGTGCGATAGTAGGCTATTTAACCGTGAAGCTCACTTCCGGCGTTTCGGCGGACTGTCCATCGCCACTTCGCCAAAACCTTGCTTTTACCAGGTGAGTTCCTCTCGAGAGGGGCCACAGGAACTTTGGCCCGGTGGTCCTTCCGGCTACTTCGCCATCAAGGATCCACTCGACCTTCGATACAGCTGTATCCTTTGGAAGTTTAAAGGCCAGTGCCTGAGACTGCATTGGGATACGGGGATCGATCACAATCTGGAGTCCATCCACAGGTTGTAACAGCCTGACGGAGTCGCCTTCTTCGGGTCTGTTCAGCGCGGCGGCTTTTAAGGAATGGCTGTGGCAGGAACAAACATCAATTGGGCAATTTCGATCATCGAATACTTCCGTTATTTTCGGGCAATCGGGTTTGGGGAGAAGTCCGCTAACGGCACACACATCTATCTTTTTAAGCCCTTCGGTGGTTTTGAGGGCAGGCGGGTCAGTGTAGCGGTTCAGCTCGGCAAACACAGACCTCAGCACGAGGGCCGGTCCAATTGCTCCGGTAATTCCCCGTGTCGGTTTCCGGTCAAGGTTTCCCATCCATACCCCCACCGTTAGCCTGTCAGTGTACCCCACCGCCCAGCAGTCCTTGTGGTCAGTCGAGGTTCCGGTTTTGACGGCGGTCTGGACTGGAAATCTCAGAAGATGCCCCTCTCCGAATTCCAACCGGCGGGACTGCGGGTCCGAGAGAATGTCCGTGATAAGGGCAGTTGACTTTTCGTCCATGACCCTTCGCGATTCCCTCTGCGGATCGTGTGTTTCTGATAACACCCTCAGATTTCGAAATTCACCGTGGCGCGCAAGAACCGAGTAGGCCTGCACAAGCTCGAAGAGGCTCACTTCGCCGTCGCCAAGCGCAAGCCCCTGCCCGTAGAAGTCTGCGGATTGGCTCAGGCTGCGAATCCCGAGCAGATGAAGCCATTCGAGAAACCGTCCGGTTCCGGTGAACTGAATCGTCCTGACCGCCGGGGTATTAAGCGAATTCCCCAGCGCCTCTCGCAGCCGGAGCGGACCGTAGTGGGTCCTGCTGTAGTTACGGAAGCTATGTAATCCCGATCGCACCGGTTGGGCGAGTGGGGAATCATCGATGAGGGTTGCCGGACCCCATCCCATTTCTATTGCAAGAGCATAGAGAAAGGGTTTGAGACTGGATCCCGGTTGCCTGGGAATAGTGACGGCATCCATCCATCCGCTCGCATCCGCGCCCCCAAGGCTCCCGCTGGCCCAGGCCAGAACTTCTCCCGTTGGATTATCCACAACGAGGACCGCTCCGTTCCTGACTTCGCTTGATCTCAGGTTTTCAAGGCGGCTGCCCAGAATGTGACTTACCTTTTCCTGAATATCTCCATCCAGGGTGCTTGTCAGCGTGCCGCTCTGCACGAGTACTTCCGGGGTTGTCGATTTTAAAATATTTTGGACGAAATGAGTCGCTTCGATGACCCGGTTCGATCTGGCAAACGCGAATCCACCGCCCACAGCGGCATTATACTCATCAAGGCTTAGCATGCCGCAGTCCCGCAAATGGGCTGCAAGCCTGGCGACGCTCCTCTCGAGGGTTTTCGGGGCTCGACGCAGGTCCATGCTGGACGGAGCACGTACAAGTACGACCAGACAAAGGATTTCTCTGGCATTTAAGGTATCCAGGTCCCTGTTGAAATAGAATTTTGCCGCCTCGGCCACCCCGCGCCGCTGGTGCCCGTAGGGAACCTGATTCAAGTAAAATTCAAGGATCTCGCTTTTAGTAAATCGCTTTTCAAGGCTGGCCGCTTCGAATCCTTCCAGCCATCGTGACCAGACGGTGCGCGGCCTGGGGTGGAACATCCTGACGACCTGCTCGGTGATAGTGCTCGCCCCGCGAACCGACCGCAACGCTCGGACATTTTGCAAAAGCGCATGAAATCGTGCCGGCCAGTCTACCCCGCCGTGAGCATAGAACCGCCTGTCCTCGGATTCCATGAACGCCAGGCGAAGCAGGTCGGGAAATTCATGGAGCGGCTTTATAAAAGTGTTCCACCGGTTAACATAGGTTATCGATAGAAAAATTCCATTACGGTCCACGACGGAGGGTTTGCGGATTTCGGAATGCCCTATGTCAAGGGATTCGGGCACAGCCTGCAGGTCCCGGAGAGTTTTCCACGAAAGGACCGCGGAAAAGCTCCCCAGGAGAAAAAAACAAATCATCGAAAGCCGAATAAGCGGCAACTTTATTCTGGCCATGCTACTCCGCCGTTTGCACCTTTAATTGCACCGGCGTGCTTCTTCCATAAACATCCGGGTCGTACATTTCCTCTGCCCTGGCCGGCATCGCGTAAAAAGATCCCGGAGCAATGGCCTGGGCAGTATAGGAAAGATAATATCGTCCCGCCCCTAGCCGCTCGGAATAGAACCGGGCACTATCGTGCCGGAGTTCCTTGTGATAGAAGCTCCAGCGAGAAGCGCCGTAAGTGCGCCAATCGGAGTACCTGCCTCGAAGCGATTTGGGATCGTAAGCAGAATCGGCTTTGGCGGCATCGATTTGCGAAGCCGTGGCCAGCTCCCTGCTGACAGGCTCGAGACCGCCTGGGACGGGGTCGTCAACCACCACGAAGTATCGCTCTACCGGCAGCGAAACGAAAAGATCCACCCGGACAAGATCACCCGTTTTGATCTCCATGGGATTTTCCAGCAATACCCACTTGCCGTCCCGCTCGACACTATATTCCCTGTGGATCTCAATCCCGGCATTTACCTCATCGGCTGATGACTCGACCGGCGCGTAAGAAAACCTGGTAGAATAATAGAGTCTCCCCTCGCCCTCTTTCTTAACCGTTACAGTAGCCTTTCGCCCCCTGTCGTTTTCCGCGGGATGATATTCCAATTCGACCGGCGGGGCTGTAAGCGAATCAAACCGTGCCTCGCCAAGAGCTTTCTGATCCAGTGAAACATTTGCAGTCAATTTTGGCTGAGAGGCTTCATATATCCCGGCATACCGCAGGGCGGCCATGGAGGCGAACACGTTTTCCTGGGTAGATGCCCAATGGCTGCGGCTTTTCCTGCCGAGGGAAATCGATCTCATCAGGCGCACAGGGATATCCCCGGCTTCGAAAGCGGATGAATCGGGGCCTTCCAATGACAACAATGAGAGCAGAATAGCCGAGCTGTCCCTCGGACCCGATGAGAGAATGAAGCGGTAGACCGGATCGGAAGGCACCGCAAACCGGATTGTCCCGGCACTCTGGTCGGCATGGGCCAGAATGTCTTTAACCGCATCGCGGCGCATTGCACCAGCCTCCGAAACCAGTGCCGCGGCACTCAGGAAATTGGCCTTGCCGAAAAGGCTCATCTGGGGGAACTGTTTCCAGTAGCGTTCCAGATCGGCAAATTTGATTTTGCCCGACTGTGCCATAGCCAATAACGCCACCGCCCGAACGTCAGCAATGGCGGGGCCGATCTCGCTTTTCAGGTCATCACGTTTTAGAAGCTCTGTGATGTAGTTCTGGAGCTTTTCCTCAACAGGTGTGGGCGGCGCGTATCCAAGCTCCTTTAGCCAATTGAACGCAACCGCGGTGAATGCGCTTAGGTATGGACTTACGTAATCGTCTTTGGGCGTATAAAAGGCCATTCCACCATTCGGGGCCTGAAACTCGGCTGCCATTGCGAGCATCCGGTTGGCAGCCGCGGAGCTGCCCTCCCAGATGACCTCTTTTGGCAGATAGGGTGCGAGTTTTGGAAAAGCACCCGCCATAACCGCCCTGCTGATCTTTTGTTCCCAGCATTCGTAAGGGTATTCCTTCATATATCCCACAGCGCCGTCCAGCCCTCCAAGCACAGTAGAGGCTAGAACCACGCTGACCAGACTGGCATCTGGGCGCATGTTCTCGGGAAAGGCAATTTTCTCGGTGGCCTCGCCGGAAACAATACTGCCATGCGCTGCCGAAACCTCCTGTGGCTTGCGCTTAAGTACATTGAGGATATGACGCATGCCGTCTTTATCCCGCTCGTCTCCCGCTTGCGCTGAAAGGGTGATCTTGCCAGGGCCGGTGGATTTGAGTGGCAATCTCACCGTATAGCGCTTGTAAGGTTCGGCGGCAATTCTTTGGGTGATTCCAGTTCCAGCGCCCCCACCGGGCATGCCCTCAGCGGGCTCACAAGGACCTTCAGCTGTTATTCTGACTTCAATGTTCCTGGTCTCATTTGTCCGGTTCATGAGCGAGAACCCGGCGGCAAAGGTATCACCTTCGAGCACCTGGTTGGGCATGACCGGTCGGATCTCGGTTGACTGGTTTACCTTGAAGGCAGCCTCCCCCACCCCCATGCGGTCCTCGGGAGTAACGGCCATCGCAAGAACGCGCCATCCTGTCAGATTGTCAGGAAGCTGGAATTTTACCTTTGCCTTTCCATCCGAATCGAGGCGAAGGGACGGATTCCAGTAGCTCACGAACTTGAACACCGAGCGCATGCTGAGGTCGAAACCTGCACCTGCCGCTGGACTGGCGCCCTTTTTCTCGTACTTCTCGCGCCCTACCAATTGCATAATGAGGTTGTAGTTTTGGAGGTCAAGGTCCTCCAGGTGGTAAAAACCCTGGTAAGGATCGAACGCCAGTTTCTTCTGTTTCAAAAGATCGAATACCGCCTCATCCAGCACCGTGACGGCAATCTCAATGGGGGTGTTCTTTCCAGGTTCGGGGTTCTTTGGACGTGCTTCGAATTCGAGTTCCACCGTCTCGCGCGGTTTGTATACTTCCTTATCAGTCTTGCACTGTACCACGACTTCCTTGTACTGGTCCTTTACCTGAAGCTTGGCATATCCCAGCCGGAAGGCAGGCTTGCCAAGATCCTCCCCGCCGGGTCCGAGAGGCTTTTCAACGCGCGGCGACATCACCATAACCGATGCGTAAAATCCCGGCAGATAGTCCGGCAGAACGGGAATCTCTATAACTTCCGCGCTCTTTTCCAGAGTCTTTACCCAATGGTCCATGGTGCCGAAACGCTCCACCGTTATCAGCGCCTTAGCTCCCGGATAGGGATTTTGCACCAGAAACTTTGCGGTTTCTCCCACGCGGTATTCATCTTTTTCAGGGTAGATGTTCAGGAGATTTCCTTCGGGAGATTCCCAAACCACCATGCCTTTTCCGGTAACCCAGCGCTGGATCGTTGTCTGGTGGACGCGGCCCCGCGTGTCGGTCACTTTCGCAGTGATCCTGGTCGTTCCGGATTTCCTGGGGGTGAATTCAAAACTTTTGGGTTCATCTCCCGAGATGAGATCAATACTTTCAACCGGCACCCACTCTTTTTCATATTGGGCTGGATAGGCATCACCGGCTCCCCTGACCCGCGCCGTCTTTGTCTCGAGCCTTTCGACCACGATGGAAGTTTGCACGCCGGGAATGGTGGTGCCGTTCTGATCGACTACTATGAACTTCGCAGCGGCGGGCTTGCCCTCTTCGACAATCCAGTCGCTCTGGAGCAACCCGACGTAGCGGTCGCGCCCGTAATAAATGGCCGATGCTCGGTCGGCGACAAATTTTCCGCGCTCATCCCGCACCGAACTCTCGACGTTTAAGCGCCCATACTGCACGGGGTTATCGGCAATATTGAACTGGGCCTCCAGATTTCCAGCATCATCCAGTTTTTCCCTGGTCTCGAAGATTGTTTTGACCTCTCCGGGTGTGGTCTCCTCATCTTCATTCCTGCTCAGAACATCGAAGCGGAAATCCTTCGCCATCTGATTTGCGGGCATAAAGGGCTGTGTCTCGACTGTTGCCGTAACTCGGGTATCGGCCCTGCCGTATGGCCCTCCCGAATGCAGCCGCGCCTGGGTTGATACCTTTACCGGATCGCCCATCCCGAAGATGGTCCCGTTTATCGTTGTCGTAACCCTAAATGGCGACGTAGTAAAATCGCTTACCAATACCTCTAAAGGCTGCAGGGAAAGCTTGGCGAAATTGCATTCGAGCTGAAAACCGTAGTATCCCACGGCGCCATTTTTAGGTATCGGAAACTCGCCGTCAAATGCCCCGAATTCCGAAAGTTTTATATTATCCCGCTGGTGGACTAGTTTGCCCGTCGGGTCCGTCACCTTGAGGCGATAGGCCTCATGGGGCGGCTGAACGAATCGGCGGTTTTCCTGGTCCCGGACGTAGATCTTATACTGAACTGTATCTCCGGCCTTGTAGATGCCCTGGGCAGTCGCTCCCCAAGCGCGGATGTGTTCGTGACGCGACCTCGTGTAAGATGGAATATACTGGTGGTTCGAGCCTTCCGAATCCACCATGAAATCATAGCGCAGCGGCACAAACGCGAGGTCCTCACCCCTGCGGCACCAGACCGAAATGGCCGGAGTGTCTGCCTCGTAGCTCCGGAAAAATTTCAGATCGGGATCGAATTTGGATGTTCCCGCAAGCTCGGCGGTCCCGTCAGAGCCGGTGCGGCCCTCGGTGAGTATTTCAGAATTAGGGTCGGGATCTTTCGAGCTTTTTTGAATTCGAACATCGACATCCGGCACAGGTTGCCCCGTGGCGAGGTCGGTGATCCACACCAGAGTATTGAAGTGTCCTACCTTGACGTGAACGTGGAACGGAGTAACCTGCCCGATGAACCACCTCGGCGGGTAGTCTTTCGGGCTGAGGTCTGGTTTGGTTAAAATGTTGCCGGTAACTACCCCGGATTTGGCACCGATAAGTTTTCGCAGCTCCATTGGAACGGCGGTAACAGCATCAATTTTCCGAGGTCCTGTCAACACCTTGGTCTGTGCCGGGGATACACCACTCGAAGTAATTGTGCGGTATTGCACTTCCACCTTTTCGAGGTTTGTTGCGAGTATCGGCAAATCGGTATCGAGGCCTTTTTCAAGGACCGGCATATTCTTGAAGATGTCGATTTCGGGCGGCCTGTGGTCGGTTGAAAAACGCATGTCGACCGCCTTTGTAATGGGCCTTCCAAACTCATCCTTTATGCTGTTTGCCGCGGCATGGAGACGATAGTCGGTAAAAGGAGCGATTGCCGAGGTTTCGAGGTTGACCTCGTATTTCTTGTTTTTACCAGGTTCTTCATTGCGCCTCGAATAGTCGCCCTCCTGCCAAACATCGGCACCCGCCCTGGTTCCCTTTGGGCCATATGTTACCAACATTTTCTTACTCACCTCGCCTGGCAGCACCGGCGAAGAAAAAAGCAGCGAAACCGTGCCGGCGGGACTGCATTTCGGCTTTGCCGCCCCGGCCGGCTCGGTGCCTATATATATTTGTTTGCCGCCAAGATCGGTGCACTGAACGCCCAGGAACCGAAACGGTGGAAGAGTGTGAAAATCCGAGAGCTTACCTTTCTGAACACCAGGCTCCGGACCTTTGGCCGAACGAATGCCGGGTTCGATCGCAATAAAGCAGTCCCGGTCCTGCGGCAGGTCGCCAACAGGAGTAACCAGCCAGACAGTGCCGCCGGGGGTATCCGAAAAATATTTCGTATCTTCGACAACTTTGGATGCGGTCCTGCCGCCACCGACAGCCTGAAAGTAAAGGTGGGATTCGAGTGATGCCTTTTGGACAGGCTGATTAGTCATCGCGCGGAAGGTCGGCAAAGCAGGTGATTCCCAGGTTTCAAATCTTGCGGAAGTCACCTTCGCTCGCTGAGTTATAAAATTGTGCGTGACGGGAGCTGTAAGAACCGATCCGTCTTCAGCCTTTATGCCGGGATTGACAGTCACCTGGTATCTTGTGGCCGGAGACATTGCATGCTGTTCATCGAGCCGGCATGAAAGACTTGATGGATTTATCCAACTCCACTGGCATGAAAGAGCGGGTTCTATTGTGATGGGAATTTCGGATGAGCTGCGAGCCATCTTTCCCAGAGGAACGACCGGGCGGTCAAACTCGAAGACGATCTGCCGCCCCGCAGGAACGTCCAGGCCAGCCGGGGTAATCCTCGTGATCTTGAGATCCTGGCCCTGCTGGGCAAGTGCCTCGGAGGCAGTACACATTAATACGCTTAAGATCGCCGTGAAAATCATGCCTGCGAAAAATTGGCTTGTAAATGAACTCTTCCGAAATGAAAAACCCGGCCTAAAACGCGGAATCGCCATATTGCCCCCTTCATTTAGAGAGAAATAACGATCAGAGATATGCAATGTGCGGACCTAAACCCTTACCGGAACGATTTTCATTCCGGCACGGTAAAATCGAAGGATGGAGTACACAACTTACCATAAACCCACTTGGGATTGATGGTGATTATTCTGAAATATCGGAACAATTCGTCGGCATCGGCATTACTCGATTCGACCTGAAGTAGAAAGTAAATACAGCCCTTTCCTCCATTAATTACAGCATCAACCTGATTGCCTCATAATGGCAAAGTCTCAGAATGCCCATCAACTTTACTATACACATTTGGAGATGCCATGGACGAACTCGCCAGATCCAATTCCTTGCAAAGCTACTCCACCTTCCTCAAAAAGACGATGCCGATAATGGCTGACTGGAGCCTCATTTCCAGGTATCAGAAAATGATCTGGGAAAACTACAGGAGCATGTTGGTCGGATATGATCTTTTCCAGACCTTCATTCGCCTCGCTCCCACTTATTTATCCCAGGTAATCAATCCCTGGTCGTTTTCCCTGATACAGTTCACGAAAGAATTAAAGGGAAGCCCCGAACTGGAGTACAAGATACTTACCGAGGTGGATGGATACGGAGCACAGCTTGGCACCATAACCGATTTACTTGAAGTTCTTTCAGGATACCTGAAAATGGATGATTTATCCGACGAAGATAGATTCAAATACATGAAATTCAAAAAACTTGCCGAAGACATTAGAATAGCAAAAGGTTACTGATCCATTGCATAAGCAAGTGAGGCTGCTCCGTAGCCATCTTTATGGGGCAGGCCAAGCCAACTTCTTCAGGGTGAGCAGGAATCTGCAGGGTTTCAGGAGTATAGGATGAAACGTAGAGAGGCAGGCTCCAAAGCCTGCCCCACATCCGGATCGCGATTCCTAATCCTGACGATTTGAACCGTGTGATCAGAAACCAAACTCCGCCAGAAGCGAATCCACCTCGTCCTGCGAATGTACGCTGTCATCCCTTGCCTGGTGAGCAGGCCCGTACAGTTCTGAAGAATCCTTTTTGGCAGTGGCGGCAGCTTCGGCTTTCACCCCGAATGTGCGTATCATATTGACGAGCTTCAGTTCGAGGTCTTTCAGCAGGACAGTTATCTTCTGAACGATCTGGCCGCTGAGGTCCTGGTAGTCCTGCGCGGTAAGAATTACGTTAAGATCCGTCTGGTTACCGGAGATGAGCGTATACAACCCCTCCAGGATATCCGAACTCTCGTTGATTTTATTGATTGCCTGGTTTCCGATGGGTTTTAGCTCGCTCAGCAGTTGCCGCAGTCGCGATATATACTTTTCTTCATTTTCGAGGCGTTCCTGGATCGCATCTACGTGATCCAGAGTCGTCATTGCCGCTTTTTCCATCAGTTGGAGCATGTGTTCGAGGCGGTTGCCCGAATCGGGTATCTTGTCCTCGACCATATCCATAAGTGATGGATCCATTGTGCTTAGGAAGCTTCTGATCGAATCATGAAGTCCCCTGGCAAGTGTTCCTATTTCCTTGTACAGGCCTGCCGATGGCGGCTGATCGGCTAGACTTTGGAGTACTTCCTGGGCCTTGGGCATATCGCCTGTCGAGAAGGCGTCCATGAATTCCTTGCCCCTGGCAATTATTTTCTGGAGCTTATTGTCTAATGGAATTCGATGTTCTGATGAAATTCCGTTTTCCGCCAGAAGCGAATCGAGTTGTTCGAGTGATTCGGAAGACCCAGTAAAAGTAACGGTGAATTGGTCGCTCTTTCCATTGGGGCTAATGGTCAACTCGCCGCCCAGACCTTTTATAACTTCGGCGAAGTGACTCCTCCCGAGCTTCTCAGCTAAACCGAGTTCTTTCTTTTCGATCTTCTCGGGTTTTGGCTCGATCTTTTCAGCTTTGAGCTCGGGTTTCGGTTCTATCCTTTCGGTTTTCGGTTCGACTTTTTCAGGTTTGACTTCGACCTTGTCGGCTTTCTGTACAACTTTGGGTTCGACTTTGGGTTCGACTTTGGGTTCGACTTTAGGATCGACTTTCTCGGCCTTTGGTTCAACTGCGGGTTTTACCTCTACCTTGGGCGCAACTGTGGATTTAACCTCGGCCTTTCCTTCAACTGCGGATTTAACCTCGGCCTTTGTATTGGCGGGTTTTTCCTCAGCGATCAAAGCTGAGATTGCCTGAATGGCTTCAGGGCCAAGTATCTCGTTTATTTCGCTGAAATCGACCTCGCCGGCCCCCTTGCCGCTTCCAATGTCTTTTACCTGGTCGGCAAGAATGCTCACGGCGAAACCGAATGCGGAAAGCGTATCCATACTGGTGCTGGAATCTACCTGTGTTGTCAGGTACTTTTCCAGCATCACCCCAGCCTTTTCGAGATCCGTCAAACCCAGCATTCCAGCAGTAGAGTGAAACGCCAGAAGACATTTGCGGGAACGTTCGATTTCTGTATTAAAGTCACCATCGCTCAGAGCGGCTATGCTCTGCTCGGTTTCCCTCAGGACTTGGACCATCTCAGTCCAGTCTTCTTCTTCCACTCCCATCATTGGTGCTATCCTCGTAAGTGCTGATGATACCTTTTACATCCACTATGAGGGCGACTTTTCCATCCCCAAGGATGGCGCCCCCCGAGATTCCTCGCAGTTGTCTGAACATCCCGCCAAGGCTTTTGATTACGACCTCCTGCCGCCCCACAATCTCATCGGCGAGGAGACAATAACCCTTCTTGCCCTCGTTTACCACAAGCAGTAAGCCCTCCCACGGATTGTGGTACTTAGGTTCTTCACCGAAAAAGGTATGCAGGCGCACAAGGGGCATTAGCAGGTCGCGAACCTTTACCATTTCGCCCTTGCCCTGCAGTGTAAAATAGGAGTCCCGCTTGGGACGTAGCGACTCTTTGAGGGCGATCGTCGGTACGATAAATCTTTCCGTG
Source organism: Desulfarculales bacterium UBA702 (assembly GCA_002298165.1). Lineage (GTDB taxonomy): Bacteria > Desulfobacterota > Syntrophobacteria > Syntrophobacterales > Syntrophobacteraceae > SbD1. The sequence goes on from DBMI01000046.1 coordinate 15,813, forward strand.
CCCACCTGGATAACCATGCCGTCTATAATGGCCATTGTGAGAGGAAGCTTTAGTTGGAAATGCGATCCTTTGCCAAGGACACTCGTTACTTCCATCTTTCCCCGCAGCCTTTCGACACATTTTTTTACCACGTCCATCCCAACGCCGCGCCCTGAGACTTCGGTCACTTTGTCCCTTGTCGAAAAACCTGCATGAAAGATCAATTCGAATATGGATTTGTCGTCGAGTTGATCAGTGGCCGAGATGATACCGCGCTCGATCGCCTTGGCTCGAATCTTATCGACGTCGAGCCCCTTCCCGTCGTCTTTTATGTCTATAACTATATTTCCACCCTTTTGCTCGGCGGAAATAAGGATAGTGCCGGTGGGTTCTTTTCCCGCCGAGGTCCTATCTCGCGGAAGTTCTATTCCGTGATCCACGGAATTGCGGATCATGTGCACCAGAGGCTCATAGATCTCTTCGACCATGTTGCGGTCGATTTCGGTATCCTCACCTTTCATTTCGAGGTTTACATCTTTTCCCTCTTTTTTCGAAAGGTCCCGCACCAGGCGGATCATCTTCTGGAATGTGGCCTTAATCGGGACCATGCGCATCGACATGCTGATGCGCTGGAGTTCCGCGGTTATTCGATTTAACTGAACAGAGTCTTTTTGGAATTTTTGATCCTTGATGTCCAGGACATCGGGGTTTTGAAGGACCATCGATTGAGCGATAACAAGCTCTCCCACCATATCTACCAGATTATCCAACTTGCGCGTATCCACCCTTACCGACGCAGCGCTTTCCACGCTGTGGCGTTGTTCGCGAAGGGCCTTGGATACTTCCCGGGTGCTTGCCACCCCTTCCTCGATAAGAGTTTCGCCGAGTTTTTGCCCCTTGTTCCTGCTGATCTCGGCAAACTCATCCGCGGCGCCTTCATCAATGACGCCGTGCTCCGCAAGGATCGTCCCGACCTTTCTTACCGGTATTCCCACAGCAGGAGTATTGGAGCTGAAATTTTTAACCCGTTCGAGAAACTGTTCAACGATTGCCGAACCCATTTTCTTCTCTGCGGTGTCGTCTCCCTCGAGTTCGGATAACATGACTTTTAAGATGTCGGTGGCCGTAAGGACTATATCTATTATGGCATCATCGACAGCAATTTTATTCGACCTTGCCATGTCGAGAAGATTCTCGACCTCGTGGCTGAGGTGATGGATCTCGGTGAAATTTAAAAAGCCGGCAACACCCTTGATGCTGTGAAAGGGCCGGAAAACGGCGTTGATCGCCTCGCTGTCATTCGGGTCCGTTTCAAGCGCCAGCATGTTGAGTTCTATACTGGCAAGATGTTCTTTGGATTCTTCGATGAATTCCTTTATGAGTTCGGGGTCTTGGAGTTCATTATCCAGAGAGTCCTGAGCCTCACTGCTCTGCTGTTCAGTAAATACTTCGGCCGAATCAGCGGGAGCCACTCCGGAATCGGTATTTTCACCCGGAGAGCCCATGTCGTCCTCGGGCCAGATGATTTCAGGCCGATCTTCGCCGGGAGGCGGCTGAGCATCAATTTGCACTTGGGCAGTGTACTCACCTGGGTCGTCATCATTCCCGTTTACCAAGCCTGAGATCAAGTTCCGGGAGCGATCCCAATCGCCGGCCGGGTCGGGGGATTCCTCCAGGATCAATCGTTTGAAGATCAGCCGAAGCTCATTGACTCTTCTGGCCATTTTTTGGGAGAAGCCATCTTTCTTTTCAAGATCGTCCAACAGGTTAAGGCAATCCCCTATTCCCATCAGATCGTCCGGACCTTCGATCACCCCACTGCCAAGCCGGGCCAGAATTGTTTCCATAATTGCGCCTTATCTATTTTGAAAGATTGCTTCGGTTAGAAACCTTTGACGTTCGTTTTCTTGTTGGAGGCACGCAGTTATTTAGCCCTGCGACATCACGCATCCCGAGTCATAAAAGCGCCTCCGCAAGAAGTCCTTTTTTCTACTTCGGAACGATTTTACCGAGTTTTTCCTCGAGAGTAGCCGCAGTAAATGGTTTTACTATGTAATTGCTTACCTTTGCCTTCACAGCTTCCACTATATTTTCTTTTTGAGCCTCTGCGGTCACCATCAAGAAAGGCAGATCTTTAGTCGATTCCTGGCTTCGTACATGTTTCAGAAGCTCAATGCCGGTCATCTTTGGCATATTCCAGTCCGACACAATAAGATCCACCTTGTTGGTACTGAGCACCTCAACAGCCGCTGAGCCATCTTCAGCTTCGATGATATTCTCAAACTGGAGATCACGCAGGATTTTTCTCACGATTCGCCGCATTGTAAGAAAGTCATCGACGATAAGCACTGTCATGTCTTTGTAGGCCATCGACTTGCACCCTCCATTTAGTCCGCCGAAAATTCTCGGCGGGTGCCCTTTTTTCCGAGCAACCCAAATTGACCCTGCCCGGTTGATAATGGACTATTTTTCAGACGTCAGCACCCTCAGAACCTCACGTGATATATCGTTCAACGGAACGACACTTTCCGCAGCTCCCATCTTAATTGCCTCTTTTGGCATCCCGAATACGACACAACTGGCTTCATCCTGGGCTATCGTGCGCGCTCCCGCCTTCCTCATCTCCAGCATGCCGCTAGCGCCATCCCTGCCCATCCCCGTCATGATCACCCCGACGGCATTAGCTCCGGCATGACGCGCAACCGATTCGAAAAGAACATCAACCGACGGGCGCTGGTGGTAGACCAACGGGCCGGTGTTTACTTCAGTGTAATAGGTTCCGCCCACCCGTTTCAGCAACAAATGAAAGTTACCAGGCGCAATCAGAGCCGTCCCTGGGAGAACCGAGTCACCGTCTTTTGCCTCTCTTACTTCAATTTGACAAAGACTGTCGAGGCGTGCCGCAAAAGTAGTCGTAAATCGGGGCGGCATGTGCTGAACTACCACAATTCCCGGACTGTTCAGGGGCATTCCCATGAGTACTGTCTTCAGTGCCTCGGTCCCACCCGTTGATGCCCCCATCGCGATTACTTTGTGTGTCGTTCGTTTGAGAGCAAGCGATACTTCCTGATTTATCTTGCGCTCCGCCGCCGGGGTCTGTGCCGGTTCACTGGGGGCTCGCATCCTTACCTGTGCGGCAGCCCTGATCTTCTCGGCCAATTGCACGCTCATGTCCCCGACCGCATACGATCCACCGGGTTTGGCAAGCACTTCCACGGCACCGAATTCTAAAGCTTCGAGAGCCATCTCACTATTTTTCGGCGTAAGGGAACTTACGATGATTGTCGGAATAGGGTAATACTTCATCAGCTTTCGAAGAAAACTGATGCCGTCCATGCGCGGCATTTCGATATCAAGTGTGATAACGTCAGGCCTGAGACTGACTATTTTATCTCTTGCAACAAACGGATCAGGAGCGGTCCCGACCACTACTATATCTTTGTGCTTCGACAATTCCTGGGAAAAAATCTTTCTCACAATGGCCGAATCATCGACTATGAGCACCTTTATTTGTCTGATCTGACCGCCTGAGTATGGCATGTGCGTACTTTCAGTAAAGTGTGTCAAGATGTTTGTCTCCTCGGCTGAGGATTAACCCGGGCCGTCCGCCATTTCATGGTATTGAAGCGATACATACCCGGCCTCTTCGCCAAAACATCCAAAGCACAGTCCGGTTGAACCGGTTATCCCCGGCTCTTGCCCGGCTAAATCGATCTCCCAGGCTTGCGGAATTCCCAGAGACCATTCGTAGTCTTTCATGGGTACGTGATAGTTGCCCCCGATCATATTGATGAATTCCTTCAACGCGTCCTCTATATCCGCCTCCCCGATTCCCTCTTCATCGACACCAATCAGGTTGGCCGTAATCATTCTGGCAAATTGCCCGGTTACACGCAGAGAAATCGCAATCCGCCCTTTTTTTCCAGATATGACAATCTCGGACTGATATCGGAAAGGCGCCCCGGTACTTTCGACCTCGAAATCAACAACGGTGAAGAACATCGTTTCCAGCACTTCAGAAATCACATCCTTCAGGGCTCTTTCCCATTGGTGCATTATCATCGAATTCTCCCATAACCTGGCTCAGAAGAGCGAAGATCTCCTCGGGACGAAAAGGCTTGCGGATATAGCCGCTGGCACCACAATCCATCAAATCCTGCAGGCGGTCCTTGTTACCTTCGGTGGTTATGAAAACAACCGGTATGTCACAGTTGGGTGCCTTGCCCTTGAGCGACTTTATGAATTCGAAACCATCCATGACCGGCATGTGAATGTCCGAGAGGATCAGGTCGATCCACTTGCCCTCCATGAGATCGAGTGCCTCCCGGCCATTTGACGCCTCGAGATAATCACCGATTCGAAAACCTGATATCTCGAGAGTCTTCCTGATGACCATCCGCATCGACTTCGAATCATCCACTACTAAGATGTTGTAGGACATGACTCCCTCACGAGCCTCCGTTCTTGCGGAAGCTACTTAAATTTCAACTTCCGATTCGCCGCCAGCTTTCACAATAACTTTGCCGGAAGCCATTTCGAGACGAACCGTTCTGTTTACCGTACCACCAACCTGTTCGGCTTTTACCATCACATTGTTGCGCCAGAAGATCTTGCGCAATGCGACATAGTTTCGTTTGCCAATGTTGAAGATGCCTTCCTGGTCGAGGATTTGCGCACCTCCGACGACCTTCACTATGATATGTTCCTTCCTGGCACCCAATTGATAGCTGTTCTTGAAAAGCATCGATATGCCAGTATCCGCAAACATGTTGGGATTTTGTCTCGCTTTCTCGGAATCCAGACTCGACTCAGGCAACATGTAGTGCAGCATGCCTCCCACCTTTGCAACTGGGTCAAAAATGATCACGGCGATGCAGGAACCCAGAGAATAGGTAATCAGTACCTCATCAGGGTTGTTACTTATCGCCATGTCTGCCACACCAACTACTCTTCTCATCTGCTGTCTCTTACCAAAACAAAGACGTTATCAGCAACACAGGAACGTGGTGGTCCAAGCTAATTCCTGTAGACCGCGGGTCTTACATAACCAAGCTTGTGCGCCAGACCGGTCAGGCTTTCCGAGTGACCGACGAAGAGGTACCCACCGGGCGTCAGGAAGCTCGCCATTTTATTCACCAATTCTTCCTGTGTCTTTTTGTCGAAATAAATCATAACGTTGCGGCAAAAAATAAAGTCAAACTGTCCCCTGAATGGATATGAATCCTTGAGATTGAGTCTGCGAAAAGTGACGATTCGCTTTACCTGAGGTCCGACTTCATATTCGGTTGTGCCGTTTTCGCTAAATTTTCGGAAATGGACCTGCCGCATTGCGGGAGGAACCTTTTGCACTTTCTCTTCAGAATAAACCCCACGGTAGGCAACATCGAGTACGCGGGTGGAGATGTCTGTGGCAAGGATGCGGAAATCCCATCGACCGGGATCGGAAATTTGCGAAAGCACGCACATTGCCAAACTGTAAGGCTCTTCACCGGTCGAACAGCCGGCGCTCCATACCCTTAATTTCGAATTGCCTTCCTTCTGCTTTTGCGCAAGCAGTTCGGGCAAAGTCTTTTCCAGGAAATCGAAATGCTGGGATTCCCGGAAGAAGTAGGTAAGATTGGTGGAGACGGAATCTAAGAAGTTTATGAACTCCCGGGGATTTGCCGGAGAAGTGATATGGTTGAAATAATCTTCATAGGTGCTGATACCGGTGATTCTTAGTCGTTTGTTCAGACGCGCCTGGAGAAGGGCCTTTTTGCCTTCATGAAGGTTGATGCCGCACTGGTCATAGACGAGTTGGCTGAATTGCTGAAAAATCCTGTCAGGCAGGTTCTTTTCCATACCCGTGCTTTTTCCCTTCGATGTTACCCCAGCGCGATAACTGCACTTGTCTTCGGCGCATTTTCCAAGAATCGAATCGGAGAGCCGCGAGACATTTACTCACTCATGAGATCTCGCGGGGCCGTTCCCCTATGATTCATACTCGGGAGTCGACAACCATTGCCACCGGGGTTTGGATAAATCTTATTTGCCTACCCAGGTCCAGTGCAGCCATCGATCCCGCCCCAAGGCCGCGGCCGGCTTGATCGCCACCGGTCGCGCCATGGGCGGAATTTAAGATTTCTCAGGCAACTTTGTCCAGGAATCCGACATCTTCGCAGCTCAACACCTGGTCGATATCGAGGAGAATCTTTACCCCTCCCCCTGTTTTGGCCATTCCAAGGATATACTGCGTATTCAGAGTCGTTCCGAAGCTCGGAGTGTCCTCGATGTCAGCGCCCCTGATGTTCAGTACTTCAGAGACCGAGTCCACCACAATTCCGATGTGGAGTTTGCACGCATCGCCATCTATTTCGACGACCACTATACAGGTTCGCTCCGTATAGCCGTTTTCGCCCATCCCGAATCGCAGCCTCAGGTCGATGACCGGAATCACCTTCCCACGGAGATTGATCACCCCTTTCACATATTCAGGGGTCTGCGGCACAGGAGTTATTCGCATCATCCCTATGATTTCCTTGACCTTCAAAATACCGATCCCGTATTCCTCCTCGCCGAGAGAAAAGGTCAGGTACTTGCCTTCTCTATCAACACCGGAACTCTCCAACTGACCTGCCATGCCCGCCTGATTTCTCATGAGAGATGACTCCTTTTTTGATTTCACGCGATTTAAAACCTTCAAAACTCCACAAACATATCGATCACCAAAAGGATCTTGCCGTAATAGAATACCGGCTTAGTTGAATGCCTCCCTCAACACCAGCCATAATTCCTAACTCCCAGGCAAAGTGCCGCCCCCGCCCCCGACATTTCCTTCCCCTCGCCCTAGAAAAATCTCTTTTTTGGGGTGGCGCGGCTATTTCTTTGATTCCACGTTCTTACGTATTATCGGACAGGACGAATTTTTTCTTCAATGCAACAGTCAAATAAAATCGTAATGATGCTCCGATTGGGAAGTTTTGGTAATTTTCTCCAGCTTAAGAAGTTTTCGGTAAGCCAGTTTATCCCCGGTCGATGATGTTGATTAAGCTTGATTTGAAAAGGAGAGTGGATTGCAGCTAACCGGGGAAATCTCGACCCAATGCCCTGTTTTTCAATCTAAATTATTCCTGGTCTCCATTAAGAATCTTTAGCAGATTCTCACTTGGCGTAAGTCATGTTTCAGCTCTGCGTTTTAAGTTATTTATTTAAGGTTTTTAACCGAGTTGCCGATTAAAATAATGTTATGTCTGGGTTAGATTACATCATAGGCGGGGAGGAGTCGGATGAAAGATTCCGGCTCCTTCTTTTTGAACATTCAGCGCCTGTAGGACCAGTTGACTGTGGGACCTGCAATTACCAGATCAGCAATTTAGACCGGCAATTGCAATCGCTTCAAGGATAAGGACCAAATAGATGGGCAATGAAAGTGAAAGAAGGCGTTTTACTCGGGTGCCGTTTAACTCCGAAGCTTTCTTAAAAACACCTGAGGGCGAATTTCGCGGGACTGTGGAAAACCTCAGCCTTAATGGCACATTTTTCAGAATGACCGATAGAATACCGGTCGGCAAAGCGGTCGAGGTAGTAATATATCTTGCCGAACCAGCTTCCGACATCAGCTTTGTGATTAGCGGCTCCATCATCCGGCACACTCCGGACGGCATGGCTATAAGCTTCTCGGGAATGTATCTTGGCGACTTCGAGCGGCTAAGAGATGCAGTGGCAAATAGCCTTGGGGATAAACAAAAGGTAATCTGCGAATTTCTCAAATATATGGAGCGGTAACCTTTTGTAGTGCTCCGGCCCATTCGGTCCCTGCTCCGCTATATTGGCCTGTCGAAATCCCTTTCCAGTTCTTCCGCTTTTTTGTAAGCCGTTATCGCCGAAATAATATGGCAGATCCAGCCGAGCAGCCCTCCGGTGCCAATCCAAAGACCGGGGGTGATTATCAGCCAAAATATCCCGCGCAGAAAAAACCCATTATAAAATTGCCCAAGCCCCGGAATGATCAAGCTGAGCACAGCAGCATTGCCCGGTCGTGTCATCGCCCCCCTCCTTAATTTTCGTACCCCGGCACTCGCCCTTACCACTTAAACTCTAGCCCAGCACCTCTTTCGAGTCCACTGATTTAAAAACTCAGGATTTTAAACATGATTCTAAAATACTTGACTTTCACCATTTGTTCACCTTAAATTGTAATCGCAATTTATGAAAGGAAGCCCTGAAGATGACAGGAATTACCCCGGCACAGCAAAAGGTTTTCAGTTTTGTGCGCGAATATATAAACCGCCACGGCTATTCCCCGTCCTACGAGGAAGTGAGGCGAAGTCTCGGATTCAAATCTCTCAACTCGGTTTATAAGCACCTCAAGCAACTCGAACGGCGCGGATATCTCAAAAGTCCATGGGACAACGGGAAACGCGTCCTTGAGATCGTATCGCTTGCCGCCGGATCGGCGGCGATTCCATTTCTGGGGGAGGTTGCCGCCGGAACGCCGATTGAAGCGGTTGAAACCTCTGAGTCCATTGAAGTCCCGGAAAATTTCCTCGGGAACGGAAACAATTTCGCACTGCGAGTCCGGGGCGATTCAATGATCGATGACGGGATACGCGACGGCGACATTCTGATTATCACCCGGCAGCCGCAGGCCGAAAACGGGCAAACAGTTGTCGCCCTGGTGCGGGGAGAGGCGACGGTAAAGAAGTTTTATCTCAGGGGAAGCGAAATTGAACTGAAGCCGGCAAACTCGCAAATGAAACCCATTTTTGCGGATGCCGCGGAGGTCGAAATAGTCGGTGTGGTGATGGGTCTTCTGCGAAGCTATCGAACCCAGAAGCATTGATGTTGCGGGTTGCGGGTTGCGGGTTGCGGGGTTAACCGCACCAGAATCTGCCGTCCCTCCTCGGCTCGAGGTGGTTCGATAACTCAGGTTGATTGAGTCGGTCGGCGCGGGTAGCACGGTCGGGAGGGCCTGTTGACTAAATAATTTTTCGAAAAAATTTAGCAAAATTGGATGGCACGAACCTAATGAACGTCATTCCCGCATGCTTCT
>DBMI01000047.1 GCA_002298165.1 Desulfarculales bacterium UBA702
GGGGGGTGCGGGGGGACTCGTTCCCCCGCTCTTTTGACTTTGTCTTGTGTCTTTTGTCTTTGCTTTGTCTTTGCCTTTCTTCTTAGCACCCCGCCCTTCGCACACTCGGTTCATAGAGGCACAGAGGTTCTTCGGAGAGGTAATTACCGCCCGTAGCCTCGTAGGCACGTGCGCGGCATCCTCCGCAGACCCGGATGTATTCGCATTTGCCGCATTTGCCCTCGTATTTTTTCGGGTTCCTGAGATCCTGGAAAACGGGGGATTCCTCCCAAATTTTTCTGAAAGATTTTTCCCGGACATTTCCGCAGTCGAGTTCGAGGTAGCCGCAGGGCTGGACCTGTCCGACGTGGGATATGAAGGCGAAGCCGGTGCCGCCGAGGCATCCGCGGGTTACGGCATCGAGGCCGAAGGTCTGGAAGTTAATTTCTTTTCCATCGGCCTTTGCTCTTTGGCGCAAGATCCGGTAGTAGTGCGGAGCACAGGTGGCCTTTAGCTGGAGCGGTACTTTATCCTTTTGCTCGTAGAACCAATGGAGGGTTTTCTCGTATTTTTCCGGACTGATCCCAGTTTCATCAAGGTCTTTTCCGCGCCCCATCGGTACGAGCATGAATATGTGGTGGGCAACCGCTCCGAGCGATACCACCATTTCGTGAATTTTCGGGAAATCCTCCATGTTTGTCATGGTAATAGTCGTATTTACCTGGAAATCCAGGCCCACGGATTTGGCGGCCGAGATTCCACGGAGGGCGCCATCGAAGGCCCCTTTCACCTGCCGGAATGCGTCGTGGGATTCAGCGCTCGATCCATCGATGCTGATACTTATCCGCTCGATGCCCGAATCCACCATCTTGCGAGCTACTTCCGGGGTAAGCAGGGTGCCGTTTGGGGCCATCGTCATTCTAAACCCCTTCGATTTCCCGTACTGGGCCAGTTCGAAGATGTCTTTACGAAGGAGCGGCTCCCCGCCGGTCAGGATTATGATCGGCTTGCCGACCTCGGCTATTTCGTCCATAACCCGCAGGCACTCGGCTGTTGTGAGTTCCCCTTCGTAGGGCTTGTCCATTGCGGCGGCCCGGCAATGGACGCAGGCAAGGTTACAGGTGCGGGTGGTTTCCCACGCAACAAGGCGAAGGTTTGAGCCAAGCCCGGACCCTGTGGCGTGTGCGCCATGATGGCCGTGAGCACCGTGGGGCGGGTGGTTTTCTTTGGTTTCTGGGTGGTTCGGTTTCATCTTGATTAAACTTCCTTAGCGGTTTTGAAGCAGCCGGGCGGCGTCTTTTGCGAAATAAGTAAGGACAAGATCGGCACCGGCCCGTACAATCGAGGTCAGGACTTCCATCATCACCCTTTGTTCGTCGATCCAGCCGTTCAGGGCAGCGGCCTTTACCATCGCGTACTCTCCGCTGACGTTGTATGCAGCGACCGGACGGTCGAATTCCTCTTTGACTCGCCTGATTATATCCAGGTAAGGCAAGGCCGGCTTTACCATGACCATGTCCGCGCCTTCCTCTATATCCAGCGAAACCTCGCGCAGGGCCTCTTCGGTGTTGCACGCATCCATCTGGTAGGCACGCCTGTCTCCGAACTGGGGGGCTGAATCGGCCGCTTCGCGGAAAGGTCCGTAGAAGCCGGAGCAGTATTTGGCGGAGTAGGCAATAATACCGGTTTGATCGTAGCCGTTTTCATCGAGGGCATCACGGATGGCCGCAACCCGGCCGTCCATCATGTCGGATGGAGCGACGATGTCCGCTCCGGCCCTGGCGTGCGAAAGGGCCACCTCGGCAAGAACTTCGAGGGTCGAATCGTTATGCACCTCTGCGCCTTCGAGGAGTCCGCAATGGCCGTGGCTTGTATATTCGCAGAGGCATACATCGGTAATTATTACGATTTCCGGGAATTTCTCCTTTATTTCACGGATGGCAACCTGCACGGGAGCATCATCGGCGTGCGCCTGGCTCCCGATTTCATCCTTCGAGGAAGGAAGGCCGAAGAGCAGCACTCCCGGAATGTTAAGCTCTTTTACCTCGCGCATCTCTTTAAGGAGCCGGTCAACCGAGAACTGGAAAACTCCCGGCATGGACGGAACTTCATTTTTGACGTCTTTTCCGGGCATAACAAAAAGCGGATACACGAGTTGGTCCACACTGAGTCTTGTTTCGCGCACCATGCGCCGCAAGTTCTCGCTCCGCCTGAACCTTCTCGGCCTATAAACAGGAAAATACATGATCGGCTCCTTTGAATATTCTCTCAAATCTCTACTGGAACAGCACGAATTGCACAATTATAAACCAATCGGCCGCCAAGAACCATAGCGGCTGTTAACCCCGGTATTGATAGCATTAACAAGATATCAGGGAAAGGTAGTGCAAGGTATTTGTACTGGAATATTGTTGCCGCGATGCAGATGATGGCCGGCTGGGAGGCATCGACCCTGCCGTGCGGAATCGATTCACACCTTCGATATAAGCACAAGATAATGGAGTGGTCTCAGGTTACGGCGATGGTCTCCAGGGGGGCTGTTGCCCAAAACCCGCTGCATGATCTATCGGNNTTCCCGCAGCGCTTCTGGGCGGGAATCCAGAGTCTTTAAATCCCGAAATCATTGGTCTCATGAAGCAAAGACTCTGGATTCCCGCCCAGAAGCGCTGCGGGAATGACGTTCATCCAGGTTCATGCCATCCAATTTTGCTTAGCGTTTTTCGAAAAACTATTTTAGGCAACAGGCCCTCCTGACAGTGCCATAACGGCGGTCTGGAGACCGTGCCCCAACAGGTTTTCCTACAATTCAGAGCCGCAGGGCTACCGCAACGTCAAGGGCCATTTCCGAACCGCTCTCCATCCTTCACACCAGCGCCTGCGGCCCACTTGGCGGCATCTATTTTTCCGGCTGAATCGGTGCGAATCTTCGATATCAGCACTTCTCCTCCGGGAACGGAAATCCTCATTCCGCCTTCCGCAATACCCAAGATCGTGCCCGGAGCCGCAGCGGGAGAAATATCATGGAAGCGGGCACCGTAGAGGCGGACCTTTTCGGTCCGAAAAGAAGCGTATGCACCGGGTTGAGGGTCGCAGCCGCGAATGAGGTTGTAGATGTCGGTGCCGCTTTTTTCCCAATCGATTCCGGCAACTGCATCGTTGCAGGGGGGCTCGTAGGTCGCCCCTTCATTGCTCTGGGCGGTTTTGGGCGCTTTTCCGGACTTTATCAGTTTGACCGAATCGATAATGGCTTCCACGCCCATGGGGAACAGGTAATCGAAGTAGAGTGACCCCGCGGTGTCATTCGGGCCGATCTCAATCTCCTTTTGCAGAAGGATGGGGCCGGTATCGATTCCCTGGTCGGGCCAGAAGATTGTCAGCCCGGTGCGGGTATCACCCATCATTATGGCCCAGTTGATTGCGCTTGCCCCGCGATGGCGCGGAAGGATGGACGGATGATAGCAGATAGCCCCTTGAGTCGACGCATCGAAATAGCGAAGCGGGACTATGTCGGTAACGAACGCCAGAACGACCAGATCGGGTTTTAGCGCGGCAAATTCACTAAATGTTTCATCACTTCGGTAGGTTTTTGGCTGAAAAACGGGTATTCCGCGCTTGAGGCCGGCTTCCTTCAGCGGGTCCGGCTTTGCGCCCGTTTTTTCCTGAGGGGCGTAAGCCGCTATTACTTCTTCCCCCGCATCCAGCAGGGCTTCGAGGGTCTTGGCCCCGAAGGGCGCCTGTCCGATAACAACGATGCGCATCATCTCCTCCTAATGGCTTTGGTGATCGATCATTAGAGCCGAGCCCCTGCAGCGATTCTCATCCCTGCCGCGACGCTTATGCATGCGAGCAGGCGAGGTAACCGTTTAAGGGCTCCAAAGATTTTGCCGCTCTGTGGCTTCCTCGCGAGTCAGGCACGGATCATGGCTGCACGCAGGGCATTCCGGCCGAATGCAGGGTTCTACGTGAATCAGGGCTTCTCCCATTCCGGCAACGGAATTTTGAAGCAGGCACTGGATTTCGGATACTTCCCGGTGAGCGTCAGCGAGACTGAGTTCGCAAGGGAGGATGAGATGAAAATCTACATGTATGCGGTCGCCGGACCGCCACGCTCGCAGCCGGTGAATATTGATCCATTCCGGCTTACGGTTTTTTTCTATAATTGTGGCTATTTCGTCAAGCAATTCCGGATCGGATTCGTCCATCAGGTGCGAAAAAGATTCGCGCACCAGCCGGACGCCAATAAATAATATGTTCAATGCGACCAGACACGCAATGGCACCGTCAAACCAGAGCCAACCGGTCTGGCGCACCAGCACCAGCCCGACAAGGACTCCCGCGGAGGTATAGACATCGGTGAGAATATGCCTGCCATCGGCCCTGATGGCGGCAGAACGCGTGCGCACACCGATCCGGACGAGCATTGTACCCAGAATAGCATTGGCGACTCCGGTTGCAAGCAAAATGAGGAGGCCGTAATCAAGGTTGGGCAGAGGATTCGGATGTAGAATGCCTTCGATGCCCTCCCAGATTATAGCGCCGGCCGCCAGAGTTATCAGTGCCCCTTCAAAGCCCGCCGAAAAAAACTCGGCCTTTCCATGTCCGTAGGGGTGGTTGGTGTCGGGTGGTATTAAGGCTATAAAAACGCTCCAGAGAGCAAACGAGCTGGCGACGACGTTTATTATAGATTCCAGGGCGTCAGAGAGGACTGCGGTTGAACCGGTGAGCCAGTAGGTAAAGAACTTCAAGCCCATTAAGAGAGCACTGATGATGACAGACATCCCCATCGCCAGCAGGCGCTTTTTGCTCTCAGGATTAATGAGCAGCTTGCCCTTAGCCTGGAATACCATTCGATTGGTTTCCTCACGGAATCGGTTCCGAACCGGTCCGGACCGTTCTAACCGAATCAACACACGAGCTTAACATGATATAAGCCACAACATGGCGATCTACAAGGAAGAGTCGGAAAAACAGCCAGGCTGAATTGATGATTTATAGAGATGGGAAGCAATACAGGGACCGTACTTTAGCAGTATTAGAGAAGCAGAGGGAATTAAGAAGAAGCTCCGATGCCCTGTCGGGAGGGGAGCGGCATCAATCTTTGGGCAACAACCTCGTCGTGTGGTTCCGCCACCTTCGATGGGCACGGTAAAAACCGTGCCCACTCTAATTGCATCTTTTTCCTTTACATCCTTGGGTGTTTATTTTCAGCGTCCCTGGGTGCTAATGGGAGTCAGCTTTTCCTGGGTACCGAACGGGTCGAAAATCTCGAGTTCCGGGCGGAAGTTGAGTTTCTTGCCGCCGCGGTTGTTTACGTATTTCGCCAGTTCGAGATTGATATCGGCCGGGACATCGACCTCGGCCTTCGCAAGGGCCTGGCGGAGAAGCATTTCGCTCTTCTGGGCCATTGAGACTGCATCGGTACAAATCCTGCCGGCCTCGCTCGGGTTGTGGAACCCGACCGAATTCTCCGCGCCGATGTAGATTACACGGTAGAGGGCTTCGAGGTAGAGGTCCTTTGCCCTGTCATACAGCCCCTGATCGAGTGTCTTGCCATCGGCCTGCGCTTTGTGGGCGATCTCGAAGAGCTTGGCGGAAACCGCTTCTGCGTACCCCGCCCGCATCATCACCGATGCCGTGCGGTCCTGGATCGCAAAGACCTGATTCGAGAGCCATTCGGGGGTCTCGGTGTGGCACTGCTGGCAGGCCTTGAGGTCGTTCTTCACCGGGCTCATTACATTATGGTCGGAAATCTTGGCCGATCCCACCTTGGTATAGGGCATGTGGCAGTCGGCACAGGCAACCCCGGCATTGGAGTGTACGCTGTTGAAGGTGTAAAATTCATACTCCGGGTGGCGGATGTATCCCACCTTGAACCCGGTTACATTCTGCTTCCACTCGCCGTAGGCGGGATCGGAGCGTATCACTTTTATAATGTTTTCAACCGATATCTTGCCCTCTTTACTCCCCTGCCACGGGAAGAATACATCGAGAGACTTCATTTCCTTATCTTTTGGGATGACGTATGTGACATGGCACTGGGCGCAGACAAGGCTTCGCATTTCCTGGCGGGTGAGTTGATCGGGATTCTTGCCCACGTCCTTGAGCGCATTCGTCAAGGTCCAGCGAGAGAGCTTGAGGCCCATGTTTTTGTTTTCGTGGCAGTCCATGCAGGCCGCCCCGAGTTCACGGAATTCCTCGGGAATCTGGCTACGCACCTGGTCGTAGGGTGCTGAAAAGTATGCGCTTCCCATCTCTTTTCGCAGCTTGTCGACAAAAGGGGTCTTGCAGGTTAGGCAGGCGCCTCCGGCTTTTGTCCGCGATTGGTCGATGTCCACCTGGTCGGTAACCATGTAGTAATGGCCCCGCGGTTCGTTGTATTCCACGCCGAACCCCCAGCCATTGAACAGGAGCGGCATGTAGGGAAACTCGCTGAGCTTGTCATAGCGGCTGTTCTTGGCATCGAAATCGTTTTTGTACCTGGTTTTTCCAACCGCCCGAGGTTCTTTGGTCTTGAGCCAGGAGTCGTATTCCAGCGGATAGGCCTTACCCCAGTTCGCGGGGTTCATCTCTCCGTCGGCGATGGTTGCTGTTTTCACCATCTCGGTTTTTTGCTGCGAGCAGCCTCCGAGCATGAAAACACCCGCGACCGTAACCATAACGAGCGCCTGAAAAAGAGTCCTCTTCCAGCTCATCTTTTATCTCCCTTCTTGCACGGATATTTCGACCAGATTGCGGATACCGGAGTTAACCAGCCTTACAGTGTCCCCGAAATTTTGTGCGACAGCCGCCGGTGGCATGACCAGCAGTTACGGTCCTCCTTTATCATCGAGACCGTTTGCTCATGACACCTCTTGCAGTTTTCCTGAACGATGGCGGCCCCACTCGTTGAAATCTTGATCACATCGGGGACCCTCCCGGAATAGAAGACGAAGGAATCCCACATTCCCGTTAGACCCTTCAGGGCCATATGGCGGGCTATGCCGTCATTGGGGAGGTGGCAGTCAATGCATTTCTGCCGCTTGTGGCCGCCGTTATGGTACCAGTTCTCATACTGGGATTCCATAACGTGGCATTGTGCGCAGAACTCGGGCGTTCCGGACTTGGCGTACAATCTGGGGGGGCCGAAACTCGCAAAAGCACCCACCACTATTGCGGCCAGGATCAGGAAACCAAGGATTTTCCAGCGTTTCTTCTTTTTCGGCGGAAGTGTGAGTCTCATGGCGTAACTCTTGTTGTGGTTAGCGTCTGGCTATGCTGAAGAAGCCGCCCCGTGATTAACTTTGCCTACTCTAATCATTGGCAGAACATATTTTAACGGGTGTTCGGTGCTGTTAATGGCGTAACCGAGGTGAATGGCAATATCCGCTCACCACCGCTATATAAGCACCGTTGCAGGTATAGGCTACAAATCAAGCTGCGCAAACCGTCGGGTTTCAGGAATCTTACTCCGATAATGATTATTATAAAGAACAAAATTTAACCAAAAATCAGATAGGGGGAAATATGGAACCGACCGGAAGCAAGGATTGCACGACAGAGAATAAAATGTACCCCCATGGGCACGAACTTTGAACTGATAAGCAATGCAAGGTTTGCATTGACGGCAAATGGATTGAATCAGACAACCTCGAAACTCGTGAGGTTTGAAACGAATAAGAGCTTGAGGAGCGAGGCTCCCAATCTTCCACCGCTATGCGGCTAAACCCGGCGCGGCGAGGCATGGCCTTTGAGCACCGCTCCGCCGCGCCCGACCTTAAGATGAGTACAGCCGTTGTTCTTCCTCTCCATGAGAGCCTTTATAACGCCCCCTTCTAAATTTTTAAAAAAGCTGATCCAAAGTAGGATAAACTATACATTACAGGCGGGTGCGAACTCGGCAGGCGGGTTACCGTGAAAATGACGCTGAAGAGCATAAAAGAGGAGCCCGTACTTAAATCCGGGAGTCTGTTTAAGAGGGAGTTTAGCCCGATATAGCCCGAACGGAGCAAAGCCCTACCAGCAAATTACTTTTTGAGAATTGCTTTCACACATCAGCAAAACTGGCGTTAAGAGATGCCCGGTAAACCCGAAGCAAAACATGCATTTCTAATTGCAGGCACCCATAGCGGGTGCGGCAAAACGACCATCACCCTCGGGCTGATCGCCGCTTTGAGGGCCAGGGGAGTTCGGATACAGCCTTTCAAGGCGGGACCCGACTTCATCGATCCGGGCCTTCACACAAAGGTTGCCGGCATCCCTTCCCGAAACCTGGACGGCTGGATGCTCGGCCGCGACTATAATCTGGAAATGTTCCAGCGCCTCATGAACGAATCCGATCTCGGCCTGGCCGAAGGAGTCATGGGCCTGTTCGACGGCTATGAGGGAAGTACCGAGTCAGGTAGCAGTGCCGAACTAGCCAAATGGCTTGGTATTCCGGTTATCCTGGTGGTCGATGCCCGCAGTATGGCCCGAAGCGCGGCCGCGCTCCTGTACGGCTTCAAGAATTTCGACCCGGCACTTGATCTTCGCGGTGTAATTTTTAATCGGATCGGCAGCCGGGCTCACCTCGAATACCTCAAGGAAGCAGTCTGCCCCAACTTTCCGAACCTCGCCGTACTGGGCGGAATACCACGCGAGCAATCCGTGCAGATCCCCGAACGCCACCTGGGCCTTGTTACTGCCGATGAAATGGCACTCGATGGAAGATGGCAAGCAAAGCTTGCCGGTATCATGGAAGAATTTCTCGATCTCGATCTGCTGCTCGAAATAGCCAGGTATGAAAAGAAGCCGTCAGAAACAGCAGAGGCAGCCGGAGTTGCACCTGCGCGCCAATCGCTGCTCCCGACCATTGCCGTTGCCCGAGATGCGGCTTTTTGTTTTTATTATCCCGACAACCTGGAACTTCTCGAAAAATCCGGGGCCAACATCCGCTTTTTTTCTCCGGTGTCCGGCGAGGCAGTCCCCGAAGGCTGCTCGGGAATCTACCTTGGGGGGGGCTATCCGGAACTTTTCGCCGAAGCGATATCGAAAAATTCCGCTTTCCTGGAATCTTTGCGCAAAGCAGCCGACAGTGGCATGCCGATATATGCCGAATGCGGTGGTCTTATGACTCTTGGCCGGTTCATTGATACGGCTGAAGGAGTCAAGTTTCCCATGGCCGGTATTCTTCCATTTGGTACCCGCATGCTGGCCCGCCGTAGGGCCCTTGGGTACACCGAAGTGGTTTTGCGAAGGCCCTGCCTATTGGGTGAACCAGGCATGAGAATCCGGGGACACGAGTTTCACTACTCGGAAATCGTCGACCTGCCGGAAGAAAGCATTGGGCTGGAGCTTGCCTACGAGCTTCGTTCCCGCAAATTCGAACAGGTGCGCGGAGAAGGGTATATGCCGCGGCAGGTTTTCTCCGAGGGAGAGCGGCAGGCTGGAAAGCCTGCCCCACGTCATTTCGAAACTGGAAAGCCTGCCCATGAGCATGACCGGGCCAGCCAGGTTTCCTGGCAGGTGCTTGCAAGCTATATTCATCTTCACTGGGGAAGTGCCCCGGAAGCGGCCAGCAACTTCGTCGCCCGGTGCGCGGAATGGAAAGAGCGGAGGTAATAAGATTCATGGCCAGGACCAGGCCTCTGATGTTTCTCGGGACAGGTTCGGATGTTGGAAAAAGCATCCTGGCGGCTGCTTTTTGCCGCATATTCCGGCAGGAAGGCTATAGCGTCGCGCCTTTCAAGGCGCAGAACATGGCCCTTAACTCTTTCATTACCGCAGAAGGTGGCGAGATGGGGCGCGCTCAGGTAGTGCAGGCCGAAGCCGCTGGAATTGCACCACACGTCGATATGAATCCGGTGCTGCTGAAGCCCACCTCGCAAATGGGCTCCCAGGTGATAGTGCTTGGAAAATCCATCGGCAACTATATGGCCAAAGAGTACTACGAATATAAAAAGGAACTCGTTCCAATTGTCCGGGAGAGCTTCGAGCGGCTCTCGTCGAAATACGACATCGTGGTTATGGAAGGGGCCGGAAGCGCCGTCGAATTAAACCTCAAGCCCCACGACCTCGTCAACATGGCCATGGCCGAGATGGCTAATGCCAGGTGCATTCTGGTCGGCGACATCGATCGCGGGGGAATATTTGCATCGCTAATCGGGAGTTATCAGCTCCTGGAATCCTCGGAGCGGAACCTTATCGCAGGTTTTATCGTAAATAAGCTCCGGGGCGATCCCGCTCTTTTCGCGGACGGCGCCGGCATGATTGAATTGCGCACCGGACGGCCGGTATTCGGAGTGGTCCCCTGGTTTGATCATATTTCCCTTCCAGAAGAAGACAGCGTGGCCCTTGGGCGGCGGATGCAAAAGGACGAGAGCGCCCCATCACCGGATAAGGTGATCGTCGGGGTTGTCCGGCTGCCTTTTATCTCGAATTACACTGATTTTGACTGCTTCGAGCGCGACCCGCGCGTTCAGCTGGTCTATTTCGACCGCCCTGCACGCGTGTTCGACACGGACGCGGTGATAATTCCCGGGAGCAAGAATACGATCGAAGACCTTGCGGCTCTCGAACAATCCGGAATGGCCGACGCTATCCGCTCCTTTTTCAAATCGGGCGGGACGGTTGCCGGGCTTTGCGGTGGCTACCAGATGATGGGCCGGATCGTTCGCGACCCTCGGGGAATGGAGAGCGCTCTTCCCGAAATTCCAGGGTTTGGACTGCTCGACATGGAAACAGAGATGTTTCCGGAAAAGGTCACCTCGCAGGTCGAGGTGGTAGTTGCAAAGGACTGCGGGCTTTTCGCGGGTTGCGCCGGGCCGCTGCACGGCTACGAAATACATATGGGCCGGAGCACGTCTTCGGGAAGCGCCAGGAATCTTTTCCGCATCACCCGGCGCGACGGCCAAACGGCAGATTTCGCTGACGGACTTGCCAGCCCCGACGGCAGGGCATGGGGTACCTACATCCACGGTATTTTCGATAATGATGCCTTCCGCAACAGTTTCCTTCAAGGTGTTGCCAAAAATTCCGGCAAAACACTCGGCGCGTGCCGCGGCGCCCCCTCATACCGAATATGGAAAGAGGAGCAATATGATCTTCTTGCCGATTTAATCCGGCGCCATGTGGACGTGCCGCGCATCATCGAAGCGATATTAGAGTAGGCGGCCGGGATTTGAGTTTTTCGGCTTTTCGGTATATAGGCATTTACTGGGCGCTTATCGGAAAAAACCCTTGAATTGAGAAATATTGGAGCGAAATGGTATTCCTGCCCTGGCATCTGGCTTCGGCCTACATCCTTGACCTTGCCGCTGGGGATCCTCAATGGATGCCTCATCCGGTGCGGTGGATAGGCCGGGCGGTTACCTGGGCCGAGGGCCATCTCTACGATCCGGCGGCACCTCCGATTCTTCTCAGGATTTCGGGGGCAGTCCTATGGTTACTCGTGATGACCATTACGGTAAGTTCCACAATTGTGCTTATCGAGGCCTCCCGGCTGGCCGGAACGATTGCAACCGATGTAGTCCTTATATGGCTTGCATACACCACCCTCGCAACCCGTGCTCTTTACGCGGAATCAGCGGGCATTGCACAGGCGCTCCGCGACAACTACATCGGGCTGGCTAGAGAACGC
Source organism: Desulfarculales bacterium UBA702 (assembly GCA_002298165.1). Classification (GTDB taxonomy): domain Bacteria; phylum Desulfobacterota; class Syntrophobacteria; order Syntrophobacterales; family Syntrophobacteraceae; genus SbD1. The sequence goes on from DBMI01000047.1 coordinate 11,573, forward strand.
CTCTCTCGAATCGTAAGCCGCGATACCTCGAACCTGGAGGAGGCCGAAATCCTGCGGGCGCTGATCGAAACGGTCTCCGAAAACATCTCCGATGGGATCGTAGCTCCTCTCTTCTATCTTGCCATTTTCGGCCCCGTGGGCGCCCTGGCCTATAAAGCTGTGAACACGATGGATTCGATGCTTGGCTATATGAACGACAGGTATCGCTACTTCGGCTGGTTTTCGGCGAGAGCAGACGATGCAGCCAACCTCATCCCGGCCAGGATTTCAGGCCTCCTGGTCGTGGGGGCCGCGGCATGCGCCGGGGGAGATTGGCGAACCACCATGAAAATCATGCGCCGAGATGCATGCAAAATGAAAAGCCCGAATTCCGGCTATCCCGAAGCCGCCGCCGCCGGGGCGCTCGGAATCGAGCTTGGCGGGACCAACATATACTTCGGTCAGCCGGTAGAAAAACCAAGGCTCGGGGACCCGACCGAACCAATAACGCTTGAGACATACCGGAAAATGATAATTCTGATGTATCTGACATCGGCCCTGGCCTTTTTTATGGCCTTCTGCATCCGTTTTTCCAGGGAGATTCTGGAAAGATTTTTTTGAGCTGGGATGGTTGCGGGTTGCAGGTTGCGGGTTGGGCCTCCCTGTATGAGCACATCGTGGTTTTCCGGGTTGCCGTGAAAAAAGGCGGGAAACCATAAGAGATGTGGGGGCAAATAATTATTTGCCCCACCGTGCTACAACCAGATACTTGCCGGTGAGTTGACGGCCACGGGATTTTATCCGGGCTACCCGCGTTGTCCCGAGAAACCCAGTTGCTATACAAAATTCGCGAGGCGTAACACTACAACCCACAACCCGCAAACAGGAACCCAAATGACTCTTGTTCACGGTGGAAATGTGTACGAGCTGGCATCCAGAAGCGGATGCTCACCGGAGGATATCGTTGATTTCAGCGCCAGCATTAATCCACTGGGACCGCCCCGCGGGTTGAATGAACTTATTTCACGTTATTTCTGCAGGCTTCAGCATTATCCCGACATAAACAACCGGCTCCTGATAGACTCACTATCCGGGCTGCACGAAATTCCCTCCGAATGCATCGTTCCGGGAAACGGTTCGACCGAGCTGATTTACTGGCTGCCCAAGGCCCTTGGAATCGGCAGGGTGCTTGCCGTGATGCCTACGTTCAGCGAATACTGCAAGGCATTTGAGCTACAAGGAGTAGATGTTCACAAGCTTGTCTGCTCGGCGGATAATTTTTTTCAGCCAACTGTCGCCCAGCTCGAAGAAGCGGTCGACCAATTCCGGCCCGAGGCCATTTTGCTCACCCATCCCGGAAGTCCCTCCGGCTCGCTTCTATCCAACGAGGTTATCGATTGGGTGGCATCGAACAGCAATGAGGGAATCAAATTTATAGTTGATGAAGTATTTATTGATTTTTGCGAGGAAAAATCCCTCAAGCGGCTGCTGGGAACTTGCTCCGGCCTGGTTTTAATTCGCTCGCTTACAAAATTTTACGGCATGCCGGGTCTGCGGGTCGGCTACATTCTCTCTTCAGCCTCGCTTGCAGGTGACATACGAAGATTCGTTCCACCCTGGTCGGTGAACACGCTGGCGCAGGCCGCGGGCGCCTACTGCATGCACCAGGAAGACTACAGGCGAAAAACGCTCGAAGTAGTTGCAAGGGAAAGGCAAAAAATTCATGAGCAGTTATCGGAAATGCCGGGGCTAAGCGTATTTCCGGGTGAGGCGAACTATCTCCTGGTCAAACTGGACCGCCGCCTGCCTTCCTCTGAAGTGCTCAAGCGGGACCTTTTCGAATCCGGGCTGATGCTTATCCGCAACTGCGGCTCGTTCGAGGGCCTTGACGATTTCTACTTCAGGGTTGCCGTTCGCCTCCCGCAGCAAAACGAAAAGCTGCTGGAGGGCATAAGAAGCTGGATGGAAGGCCACTCTCATTTGCTGTCGTCGTGACGATGGAGGTGCTCGTCTTTTAGAAACAGCCTGTGGTACTCCTCGTCATTGAGGTGCTTGCGCATCAGGTCGGAGACAAGCGCAAAACAGGCATTGATCTCCTCATCGGAGAGCCTGGGGACAAGAGCTTTTACCAGATCGTCGTCAGAAAACTTCTGAAGGTAATACATCAGCGATTTTTCATCGACTTCCCTCGAAAATCCAAACGCAACCATATCATCGTATTCTTCGACAAAATTGTGTTTGTGATTGCCCATTTTTCTTCCTTTGAGCCACTATGGCTGTAATTGGCCTGTAGGGGCAAAAGATCTTTTGCCCCTACAATCGGTTTTCGCATCAATGTCCCTGCCGACCCACAGGATGAACGCAATTATATTCCATCCTGACACACCCACCGTAATTCCATCCGTCTGCCGGGATATGATTACTCCCGATATTGTAGGGGAATAAATTGGCCTGTAGGGGCAAAAAATCTTTTGCCCCTGCAATCGAACGCCCCGCCACAATTGAAGATTGGCATGTTTACGGTCTGGAGATGGCCAGCATTCAGATCAAATTCCAACGGCTGCCCTGTGGATTGGTTATTTCTAGATATCCAGAATAACCAGCGCTTCCCAGCCCCGCTGCGTTTGTTCGACCTTGAATTTGTGTAGAGTGACGGCTTTCACGTCAACTATAAGGTCGTGCTTGAGAGGGTCGATTTCTTCGCCGTAGGCCATTGAGCGCGCCGAGTAAACGCCCTCCTTTTCCTCGATACTCACTTCTTCGACCCGCAGCAGTAGTATGTCGGCATCTTTGTAGAAAATAACTTCCTGAAGGAAAGCAAAAAGAAGCATATCAAGGGCATCGGCTTCAACCTCGATAACGCGGCTTTGCACTCGCTCGATTGCTTCGAGGTTTGATACCATTACGTTCATCGTCGCATCGGCCGCGGCAGCGAAAAGCTCCCCTTGGGTGTCGCCCCACGCTTCGAAAGCCACATCGGCAGTAGCCATTTCTTCGATGAACCTGAAGGGCATCATTTAATCCATTTATCCGAGTACTTCGGCCGCCTTTTCAAGCACCCCGGAACCGATCAGCCACTGGAAGCTCGATGCAATCAGGAATGGTCCGTTTAAGAGATTTTCCTTGTTGTAGACGAACGGCTTTCCGGAAAAATCAACCATCACCCCGCCTGCAGCGGTAACGATTGCCTGACCTGCCGCAGTGTCCCATTCCCAGGTTGGGCCGAAGCGAGGATAAAATTCAGCGGCGCCTTGGGCAACGGCGCAAAATTTAATCGAGCTTCCCCGGTTTATGATTTCATGTTTGGGAATTAGCGTAAGGATCTTCAGCAAATCCGGGGAGGGATGCGACCGGCTCCTGACTATCCTCACTACTCCGTCCGGAGGCCCATCAGAGACCTTAATCGGATTGCGCCCACCCTCGGATTGTTCCCAACAACCTTCCCGGATGTCGCCAAAGAACAGCCGGTCCTGCACCGGGATGTATATAAGACCCGCCACGGGCACGCTTTTTTCGACCAGGGCGATGTTTACCGTAAATTCGCCGTTCCGGTTTACAAATTCCTTGGTGCCGTCCAAAGGGTCGACCAACCAGAACCGCTCCCAATTTTTCCTTGTCTCGTACGGAACCGTCCTTCCCTCTTCGGAAAGAACGGGAATGTCCGGATAGCGGGTCCTCAGAGCGTCGGCGATGATCCTGTGCGAACGCGTATCGGCAAGCGTCAGTGGCGAGTAGTCATCCTTGCGCTGGACTTCGAAATCGGTATCGTAGACGTCGAGAATGGCCCGGCCTGCCTCCCTGGCCAATGCAGCCAGGAAATCGAAATCAATCATCACTCTCCCCTTCTGTTTTTCCACTCAAATTTCTTGTTTCCTCTGACCGCCGTTCCCCGTCCTTTTCGCTCCGTTTCGCTCCGCCTTAATGAAAACGCTTCGTATCAGTTCGAAATGGTTAGCGTGATTTCTTATCTTCCACCACACCGCCCCTCGGCGGGCAATTGTCCAGGAAGGCCGGACCCGTCCTCCAGCCCCCGAGAGCAGACCGGCAATATTTTCGAGCGCCGGGCCGGGAAAATTCCCGTCGGGGGTTCCCCCAAGCCAATCCTCTGAAGGGCAGACTTCCCCGGACCAGGAAAAGGGATCTGATATGAGAAGCTGTGCTTCCCGTTCCCGCGACACCCGGCTGGTTTCAAGCAGGTGATCGAGCGGTTTGGGAACTTTATCCAGGATGTTAAGCGAAGCGACTCCGGCAAAAGCTCCCGACCGAAATGGAAGCGCGTGGGCATCTGCTACGATGAATTCGAGGTTAATAGGCCGCCAGCGCAGGATGATTTCCCGCTCCGAATGAATCAGGCCCTCTTCGCGCACCTGGAATTTGAGCTTTCCGGTCCTAAGTATTTCGCGGGCGGCCGATATGAAGGACCTGGAGCGGTCAATACCCACTGCGAAATCGAATCTGCGCGCCAACTCGAAGGTAAGTCTGCCGGTTGCGCAACCCGCATCAAGGGCTGCCCCGGCCGATGCAGAAAATTCCCCGGCCCACTCTGTGTAAGCCGTCGAGGCTTCAGGGTCTTGAAAAGTATCGGCGTAATGACTCCAGAGATAGGATGAAAGCGCAGCGGGGTCTTCATAGCGGGCAAACGTTCCGTCAGGTGCATCCCCGCCGGGTGCAACGACTTCCGCCACACCTTCTTTAATGGGATAGACAGCCCCGCATCGCCCGCACTCGAGGTCTCCATCACTTATCTCGGAGCCGCTTGACTCTCTTTGGTTGAGAGTCAGAGAGAATTCATCGGGCAGACATGCCGGGCATATGAGAGTTTCAGCTATTTGTCGCCTCATTGAAGATTACCTGCCGGGCAGTGAGTATGACGGAATCTAATGGGCTGGTCCAAGTAATATAATCACAGGGCGATAGCCGGTCCTGTGACCATGGATATTACAGGCACGGCAGGCTGGGAGCCTGCTCCACGAAGAGGTTGGCAATCATTTAATATCTATAAGATTCTCGGCTGGCGAGGACATTGACCCAACCCCAGCAGGGGCAAAAAATCTTTTGCCCCTACAATTGGACAATGGGTTTTTGCATCATGGCCTCTTCTGGCAAAGTCTCCCGAGGCTGTTGCCTAACCCCGGAATAGAGGTTCAATGCACCGAGATGAAGGAAAACTCTCCTCCACTGGCTGGAGTGATTGGGGAAAGGGGTTGAATCCAAGATCTTTTTGTCACCCTCCCCTAGCCCCTCCCGTCAAAAGGAGGGGAATTTGCATCTCAATTTGTTTGGCAACCCCAGCCTGTCCAGACTTTGCCGGCCTTAGGACCGATGGTCTCAAAGGATATCCTCGTATCGTGAACTTACCGAATCCGACTGATTCGGTCCTGACCATGGGTCGGTCAGGACGCCAACAGCGGTGGGTGGCGGATACCGGGCGTCCGCTTTTTTTAAGAAGTCGGCGAAATCCCTTCCGATTTCATTACCTTTGCCCATGTGTCGCGAAGGGTTACGGTGCGGTTGAAAACGCGGCGCGAGGGCGTTGAATCCTGGTCCACGCAGAAATATCCGAGTCGCTCGAACTGAAAACGGCTGCCGACGGGGGCCTCTTCAAGGCATGGTTCCAGCTTGGCGGCTTTAATTACTTCGAGGGATTTCGGGTCGAGTTTTTCCATGAAATCGTCGCCGGGTTCAGGCTCGGTAAAGAGCTTGTCATAGAGGCGCACCTCGGCATCGATTGCGTGTGGGGCCGATACCCAGTGCAGGGTAGCCTTAACCTTGCGCCCATCCGGGGAATCGCCTCCCTTTGTTGCCGGATCGTATGTACAACGCAGCTCCACGACTTCTCCCCTGTCGTCTTTTACTACGCCCGTACACGTGATGAAATACGCGTAGCGGAGTCTCGCTTCCCTCCCCGGGGCAAGCCTGAAAAACTTCTTTGGGGGATCTTCCATGAAGTCTTCGCGCTCGATGTAGAGTTCGCGCGAAAAGGGTACCTGGCGCACCCCGGCCGACGGGTCTTCAGGATTGTTTATTGCGTCGAGGTATTCGGTCTGGCCTTCCGGATAGTTTTCGATCACCACCTTGAGCGGCCGCAGCACTCCCATCATGCGAGGAGCCTTTAAATTGAGGTCTTCGCGAATCGAGTATTCGAGAAGCGCCAAGTCAACCGTGCTTTCCTTTTTGCCGACTCCAATGCGCTCGCAGAATGCCCGGATGGCTTCCGGAGTGTACCCGCGGCGTCGAAATCCGGCAAGAGTCGGCATCCTCGGATCATCCCAGCCGGCAACCTTCCGTTCCTGGACCAGCCGGAGGAGTTTTCTCTTGCTCATAACGGTGTAGGTGAGGTTCAACCGGGCGAATTCAATCTGTCGGGGCCTGGTCGGAACATTGATGTTATCGAGGAACCAGTCGTAGAGCGGTCGGTGGTCTTCATACTCCATCGTACAAATCGAGTGGGTTATTCCTTCGAGCGCATCCGACTGGCCATGGGCATAGTCATACATTGGGTAAATGCACCACTGGTCACCGGTGCGCCAGTGAGACATCTTGCGGATGCGGTAGAGCACGGGGTCGCGCAAGTTGAGATTTGGCGAAGCCATATCGATCCTGGCGCGCAGCACGTGCTGCCCGTCCTCGAATTCGCCGGCGCGCATTCTCTGAAAAAGATCGAGGTTTTCTTCGATCGAACGGTTTCGGTAGGGGCTTTCTTTGCCCGGTTCGGTGAGGGTGCCTCGCGTCTCGCGAATCTCGTCGGCGGTGAGGCTGTCCACGTATGCCTTGCCGTCGCGAATCAGATCAATTGCCCATTCATAGAGCTGCTCGAAATAATCGGATGCATGGAAAAGACGGTCATCCCAGTCAAAACCCAGCCAGCGCACGTCGTTCATTATCGAGTCGACATACTCGATCTCTTCCTTGCCCGGGTTGGTGTCGTCGAAGCGGAAGTTGCACAGCCCCCCGAATTCTGATGCAAGCCCGAAATTGAGGCAGATCGACTTGGCGTGACCTATATGCAGGTAGCCGTTCGGCTCAGGTGGAAATCGGGTAAGCACCCGTCCTCCATTTTTTCCGGATTTCAGGTCTTCGGCTACTATTGTGCTGATGAAATTGGGCGGGAGTTTGGTTTCAACGCCGTTCATTGGATCACTCCAATCAAATGAATTGATTACGGGTAGCTCCGGGATCTATTAGTTTAAATGCGGTCGGTCTGCCTACCGGGATACCCTGTCCAAAATAGTCATTTCCCGATGCAGTTTTACACAGTTAGCAAATTTTTGGCAGAAAAGCTATTAACGGGAACCGACCCCGGAGTCAATATTATAAATTATTATGTTTATTGGGAAAACCTGAGGCTCTAAATGCCGGGTTAAGAACCCGGAGTCGCCGGGCGGAGGGAACCGAACAATTACTTAGTTGCCGCAAGGAAATAAACCGCCAAGAAGGGCACCAAAAAGAAGACAGCCCGGATTTATACCGGGTGCGGAGGACAAGATACCTCGCGGTTTGCCGGTAACCGCAATGACTATCAAGTGGCGAAAACAGAGCACGGCAACTGTTATCTGCTTGAAACAGCCGGTGGATGTTTGAATTACCGCTACCTCGCGGCCGTTTTGCGCTTCGCGCCCGGATGTAAATCCGGCCTACCCGTATTAATTTCCGGCATCAAGGATTCATTATGGACGTTTGGCGACGGCGGGCCAAACCCGACCCGAACTGCCGAAAATGATCGACAGAAGATATCCTTCTGTTAGTTCATCGGGACGAGTTTTGCGACCTGCCGGTGTACACTCGCGTATATTTCCTCATCCGTTCCGAACATCTCGACTATACACTTGTGGTCGATAAGTGTCTCGACGATGAATGCAGTTAAGTAGAGGCTCACGAAATGGGGTCGTGGGACCAGCGCTCGCAGGTTAGCCGTCGCGTATTGGACTTCGAACTCCTCTGAGTCGTTAAGCTTTTCCATGGCTAAATGGATCTGCTCTTCGAGGGCAGCCTTGCTGGTGGTCTCGACCAGCCGCTCTTCAATCAGCTTTATGGCGATCAGTGCTGCCAATTCATCCATGTTCTCGCGCAGATTGTTCATTGCATGGTAGCGCTGCGACTCCTTGGCATGGTCCAGCCTGGATATCACTGCTGATTCTCTTACATTAGGCCTGTATTCTCTTGCCACTATGATGGTTCCTTTCAATTATCATTTCTGGGGCAGACATATTAGGTTTCTGGCGCAGACTTTTCGGAGTCAGCGGCAGTTCGAAAAACCTGCTTGAGCTTTAGGCGCACTGCCCGCTCCGGACTGCCGATTTATTATCCCGGCCAGATACCCTGCTCCAAAACCATTGTCAATGTTGACCACCGAAACGCCAGGGGAACAGGAATTGAGCATCCCGAGCAGAGCGGCTATCCCTCCAAAACTTGCACCATATCCGACGCTCGTCGGCACAGCAATAACCGGTCCACGCACAAGCCCCCCAACTACGCTCGGCAGCGCTCCTTCCATGCCCGCAACGACAACGTAGACCGTCCCATTGCGAAGCTCTTCCAGCGAATTGAGAAGCCGGTGAATTCCGGCAACCCCGATGTCGAAGTTGCGCTTCACCTTGTTTCCCATGAATTCGGCCGTGACAGCCGCCTCCTCGGCAACAGGCACATCCGATGACCCCGCGCAGATTACGTGAATCGTGCCCTCTGGAATCGGGGACGTTTCCTCCTGTTTCAAAGTTAATGCGCGAGCCTCTATGTGATAGACCATATCACCGATTCTTGCCACTATTTCCGATGCTTTTTCAGGATTAACCCTGGTAACCAGCACATTTGCACCGAAATTTATCATGGATTGTGAAATAGCAACAATCTGCTCCGCCGTCTTTCCCTCGCCGTAAATTACTTCCGAGCACCCGCGGCGAAGCCTTCTGTGGTGGTCCACCTTGGCAAAGCACAGGTCCTCGAAAGGGAGTTTTTCAAGGTATTCGAGCACTTCCGGCATGCTCTTCGATCCATCCTTGAACTCCGTGAGGATTTCTTCAAGTCTTGTCATATCGGATTGGCCCCAGGGGCATTCCTTTTCAGAAGAATTTCCAGAATAAGCTCGACTTGCCGATTAACAACGCCTCGAAATGTGCCAAGGGCCTCAGCGGCATGCAACCCGCGATTTTCGAGCTCATCGGGTTTAACTATCAATTTTTTCCATTCAGCGAGAAGGTATTCCTCATCCGCTACAGGGAAGCTCCCGCCAAAACTGTTGAGGATTCTATGCTCGTGGTTTACCTTTTTCAAGTACGGTCCGTAAAAAACAGTCTTTCCCCAGGCCGCCGGCTCGAGAATATTGTGCCCGCCCACCGACTCCAGAGTGCCACCGCAGAAGATCAGGTCACCGACCGAATAAATCTCGAAGAGCACGCCGATCCGGTCGACCAGCACGACGGGGGCAGTCCTTTGCTTTCTGCCCGCTTCGATATCGCTGAGCAAATCATAACCTAATTTCATGTCGCAAAGCAGGCGCACCATTTTCGGAATATTGTAGAGGTGCCTCGGGGCAAATATGCCGACAATGTCCGGAGAAGTCTTTCGAAGCTCGTTGAAAATCCGCGGAATTTTGAAGCATTCCGATCCTCGAAGGCTTCCGCCCACAATCACCGGGCTTTCCCCATGAAGTCTTAGCAGGTTTTTCCAGAACTCGGCCCTTTCAGGGCGAGCCTTTTGATGCAGACCCTCATATTTCGAACTCCCGAGCACCAGGACTTTTTCCGGCGGAGCACCGATTCGCACCACTCTCTCGGCATCCTCCCCGGAGCGCATTGCCAGGCGATGGAATCTTTCGAAAACCGGGTCTAAAAGAGGAGAGAAATATGAATAGAAGCGCTCGGAAGACTCAGATACCCTACCGTTCAGGAGCAGCGCCGGAATATTTCCCAAAGCGAGACGCCGGTAAAAATTGGGCCAGAATTCAGTTTCGAAGGCCACGAAAAGATCGGGGCGAACAACCGCAACAGCCCTTGACACGCACTTTGGAAAATCGAGCGGAAAAGGAAAAACAGCAACTCTTTTAGGGACCTGCTCTCTTGCGAAGCGAACTCCCTGCGGAGTACCAGCCGAGAGAAAAAAACCCGCATCGGGGAGTTTTTGCATCAATGCAACCAATGTCGGGACGGCTCCCGTAACCTCCCCGACAGAAACCGCATGAAACCAGATCCTTGGGGATCTATCAGGATCGGGAGTCCCATCGATATACCCCAGTCTTCCTTTCCGGAATTCGGGGTCCTTCATCGATTTCCAGGACAGGAAAGCCAGGATTTCGTAGCCGAAAACTTTCAGCAGGAAATTGTATGTATCAAGGTATAAATCCAGAACCAGCCTCCGGCAGTTGTGTTATCATTCACTCTCTTCCGTACATTCATAGTCCGGCGATTCCGGAAAGCCGTCCCATTGGCAGCCTTCAGTCCCGCAAGGTGATACAAAGGCTCCTTCTTTCAGTGCTCGCTCGCAATCCACCAACGGTATTTCGGGTTTTGAATCTTTCTCGGCAGGTTTGCTCATGGACATTCTCCTATGGAAGGTCGCGACACCGGAAATCTAGCAGGAATGGACCGCGGATGGAATCATCAAAACTATGTCGGATTATTTAAAAGAGCTGTCGGGGATTGTTCAAAAAATGTTCAAAACTGCCTCCGGGGTCCGTAAGGAGCCGGGGAAGTGGGAAAAGTGCAGGCTGATTGTCAAATCAATTCTTTGGGATATTCGGTAACTTAACAAACTTTTTGACAATATGAATGCCCCTTATTAAGATTGTTACTCTTTTATGTATAGAAAACCAATTAAACCATAAAAACCTCACACCCGGGGGTTCCCATGAAATTCCAGGTCGAGAAGGCAAGCTTTACCCAGATACTGCAAAGGGTACAGAGCATTACCGAAAGAAAATCCAACATGCCGATTCTGAACAACTGCCTGGTAAAGGCATTGAAAGACGGCACAATCGAAGTATCGGCAACCGACCTGGAATTGAATGTCTGGACCAAAATGGGCGCGGAAGTAAGCGTCGAGGGCCAGACAACTGTTTCGGCCAGAAAGCTCCTTGAAATAGTACGCGAAATTCCGAAAGACCAGATACTGCTCGAAGCTCTTCCCAATAATAAACTGGTGATCAGGTCCGGACGATCCAAATTCGAGCTTTCTACAATTGCCGCGGAAGATTTCCCCTATGTAAATCTCTACCAGGATATCGAAACTTTCAAGTGCGATGCCCAGCAGTTGAGACGGGCACTGCAAAAAACTTCTTACAGCATTCCGTCCGAAGAAGATACTTTCACCGCGCCCGGTCTTTTGTGGCACTCCTTCGAGGATGAGGATGCATTTCGGTTCGTTTCATCCGATGGGCACCGTCTTACCTATTTCGAGACGCCGGCGGATGCTTTTAAGGGATTCCAGGTGAAGAGCGGCGGGATAATAATTCCGAGGAAAGCCGTCCAGGAGATGGTTAAGCTTCTTGAAAAGGAAACCGAAGTTCAGATTGGAACGGATGAAAAATCCCTGGTTCTCCGCACTCCGAGCACCTTTTTAAGCACTTTGCTGCTTGATGCCGAATTTCCCGAATACGAGGCCATAATTCCTCCCGAAAGGCCGAATGGTTTTACATTGGAGACCGATGTAATCTATCCTGCGCTGAAACGGGTAGCGGTCCTGACCGACATGACCTACAGGCATGTGAGGTTTAACATAACCAAGGATTCACTGGAACTCGAGTCCGGGAACCCCGAGTTGGGAAATGCAAATGATGTGCTCGATATCGATTACAGTGGAGAAGACTTCAGCGTGGCATTCAATGTAAAATACGTTCTAGATTCCATCCAGGCGATGGAGAGTCCCACCTTCCGCTTCGAATGGGTCGACCAGTATCACGGCGGAATTTTTCTGGCACCCGAAGATCCAGGCTATTTGAGCCTCATAATGCCGATGGTTCTGTAAACAAAGATGTAATGGTGGGCACAAAGCCGTGCCCACCATACAATTTGCTTTGCCGCTTTAACCCCGCAACTCGCTTCCGTATCCTTCCTTTGGACAGTAATTGCGCCAAGGCTTATATTCCTGATACCATAGACGATGGTTTTAGATCCCATCGCGAAATTTATTAGGATCAATTACAGCTAGAATCAAATTAGAACTACAGTTGCAGCTCAGATCCAACCTGGAAGGAGATAAATGGCCGCCGCCGACAAGTTCGAACTCGTATTCGAAAAGAATATCCCGGAGCTGAGGACCATTGCGCGCTTTTACAGGCACCTTGGAACAGGGGCAGAAGTCCTGTCACTGATAAACGAGGACGAAAACAAGGTATTTGGAATAACTTTTCGGACTCCTCCATCCGATTCCACAGGTGTCGCGCACATACTTGAACACTCCGTCTTGTGCGGATCAAGGAAATATCCGGTAAAAGAGCCTTTCGTCGAGCTCCTCAAGGGATCGCTGAAAACATTTCTCAATGCCTTCACATATCCGGATAAGACCTGCTATCCTGTTGCAAGCCAGAATGTTCGTGATTTCTACAACCTGATAGACGTCTACCTGGATGCCGTTTTTTACCCACGCATTTCTCCGCCAATACTTGAGCAGGAGGGCTGGCACTACGAATTGGAGAGCCCCGAGGGACCACTTTCAATAAAGGGCGTCGTCTATAATGAGATGAAAGGCGTTTATTCCTCCCCTGACAGCCAGATAGCGGAGCTTTCCCAGCAATCGATTTTCCCGGACACGACTTATGGACTGGACTCCGGCGGAGATCCGAAAGCCATTCCCACCCTGACATACGAGCAATTCAAAGCTTTTCACGACAGGCTTTATCATCCTTCCAATTCAAGGATATTTTTTTACGGAAATGACGATCCGGAAAAGAGGCTCGAAATTCTGCACGAATATCTCCGTGATTTCGGCAAAAGTTTTCCCGAATCGCAGGTTGCGCTCCAGCCGGCAAAAACGGAGCGGCGCCTGATAGTCCGCCCCTTTGCCGCGGGTGGGGATGGGGACGAACCATCGGTTAGCCTCAAGGGGATGGTTACTCTAAACTGGCTTCTACCGGAAATGACCGACCCGGTAGTAAATCTGGGCCTGCAGGTACTCGAATACATCCTGCTCGGAATGCCAGGATCACCTCTTAGAAAAGCCCTGATAGAGTCGGGTTTGGGCGAAGACCTTGCCGGAAGCGGCTTAGAAGTCGAGCTGCGCCAGGGGTTTTTTTCGACAGGTCTCAAAGGAATCGAAACGGAGAATGCCGATAAGGTCGAGGCGTTGGTTTTTGAAGTGTTATCGGTACTTGCCCGAGACGGAATAGACCAGGCAACCATCGAGGCCGGCCTCAATACAATCGAGTTTCGGTATCGTGAAAACAACTATGGAAATTTTCCCCAGGGGCTTGTCCTGATGCTTCATTCCCTGTCCAGCTGGCTCTACGATGCCGACCCGACAGCCCTCCTGGCATTCGAGAAACCACTCGAAGAACTGAAGGCCAAAGTTGAAGAGGGGAATTATTTCGAAGAGCTCATCCGCCGTTGCCTTCTCGAAAACGGCCACCGCTCGGTCGTTTTGCTCAAGCCCGAACCAGGCCTCGCGACGAAGGAAATTGAAGAGGAGGCAGCCGCACTGGCGGACCTGAAAAAGAGTTTTTCAGGGGAGCAAATTGAACGAATCATTAGAAATGCCCGTGAGCTGCGCGAGCTTCAATCCAGGCCCGATTCCCCCGAGGAGTTAGCCAAAATTCCCACTCTTCGGATATCGGACCTTAGCCGGGAAAACAAGAAGATTCCGGTCGAATCCGGTGAAATCGAAGGTGTGCGGTCCTTCTATCACGATATTTTTACAAACGGAGTAACTTACCTCGATATAGGCTTCGACCTGCGCTACCTGGCGCGTGAAGACCTTCAGTATGCCCCGCTTCTCGGGCGTGCACTTCTCGAGATGGGCACCCGGAAGAGTGACTTTGTGTCTCTTTCGCAGGCAATCAGCCGGAAAACGGGCGGCATAAGGCCGGAGATATTCACCTCGGCGATAAAAGGGTCGAATGATCCCGCGGCCTGGCTGTTTTTACGCGCAAAAAGCATGGCGCCCCGCACCGGCGAGCTTTGCGATATCCTCGCCGAAGCAATAGGTTCGGTAAAGCTCGACAACAAGGACCGGTTCCTGCAAATCGTTCTTGAAGAAAAAGGCAGGCAGGAGCGGAGGATGGTACCGGGCGGCCATCAGATGGTGAACATGAGGATCCGTGCCCACCTGCATACAGCCGACTGGGTCGGGGAGCAGACAAGCGGGATCAGCTATTATCTTTTCCTGGTAAACCTCGCCGAGAAAATCGAGAAGGACTGGGACAAAGTTTTGTCCAATCTGGAAAGAGTTCGCCGGGAACTTATCAGCCGCCGGGCTATGGTCATTAACTACACAATTGATGAAAACAGCCGCAATATCGTCCGGCAGCCACTTGGCATGCTTGCGGCGTCCATTCCCGAAATCTCCGGTGAAATTAAGTCATGGGTTCCAGAGCTTTTCCCGGAGTTTGAGGGCATATCGATTCCGGCCCAGGTAAACTTTGTCGGCAAAGGGGCAAACCTCTATCGGGAAGGCTATCAATTCAGCGGATCATCCAGGGTTATTACGGGATATCTTCGCACCTCCTGGCTTTGGGAAAAAGTCCGGGTGCAGGGCGGTGCATACGGCGGCTTTTGCCTGTTCGACCGCCTCTCTGGTGGATTTACATTCCTTTCCTACCGCGACCCAAACCTTATGAAGACACTCGAAATTTACGACGCCTCGGCCAATTTCCTGAAAAAGGCTGAACTCCCCGGAGAGGAAATCCGAAAGGCAATAATCGGTTCGATAGGAGAAATGGATTCCTACATGCTTCCGGATATGCGCGGCTATGTATCGATGCTCCGCCGCCTCACAGAGGACGACGATGAAGGGCGCCAGAAGATGCGGGAGCAGGTATTAGCTACAACAGAGCGTGACTTCAGGGAATTTGCGGATTTGCTTGAACACGTGACAAAAAATGGAATCGTAAAGGTTATCGGCTCGAAGGCCGCGATCGATGCCGCACTCGATCAGCGTCCCGGGTTTCTCGAAACCTTCAGGCTGTTGTAGAAGATGGATGGATTTCACCGCGGAGGACGCAGAGTGCGCGGAGGAAGAAAGGAAGATAATTTATTTGCCGGTCGGGTTGAGCGGTAGATGGGTACGATGTGGTTGCCGGAAAGGCCCGTAAAATTGTAGGGTGGGCACAGCTCTATCGTGCCCACCGTTTCGTTCCGAGTAACAATCGGTGGGCACAAAAAGCCGTGCCCATCCTACATTCCCTCTGCGTTCTCAGCGCCCTCCGCGGTGAATCATCCTACCAGTTTTCGGCCATTTTTCGGTTAAGGAGATACTTGGCAATGGCTGCTTCAAGTGAATATGCAGCAGGTTTGCCATCGATTGCCGCTTGCATTACTTCCAGGTCGGACTTCCAGGCGACGTCGCCGGGGGCAAGCAGGCAAATGCTGCCGGGCATGTATGAAGTCGATAATTTTCCAGGCAGAAAATAGTAGTGCTCCTCGCTATGGCCGGTCGGAAAAGATCGCTTTGCCGGAGGCATGTCGTTTGGCTTGAACCATAGCTTGATCTCGCGCTCCGCGTCTTCGGGATTTGCGGATGCGTGGATCAGGTTATCCATTCTGTCGCCTACCATTTTTCCTTCCTCGTTGAAAATGGGCACGACGGTGCCGAGCGACCGGATAGATCCGGGTTTTTCTTCCCTTGCGACGTGCGGATTGGTTGGACCGCAAACTTCCCGGACCTTGGGAATTGCTGCCGGTCCTTCATATACAATCGCTATCACCCTCTGTTTGTCGGGATCGTTTGGGTAATGAAGCTGGCCGGTAATCATCTCGAGCAGTGAAGGGAAGAAAGCTTTTCCGACGTGTTCGGCGTAGTGAGCCTCGGCGAGCAGCTTCGTGACCTTCACAACCTTGGTGGCAGCGAATACAAGCGAGGTATGGTATTCTGATAGTTGCGACAGGACATATCCCGTAAGGGAATTTTTCAGGGCATCGGGCTTTATCAGCACGAGCGTTTGCTGAACATCTTTCTGCATTAACTTTTCCTCCGGCACTAAAAAAATTGTCAGGCAAATAGAAGTTAACTTCAAATTCTAACCGGTTCCGAAGCAGTTGAGGAGACATGCGCCCCGGAACTGGCGTGGGTATTATGCAGCATGATCACTGCATGTTACAAGAATTTGTTGGAATTTGGCGGCTGGAGAACCGGTCCCGTGCTGTTTACAGCCCGAAAAGAAATCCCCCTGGCAGCGAAGCCGCCAGGGGGATTTCTTTTATCTCCCAAAGACCCGGTTTAGTTGTCGATGACAGGTCCGGGATTGAGCTTCAGGTCCGGTCTTCTCCCGCCGAGTAGTGTAAGCGACCTGGCAAAATTCTCGATCGCTGCTTCGCAGCTCGCATCGTCGTTAGCGGGCAGACCCTGGGCAAACACGCTGAACCAGAAAGATAGCTCGAAGCAGGGCATATCCCGTCTAAAGGGAAAAGATTCGAGATTGGCGTGTCCCGGATATTTTTCGCATACATATATCCCGGCCCCTCCGGCATCCAGGTCGTACTCACAGGCCAGATTGGCGCAGTTGAGACAACTCAGGCCCGATGAGCGCTGATTGGGAGCTATGAGCTTTTTAAGTTCCATTTTCTTCTCCTCGTCTTACCTCATTTCAGGATTGATTAGTGCAACTATGTCGTATAACAGCGCGCAGCCGAGGCTCACGGACTGACATAGACTGAAAAGCCCGGAAAATAGAAACCAAACGGGATCCCTGCATCAGGGGGCGGAACAGGTACTTCAGCCCAGTGACGATGACGCTCCGGGTACCAGACCCTTGGAGCCCACCCTCGGACCGGGTAATTGCGGTACCCGTAGTTTTCGTAGGTGTTGTAGCCGGAATAGTGACGGACATGGGGCCGGTCCCATCCACGGTTTTCGTCGTGGGTCCACGAATAAGCGGGGGCAGCCAATATGAAGACGGCCGCTGCCGCAACCATCAACGTCTTTAATCTCAAAAAGAGTTTCATTGCCGATCTCCTTGCTGGTGAATCCCGCACCAGCCTCGTTCGAAACAATTGCCCTTGCGCTCGCGGTACCTGCACATTTGCCGGTATCGTTTCGAATTACTGAACATCATTAGGCAAGAGGTGTGCCATCTAGTTAGATGCTTGTGTGGGGCGGGTTTCAGGCATTGGACAGCGGGAGAGTAAATTTGAAAGTTACAATGTTTGCACTCGATCATGCAGAATTTTGCACGTTGAGCATCAAAATTTTGCTTTTGAGGATCAGAAGACCACGCCACAACGTGCCTAAAAATAAATGGACAGATCGACAAAGAGGGTGGCCCGGATTTATATCCGGGTGCGGAGCACAAGAAGCCTCGCGGAGGCGCCGGAAATCAGGATAACGGTCGAGTGCAAAATGGTAAAGTACAGCTCGGGAAGCGGCATCTGTTTGAAACGGCCCGTTGGCATTGAAATTAATGCTTTATCCGGGCTACCCGCTTATCGCAGCCCTCTTGCGCTTCGCGCCCGGATATGAATCCGGGCTACCCGCTTGCAATTGTTCAAATAATACGCTGGCAGGCCCAAAATTGGTTCAGGGAGATAGAATATTGCCCGATCAGGCAAGAGAACGGTCGAAAGTAACTATCATTGCCCTTACGGGGCAGGTCTTTACACATGCCTCGCAGGCACTGCATCTTTCGGATTCGAAAAGAACTTCCATTTCCGGGCGGCTGATGTGGAGCGCACCGGTTGGACAAACAGCGGTGCAGGAACCGCACTGGTAGCATTTATCACTATCGCGCCTTATCCCCTGGCCCACAGCATCGACCTCGACCCCTACCTCTTCGAGGTATTTCAGCCCCCGGTCGAAGTCCTCCTTCTCCCCGCGCAGCTCCATTACGATCATCCCTTCCCGCCGGGGGGAAATCTGGGCCTTCAGGATATTAAAACTCAGGTGGTGCGCGCTCACCATGTTGCTGATGATCGGCTGTTCCACAACCTCTTTGGAAAACCTCAACAAAAGCATTTTCGAATACATCCTTGCTGCTCCTTCCGCCGGCTCGATCCTGGCCAGATTTTCTGAAACAAGACTACAATAACACTGCCCGAACTCAAGTCTCAATCTTTTTTGGCTGTTTCGGTGAAGCTTCCCGCCTGCTTGAGATCCATGGATGTCCCGCCTTGTTTTTCTTGACCCATCGCACTTAAGGGCTATACTTTTACTCGCGGCTGATAATCAGACAACATTTCGGCTTTGCCATGCTACTGGACATTTTCGAATCACCTGCCGGTCTGGGCAGGCCGTTTTGGCGTTTAATCCTATGAGGCGGAAAGCATTCATTTTTTGACTTGGCCGGAAGCGATCCGGAACCGAAAGACGCTGGTCATGAAGTTGTCTACGAGGAGCCGATACGGCGTCCGGCTGATGCTGGACATGAGCCTGCATAGCAGCGGAGGGCCCGCCAGGCTTGCGGACATCGCCAAAAGGCAGGCAATCCCGTTAAAGTACCTGGAACAGATAATCATAACTCTCAAGAAGGCCGGATATGTAAAGAGCGTTCGGGGCCCCAGGGGGGGACACCTGCCGGCAAAGCCTCTCAAAGAGATATCTGTTGGAGAAGTTGTATCGGTTCTGGAAGGTGGCATAAGGCTTACGAAGTGTACCGATCACCCTGAAGCCTGCGATCGCTCGGCATCGTGCATTACGCGATTTCTTTGGAAAGAGGCATCCCATGCCATGCGGGAGCGGCTCGACACTGTAACCTTCTTTGATCTGGTGGAGATGTCGTTATCCGGTGGTGAATTGCCCGAATGCGGCGAGTTGAAGGGCGATCGCCGCCTGCCCAACGGCCCCGCAAAACAAATAAACGATTGAGTGGTTCAGTACGGCGGAAAGACAGCATAACAGCCCTTTTGCCGGAACCTCCGGCAAAGAATAAGCGCGAAAGGAAGAATGCTCGATGAAGATAAAATCGATTGCTGTCAGTAAAAAAAAGGGGACACGCAAAGAATGCGTCGAGCAGGCGATTGTCGTAAAGGAGCACGGCATTGAAGGAGATGCTCATGCCGGGCCGTGGCACAGGCAGGTGAGCTTTCTGGCGATGGAGAGCATAGAAAAGGCAAAAGCATCCGGCCTCACCGTTGATTTTGGGGATTTTGCCGAAAACATAGCAACCGAAGGAATCGACTGGCCGAATATCCCGCTGGGTTCGCGGTTCAAACTGGGAGAATCCGTCCTTGTGGAAGTTACCCAGATTGGCAAGGAATGCCACAAAAAGTGCGCAATCTACTATCAGGCCGGGGATTGTATAATGCCGCGCGAGGGAGTTTTTGCGAGAGTTCTCGAAGGCGGCATCATCCGCCGCGAAGACCCGGTAATGGTGGTGGAGAAGTCGTCCGATTCGGATTCGGGTCCAACCCGGATCTGAATTCCTGGAACTATCATTAGATCTCGCCCCACCCTCCGGGTGGGGTAGGCTCTCCGACCTGCCTCCGGAAATTCTTGCCCCTTCGTTCTAAATTCCTTAAATCCGCAGGCGACCCTATTTTTTCCCCCATACTTTCCCTTGCAGATCTGATATTTAAGTAAGAGTGATCTTGGCAGACAAAGGCATTTTGAACAGGCTGGACCAGGCGGCCTTGGAAACAGTCTGCGGAATATAGGGAGCAGGAATGGAAGACAGGGCTTTCGAACAGGGTCCAATCCGGCCTCCGAGTGAGGCGGGCAGCCTTCTTTTTCGCTTCACGAGAAATTGTCCCTGGAACAAGTGCACCTTCTGCCCGGTTTACAAGCAGGCTGCCTTCAGCAGGCGCTCGCTCCGTGAGATAAAGCAGGACATCGATTCGGTTGCGGCGATGGTGGACGACATCCGCGCGTTCTCTGAAAAACTGGGACACGGGGGCAGGATAACGCGGGAGGTGATGGGCGCAATTTTCGCCGACCAGCTGATCGGTAATTTTTGCAGGCATGTAGCGGTCTGGCTCTACTCAGGACGGGGAAGCGTCTTTATACAGGATGCGAACAGCCTGATCCTTCCTTCCGGCCTTCTTTCCGAGGCCCTCCAGTATCTCAGGGAAAAAATCCCCGGCGTGAAGCGAATTACCTCTTATGCCCGGAGCAGCACGCTTGCCAGGAAGGACCTCTCGGAACTCACCCTGATTCGCCGAGCCGGTCTTGACCGCATTCACATAGGGATGGAAAGCGGGTCTGATCGGGTGCTGGCATTTGTAAAAAAAGGCGTTACCGCGGATGAGCACATCGAAGCCGGACGCAAGGTGATAGGCGCCGGGATCGAGCTTTCCGAATACATAATGCCGGGTTTAGGGGGCAAAGAGTTTTCAGAGGATCATGCGAGGGAATCAGCGCGTGTACTGAACGAAATCAATCCGCATTTCATAAGGCTGAGGACCCTGCGTGTTCCACATCGGGTCCCCCTTTACAATGACCTGAGGCAAGGCCGGTTCGAAAAACTTTCCGATGAAGATACCGTAGCGGAGATCCGGCATTTCATATCCTGCCTGGACGGAATCTCCAGCCGACTAACATCAGACCATGCCATGAATCTCCTGGAAGAGGTGGAAGGCACCTTCCCGGAAGGAAAGGATGCCATGCTCGCGGTGATAGACCGGTTCCTTGCAATGGCCTCCGAGGAAAAGCTCCTGTATAGGCTGGGGCGCAGGGGAGGAGCCTTGAGGTCGCTTGATGAACTGAATGATCCACAATTGCGACAACGGCTGCAGCTCGCGCTCAACGAGTTGTCCAACCAGAAGGGCTGCGATATTGAGACGGTTATATCGGAGCTGGGGGATCAGTATATCTAACCCGAAATGGCAAAGCCATCAGGTGAAACAGGCCAGGCAGTCATAATGCAATGGAGTGATCAGCTTCCGTTGCCGAGAGTGGATTGAAACGGTACAGGAACTCGCAACTCGCAACTCGCAACTCGCAACCTGCAACAGGCAACACAATGAAGCTTCTCATGTTCTATTCCCGCGAATTTTGGGTAAAGCCCTTCGAAAAGGCCGCTGCGGATGCCCCTGAAGATGTTCAGGAAAATGATTTTCGCAATGCGGTGGTTATGTTTTATCATGCGGAGGCAGAAGATGAGGGGCGGGAAGACAGGGTGATTGCAAAATGGGTCAAGAACGCCAAATGGCTCGCGGGGAAATTCGATACAAAGACGGTGGTGTTGCACTCGTTTAACCATCTGTCTCAAAGCAAGGCCCCTATTGAATGCGCCGCATCGATGAAATCCGAGGTGATAATCCGCCTTGAAAGGACCGGCTATGCGGTATTCGAAACCCCTTTTGGGTGGCAGAACGAATGGAAGCTGCACGTATCGGGCGAGTCTCTGGCCAAGGTATTTAAAGAGATTTGAGGGAGAAAATGGAACGATTTCTGGTAGCAATCGATTGCATGGGGGGCCGCTGCAAGGTAGTCGATTACCTTATTAAGGTCCTTAAGGATACCAACTGCTGTGAGTTCGTTTTCTTCCATATCCTGCCAACGATCTCTCCCGACAAGCTGCGAAAGGACGAGGTCCTGCGAATCGAGGCGATTCACGCCGAGAGGCCGGACCTTGCTGGATATTTCTGGAAGGAAGAAGACGAAAAGAATATGTACCGCGCATTTGCTCTGGCACGAGAGGCGCTTGTCAAAAACGGGTTTTCCGATGATTGTATATCGGCCCGGTTCTGCGTGGAATCGGGAGATGTTGCCGACATCATAATTGCAAAAGCCGCCGAATTTGGCTGCACGACCATAATACTTGGCCGAAAGAGGCTTAGCAGGGTAAAGGAGTTTTTGCTGGGAAGCGTTGCCGTTGCGGTGCTCAAAATGGCTCGAGGCGCGGCGGTCTGGGTGGTGGAGGATTAACGCGGTCCAAAATTGCCGGATGGAGATCCGCGACGGGTTTTTCATATTTCGATTTTCCTGGCGGCACCCAAAAGGAGAAAATCCATGACGCAAAAAGCGATTTTCAAAAACATCGGCTTTTGTACCGACTTTTCCGAAAATGCCGACTTTGCCTTTGAGATTGCACTCCAGCTTGCAGAGCAATTTGGGGCCAAGCTCAATATAGTTCACGTGATGGTGAACTTTTCGCTCTCGCCTCCGGTGCACTCGACCTATATGCCGATTGAATATGATCCCAATTTTGTCGAAGAAGTAACCGTGGCGGCCCAGACTGCCATCAATGATAAATACACCAGCAAAATTCCCGAAGGAATTTCATACGAGGTCCATTTACTATCGGGTTATGCATCGACCGAAATCCTTGATCTATCAGAAGAAAAGGGATTTGACCTCATCGTGATGGGTTCCCACGGACTCACCGGCCTGGCCCATGTCTTCTTCGGAAGCACGGCGGATAGAGTGGTGCGAAAAGCAGAATGTTCCGTGCTGACTGTGCGTTCGAAAAAAAGTAAGGCAGCCGAGTGAAGGCTGTAGGCGGACTCACGAGCCGAGGATGGAAAGGTTGCACATAGGATGGATCTGAAGAAACCTGTTCTGGTGACCGGGGCTGCCGGATTCATAGGTTTTCAGTTCGCGAGGAAGCTACTTGGAGAAGGTCTGCCGGTCGTCGGTGTGGACAGCGTGAATGATTATTACGATCCCACTTTGAAGTGGAAGAGGGTGGAGATACTCGAAAGCTATCCCGGATTTGAATTCATCCGAATGGATTTAAGCGAGTCCAAAACGGTCCGTGACCTTTTCGATGGAGACCGCTTCGATGTTGTTGTCCATCTCGCAGCCCAGGCCGGGGTAAGGTATTCTCTCGTAAACCCTCATGCATATACCCAATCCAATATAGCGGCTTTCATTAACATACTGGAAGGATGCCGCGCCTCGAGTGTTTCACACCTGGTTTTCGCCTCCACCAGCTCGGTCTACGGAGCAAATGAGAAGATCCCTTTCTCGGTGCATGACAACGTGGATCACCCGGTCTCCCTGTATGCCGCGACTAAAAAGGCTAACGAGCTGATGGCCCATACCTATTCTCACCTCTACGGGCTGCCCTGCACGGGCCTGCGCTTTTTTACCGTCTATGGACCCTGGGGGCGGCCCGATATGGCGCTTTTCCTGTTTACCCGCGCAATACTTGCCGGCCAGCCAATCGATGTATTCAACTACGGCCGTATGGGCCGGGACTTCACTTTCATTGACGATATAACGGCGGCGATGCGAAAGATAATCGAGAAGCCGCCTCGGCCCAACCCCGCCTGGGACGCCCGCTCCCCCGATCCTTCGACGAGTTTTGCCCCTTTCCGGATCTACAATATCGGAAATAATAAACCGGTAAGGCTACTGGATTTTATAGCCACAATAGAGGAATGCCTCGGGATAGAGGCGAAGAAGAATTTCCTGCCCATGCAGCCGGGGGATGTTAAGGAAACCTGCGCCGACATCGAAGACCTTGCCCGAGACTTCGGCTTCAGCCCCTCAACTTCGCTCAAGGAAGGCGTTTCGCGGTTTGTGGAGTGGTTTAAATCGTACTATTCGGACGGGGGGCCCAGCGTAGGTTGGGTTGAGCGATAAAACGGAATTTTGCTGCGAATAGCAGTGAAGTGAGCGAAACCCAACAATCAAACGTCACTCAAGCGCCTGAGCGTTGGGTTTCGTTCTGCAATTCCATCTCCGGACGTGTAACCATTTCACCGCTCAACCCAACCTACGGCCGCTTGTCAGGCATTTTCCCGTCTTGCCCGACTGCCGGAAACACTTGCCGGCCGCTTCGGCCGCAGGTCTCCAATCTCAATGCCGGCTGGCATCAAGTCCGAATGAAATGCCCGTAATGCAGTGCATGGTTGATGATTTGCGATTTGATTTTCGCCACCGGCATTTTTTCCCTTATAACGAACCGGTATAGACCCGCCCTGGAAATATCTCCCAGTAGCAGCACGCCCAAAAGGCGCTCTCCATCGGGCGAAAATACCAGCTTTCTATATGCCCCGCGTGATTCGTGAACGTGGGTTTCGTAATCCAGTCCGCTCGTATGCACGATCCCCATGGAGACGAATGAGACCCCCGCCACCTGGGTGGCGTTGAGAATGCCGAAGGTGCCGCCGTATGCGGTTGGTTTTCCCGCCATATTAAACCCGGCGCAGCGCCCCATCTCGACTGCATTGGTCCAAAGCGCCGTTACTATGCGCCCGCCGGTCACTGGATCGACGGTTACGGCCACGTCGCCGGCCGCATAGATGCTTTCCGCGCCGGATGCCGTGAACTGGTCCACCACGATGCCTCGATCGACACGGATGTTTTCGGAATCCACAAAAGCGGCGTTTGGCCGGACGCCCTTGCCGATACAGACCATTTCACAGGCGATCTCCCGCCCGTCGTCAAGCAGGACACCGTTTACCCCGTTGCTGCCGGACAGGATCCGGCGGGCTGAGACGCCGGTTTCTATCTCAAGCCCGGCCTTGTTCAGTGCATCCCGGATCAGGGATGCATCATCCGGTTCCATGAGTTGCGAGAGGACCTGAGGGGATTGTACGATCAGGGTAACCTTTAGCCCGCGTTCCAACAGGGCGAAGGAGGCCTTGAGGTTGAGAATCCCGCCTCCAAGCATGATTGCGCGCCTCGATTTTTCGGCCCTTCCCGCGGCGGAGCGCGCATCGGACAGGGTGCGCAGGGTAAAAACCCCTTCCTGACCGGTGCCGTCAATCTCCGGCGGGACATACGGACTGCTGCCGGTTGCAAGAAGAAGCCGATCAAATGCGACCTCCTCTCCGCTTTTCAGACTGACAGTTCGCATCCGGGCGTCGATGCCTGCCACCTTCGATTTCAGCCGGACGTCTATCCCAGTGCCCCGGTAAGGCCCATGTCCAACCATGGCCATATCCGCCGCGCTTTTCTTCCCGCTGATCAGAAAGGGAATCAACGGTCTGAAGTATGGTGGGTCGGATTCATCGGAGTAAACGGTTACCGGCCCGCTTTTGTCGATTGCACGAATGGCTTCGGCCGCAGCCATGCCGGCGGCGCTCGCTCCGATAATTACATAGCGCGTTTGACCGGCCATTTTCATCCCCCTTGAGGTACAATCATTGTTTTCGAGGCAGTTTTGCGCGTATCCCGGGAAAAATCACGCACACTCCGGTAAACCAGCGCCTTTGTCGGGCAAGCCTGAACGCAGGCGGGGGTCTCGCGCCCCTGGCAGCGGTCGCAGCGATATGCCTTGTGCTCTTCTAGCTGTCTCCCCACAACACCGTATGGACACACCATAACGCATGTCCAGCAACCGATGCACTTGTCGGCCTGAGTTATTACCGCACCCTCTTCGTTTCTCCCGATTGCTCCCGCTATACAGGCATGCATGCATGGAGCGTCCTCGCAATGGCGGCAAAGAACGGGTACCGGTGTGTCAGGGCGCACGGCTTCAACATATACACGATGCCCCGGCCGCGGCTGTTCGGAGATCGCCCCGTAGAGGGACTTGCTCCTGGAGTGCGCAACGGCGCAGGCCAGCTCGCAGGAATGACATCCCATGCAGCGATCCAGCCGGACGAATATTTCCCTGGGCTCAGTCATGATAAGCTCCTTCGATTCCAATTCGCATTACAACCCCAAGCCGGCGCGGCGCTCGTCGATTGCCGCGAGAAGTTTTTCGGCCGCGGACTCCGGATCGAGGTCTACGATGAAGTAGCCGCCCGTAAGGCCTTTGACTTTATCCGTCAGCACCTGGGTGACCAACTCACTGCCGAGTACCGGCAGCATGACTCCTACGTGGGTCGGCAAGCCGGCTGCCACGGCATACGCGCCGATTGAAACCGCCTTCTCCGATACCGCCTCCGCTGCCGATGCAACCACTGGGAGCTTGTCGGTATCGACGCCCAGGTATTGCGCTACGGCAACTGCCAATGCCACGGCACGGGAGTTGTCGACGCAGGAGCCCATGTGCAGAACCGCAGGCAGGGGACCGCCCAGGCCATTTGCCTCGCCGATTGCCCTGAGGACAGCTCGCAATCCGTCGCCGCACAGTTTGTCAGTGTTCGCCGGGTCCATGAACCCGTGCCGCATGAGTGCGCCGGCGCCGCAGCCAGTTGCCAGCACCAATACATTTTCTTTGAGCAGCTTGCGGGCTATCGCAATGAAGTTGCTGTCCTGAGTTACCTTGACATTGTTGCACCCGGCAAAAAGGCAGACTCCACGGATATTCCCTGATTTGATGCTGTCGACGACCGGTTTCAGAGGGTCGTTCGCATCCAATTTCGCAAGGGCGGAAACTATTGCTTCAACCGAAAACCCCGCAACAACCGGAGTTTTGATTTGAGGAATATCGACCGATTTACCCTTACGACGCTTAAAGTTTGCGATTGCAATGTCGTATATTTCATCCGCCCGCTCGGCCGCGGTTTCCTCGGTAAACGGGATGTGCTTTGCGCCGGGGATCTTCCCTATTTCCATTGTGGTGATAAGTGTTGTGCCCATACACTCGGCAACCGTTGCGACCGAGGGCATGATGCATTGGTAATCCACGACCATGGCGTCCAGCGCGCCCGTCAGAATAGCCATTTCCTGGCTTACCGAGTGGGTGCAGGCCGGAATCCCGTGGCGCATCATGACTTCATTTCCCGTGCAGCAAATGCCGACCAGGTTAATGCCGTATGCGCCGGCCGCGACAGCAGCATCTTTTCTGGACTCGGCTCTTGTTACAAGCAGGTCCGAGAGGAGTGGATTATGGCCGTGGAGCGCGATATTTACCGCATCGGCCTTGATGGTCCCCAAATTGGCCTCGGTTACAGCCGGATGAGGAATTCCGAAAAGGATGTCTGCGAGATCGGTTGCCATGTAGCATCCCGCGAGGTCTGCAACCCCGCATCGCAGTCCGGCGAGTAGAAGGTTTACCGGGTCGGCGTCCACTCCATAGAGCGTGCGGTGCATTATCTCGGAAATTTCGTGATCGATTCCCCTCGGGACAAGGCCAAGATCGCTCAGGACCTTTGCCCGCTCGGGATTTACAACCGTTGCGGCCCACAAGACGGGCGTATCCTTTTCGTGAAAATCAGCCAGCGCCGCCCTGGCGACGTCACCGGCAACGTCGTTGTCCGAGCGTCCATCCACCTGGATGTTCAACCGGGCAGCAACGGCCCTCAGCTTCTCGACCTCTTTAATCGAATAGCTTGCCGCCTGGCCCTTAGCAACTTTCAGCAATGCATGGGCCAGGTGCCTGGCGTGTCCTGAATGAGCCGCGGTCCCGGCGGCGATTGCCCGGTCAAGACCCCGCGCAACCATAGTGTCTGCCGTGGCGCCACAGATACCCTCGGTCGGGCCGTCACCGAAAGGGTCGATCCGGCAGGGACCCTGCAGGCAATGGCGGCAGCAAAGACCCGTATCACCGAACCCACACTGGGGCAGCATTGCCTCGTAGCGGTCCCAAACAGTCTTCACTTCCATCTTTGCCGCCTTGACGATCATTTCCCGGACCGCCGGGTCAGTACTCTTTACATTCAGATCTTTGCCGTCCGGCATGGTTACTCTCCTTGTTATAAAAGGCGAAAATAAAGACAAACCTTTACTCTCAGGTCATTTAGACAGATATTCGACACTTTTATTAGAGCAGAATGAATGTGATTTAACGCCGAAGAGCGTGGATAATCAACTATAAAGTTGTAGTTCAGACAAATTGTATGTCGTGGGATTTCCAGATCGGCCGGTGTGGTTTGCAGGTTGGGTTGAGCACTGAGCGAACTCCTTTCCGGAGGTGAACAAAAGAAACCAATAACCGGCATCAGAAAATGAAATTGTAATGTCGGCTGTTGGGCTTGTCTATTATGTACGATTTTGCAGATCGGATGAAGTTCCTATCGCTCACCCAATCGACTGTTCCTGCGAATTTGTAATCTCCGGCGTTTGAGGAGTTTCTGGTGCGGTCTGTTCCGGCGGCTGGGTCTCGGCAGGTGTGGCCGCTTCGCTTTCAAGGGATACCTGCTGCACGCTCAAAGACATGGAAATACTCTGGCTTTCCTGGCTTTGCTCGCTTGCCGTAACCGATTTCCACCTCTCCGGCTTAAGAAGTACATGATCGTTTGCTTTTCCGAGCATGTTATCGGTAGTCCTCATCAGATCGATCAACATTACCATTGATTTTAGGAGCTTGCCTCCATCCACCCCGCTCAGGTCTTTTAGGTCTTCCTGGTTTAGAACCAGGCCGTCGATGCTTTTGCCTTCCGAGTGCAGCTTCGCGATAGTCTGAAGGATTTTGCGCGCAAAGTGGAGGATGTCCTCTTTTTCTACCGACTGGCTATTAGTTTGTGCCTGGACGTTGCTCGCTTCCAGGTGAAAATCGAATTTAAAAAGTTGCTGGCTTTGTTTTCCTGTTTTCGGGTCAATCACGCTCATCGCGGATAAAAATGAAAAATCAACCTTCAGGGACTGAGAACGGTAATCGTAGCTGCCGTTTGCGCTGACATTTTTAATCTGCTCGTCGGTAAACTCGATTTGGAGGTCAAACATCTGCGCCTGATCGGTGTAGGTGGTGTCCTTGAGATCAATCCCGAGATCTTTCAAGATTTTGGAGGCATCGGATACATTGAGTGAATCGGATTTGGCGCACGGAATGCTCTCGCTGGGGTTGGCATCGGATTTCAACCTGGCGGGCAAAGGAACCGCTACACCAACCTGAGAGCTACCCTTACCGTAATTCAGCACATGATTTAGCAAGTTGTTGATATTTGAAATTATATTCATGCCCGCTTCCTTATTGAAGTTCGGTCCAAAATATTCTGCGGCCGGAGCAATGTGGCCTTGATAAGAATGTCGGTAAACAATGAGATTTTCTTTAAAATGATAAAGGGGGGCTTCGTGGCGCGGGTAAAGGAGGTTGTGCTTATCGGTGAAAAAAGCCCGCGGGCTATCCCAGCGGGCTTTCATTGCAGCTCAGATCTATCAGTAGTTTACCTGGCGCCCCCTGCGCTGCCAGTGCTCCCCGCACCGGGCGAACCCATTGCGCCACCCATCGCTCCAGGGCTGCCGGGAGTGGAGCCGGCGGTCCCGCTGCCTGCCGTGCTGCCGCCGTATGTGCCCGTACCACTTGTCCCTACGCCGCTATCGCTGCCGGAACTCATGTCTCTATCGGCCGGCGAGGATTGGTACTGTGATCCAGTATTGGAACCGGCCCCCTGGTCTCTGTCGAAATCGCTGCTGCCGGTTGTACCGCTCTGGGATCCCATATCCGTTCCATATGAGGATTGGCCGGAAGTAACACCCGAACTGCTCGACTGGGCGAGCGCGAGTGATGTCACCAGCAGGCCAGCTGTAAGAACTGCAAATGCTGTTAAAGCCTTTATACTTGTCATTCTGTTACTCCTCTATTTCGGATTTTTCAGGCAATCGAAGATGCCTGGTTTCAGCCGGTTCAAGGTACAACCAAAGTCGAACGACCCGGCTGATTACAAGGTAGGTTTTCCGCAACAGCCCTCAATGGAAGGCTCTCGGAATTTCTTCAGTAAAGATCAGAACCTTAGTGATACTCTCCGACTATGAAGTGACTCCAGGCTTTCTGCGAGTTTTCCTGGGCCTTTTTCCAAATACTGGGGTCGATTATTTTGTTTTCATCGGAGAGTTCCGTTGCAACCACTAAGGGAATGATCCTATTCAGCTCGACTATGAACGGCGTTATCTGGTTCAGGTGCTTGATGGCCATGTCGGCTACTGGAGCATTGTTCAGCGCAAGGGCAGTCGTGTGAAGCATGGTATAGCTTACTGCAAGCAAATTGAGCGCGACATAATCGTCCCGCAGGCTTCTCGAGACGGGATCTTCAGGCCGCAGCTTTCCGTAAAGTCCTGAAATAGCCCCCGCGGCGGTCGACGCAGCCTTCTTGATTGCAGCTCCGACCCCGCCGTCGAGTGCATCGAGGCAGCGATCCAGCGTAAGCTGTTGCGCGTTCAGAATGTTCTCAACTTTTGCAAGCACATCGTGTGCTTCCGGGAAACGCTTGAACTTATCATCGACTATTTGACGCTTTATCGATTCAAGGCAGTGGTTTTGCACTGCCACCATATCGCCGACGTAATCCCTGAGAATGTCTTTTGTTTCCATTGCGTATTTAACCTCCTGAAATATTTTTGCGCCGGCATCCAATGGCTCCGATCCGGCGTTCGTTTGAAAAACCTCGGGCTAGACCTCTTTTTAATAATGCTAAGCTCCAATATCGTTTAGGCAACTTGAAGGCAGGACTTGAAGGATTGAGGGCTCAAGGAGCTATACGCGGCGGCTCGAATTTGGCACTGGTTCCAGTACTGTAAATCGCCCCGGGACGCACCCGGAGCGATAATTCAGTGGATTCGACAAATGGGAGAATTGTCGCAATGATAATCTGTCTTTAACATTTGGGTAAAGTCTTTAGCCGAACAGGGGATTTCCAGATTGAGAGGAGAATTTGTAAGAGAATCCATACCAAAATAGTCGAGTATATGCTTTTGCGGATAATAAATTATGATTCATCCGCCTCACCGGTCAGAAAGCTATCCCGCAGATGTTAAGCGCAGCCGTTATCAGGTAATAGATTCCCCTTAAATTTAAGCTGTATTTTTGATCGGCTAATTGTCGCATCCATTTGTTAGTCAAATACCGTTTGGAGCGCCAAAAAATACAGTCTAGTGCTTATATCGGATTAGCATGAAATACTTATATATCAGCATCAGAATACTCTGCGCCCAAGCGGCCGATCCCCTATCCCGCCGCGGCTGAAACTCTATCGTGACCAGGCTCTCCGGTCAGAAAAACTCGACAGATTTGGAGAGTAGACTTTCGCCACCCGCCAGGAGGAGAGAAAATGAACATGTTGAAAAGGTCTAAAAAACTCGGTTGGATAACTGTTTCCATAAGTCTTGTCCTGATCGCATTCTCAGCACCTCAAACGTATGCTTGCACCGGCAGGTACGTCATTCTGGCGTGGAACAACCTGGGTATGCATTGCTATAATCCCAGTTTCCGGGACATCGGAGTGCTGCCGCCCTATAATGTTCTTTGGGCGCAGGTCATCAAGGTCGGGGACCCTCCCCAGTTCGTTACGACCGGGATCACCATACAATATCGATTTCCGGGCAACACCTACTCGGTTGGCAAGACAGATTTCTGGAGCTATGCACAGCAGCTTTTCAACCTGGCCGCACCGCTGCCGCCCAATACAGGTTTGGCGGGTAAAGGCCTGAGCGGCGTAATGGACGTGGTCCAGGACCCGGTTTTGGGCGACCATTTCGAAGCTGTGGGCATTCCGCTCACTGAATATTACGATTGGGACAAAAAGCTTTCGAACCCCAATCCGTTCCAGTTGGCGGAGATCACGGTCCGGGATGCGACCACCAAAAAGATTCTGGCCCAGACACTCTCGGTCGCCCCCGTCTCCTCGGAGCTTAGCTGCATTACGTGCCATGCCGATACGGCCGACGCCACGACGCGCTACCCCATCAACCCCACCGGCCAAGTCGAGACAAACATCCTCGCCCTTCACGATTATCTGAACAGCGGCAAGTACCCAACCCCTCTTATGAACAGCCGCCCCGTACTGTGCGCTTCGTGCCACTCTTCGAATGCCCTGGGCGCTCCGGGAGTGGCTGGAATATCGAGCCTGTCGTTTGCGATGCACAACCACCACAATGAAGACCTGGTGATGGACATTATGCCCGACACGACAGCCGGGTGCTACAACTGCCATCCCGGCACAAAGACAAGATGCCTGCGGGACACCATGTCGCAGAGTTTTTCCTTAAACTGCACAACATGCCACGGGAATATGGCGGATGTGGCCTCTCCTGTCCGGAATCCCTGGGTGACATTGCCCAGGTGCGATAACACGAGCTGCCACGGCAATGGGTACGCAATGGATCAACCCTTGTACCGCAATTCGCGGGGCCATGGAGGCGTCTATTGCGCCGGTTGCCATGACAGTCCCCATGCAATTACTCCGAGCCGCCAGACGGCCGATTCATTAAAATTTTATGCCCTGCAGGGACACGCCGGGTCGCTCAAAAAATGCACGGTGTGCCATCTTACACGGCCCACGGCGAGTGCATTCAAACACTACTGGGCCAGCCCGCAGTAGTTTGCTCTCGAACGGAAAAGATCGAGTGGGAAAATAGGAGATGGGGAGTGACGGGGATCCTGCGTGCACTCCCCTAGCTTCAGTTGGAATTCAATGCAGCCGGTTTTGAGCGCGAGAGGTTCTCATCGTACATTGCTTCTCTCAGGAGGAATAATCAATGACACAGCAAGAATTGAATCGCCGGAGATTTTTAAAGATCGCGTCAATGGGATTGGCGGGCGGAATGATTGCCCTGAATCATCCTTATGCCCTCGGAATGGGTGGAGGCGGAGGCGGCTGTGGCTGCGGGGGAGGGGGAGGCAGCGGCGGCATTGTCAACCCGCCTCCGGGATTGGACTTTCGTGATCCTCCGCAAATGCCCCTGACCTGGAGCAATACAACACCGCGCGTAGCCACTTGCAATTTGAAAGCGATGCAATCCCAAATCTATGTAAACGGCACGTTGGCTAATCTGCTTACCTACAACGGCTACTATCCCGGCCAGACAATCACTGTTAAAAAGGGAGATATCCTTCGGGTCAATTTCACCAACGGCCTGCCTGCCTCGTTAACTTCGGAATACAACTTTCTGGGGCATCAGCGGGGATACACGAACCTGCACGCCCACGGACTTCATGTTTCGCCAAAGGCCATCACCACCAACCCGCCGGTTTATGCCGATTTTGTAATGTATAGTCTGCCGCCAGGCGGAACGGTCGTTCACCAGTACGATACATCGAAGGAGGAGGCCAGCGGGTTTCATTTTTATCACCCTCACCTGCACGGTGTCGTGGCCGAGCAGTACTGGGCCGGATTGGCAGGGGTTTTGTTGATCGAAGATGAACTCCCTGTTTTAAAAAACATTGAATCACACGTGATGGTGCTGAAAGATATCGCTCTGTCGGGGGCGGATCCGGCGCCCCATGATTCGATGATGGCATACATGCACGGTCTGGAAGGCAATATCGTAATGGTCAACGGGCAGGTGAACCCCGTGCTGCAGATAAAGCCGGGGCAGGTGCAAAGGTGGCGCATATTAAACGCCAGCAGCGCCAAATGGTACAAACTCAGCCTTGCAAATCATACGATGTACCTGATCGGGACCGACGGCAATCTGCTGGACAAACCCTATGCGCGTTCGCAGATCCTTCTGTCACCCGGCGAACGGGTTGACATCCTTGTAAAGGCAAACTCAACAAAGGCGGACTACAAGTTTCTTTCCCTGCCTTATTCGAGGATGGGCATGATGACTTCGCCCCAGTTTACGCTGATGACAATGCGGGTCGCGGGCAGTTCCTCCGCCGGCAGCATACCGGCTTCAATCAATCCCAATGCCGTAAGGCTTAACATTGATACAAGTATGTACCCTCAGTATACAATGGCCCTGAGCATGGGCATGGGGCAGGGCTACATCAACGGAATTTCGTTTCAGAGCATGGATGAGGCCTACACAATCCACTCCAGGGTGGGAACGGACATGGACCCCTCCTACGAGGTCTGGACGGTAACCAACAACAGCGGTATGGACCATCCTTTCCAC
Source organism: Desulfarculales bacterium UBA702 (assembly GCA_002298165.1). Classification (GTDB taxonomy): domain Bacteria; phylum Desulfobacterota; class Syntrophobacteria; order Syntrophobacterales; family Syntrophobacteraceae; genus SbD1. The sequence goes on from DBMI01000047.1 coordinate 45,182, forward strand.
CAGCACGTGGACCACGTACAGGTGCTGTCCGTAACCGGCGCGGATTCATCCTATCCGCCTTATGCCTCCATGCCCGCGTTGAAGGATACCGTTCTGATCCCTAAAATGGGTTCCGCAAAGCTCCTGGTGCCGATCAAGGACTTTGACGGGATGACTATGTTTCACTGCCACATCCTGGAGCATGAAGATATCGGAATGATGGGCATCTGGGACAGGATGGGGAATGGACCGATGTAATACGGGTACACTTCGTTTATGGATGGATCTTAGTTGATTCGGTTCCACCAGGTATTTCCGAGAGCCGGCGGTTTTGTCGCCGGCTTTTGTTTGTCACCGGACCAAAATTTGTAATAGATTAAATAAATCATAGGGGACTCGTGCCGTGGATCAAAAAGAGAGATACAGAGGCTCGCTGCTGGGGCTTGCCTGCGGAGATGCTTTGGGGGCTCCGGTCGAATCCCGGCCTCGTGGATCATTTGAACCGGTATCCGACATGAGCGGCGGTTGCTTGAGACCGGGTGAGTGGACAGACGACACCAGCATGGCGCTCTGCCTCGCGGAGAGCCTGATCGAACTAAAAGGCTTCGATCCGGCGGACCAGATGAAACGCTATCTTCGCTGGTTTCGGGAAGGGCACCTCAGCTCAACCGGCCGCTGCTTCGGCATTGGTAGGACCACCCGGGGATCTCTTCTCGCGTTCGAAAAATCAGGGGATCCATTCTCGGGACCTATTCACGCCACTTCCGCCGGAAATGGCAGCATCATGCGCCTTGCGCCGGTGCCGCTCTTCTTCGCCGCAAATTCTGGAAAGGCCATAGAGATGTCTGGGGAGTCCTCCCGCACGACCCACGGCGCAACCGCGGCAATCGATGCGTGCCGGTACATGGGGGCACTTATAGTAGGGGCTCTGAGCGGAATCGGCAAAGAAGATCTGCTGCGGGCGCGATTTTCACCCGTACCAAAATATTGGGACGAGCACCCCCTGGCGCCCGAAATAGATGAGGTTGCCTGCGGTTCCTTCAAGAAACGAAATCCTCCTCAAATCAGGGGGACTGCATACGTTGTGGACTCTTTGGAGGCTGCCCTCTGGGCCTTCTATCATTCAGATTCTTTTGAGGATGGATGTCTTGCGGCCGTGAACCTGGGAGACGATAGCGACACGACCGGCGCAGTTTTCGGGCAGATAGCAGGTGCGTTCCACGGCGAGGAGCAAATCCCGGAGCGGTGGCTATCGAGGCTGGCGCATCGGGAACTGATCGAGTCTTTTGCCGACCGCCTGCATGATCTGGCGCAATGTCCCGTATAGGTCTATTCAAGTGGTGAGCAGGATAAATCCAGCCGTTTGCTAACACAGCGCATTCACGCCCTTAAACCTTCGAAAGGTCCTTCGTGCTGAAAGAAAAACAGAACGACAAAGGCTATTTTTTAGGCAGTTTCAAGGGCTCCATTAGGACAAACCGATACGCATACTCCGCAGCCCGCGCAGGCTGACTCGTCTATCAAGACCGGCTGCTTTTCACCACCGGAGCGGATTGCCGGGCATTCGAACTGTTTCAGGCAAAACCCGCAGCCCTTGCATTTCTCATTGACTCGCACCGATGTGCGCGGGCTGGTAGCGCTATGGGTGTGGTCCATTAAACAGGGATGCCTGGAGATCACCACGGCTATGCCGCCGTTTTCGGCACGGGCGTGTTCTCCGGCTGAGCGCAGATGCCCAGAGAATGTTTGGAAATCATAAGGGTCGGCTTCTTCCACGAATTTTATTCCGCAGGCCCGGACGATCTCCGCAATTGAGATGCTTGGAACTGTGCGGCCGTCGAGGTTTTTCCCGAGTGCGGGGGTTGGCTGATGGCCGGTCATTGCGGTGGTGTGATTGTCGAGAATCGCGAGAACGAACCGGGCACCCTGCACGACAGCATTGATAAGCGCGGGAATTCCTGAATGGAAAAAAGTCGAGTCGCCGATGGTTGCGCAAATTGGCGGATAATTGTCTCGGGTCGAACTGAAGGAGTGATAGAAACCTGCTGCCTGGCTGATCGAGGCTCCCATGCAAAGAATGGTGTCAACGGCCCCGAGATTGAGGCCAAGTGAATAGCAGCCGATATCTCCCGGATAGATGCCCTTGGGGAAAACTTTCTTGATTGCGAAAAAAGCTGCCCGGTGAGGACATCCGGCACAAAGCGTGGGACGCCTTCCGGGAGACGAGGGTGCAGCGATCTGTACCGCCCGAGGCAGATTCAGAAAATTTCTGACTATCCCCTCTACTACCTCCGGCAGAAGTTCTCCGGCTGATTGGACGGTCTCCGACAGACGCCCAAAAACCCTGGCCCGGTCCCGGAATTGGAGCTCAATTACGGGAGCGGTTTCTTCGACGATCAGTATGCGCTCGAAGCGCGTCAGAAGATCTTCCGTAAATCGGGTGGAGAGCGGGTAAGGCATGAGGACGCGGTAAACCGGAACGGTATTCCAGAGTCCAAGCTCGGCCAGAACCTCCTGCAGATATCCGATTACGGCCCCTGAACCAACGATACATGCCGGACCGGACGCATCCGGGGATGAAAGACTGCCCGGATTCAAAAGCCGTGGCAGGAATTCCTTATCCTCGGAGATTTTGCCTATTTTCTCGTTCAACTCCCGATGCAGGAGAAGCCTGAATTTTGGAGTTGCCGCCCATCTGGGTGGATTCTTCTCGAAAATCGGGAAAGTGGATTCCCGTGAGATCTGGCCGAATTCGATATCCTGCCTTGCATGGCACACGCGGGTTGTCGGGCGGAGCATCACGGGAATCTCGTAGCGCTCGGAAAGTTCGTATGCAGCGGCTGTGATTTCGCGGGCATCCGAGGGTAAGACAGGGTCCAGTACCGGGATCTTTGCCGCCATTGCAAAAATACGACTGTCCTGCTCGGTTTGCGAACTGTGCGGTCCGGGATCGTCTGCCGAGATCACAATAAACCCGCCCTTGACGCCCAGATAGGCCGAACTCATCAGCGGGTCGGCCGCAACATTCAGCCCCACCTGTTTCATAATCGCCGCCGAACGCCTTCCGGTATAGCTGTTTGCAAGAGCCACCTCGAAGGCTACCTTCTCATTTATTGACCATTCAAGGTGGATATTTTCCAGGCCGCTTTGAGACCTCAACCGATCCACTGCACCTAAAATTTCCGACGCCGGTGTGCCGGGGTAGGAAGCTACAACGGCGCACCCCGATTCCATCAAACCCAAGGCAATAGCTTCATTTCCCAGCAGGATTTTTTGCTCACTCAAAACGATCTCCTTGGAACAATTGTTGGCCGAAATAGAAAGATCACGGATGACCACTGCCAGCCCCCGCTCAGAGAATCCCGCCATCCAGGGCGGATCGCCCCATCGAGAATTTAATGCCCCGCTGCATGGAGGAGCTGCATTTCCGGGCGCTGAATTTTTGCAGGAATAACACGGAGTCGAGGGAAATTAACAAAGGGCCGAGAGGAGAGTCAAGGAGGAAAACCCGCCGGGATTTCCCCGGTGCCTGCCGGCCGGCGCGCGGAGAAGTCTTTTGACAGATGTTTATAGTAACCGGAAAATCCGGCGCTTAAATCCCCCGCCTACTGTCTTTGGGCATGTGAAATGGATAATTCCCCCCATTTAATTGCCACTCTCCGGCCTTAAATTGCATCGAGCCGTCTGGAGAATTGGATGGCTGACAATACCAGAAAAGGTGCCTGCCCTATGAGAGAGTCTCAGAAAAGGCTGGCGACCTTTGCCATCTGGGTGATTGCCGCCCTTCCAGTTCATTCGGTAAAGGTTACAGCCCATACATTTGTCCCCATGCCTGCCGTGAAAGCAATGGTGGAGGCGGCCAGCGGGGCCGCGACACCTTCCCCGGCAATCCAAAAAAATAATTCGGATCTAAGGGTCCGGGTCTCAGCCTATGCGGCTGTCCCGAAATGCACCAAGAGGAAAAATCCCCACATTACTGCTTCCGGGTACAAGATTAAGAGCCGCGATCACTACCGCTTGATCGCTCTTTCACCCGATTTGGCCAGGAACTTCAAATTCGGAGACCTGTTTCGCCTGGAGGTCGGCGGCAAGAGCTACCTCGTTAGTTACCGCGACAAGATGCCAGACCGGCACAAAAAGGCTATCGACTTTCTGCTGCCCACCGTCAAAAAATGCAAGCAGTTCGGCGTCGTGACCGGTAAACTTTGTCCAGTCGAGAAACACGGTGAGCAGAGCAAAGATGGTCCGGGTACTACAACAGCGATTCTTTCCAGAAGACCCGTACTGCCCCAAAATGTACTCCAATTTGTATTGAATCGGGAATTGCCTGACTGACCATATTGTTTGCGAACCCTGGTATCCTGGATCAAAGCACAAATCCGATTTGATGAACCCGCAGTGACGTCACTCAAAGTGAATTCCTTTAAAGTTTTTCTATAAAGGGTTTTAACGTAAATATTCTATTTAAGGATGTGATTACAGCAGCATGGCTGTTCTAGGACAATTATTATTTTATTCCTGTCAACTAACCGAATCTCTACATATATATAGCTATTAACAGCACTCCTTCATTTTTTCCTAATGATTTTCAGCTAGAAGTCCGATAGATTAAACAGATTCCCTTTCGAAAAATTTCGAAAAGTTGAATTCCCGGCTGTGTATCCGCTATCGCAGCCGGTGTGGATTTTTATGCTTCGAACCAGGGGGATCTCCGGATTGAATCCCCTCGCACTATCGTAGCTCATCTAATACTCTCATGCGGATCGTCTTGCTTGAGAGTTCAAAGGATTGAAAGCGGCAAAGGTGAGGAATCCGCGCTCGTCAGCGCCACTCCCCTTTTTGCCATTTTTGTCATTCAGGGAGTGTTTAGCTATAGCTCCTATCCCAAAGATCAGTAGCCGATCAAAATTGCTCTGCCTCAAACTTAAGAGCACCTAAATGCAGAATGCTTTAGGATTTTCCCAGCAAGATTTCACGTACCATCAGGCTTCAAATCTGAAAAATCACTTCTCTCAAGCGCAAGCCCATACGGCGGGATATGTGAAGCAATCCCGGTGCTGCATCAGGAGGATAGGAAGAGTTATGTCTAGATTTTTAAAGATAGTTGGACTGGTCGGCCTTATCTCGCTAATTCATTGCGGAGCGGCCTTAGCGCTGGATGTACCCCATGCGGCACCCGAGAGTGTCAAATGCTCCAGTTGTCATACTTTGCACAACTATCTTGGGTCAAACCTTACAAATCAACCCACCAATGCGGCCTTGTGCAAAAGCTGCCACACGCTAACCGGAACGGCCTCCGCGCTGCCGTTTGCCAGTTTCGATCAGGCAAAACCCGGCGTATCGGGCACCTCCCATAGCTGGAGCGGTTTGATGCCGGCCATATCGAACCCCTCGAATGCATACGGCCTGAGAGCGACCGCCGATTTGACCAATTTGGGAGTCAAGAGGCGGGTGAGCGAAGCGGGCAATGCCGTTATATGTTCGGCCTGCCATGATGAACACAGCCAGTTGAATCTTCCATGGGACCCCATGGCTGTTTCCACATCAAGGGGGCAAACCGGAACGGCAACGGGCGGGACGGCAAGCACCCTGGTTGATACTTCCAAAGCCTGGACGGAAAACCAGTGGGCGAATGCTACCGTCAAGATTATGAGCGGGCTTAACAGCGGTCTGGTAAAAAGAGTTCTAAGCAATACCGCAAACCAGTTGACATTCCAAACATCGTTTCCCAATTCGATCGGCGCAAACACCTCGTACTACCTGAATAGCAATCGTCATTTCATGAGAGTTACCAATACAGCGGATCAGCTATGCCTCGACTGCCATTACTACAGGAACCAGAGTGATGTTACGACCTATACAGGTACACCGCTAAGCCATCCCATAAGGAAAGCGCTTACCGCCGCAAAAGATCCAACCCAGTTTTTCAATATCCCCCGCGAACCGCAGTCCGCGGGTTTTGTCCCCCAGGCGGGTACAAGAGGAGAACTCAACGGCGGGACTGACACAAATCTCAAGAATAATATTGTGCTGGCATCGGACCTCGGGATCCTGTGCCTTTCGTGCCATGATATGCATTATACGGGCTCGTCGGATGGCTATTTGCTAAAGCGATCCCTCGAAGAGACCTGTCATGCATGCCACAAAACCGACGTGAACACACCAAACGATGCAAACGCCATAAAGACCCACAACAGTACAAATGCGGGTTCCACCAAGTGGGGAGGGGACGGCTGGGGAATAACAGGCGGGAAATACGGAAAATTTGGATGCACCACCTGCCATACTGCCCACTCCACCAAAAACATTTTTCTCATTAAAGAGAATATAGTTGCGCCCAATTCCCCGACGGATGCCCTGCCGGGCGCCGCCGCCGATCTGAGAGTCTTTTCAGGGACAGCAGGTTCGACTCCAGGTCTCCTTGCAGACGATACCGGAGGGCACTCCACTTCGACCAGGGCGTGCGAACTTTGCCATTCCAGGAACAAATACCATAACTTTGATACCGCAAATAACACCGGCGGAAACGATCACTACAACGCAAATGACTGCCGGAGTTGCCATTCCCATAAAAACGGATTCAGGCCGCTTTGCGACGGCTGTCACGGCACTCCTCCAAGTCTCAATACCATTGGAGGGCCCAACGGGCTTGCAACGCCGTCTTCCGGATCGGGAACCGCAGGAGCGCATTACTATCACGCAAAAACGGTCGCCTACCCCTGCGGCTGGTGCCATTACAACGCATCGGGAAGCGGGCCCCTGCATAAGGATTCCAAGGTAAGCCTGGGGTTTGTGAACCTGTTTGGGTCGAAAACCGGCGGCAGCTATAACGGGCAGGCATCGGTTAATTATGAATCAACCGATCCGGGAACATCTATTGCCAAAACCGGGTCGAAGACTTGTGCGCTCTATTGCCACGGCAGCACCATGATCCCTAACGGAGGGACATCTACAAACGCGGTGTGGGATGCCGGAGCAAGCGCTTACAGTTGTTCGAGCAGCCCAAATGGCTCATGTCACGGGGCATCCTCAGCCAACCCACCTCAGAAGGGCAGCCACGGAAAGCATGTGAGCGCGGCCCTGGGGTATGGCTTTGGATGTAATCTGTGCCATCCCGCCGTAACAGGCGGCAGCCATGTCGATGGTAAGGTCAGCTGGTCTTTCAATACAACCAATACCACTACCAATGGCGGGAAATACAAAGGCCTGCCGGTCGGATCCACAGGTGCGCCCGCTCCCAGCGCAACTTACGGTACATGCAGCACTCTTTACTGCCACAGCACCGGGACATCCTCTCCCACTTATGCGACCCCTGAATGGGGAAATGCGGCGAGCGGGCTTTGCGGCAGTTGCCACGGCGTTACCGCCGGATCTCCTCCCGCGTCAGGTGCACATGCGAAGCACACGGGTGATGCTGCTGCATATAGGTATAGCTGCTCTAAGTGCCACAACTCGGTTGCGAACTCGACAACCAACTCATCTACCCAGCCTACGCTGAAGACGAGAACACTGCATGTCAACGGCGAAAAAGACGTGCAGTTCGATTCAGGGCAAGCCGGGGCGTACTCGAACGGGGTTTGCTCGAATACATACTGCCACAGTGACGGAACCGCAGCATCTACCGGCGTCATCCGAGCCAATACATCACCTGCCTGGGGGGCAACAGGATCCCAGGCATGCAACAGTTGCCACGGCTATCCGCCATCCTATCCTTCCGGCAGCCCAAAGGCTAACAGCCATCTTCACCACAACTGGGATTGCGGGATGTGTCATGCATGGACAACTCCGCACGGTGAGAGGATTTCATCGCCGTGGAACCATGCAAACGGCGTAATAGATGTCCACGGGAGTGGAACAAACGGTCACTACTTTACCTTTACTCCTAATCCCAACGGGGGGGGAACCTGTTCAGGCACTTTCTGTCACTACCCCGCGCAATGGGGTGCGCGTGAACCGGCTGCCCCGACCATGCTGGAACCGGAGGCCTTGTCGACTACGAAAATTCGGTGGAACCTCAAGGACAATTCATGGAATGAGAATGGATTCGATCTGGATTACCATGCTCCACCTGTGCGCTGGATATCTGTTAATACCCCGAACATCTCTTTCATAGAAGACGATGGGCTAACTCCAAATACCCAGTATTCGGCTCACCTGCATGCTTATTCTTCCGATGACTGGTCAACATCGAGCAACTACAAGACAATATGCACACTGGCGCTGCCGCCGGAAGTGACCTCGGACAGGATCGCGGGGACCTCGTTCACTACACAGAGCGTTGTCTTTACGAACGTAACGGGCTTCGGGTCCGGAGGACTCCAGTACTACCGGTATGTCTGGGACCAGAATCCAACGCACACGTTCACCGATACCGAACCTCTGCAATGGAGCAGCGGGACTCTGAGCCTCGCTGCAATTCCGAATGCCGGCATGTACCTGCATTTAAAAAGCTATAACTGCTCCGATGTCCCAAGCGGCACCCTGGACCTTGGACCATTTTATTACACTCCGAACGCTGTCTATTACTCGGTCGGCCAGAATACCAGCGATCACAAGACCGGCACTCCTACCGTAACCGTTTCGGGTAAGACCGCAACCTTCTCGGTCGCCCAGACTGCGACCAATATGGGTGTGGGAGACGTGATTACATATGGAGGGTCAAATAAGTGCTACATTTCGGGTAAGATCTCGGGAACCGTGTGGACATGCACCTCGGCCAAAGCCGACACGCCCGTCCAGGCAACAAATGCAACGGTAAACTCGATCACACATGCTTTCGGCTCTGTAAGTAATGCAGTGTACGGGGCTACTACCCCGAGCTACCTGGGCACCAGTGATCTTGTCATCGGAAATTATCAGCTAAATATCCCATGCTATTACGACAGCGGGCCTTCCGATACCGCCTCGTCCTTGTATCTAACCGGAATTGTCACCGGGCCGGGGAACCACATCAAGATATACACACCGGTAAACACCGCAAGTGAATGCAACCGGAGCCAAAGGCACGACGGGAAGTGGAAAACCGACGCGTTTAGAATAGAGAATGCCGACACGGCGGTAATCTATAGTAATCTCAATCACATTGAATTTGAGGGACTCCAGATAGCATCCACCCGTGGAGGTGCCGCCCATGGCATATCGAACCAAACTCAACACAACGCAAGTGTCATCAGGATCCATGACAACATCATCAGCCACCGGAACATCAGAGGCGGCACCGGCATCCTGATACTTGACGATGCGGGCGGAATAGGTGTCGGAGGCAAGGCCTATATTTACAATAATATAATCTACGATTTCGGTTTTCCGGATACCGGATGGGAGGGTTACGGGATCAGGAGCTACATGGACGGAGTTCTTTACAATAACACCGTCTATAATTGCTACTATGGGATTTACGGTACCTCGCTCTGGGGATCACCGGCTCCCGCAGCCAAGAACAACATCGTCCAGGGTTCGGTATTGGCCGGTTATACGGGAACATATGCTGCATCTTCGGCCAACAACATATCGAGTGATGCGACCTCCCCAAATTCAGCTTTCAGAAACAAGACGGTCACATTTGTCAATGCAGTGGGTAAGGATTTTCACCTCTCGGCAGGCGATACCGTTGCCAGGGATGCGGGAGTGAATTTGTCGGCCGATGTTGCTCTCCCATTGAACACCGACATTAATGGCCGATTCAGGCCCTACGGAAGCGCATGGGATATCGGGGCGGATGAGTACGCGGTGAAAAGTGTATTCTACTCGGTAGGCCAGAACACCAGCGACCACAAGACCGGAACACCTACCGTAACGGTTTGGGGCAACACCGCCATCTTCTCAGTTCCCCAGACGGCTTCCAATATGGGCGTCGGCGACGTGGTGACTTATGGAGGCTCTTACAAGTGCTACATCTCCGGCAAGACCTCTCAGAGCGAATGGAGTTGCGTATCGGCCACCGGAGGGATTCCTGCACCGGCCACGGAGGCGACCGTAAACTCGATTACTCATGCCTATGCATCTCTGAGCGCAGCGGTAAACGGCGCATCCGATGCGAACCATCTAAATACGTCCAACCTCATGACCGGAAATTATATCCTGAATCTCCCTTGCTACTATGATACGGGAGCCGACACCACACCGGTTTTCGTTACCGCATACGCCACCGATTGGACACACTACATCAGGATCTATACGCCGACGAATACCGCGACCGAGGTGAATGCTTCACAGAGACATAAGGGAAAGTGGGATGCGCAGAAGTACACCTTGTCGGGTGCCGGTATGCTCCATCTCAATGCAGGCTATACACAGGTAATTGGATTGCAGGTGGAATCCATCGGCAATCAGGATAATGACTGGCTGATTACCAATGACTCGCCGTGGACCGCTACGAGCCTTACAATCGCCAATAACATGTTAAGGTCGAGCAATACCGCGGGCGTATCCAACAGGGGCATATACCTCTTGCTCGCAAACGGTCAGAATAAAATATACAACAACATTATCAGTGATTTCGGCTACTCGGGTATTTATGTGGAAAGCGGGAACGCAGGTACTGTCTTTGCCTATAACAACACAGTAGTGAATTGCAAGGTTTACGGCATAGGCACTGCCGTTCCATCGATCATTCTTGCGAAGAACAACATCGTTCAGGGGAGCAGTACCGGGTATTCCGGAACCTTTGCAGCGGGCTCGGATTATAATCTCTCCGACCAGGCCAATGATGCTCCTTCCCCTTCCTACAGAACCAACCAGGCAACGACGGTTTCGTTTGCCGATGCCGAAAATGGGGATTTCCATCTATCCGATTCCGAGACAGCGGCAATTGATGCGGGAGCGAACCTCTCCGCGGATGCAAACATTTCCTTTAACAGTGATATCGATGGTCAGGCGAGGCCTCATGGAAGCGGCTGGGACATCGGAGCGGATGAGTTTATCGAGTCGATTGCCCCATCTTCAACCATCAGCGCTCCGGAAAATGATGACCTGCTGGGACCGGTCAACCCTTATACGATATCAGGAACCGCGACAGATAATTCGGCGGTTGCCGGCATCGAGGTATCGATTGACGGCGGCAACTGGTTTGCTGCCACATGCGCAGGATGCCCGGGGGCAAATGTAGCCTGGACCTACAGTTGGCCTCTGCCTGCCGATGGGAGCCACACTATCAGGAGCCGTGCGACCGACTCGGCCAATAACGTGGAGATACCCGGAACTGGGGTGACGGTCACAGTGGACAAGACTCCTCCACTCCTTACCATCGGGCAGCCCTCGGTCACAGCGACGACGCACGGGCCGGTGACCTACGCCCTGACTTACACCGATGCGAGCAGCATAAACCTTACGGCTGAGAAGGTAATTTTAAACAGAACCGGAACGGCAAGCGGCACGGTCTCAGTCACCGGGGCGGGCAACACAAGAACCGTCACTATAAGCGAAATAGCCGGTGATGGTACTCTCGGAATATCGATAGCTTCCGGAACCGCTGTCGACATTTCGGGAAACACGGTTCCAACGACTGGGCCGAGCGCAACCTTTACAGTCGACAATACTGCCCCGACGCTCAGCATCGGCAGTGCTTCGCTGTTCAGGACTACAAGCGGGCCTGTTACCTATACGGTGACCTACTCGGGCGCCGACACTGTAACGCTTGCTCCGGAGCATATAACGCTTAACAAAACCGGTACGGCGAACGGCGTCGTCTCGGTAAGCGGCAGCGATAATACAACCCGCATCGTGGCGATCTCCGACACGACCGGTGACGGAACTCTGGGCATATCCATTGCCGCGGGATCGGCAAGCGACTTTCTGGGTCACCCGACTCCCTCGGCCGGGCCGAGTGGGACATTCATCGTTTCGCAGCCTCCCAAACCGATCTACTATTCAGTCGGCCAAAACCTGAACGATCACCGGACCGGATCTCCCACGGTAACAGTTTCGGGTAAGACCGCCACATTCTCGGTCGCACAGACGGCCACCAACATGGGTGTTGGCGATGTCGTGACATACGGCGGCACAAACAAGTGCTACATCTCCGGCAAGATATCCCAGACCCAGTGGTCATGCGTATCCGCTACCGGCGGGACCCCTGTTGCGGCAACCGATGCACCGGTAAACTCGATCACCCATGCATTCTCCTCGCTGGCTTCAGCAATTACCGGAGCCGCCGATGTGAACCATCTAAATACCACCGATCTTGTTGCGGGAAATTATATCCTCAACATTCCGTGCTATTACGATTCAGGTCCTGACGGGAGTACTCCGCGCATTACCTTTAATACCATCCCGGATAACTACATCAGGATCTATACACCGACAAATACCCTGACCGAAGTCAACAAGAGCCAGAGACATAAGGGTAAATGGACTAGCACGGCCTACAGGATGGAATTGGGCTACACCGCCGTAATAAATGCCACCGATACCAGTTTTATCGAAATTGACGGTCTGCAAATACAAACGACCGGAACAGCGATAGGTATTTCCTCCACGGTGAATTCAAGCGTGATCAAAATTCATGACAACATTATCGTGGGCCCCGGCACTGGTTCTGCCGGAATATACGTAAGCGACAATAACACCGGGACAGGTGGAACGGCCCACATCTATAACAATATAGTCTACGGTTTCCTTCGAGCCGGCCAAGGCGTAGGCGGAGAAGGATATGGCATAATGCTCTACCTGCACGGGACACTGTACAATAATACAGTTTTAAACAGCGATTATGGTATCTATACCTACTCCTATCCTGTCGCCAAGAACAATCTGGTTCAAAATTGCACGAATGGTTACTATAGATTGTTCGATGCATCGTCGAGCAACAACATATCCCAGGATGCATCCTCTCCCAATGCCGAATTGAGGAACAAAACGGTTACTTTCCTCAATGCCGCCGCTGGTGATTTCCATCTGTCGGTAGACGATACAGTTGCCAAGGATGCCGGAGCGGATCTGTCGGCAGATCCAATCAAGCCTTTCAATACCGATGCCGATGGGCAGACAAGGCCATTTGGAAGTGGTTGGGATATCGGGGCGGATGAATTTGTCGAAACTCCTCCCGTATCAGTCATAACCGCTCCTTTAAGTGATATGATCCTGGGACCGGAAAATCCGTACACCATTGCGGGTACGGCAAATGACGATCTTGGAGTCACCGGGATCGAGGTTTCGACCGACGGCGGAAGCACCTGGAATGCGGCCGTTTGCACGGGATGTCCCGGGACGAGCGTTACCTGGAACTACAGTTGGGCTCTGCCCGACAACGGGTACTACACTCTCAAGAGCCGTGCAACCGATAGCTGGGCTAATGTGGAAGTGCCGGGAGCGGGAACTACAATTTCCATAGACAAGACAAATCCTGTCATGAATATCGGGGCACCCTCTCTGAGTTCGACCCGAAACACGCCGGTAGCATTTACGGTTACTTACGGCGGAGCCGAAACAGTAACCCTTGCCACCGGAGACATAACTCTTAATAAGACTGGGACCGCAAACGGGACGGTTTCCGTAAGCGGAAGCGGCCTTACACGCACAGTGACAGTCTCAGGAATAACCGGTGACGGCACCCTCGGCATAACGATTGCCGCGGGTACGGCCAGGAACTCCATAGGAAATCTTGCACTGGCCGGATCGAGCACGACCTTCAGCGTTGACAATAATCCTCCGGCCATGAGCATAGGCGCTCCTTCGGCGACATCGACCGGCTCCGGCCCCATCACATACACGGTGGCCTATTCCGGCGCCAATGCGATAACTCTGGTGCCGGCGAATATCACGCTTAACAAGACCGGAACGGCAAACGGCACGATCTCGGTAAGCGGCACCGACAACATCTCCCGAACCGTCACGATCTCCAATACCATTGGAAACGGGACTTTGGGTATATCCATTGCCTCGGGAACGGCAACCGACGTTCTGGGCAACCCTACAGTCTCGGCAGGGCCGAGTGCGACATTTACCGTCGCCAACAGCCAGCCGACAATAGGGATTGGCGCTCCGTCGAAGACCACCACCGCTACAGGTCCGGTGAGCTACACCCTTACCTATCTCGATGCCGTTTCCATCACTCTTGCGTCCGGTGACGTATCGCTCAATAAGACCGGGACAGCAGACGGAACGGTGGCGGTAAGCGGAAGCGGCAACAGCACCAGAACGGTAACCATATCGGGCATAACCGGTGAAGGAACTCTTGGTATATCGATTCTCGCCGGTACGGCCGTTGACGGCCTGGGGAGGCCTGCCTTTGCGGCAGGGCCGAGCACAAGATTTGATGTTGATCGCACAGCTCCAACGCTTAGCATAGGTGATCCTTCGGCAAGCTCAACCAAGACAGGCCCCGTCAGCTATACGGTTAGCTATTTAGGGGCTGACGCAATAACCCTTGCGCCGGCAAACATAACACTGAACAAGACAGGAAGTTCGAACGGCACAGTGGCGGTGACCGGCAGCGGCAATACAGAGCGGACGGTTACAATATCGGGCATGGCGGGCCAGGGCACCGTGGGCATCTCCATTGCCGCTGGCACGGCGAGCGACCTTGCAGGCAACACGGCGGCAGGAGCCGGTCCGAGTACGACCTTTATTCAGGATAGCGTTGCGCCGACTCTGAGTATCAGCGCTCCTTCCAATGGGTTTACCGACAGCGCTCCCGTTTCCTACACGGTGACCTATGCCGGAGCTGATTCGATAACCCTTGCTCCGGCAGATGTAACTCTCAACAAAACCGGCAATGCCAACGGTATTGTTGAGGTAAGCGGGACGGGTAATACCACCCGCACTGTGACGATAACGAATATTACCGGTCACGGGACTATCGGCATATCCCTTGCCGCCGGAACGGCAAGCGACACTACGGGAAATGCGGCTGCTGCGGCCGGACCGAGCGGGACATTTATTGTTTCGGCCGATGTGCGCCAGGTCTACTATTCAGCCGGCCAAAACACAAATGACCACAAGACCGGGAATCCCACGGTTACGATTTCCGGTAAAACCGCTACCTTCTCCGTTGATCAGACTGCAACCAACATGGGTGTGGGAGATGTGGTGACCTATGGCGGCACCAATAAATGCTACATCTCCGGCAAGACTTCCCAGAGCGTGTGGACCTGCGTATCCGCTACAGGAGATGCGCCGGTTGCGGCAACCGATGCAACGGTCGATTCAATCACGCATGCATTCGCATCGCTCAGTGCAGCTTTAACCGGAGCATCCGATGCGAACCATCTCAATACGACCGATCTTGTCACCAACAGCTATATTCTGAATATTCCCTGCTACTATGATACCGGGCGCGATACAACAACCGCGAACGTTCTGGGGTACAGCACCGGAATCGGTAACTATATCAAAATCTACGCTCCTAATAACACTTCAACGGAAGTGAACCGTTCGCAAAGACATCAGGGGATGCAGGCCTCCGACGTATATACCTTGCAGGGGACACTCGGCGATAACGCCCTGGCAGTAGGTATACCCTATGTCAGGATCGTTGGCCTGCATATTACCAATTACGGAGGAAACAACAGCTACGGGTCAGCTATCAAGCTGACAAACAACGTGAGATATGTAACCATCGAAGGCAACCTGATCCACGATCCTGCTCCTCTCAGTTATGGTACGACAATCGGAGTTACCAATACGGGTTCAGGCGGGTTCAAGGTTTTCAACAACATAGTCTACAATGTCAAGTATGGCGTTTGTATCGACCATAACTCCGGGGTACCTTCCTATGTCTACAATAACCTCGTCTACAACAGTCAGTATGCCTTTACTCATATAGGCGGCACTGAAGCTGTCTTCAGAAACAATATAGGCCAGAGCTGCTCCTATGGCTGCTATGCCATGAATGCAACGAGCGGGTCCGACTACAACATCAGCGGGGACAGCTACACACCGGGAGGCTCTCATTCCAAGCCCAATACAATGGTATCCTTTGTGGATGCAGCCGGCCTGAACTTTCATCTGGCTCCCAGCGACACTGCCGCAAAAGATGCGGGAATGGATCTTTCAGCGGACACCAACCTGGCTTTTAATACTGACATCAACGGCCAGGTAAGGCCTGTCGGCGGCACTTGGGACATCGGACCGTTCGAGGCTCCCGATACATCTGCTGCTGCATCTACTATAACCACCCCGCTCGACGGGGCTGTTATTGGCAGCTCAGCACCCAGCCCCTACACCATCAGCGGTACGGCTACCGATAATGCATCTGTATCCGAGATGTTCGTGTCGACCGATGGCGGCGCGTCATGGAGCCAGGCCGCATGCCAGGGATGCCCCGGAAAGAGCGTCACCTGGACATACAGCTGGACACTGCCCGTTGACGGGTTCTACACACTCAGAAGCCGTGCAACCGATAACGTGGGCAATGTCGAGACACCGGGAGCAGGCAACACTGTCGCCGTACAAAGGACGGCCCCGCTGCTTCGGATTGGCGCTCCTTCAAAGAGCCTGACCAATACCGGACCTGTCACTTATACTGTCAGCTATGTCGGGGCTGAGACTGTAACCCTTGCGCCGGCAGACATAACGATCCATGGCACCGGGACGGCAATGGGAACCGTGGCAGTGAGCGGCAGCGGAAACAGTTCCCGCACGGTCACGTTCTCAGACATCACCGGTTCCGGGACACTTGGCATATCCATAGTCGCGGCTACCGCAAGTGACAGCCTGGGGAACACAGCCCCGTCGGCCGGCCCCAGCACTACCTTCACAGTTGATAATTCCCGTCCGACGCCAAGCATAAGCGCTCCTTCGACAAGCCTTACCGGAGGAACTCCCGTCACCTATACTGTGACCTACTCGGGAGCCGATGCGGTAACGCTTGCGGCGGGCGACATAACACTAAACAAGACCGGGACGGCTGACGCTGGTACCGTGGAGGTCAGCGGCAGCGGCAACACTGCCCGGACGGTAACGGTCTCCAACTTTACCGGCGACGGGACACTCGGTATATCCATCGCAGCCGGCACGGCGAGCGATATTGCAGGAAATACCGCAACAGGGGCAGGACCAAGCACAACCTTCGAGGTTGATACTTCAGCCCCTGCCATAACCATCGGCAGCCCTTCCCCGACCTCCACAGCTAACGGACCGGTCACCTACACGGTTACCTACTCCGGAGCCGAGACAGTAACGCTTGCGGCGGGTGACATAACATTAAACAAGACCGGGACAGCTGATGGTTCCCTGGAGGTCAGCGGGTCAGACAACACAACCCGTTCGGTCACCATTTCCGGAATAACCGGGAACGGAACGATCGGCATATCCATTGGATGGGGCACGGCGAGCGACGCGGTGGGTAATATCGCGGTGAACAGCGGGCCGAGCGAAATCTGTACCGTTTCGAACTCTCCTCCGGCAATTTATTATTCGGTCGGACAGGACATGAACGACCACAAAACCGGGTCGCCATACGTAACGATATCGGGCACAACCGCTACCTTTACGGAGGACCAGACCGCGACCAATATGGGGGTCGGAGATGTGGTAACGTACATAACACCTGATTGGTACTGGCGTGACTGCTACATCTCGGGGAAGATATCGCCTTCTGTCTGGTCATGCGTATCTGCTACCGGAGGGACCCCGGAACCAGCAACCGGTGCTCAGGTCTCTACGATAAGACATGCATTCAGCGGATTGGCCGCGGCGGTTGGCGGAGCAGGCGACAGTGCACATCTGAACACCAAAGACCTGGTGGCGGGGAATTACCAGCTCAATTTCCCCTGCTACTATGATTCGGGGCCGGACACCGCCGGTACTCCCTATCTGGACTACTGGACTACAGGGCCGAATAATTTCATAAAGATATACACGCCGACCGATACCTCGACCGAGGTAAATCAAAGTCAGAGGCATCAGGGAAAGTGGTCATACAACGCTTACTCCCTGGTAAACGGTAATAACGACGTTTTGACCGTCATGGGTACGAATTATGTCGAAATAGCCGGCTTGCAGATAATGACCACAGGCGCCGGAATTTTCAACAAGGGTATATATAGCTATACATCGAGCCAGGGCCTCGTCAAAATCCACGATAATATCATCACCTCATTTAACCCGGTTGGCGCAAAAGGTATGGTGTTAAGTGACTCAGGAGTTGGTGCGGCGGCGCAGGTCTATAATAACATTCTGTACAACTTCCAGGGATCGGCGGAAGGGCGCGGCATAGTCGTTGTAATGTCATCCGGTGCTGTGTACAACAACACTGTCGACAAGTGCGATTACGGTATTTTCACTCCACGCGGCGCCGTCTTGAAAAACAATATCGTGCAGGATTCGGGGACGAATTACGCCGGGACCTTCGATCCATCTTCGGCCAATAACATATCCCAGGATGCGACCTCTCCCAATACGGGTTTCTGGAACAGAACGGTTGCTTTTGCCGATGCGTCAACTTCCCGCCTCGGCGACGAGCCTAATGATTTCCACCTCGCCGGTACCGATACTGCCGCAATCGACAAGGGGGCAGACCTTTCGGCCGATTCAGTCTTTGCCTTCGCAACCGACATCGATGGTCAGACCAGGCCCGGCGGAAATGCTTGGGATATCGGAGCCGATGAATCCAAGGCGATCCAGGTGTACTACTCAGTTGGCCAGAATATGGATGACCATAAGACCGGATCTCCCACAGTAACTGTGTCGGGCCAGACGGCCACCTTCTCAGTTCCTCAGACCGCGACAAATATGGGAGTGGGAGACGTGGTGAACTATTCGCCGGATGGCTATAGCTGGTATACCTGCTACATCTCCGGGAAGATAACCCAGTCCCAATGGTCATGTGTATCCGTTACCGGAGGGATGCCGGTTTCCGCGACAAATGCGACGGTTGGTTCGATCTCCCACGTCTTCTCGTCACTTGCCTGGGCGACATCGGGCGCAGGCGATTGGGGGCATCTCCAGACCTATGATCTCGTAACGGGTAAATACGCACTTAACATCCCCTGCTACTACGATACGGGACCGGATACGGCGGCTTATCCCAGTGTCAGCGGATATAATACCTCTGCAAGCAACTACATAAACATTTATACCCCCACCAATGTCTTGACGGAGGTAAATAAATCCCAAAGACATAAGGGGATGGCAACCGGTGATGCCTATTCATTGATCATACCCTGGGGTGACGGGCTCCAGATCTATAACCCTAATGTTAAAGTTGCCGGACTGCAGATATCAGGCTTTGGAGGGGTAGGTTACTCTACCTACGGTATCCGGGCGGCTGCAGCTAATATAACCCTGGAAGGGAATTTAATTTACGATGAGGTTTCCGGCAATAATGGAGCGGGAATTGGGGTCACCGATTGGGGAACAACCGGGAATGTCAAAATTTTCAATAACATTGTCTATTCCGTAAGGTTTGGAATGGATATCCAACAATGGAGCGGATATGGTTTATCCTATGTGTATAACAATACCGTTAATGGATGCGACATAGCCTACCAGCATTATAACAGCCAGGCGCTCCTGAAAAATAATATTGCTCAAAGTACTACCACGTGGGCCTACTACGGGTACTTTGCAACCGGCTCCGATTATAACATTTCCGACCTTTCGGACTCCTATGCCACCACCGGCGGCGAGCATGATAAATCCTCCGCTGTCGTGAATTTTGTGGATCCGGCCGGCAGGAATTTTCACCTCTCCCCGACCGATCCTTATGCAGTATTCGCGGGAGCTAATCTGGCAGCTGATCCTTACCTGCCGTTCACGACCGACATCGATGGTCAGACGAGGCGCTATGAAGTCCCATGGGATATCGGGGCGGATGAGTATAAAGAGTAAACATGCCAGAAATTAACAGGCTCCCCTGCGGCCTGTCGGCAAACAACGGAATCAACTGCACAGCGGCGGAAGGTGCGGCAGTATTTCGAAATTAAAGGGCAGGGCCATTAGCTGGCCCTGCCCTTTAATAGTTCAAGCGCCGCCCGCGCATCCTCGGATGCTGTTTGAACAGAGGATGAACTGCAATATGCCCATCACTTCTGGGTTGACACTCTTCGATTTGTCCTGATCGTAAGATTCACAGATCGGCGCGTGGTGATGCGTTTGGGGTGCCGGCCGTCTTTTTTGCTTTTCTGGAGCCAAAGTGCTCCATTGTCCGCGCTCAAACCCGCTTTTACTTTATGAAATCAGTGGGCATACTTTCGAGATTACCCCCATAAAAAGCTGAATATTGCACCCAAAGGCGGAATGGACTCAACAACGTAATTCCCGCGAATGCACCGTCGCCCTCAAACTAAGAGATTTGATGGAATTCCAGCAAAGCCGGATTATCCAAATGCGTCATTCCCGCTTGCTTTTGGCGGGAATCCGGCGTCTTTAGAACGCAGGGTGGCCACATTGTTATGGCGTGGTTTCCTAGGGCTGTTGCTCAACCCGCTGCATGATCTATCGG
>DBMI01000034.1:0-26849 GCA_002298165.1 Desulfarculales bacterium UBA702
TTTGGGCAACAGCCCCAGTAGACTATGGTCTCCGACCATGGTCAACCCTGTTTATCCTCCTAGAGCTACACCCTGGCTCATAATCATAACCAACGCTTTAGAACTCGTGAACTTGCGCCCTGTCCCGCGGGCAAATCGTAACCGGCATCCTTTAGTCTAAAACAACATATACCCTATAACCCGCAACCCGCAACCCGNNTACTCCGAAATTTCAACTTTGTCACCGGGGTCGAGAGAATGGGAGGGTTTCAGGATGATGCGCTCACCACTTTGGATGGGATCTGTGAGAAGGAGATAGTCGCCCATCAATTTGGGGTCGCCGAGCGGCATCCACTCCGCTTTACCGCCGATTACCCGAAAGATGCCCTGGATGCCGTTTCGAGTTGTGAGCGCATCACGGTGGACGGCGAGAAAAGGCCGACGCTCATTTTCGCCAAGCATCCGTGAGAGGAAGGCAACCTTTGCGCTCATTTCCGGCATGATTCGAGGATCAAGATTATCGAAACGCACCTTTACCATGACCGTTCCGCGCGTTCGATCGGCGGTGGGTACAACCATATGGACCCGGCCGGGAAAGCGCGTGTTCGGTACGGCATCAAGCTGAATTTCACAGGGCTGGTCAAGTCTTACCTTGTTCAGAAAGGATTCGGCGACGTCGGCCTGCACCATGAGCGACGAAAGGTCGGCCATAGTTACGACAGCAGCCTTTGCATTGGTTGCGGAGCCGAACGGGGCCACCACTTCGCCAATGTCTGCGTCTTTTGTCAAGACAACTCCGTTGAAAGGGGCGCGGATTACTGTGTACTCGATCAGGACGGCGCTTCGGCGGGATGAAGCCTCGAGCGCCTTTATCGCGGCCTTTGCCGAATCGACCGCGGCTTTCGCTTTGAAAAATCGGTCTCGGGCATTTTCATAATCAACCTGGGATACGGCCTTCTTCTCCCAGAGTTCGGAAAGCCGTTTATAATTGCGCTCAGATGTAGCCACCTCCGTTTCGGCACGTACCAGGTCGGCCTTTGAAACACCAATTTGCGCGTCGATCTGGGCCTTCTCGGCCTTCAGATCGTCATTATCCAGTTTGGCAATTATGTCGCCTTCCTTGACCCGACTGCCTTCCTGCACTCCCAGGAAAACGATCCTGCCGGTTCCCTTGGATGCTACGGCAGCTTTTTGCTGTGCGACAACGTANNCCGCTTGCGTTAAAATCCGTCATCACCTGCGAAGGGTACACGAGTCCCGCCGCGGCCGTCCGCACCGGCTTTGCCGGTGAAAGAGCCCCCCGGCCGAAAAGCAGGGCCGAAGCAGCCCCAAGGATCACAATGGCAATTATGATCCTGAATGCCTTGCGCTTTCTCGGGGCAAAAGAAGGCTGTCCGGTATCGTTAATTTTTAATTTTGCGATTTTATCAGCGTCCATCCACTCTCACCGCAGTCTTTCAGCATGCCTGGCCGGCTCTGAAATGTTTCTTCCATTTTTGTCGAATTGCCGCACCTTGACAGGTTTGGGCAAATCAATTAAGTCAATCCGCCAAGGATAAACGTGTCAATTTGAACCGAGCGATCACGCGGCCGGACTTTCCGCGGATTTTTATTCTGTCCGGCTATATACGCGCTCATTNNTCTTTTCCTTTCGACCAGGAGTCGCGATGATTTCCTCGATTTCACGCAGAAAGTTCATCCTGCTTTCCGGTGCCGCCGGGACATACCTTGCCGCAAGTGGATGCTCGAAGAACGGCAATGCCAGGGTTGAAATACCAACGGCCGTCGAGATCATGGAAAGACAGCACGGGATACTGCGCCGTGCCCTCTTTATACTGGATGAGGTCAAAGGGGGAATGGACGCGAGGATGGAGCTTCCTCCCGAGATAATTCAGGGCACAGTCGATGTTTTGCGCCGGACCTTGGTGGAATGCCACCAAAAGATCGAGGATGAATCCATCTTTCCACTCTTCGAATCGGCCAAAAAAATGAACGGATTGGTCGGGGTGCTTCGTGAGCAGCACGCTGCAGGTGTCCAGGTGATTGGAATTATTGGACAGTTCGCCGCCGATTTTTCGGTCAAAGACATCGAGAAACGACGTACAATGCAAAACGCGCTTCATCATTTCAGCAGAATGTACCGCGCTCATTCCGACAGGGAGGACACCCAGATTTTTCCAGTCCTGCGCCAGATCGTCCCCCCGGCAGATTTTGCTAAGCTAAACGAGGCAGTCCAAAAACAGGACCTCCAGATACTCGGCCCGAACGGCTATGATGAAGCAATGAGCAGGCTCGAAGGGTTCGAAAACGCTCTGGGCATGGGGGACCTCGCCGCATTTACTCCCCACATGGACCAATTACGCTGAGGCAGACTGGAACGCTGCCGCAAAAAGCACCCGCGAAGATTGTCTGCACTGAAGCATATAAGTCCAGGGATGCATGAGAAGCGGTAGCCCGGAATAATATCATCCGGGTGCGTAGCACAAGACGCCTCGCGGAGGCGCCGGAAATGGGCTACCCACTTGAAAATGTAGACCGAATTACCTGTTTCAAACCTTTCCTCGATCCTGGAGAATCGATGCCCATCCAGGCGCTGCTTTTAGTCTTCACCGCGGCCGTCATGCATACCGCCTGGAACTTCCTCGTAAAGAGGGTTACCGAAAAACAGATCTTTACCTGGTGGACGCTAATTGCTGGATGGCTTCTCTATTTCCCGCTGATATCAATCGACTGGCCCATCCCACCCGCCATCTGGCCATACGCTATCATCAGCGCACTGGTTGAGGCGGCTTACTTCGTTGCCCTGGTCCGGGCATACGAGCACGGGGATTTTTCGCTCGTCTATCCGGTTGCGCGAGGAGCGGCCCCGGCCATGATTGCGGTCTGGGCATTCCTCTTCCTGGGCGAGCAGCCCGGAGCGTGGGGTGCCGCCGGGCTGTCGGTTTTGATAATCGGCCTCACCGTGGTTGGAGGCGCGGGAATCATGACCGGCAAGGCCACGGTAAAGGTGAATTTCGAGAGCATATCGACCGCCCTTTTTCTCGCCTTTTGCATATCGGTTTATTCCGCAATTGATGCAGCGGCGGTTCGGATGATGCCGGCCCGAAGCTATGCGGCCCTGGTACTGGTGATAACATCGGTTATGCTTGCCCCCATCCTCTACTCGCGATATGGAACCCGTGCCATCTTGTCGGGATTTCGCAAATACCCGGTCAGGGTTTTGGTGGTAGCCTTCGTGATGCCTGTTGCATACATCCTGGTCCTGGAGGCCTATCAACTGACTAAAGTGAGCTACGCAGCCGCCGGCAGGGAGGTAAGCGTGATTATCGCGGCCCTCGCCGGCTGGCTGCTCATGGGCGAGGAGTTCGGCCCCATAAGGACCATAGGCGCGGCCCTGATTTTTCTTGGGATTATGATAATCGCCGTTTCGGGATAAACCTCAAAGTGTGGCAGTATATCTATTTTGGATGAGCTGACGCGAAGATGAGCATGTGGTCGCGGAACTGGCCGAAAAATGGCGATTTGCCGATTCCCGACAGGCGTGGCAGGGTTTCGCGAAATTTCAGGGCGACCTGTGCGGGTGTCAAACCTTCCACGGTCTCATAGTCATAGGCGACCGACACCGGGTCTTTTTCTCGCCTGTCCTTTACGGAGCGAATTCCGTAGCTCAATGGGTCGCGCAGGATATTCGAACCCTCGAGCAGCACGAACCTGGACTTAGATAATGCATCTATCCGGGTGCGGTTGGTTTCAATAAAATCGAGCGTGGATTCCCATTCGGCATCTGTTTCGGTTGGAAAGCCGAAAATGGTGAAAATAAGATTCCAAATTCCTGCGTTGTGAGATCCTTCGAGTATCTCCCCCACCCGAGCAATATCGGTACCCTTGCACATGAGGTCCAGCACGCGCCGGCTCCCCGATTCAACCCCCCACATCAGAACCCGGAGCCCCGAGGCATGTGCGCGTTTGAAAAGCTCCCCCTCAAACCCTCCCGCCGGCCTGGCATAGGCGGAAAAGGAAATCCCTTCTCCGGAAAGACCGCGGCAGAGGTGGTCCAGTCTTCGCGGGTGGATCATCTCATCTACCAGGCTTAAGTGCGAGATCCCATATCGTTTCCTCAGAGCGACGATTCTTTCGGCGCTGATCTCAGCGCTTTCTTCCCTGTATTCGAGGTAGGTCTTCTGGTGCGTACAGAACGCACAGCGCCTCCAGGGGCATCCGCGTGCCGAGAGATACGGCAGGACAGGGTGCGGTGAATGGTATAAGTCGAGCGGAAAGTCAGAATAATCCGGAAGGGGCAGATGATCTAGATCGGAGGGGGCTTTGGGGGCCACGCGAGCCTCTCCCGTCATACCTGGTTGAATTAGGCCCGGCCCACGGGAAAGCTGCCCCCCGCCGCTTAGGCCATCTACAAGGGACTTCAGGCCAAATTCCCCCTCCCCCACAACAAGGAAGTCAATAAGCGATGAAAGATCGAGGTTTCGCAACTCCCCCCCGACTAAGAACCCAACCGGCCTGGAAAGCAGCAGGCCGGGGTCGGGCATCACTGAAAAGGTCGCCCCTCCCAGGACGGTTTTTGCCCCAATTTTTTTGCAAAGCTTCGACAGTGCCAGTGCGAAAAATAGCTGCTGGCTAAAAAGGATGGAAAATCCGACCAGATCGGGACGAAACGAGGCCAGCGGCTCGATAAGGCCGTCAAAAAACTTATGGGCAAGGGCGGGCACAGGAGACTCGATCAGGATCTTGCGGGAAAAACTATCGAACAGGCCGTTCAGGACCGAACCGAAACTGGTATAAATCTCGGCGTAAGCATTATACGAATTCAGATCGAAGAAGTTGTCCGGCCCCTGGCCTCCCCGAAAAAAATCTCTCGCGGCCGGCGCCTGCCGGGCGACAGCCGACTGATCCATTTTTCGAAGACTCACCTTCAGGAGGCCATCGCGAACCCAATCCAAAGCCTTTTCATGGTAATCAAGGTTGAGGTCAAAATTTCGTACCACTGCCGAGGAGTTTTCCGAAAGGTAAGCCTTGAGCGCGGCAATCCCCAATGGCGGGCTGGTGGGTGCCATCGCAGGAGGGAAAACAAGCGCAACCCTAAGCGGTCGCCCGCTTATCGGAGTTTTTGATAGACTATCCTGCATCACAGCATCTCATTGTTTATGTTTGCCGCATAAAGCCGCAAATTTCGGCTTTTTCGGCTTATCTTTTGGAGCTGCCTGTATAATTCGGCCTGTCCAAAATACCTTAAAATTATCATCGGAATACTATCTTTTACCAAAAGCGTGCCGATACAGGCCTACTTATATCATATACGGTGCTGCCTTTCGCATCGAGAGAGCCAGGCTCCCCTCCAGCCCCGGAAAAAACCCTGGCTCTCTTTTTTTGCCACCAGCCCCTCCAGACCGGCAAGAATCACTTACCCCAATGAAAAAGACCAGATGCAACTGGCCAACGCAAATCCCCCCCAACTACATTGAGTAACAGGCCCTTTGCCCAGCCTCACCGACCGAGGCTATGCCTGGGCAGGAGCTTCAGGCTCAAGGCAACGATCATCTGGCCTAAATTATCTGCAAATTCGCGCAGATACACCAAATGCATTTTTTGAATAAAGTTCGGCGGGACAAATATTGACACCAATTATCAGCAGTCTTAGTTTGAGAGTGCTAAAAAAATCCAGGTTAAACAATATCCTTCATTATCAACAAAAGGAGGCTAAATCCTATGGCTATCATTAGATACCCAAACTGGCCCTGGGCTGATGTTTCAACCGCGCTCGAAGACTTCGAGCGTGCCCGCAGGCAAATGGACAGGCTGGTTTCGGCCTTTACCGGCCAAGGGGCCGCGCCCGCCGTCTCCGGAGTATTTCCAGCGCTGGTTGTAAAGGAAAACGGGGACAAAATCATTGTTGAAGCCGAGTTGCCGGGAATCAATCCGCAGGACCTCGACATCAACGTTCACGGAAACACCCTGACCCTTAGCGGCGAGCGCAAGCCCGACAAGGTAGACGGTGCAAGCTACCACCGCAGGGAGCGCAAATGGGGCAGCTTCCGCAAGGCCATAACTCTGCCCGACGAGGTAAATCCCGATGCAGTCCAGGCCGAGTGCAAAAACGGCGTATTAACAATCATTCTGCCTAAGGCCGAGCAGACAAAACCCAAAAAGATCGCCATCAAGAGTGAGTGATAACAGGAGGTGAACCATGACGGAGAAGGATTTGCAAATACCGGAGAAAAAGGAAGTCCAATCGAATGCGGAAAGCACCCGAAATGCCCCTGTTTTTATTCCGGCGGTAGATATTCTTGAAACGGAACACGATCTTACGCTGCTGGCCGATATGCCGGGCGTTCCTCTTGACAGGGTCGATATTGACCTCGAGGGCGACCAACTCACGATAAGGGGTTCTGTTCTGCAAGAAAACGGAGCCGGCAGAGTTTTGCTCAAGGAATATGCCGTAGGCGATTACTACAGGCAGTTCACCCTTTCAAGCGACATCGACAGGGAAAAAATTCAGGCCACGATTAAGGACGGTGTGCTCAGGCTGGTGCTCCCCAAGGCTGAGGCGGCAAAGCCCAGGAGGATTGAGGTCAAATCTTCCTGAGCCCGTTTTCTACCAGGGGTTCAGGATCTGGATTGGGCGATTATATTCAGGCATAATGTACTCTGCGACAATTCAGCTATTCTCCCTCGCCCCGGCGAGGGGGAAAGCAAAAACCCGTGAAAAAGAAGAAGGATTACTATCTCATTCTTGGAGTCTCCAGGTCGGCGAGCGCCGAGCGCATAAAGGCGGCATACCGCAGACTTGCGAAAAAGTATCACCCCGACAAAACGGGGCAGGAGGGGACCCGTTCATTCCAGGATTTGGCGGAAGCCTACCGCGTACTGTCCGACCCCGAAGCTCGGGCCGAGTATACTGAATCCTTGCGCAGATCCGAGCATTCGGGGCCGGGCGGAATGCATCGTTTCCAAAAAAGGGCTTCCGGTCCCGATCTAAGGTCAGGCGAGGATTTAAGAGAAGGCCCTTTCAATGAAAATCCCCCCTTTTCCACCATCCAGGATGTTTTACTGGATCTTTTTCAGACCGAAACTCACACTCGCAGCCCTGCCGGCGGATTAGAACTCGACCTGATCCTCTCCCCGGAAGAAGCTCGGAAGGGCGGCGTATTCCCCGCTCGCATCCCTCTCCGCCACAGCTGCTACAGATGCGGTGCCACGGGCAGAGCTGGGTTTCTTCCATGCCCTGAATGCGGCGGCACCGGCTTTTTGAGCCAAACGACACAAATCCGCATCTTCGTTCCCCCGGGAGCCGGAGATGGGGAGGTCCTTAGAACCAATATTCCGGTCCAGCAAACCTACCTTGCGGTTCTAATTCGCCTGCGCATCGACAAAAATTCATAATGGCCCGGGCCAAATTGGGATGCGCACGGTATTGCGAATTTGCTCACGCGACATTAAACGACGCTATGACAAGCTCTAAGAATAAGTTAATAGTTACGGACCTTCCCAATGAAGTGCAATTTGGGGGGAGGAGGGTTCGAGTTTGAATGAACAAAAAAGGCTTATATCACTGGATGCTTTCCGCGGCCTGACCATTGCCGGAATGATCCTGGTAAATTCTCCCGGCAACTACGGGACAGTTTATCCGCAGTTGAAGCACGTGGACTGGAATGGATGGTCTTTTGCCGATACGATTTTTCCTTCCTTTCTGTTCATTGTGGGAGTATCGCTTGTTTTTTCCATTACGGGACGCAGACAAAACGGGGTGTCCGATTCGGCCCTGGAATCCCAGATTGTAAGGCGCACGCTCATCCTTTTTGCTCTCGGACTGATCGTAAATACTTTCCCTATTTTCCACCTTTCCACAATCCGGATACCGGGAGTGCTGCAAAGGACCGCGTTCTGTTACTTTTTTGCGTGCGTAATCGTGATGAGATACGGGCTGCGTGGACGTATCGCCTGGCTCTTAGCGCTTCTTTCATCGTATTGGCTGATGATGCGCTTTATACCCGTCCCGGAGGTCGGGACAGGGGTACTCGAGCCCGGGAGAAATTTTGCCGCTTATGTGGATTCGCTTTTTCTTAGCGGGCATATGTGGTCCTATTACGAGACGTGGGACCCCGAGGGGCTCATCAGCACCCTTCCTGCGATCGGCACCACCCTGTTTGGTGTTCTTACGGCAGACCTGCTCAGGTCCACACTTTCCAATTCCAAAAAAACGGCGGCCATGATTTTGGCGGGGCTGCTGCTGATCGTCGCGGCGGAAATACTCAGCCAATGGATGCCAATCAACAAAAATATCTGGACAACAACTTTCAGCATGTTCATGGCAGGAATCGCGGCGATTGCCTTCTCGCTCTTCTACCTGATAATCGACTGCGGGGGATTTTCCATTTGGGCAAGGCCTTTCGTGATTCTCGGTGTAAATCCTATAACAGTCTATTTTCTCTCCGAGGTACTCGACACCTCACTTAGGTTCATCGATCTGTCACTTCCCAATGCCTACGCCGTAAGCTGCCGCACGTACCTTTTCAGGAACTACTGCGAGCCTGTTGCCCAGCACGAGATGGCCTCGCTTCTCTACGGATTTGGCTATCTCTTCTCCATCTTCCTCATTGCCTGGGCATTGTGGAGAAGAAAGATCGTAATAAAGATCTGATTCTCGGCTCACCTCCTATATTTAAATCCGCTGCCTCGGTTGCCTGATGCCAATTGCCATCATGCCACCCTAATGTTATTCTCTTCACAATTAAGATTCAAATAAACGGCAGCTGGCAGGGCTGGAACCTGCTCCTGAAGTCATGCCCCAGGTATGCATAGGCGAGAAATCCGATGAAAGGGCTGCGGTGCACGAACTCTCAATAGCTGAAAGCCTTCTGGGCATTCTGGTCGAAGAGGCTCGAAACCACGGTATTATCAGAATCAGGAAGGTGAAACTTCAAATAGGCGAGCTTGCCGCGGTAGTGCCCGAGTCGCTTGCCTTTTGCTTCGAACTGGTCAGCCGTGACACCATAGCTCAGGGCTCGGAGATCGAAGTTGAAAATGTGAGGATTATCGCGCAGTGCCTGAGATGTGATAAATCCTTCGAAGTCGAGGAGCAGGTTTTTTTGTGCCCCGAATGCGGGGGCGCGGATATCGAATTGATTAGCGGAAGAGAGCTTTGCGTATCCAGTATCGAGGGCGAAACGGGAGAATAATATGGCGCAAATCAAAGTCCCTGTTGTTCGTAATATACTCCAGGCAAACGAGCGGCTTGCGGCCGAAAACCGCAGAAAATTCGACGATGCGGGAATTTATGTACTCAACCTCATGAGTTCGCCGGGCGCGGGAAAAACCTCGCTACTCGAAAAAACCATCGAGGGCCTCGCCGGCAGGATCGGAATAGCCGTCATCGAAGGAGATCTCCAATCTTCCTATGACGCCGAGCGCATTCAATCCAAGGGGATCCAGGCCGTTCAGATAAATACCGACGGCGGATGCCACCTGGACGGCAACATGATCCAAATAGCCCTCGATTCGCTTGATCTTTCCGAGGTCGATCTTCTCATCATAGAAAACGTAGGAAACCTGGTCTGCCCGGCGGAGTTCAACCTGGGCGAGCACGATAAAGTCATGGTCCTCAGCGTAGCCGAGGGAGACGACAAGCCGCTCAAGTACCCTCTGATGTTCCAGATCTGCTCGGTGCTTCTGGTCAACAAGATAGACCTCCTGCCCTACACCGACTGCGACATGAACAAGATCAGGGAGCGGGCAAGACAGCTCAATGCCAACCAAAAGATCTTCGAGATTTCCTGCAGAACCGGAGAAGGTTTTGCTCCCTGGCTCTCCTGGATCGAGGAGAAGGTGAGCGGGCACAAAAAGCTCCAGCGGGCTAAGAATTGATGCCGTGAATGATTCACCCGAAGATATATCCGCCGGTCGGGGCGATCCGCCTAATGGGCAGCCCGTCAGGGGAGATGGCCGCCGCGTCCTGATAAAGGTGCGCGGGATAGTGCAGGGAGTGGGATTTCGCCCGTTCGTCTACCAGTTGGCCGCGACCCTCTGCCTTGGAGGTTGGGTACGAAACCGCGAAAGCGGGGTAGAAATAGAAATAAGCGGGCCTGCAGCAGCAGTCGAACAGTTTATTCTCGAAATTCCCCGCAAAGCACCCCCTCTTTCAAAAATAGTTTCAATCGAGAGCAACGAACTCGAATTCGAGCCGGCAAATGACTTCCGGATCTTGACCAGCAGTTCGAACCAGGCACGCTCAACACTTATCTCACCCGATGTATGTACCTGCCCTGACTGTCTTCGGGAGCTTTTCGACCCGGAAGACAGAAGGTTTCGATATCCCTTTACAAACTGCACGAACTGCGGTCCCCGCTACACGATAATAAAAGACATCCCTTATGACCGCAAAAATACGACGATGGCAAGCTTTGGCATGTGTCCGGAATGCGCGGCGGAATATGAAAATCCGCTGGACCGCAGGTTTCATGCGCAGCCAAATGCATGCTGGAAATGCGGGCCCCGAGTATGGCTGGAAGACAGCGCCGGAAACAGGGTATCGGAAACAGATGATGCCATTAGAAAAACGGTCCACCTCCTCGACGGGGGGGCCGTTGTTGCAATAAAGGGCCTTGGCGGATTTCACCTGGCCGCGAAAGCAACCGACGAGGCTGCCGTCGAGCTTCTACGTGGCCGCAAGATCCGTGAAGAAAAACCTTTCGCGGTCATGTTCTCATCCATCGAGGAAATAAAGCGCTACTGCCTGGTAGGTGATTCCGAGGAAGAGCTTCTTCTTTCGCCCTCTCGCCCAATTGTGCTTTTGCCCAGGACGGAACAAACCTGCCGGGATAAGTTAGGGGAAGATGAACTAGCCGGTGGGGTCGCCCCCAAAAACCGGTATCTCGGCGCTTTTTTGCCATACACACCGCTTCATTTCCTGCTCTTCGATGCCGCCCCGTACCGATCTCTTGTCATGACCAGCGGAAATCGAAGTGACGAGCCGATTGTGATGGATAACCCCGAAGCGGCAAGCCGCCTCAAGGGAATCGCCGATTACTACCTGCTCCACGATCGCGACATCTACATGCGCTGCGACGATTCGGTAACCAGGGTGCTTTCAGGCAAAACCCGGCCGATGCGCCGGGCGCGGGGCTTCGTACCCGTCCCGGTCTTCCTCGATCAGCCCGGGTCGTCGGTCTTGGGGACCGGCGCCGAACTGAAGAATACCATTTGCCTCACCCGCCGGAACGAAGCTTTCCTGAGCCAGCACATCGGCGACCTGGAAAATCTCGAGACCATGCGCTCATTCGAGCATGCAATCGACCACCTCGAACGGCTGCTCGAAATCAGCCCCGAGCTAATAATACACGACCTTCACCCCGATTACCTGAGCACCCAATGGGCGCTTCGCCAGAACCTCCCGAAAATGGCCGTGCAGCACCATCATGCCCACATCGCATCCGTCATGGCAGAGCACCATCTTGACCGACCTCTGATAGGCCTGGCACTCGACGGAACCGGCTTGGGCACCGACGGAACCATCTGGGGAGGCGAGGTGCTGATGGTGGATCGCACAGGGTTCGAGCGGTTGGGGCATTTCCGGCACGTGCTGCTCCCGGGAGGAGAAAAGGCAATCAAAGAGCCATGGCGGATGGCGCTGAGCTATCTTTGGGGGATTGATCCAATCGCAGCGGAGGTCCGGTTCGCCGATCTCATGGAAAAATGGCCCGACCGGAAACTCGTACTTCAGATGCTTTCGAAAGGTATAAATTCTCCCGCAACCTCTTCATGCGGACGGCTCTTCGATGCCGTTGCCGCCCTATGCGGAGTTCGGGAATCGGTGAACTATGAGGGGCAGGCGGCGATCGAACTTGAGCAGGCAATTGAGCCGGACGGCTCATTTTATGAAGGTGAAATCACGGAGCGGGAGAGCAAGCCTTTTATACTGGACCCTTTCCCAATGATTATGGGAGTTGTGTGGGACGTACGGCAAGGAATCCCGGCGGGGAAGATTTCGGCCCGTTTTCATAACGGCATTGTCCGCCTCCTGACCAAAGCGGCGGTGATTGCCGCCTCTAAATGCGGCATCCGCCAGATCGCACTCAGCGGGGGAGTTTTCCAGAATGCCTTTTTATCGGCAAGGCTTGAGAAGGAACTGACCGGCCTGGGTTTTGAGGTCTATTCAAACGAAAAAGTCCCGGCAAATGATGCCTGCATTTCGCTTGGGCAGGCATTTGTCGGCTCTAATACGCTGCTGGCCCGGCGCTGAAGGTCTTGTCACCTTCAGAATTGCAAATCTATTTTCCGCTATTTCACGAGGACGCCATTAAATGAAATACCTCGACGAATACCGCGACCCCCAGCTTGCAAAAAGTCTGATCGAGGCACTGCAGACGAGGGATTATAAAAGGGGCGAAATCCGCCTGATGGAAATCTGCGGGACGCATACCGTCTCGATTTTCCGGTCGGGGCTGCGCAAGCTGCTCCCTCCTCAAATAAGGCTCATAAGCGGACCGGGGTGCCCTGTCTGCGTCACGGCAAATGAGGATATAGACCGGGCAATCTGGCTGGCGGGGCAACCTGGGGTGATACTCACCACCTTCGGTGACCTGGTGCGCGTTCCGGGTTCGACCTCATCGCTTAATGTCGAGCGCAGCAAGGGCGCCGATGTTCGCATCGTTTACGCAAGCCTCGATGCGCTGGAAATCGCCCGCCAAAATCCGGGCCGCGAGGTCGTCTTCATCGGGATCGGGTTCGAGACCACAGCCCCGACGATCGCCGCCGCCATAAAGCAGGCCTCCATGTCCGGGGTCAATAATTTTTCGGTCTTCTCCGTCCACAAAGTTCTTCCTCCGGCGATGAGGGCGCTGCTCGAAGCACGGGAGGTAAGACTGGACGGCTTTTTATGTCCGGGGCACGTCAGCATCGTAACCGGATCAGGAATTTACGAGGAAGTGGTTAAAAATTACGGGGTGCCCTGCGTGGTCACCGGCTTCGAGCCACTGGATATCCTGCAAGGGATTTCGAGCGCGGTGGAGTTGGTCGAATCCGGCAGGGCCGAGGTGGTTAACATGTACCGCAGGGTGGTTACCCGCGATGGAAACGCTGCGGCAAGGAAGATCATGGACGAAATCTTCGAGCCGGCGGACTCGACTTGGCGCGGGTTGGGCCCAATTCCCGGAAGCGGGCTCGGCTTTCGGCGGGAGTGGAAGAATTTTGATGCCGTTTCACGCTTTTCAATGCCGGAAATTAAGGTTAAAGAACATCCGGGCTGCAAGTGCGGCGAAGTGCTGCGTGGGGTAATGACTCCACCCGAATGCGGGCTCTTTCGCAAAGTTTGTAATCCTCAGGACCCCAAAGGCCCGTGCATGGTTTCGGGCGAGGGCACGTGTGGGGCCTATCACAGGTATCATCAATAGGGGCTTGTTACTAGTTTAGAACCCCCCGGGGCTGGGGCAGAGGCAGGCTTAAAGGCCTGTCCTCCAATCGTATTCTTTTCGCAGGGCCGGATAAATGATGGCGGGTTGAATTGCCTGCCGCACTGGATCTTCCGCCAAACCCATTCCAAATTCGACGGACACTAATATGGATCAGCGATTGGTACAGCTCGACCAGGGCAGCGGCGGGCGCGCTATGCACGAACTGATTGACGGACTTTTCATTTCGGCCTTCAGCAATCCACTGCTGGCCGAGCGAAACGACAGCGCAGTTTTTGAAGTGAAGGCCGGGCGACTCGCCATTACCACCGACTCGTACGTGGTGGACCCGATTTTTTTCCCCGGCGGCAACATAGGGTCTCTTGCCGTGCACGGGACGGTTAACGACCTGTCCATGCGAGGGGCAAAGCCGCTATACATAACCGTGGGGTTCATTCTGGAAGAGGGGCTGGATTTCGGCGATCTCGAAAAGATCGTTTACTCAATGGCTGATGCTGCCCGTGAAGCTGGTGTTCAAATCATCTCAGGTGACACCAAGGTGGTACCAAGAGGCAAGGCCGACAAAATTTTTATAAATACATCGGGGGTCGGAATTGTCCCTTCCGGGATAGACATAGGCGGTGCGAATGCCCGGCCCGGCGACGCGGTTCTCATAAATGGAACAGTCGGCGACCATGGAATGGCCGTATTATGCAAACGGGAGGGCCTTGCACTCGAAAACGAGATCAAAAGCGACGCGGCGGCGTTGAATGGCCTTGTGGGGCAAATGATCGAGGCGTATGCCGGCATCCGAGTTCTTCGCGATCCGACTCGAGGCGGGGTTGCTACCACCCTGAACGAAATAGCGGAACAATCCGGCGTCGGCATCCGGCTTTTCGAGGAAGAGATTCCGATACGGGAAGACGTCGCCGGAGCCTGTGAAATTCTCGGACTAGACCCCCTATACGTGGCAAACGAGGGCAAAGTTCTTGCCATCGTGCCGCCGGATAGATCGCAAGATGTTCTTTCCGCCATGAAGTCGCACCCGCTCGGGCGAGGCGCCCGATGTATCGGAGAAGTGGTTTCGAATGACCCCGGCCGTGTCTTCCTGCGTACGCGCATCGGAGGGCACCGCCTGGTCGATATGCTAAGAGGCGAACAGCTCCCGCGTATTTGCTGATTATCGGAAACAGAAATGCTTATTAGAAGACCCCCTATACCACCCGGAGGAAAAGCGGACTGCCAGCTTTGCGGCCAACCCCTGAGAGGTGTTGCAACATCGATCGGCATCTGCCCCGAGTGCGTCCGAACAAGGCCGGAAGAGAGCATCGGGCGAATCGAGCATGTTCATGCGGAATCGCGTGAAATGTTCGGACTTCCGGCCAAGCCGGCGAACAATCCGGAGGGGACCGCCTGCAACCTTTGCTTCATAGGATGCAAGCTGGGGGAAGGGCAGAAAAGCTACTGCGGGCTTCGAAACGGAGGGAAATCAAGCCTCAGAAATGACGGGAGATCGCGAGCTCAGGTCACTTTCTACCACGATCCTCTACCCACAAACTGCGTTGCCGACTGGGTTTGCCCCGGCGGAACCGGCGCGGGATACCCGCATTTCTCAAACGATTCCGGCCCCGAGGTGGGCTACTACAACCTTGCCATCTTTTTTGAGGCCTGCAACTTCAACTGCCTCTATTGCCAGAACTGGTCGTTCAGGAAAAAGCAGCTCTCACCACGCTGGTCAAAGGTTGAGGCTATCCAAAAAGCTGTGAGGCCCGATACGAGCTGTATATGCTTTTTCGGAGGCGACCCCGGCCCGCAGCTCCCATTCGCCCTGAGAGTCGTGGAATCGGCCCGGAAAAAGAACCCCGACAAGATTTTGCGAATCTGCTGGGAAACAAATGGCGGAGTAAACCCGGCCTGGCTCAAGAAAATGACGCGCATCTCGATTGAATCGGGAGGCTGTCTGAAAATGGACCTCAAGGCTTGGAATCCTGGAACTCACCGGGCGCTTTGCGGGTGGGATAACAAGAGGGTGCTCGAAAATTTCGCCAGGGTTGCGGAATTGACTGCCGGGCGTGCGGACCCTCCGCCGCTGGTAGCCAGCACACCCCTTGTACCCGGCTACATTGATGAAAAGGAAGTCGCCGGGATTGCGCGCTTCATCGCGGGACTAAACCCGGACATCCCTTACGCCCTGCTGGCCTACGCGCCCCAGTTCATAATGGATGATTCCCCCACAACCTCAGCCGCCCAGGCTGAAGCATGCCTCAAGGCCGCAACTGATGCCGGCCTCAAACGCGTACGCATTGCGAACCAGCATTTGCTCAGCTAAAGAGCTTTTCCTCTATTCAACCAGCCGGATTAGCCGTTTGATCGCGCCACACTATTTATTGCTGTTGGGTGGGTACGGCGTTATTGCGCACACCGGACTTAAAGCCGATCCTTCTGGGAAAGCGCAGTGGTAGGCAGGACAAGCGGATAGCCCGGATTCCTAACCGGGTGCGGAGCACAAGAGCCTCCGGAAGCGCCGTAAATCGAGATGACCATCGACCGCAAAACAGTATGTAGGGGCAAAAAATCTTTTGCCCCTACTATGATTTCTGAAGCTGGCGACGATGGGATATTAAAATCCTGGCACTCAATAACCCGCGCGTAATTCAAGCAGGAGCGATTATTTCCTCCTCTATCAACCATTCGATGGTCTCGCAAAGAGGGAGGCCGACAACATTTGTATAGGAACCCTCGATAGATTTAACCAGGAAAGCCCCGATTCCCTGTATGCCGTAAGCGCCGGCCTTGTCCATCGGCTCCTTTGTCCGGATATATCCTGATATCTCAGCCCTGGTAAGCTGCTTGAATTGGACACGCGTTGTTACCGAGCCCGTCCTGAGAGCGTTTTCAGCCCTGTTTCGCAGACATATCCCGGTAATTACCTCGTGGACTCGCCCGCTAAGCTCCCCCAGCATGCGGGCAGCATCCGAAGCATCAATGGGCTTGCCGAAAATATGGTTGTCGAGAACGACAATGGTGTCGGCAGCCAGCACCCAATGCCGAGGGAAGTCGGCGGAAACGGAATTAGCCTTAATAAGCGCCAGTTTCTCGGCAATTTCGGCGGGAGCGGCGGATATATCCTCTGACTCCTCGGCCTTGCTGGGCTCAATCAGAAACTCTATCCCGACGGAACGTAGAAGCTGCTTTCGGCGCGGTGATTCGGAGGCAAGGATAAGTGGTTGCAGGGTTTTGAACATAAGAGATCTGTTGGACGGCCTACAATGATCGATTAGACGGCTATAGACCCAAACAACGTGGGGCGGCTTTCAGCCTGCCGTCCGGAGTTTACGCATTTAGGGCATTAAACGAAATCACGCCAGCGAGAGCATCCTGTCCAGGGCCAGCTTCGCATCCGCCTTAATATCGTCCGGAACAGTCACGACGTTTACCTCGCCGAGATTGTCGAGAATCCAAAGCAGGTTGCCCGGATTTATCTTGAACATGTTCGGGCAGAGCGAATTATGCAGGTCGAGTATTTTCTTGTCCGGATACAGGATCGAAAGCCGGTCAATCAGGTTAATTTCGGTACCTATGACTATCGTGGAACCCGCGGGGGCTTCCTGGACAAATTTTACTATATAACTGGTCGATCCGCATGCATCGGATGCCGCAACAACCTCGCGCGGGCACTCCGGGTGAACGATTATGCGGGCGCCGGGAAATTCGGACCTCATCTTTTCTATCTGCTCGACGGTGAACCGGGTATGTACCAGGCAATAGCCGTCCCAAAGGATCATCTTCGCGGCGCGAATCGCTTCGGGGCTATTTCCGCCAAGCGGCTTATCGGGCGACCAGATGATCATTTCATCCGCTTTCAATCCAATGTCGTGACCGACGTTTCGCCCGAGGTGCTGGTCCGGGAAAAAGAGGATCTTGTCGCCGGTCTCGAACGCCCACTTTACAGCTTTCTGGGCATTGGATGAGGTGCAAACCGTCCCTCCGTGGGTTCCGCAAAACGCCTTCAAGTCAGCATCAGAGTTCATGTAGACGATGGGTACCAGGCCTTCTTTTCCCATCACCTTCGATATCTGGTCCCAGGCGGACTCGACTATCACCGAATCAGCCATGCTCGCCATCCAGCAGCCCGCGTGTTCGTTGGGGATTTGCACGATTTGGTGAGGCTGGGCCAAAATAGCGGCGCTTTCGGCCATGAAGTGAACCCCACAGAAAACGATGTAGCGGCAGGCGCCATCAGATGCCGCTTTCCGGGAGAGTTCGAAGGAGTCGCCGACGAAATCGCCGATATCGATTATCTCTTTTCTCTGGTAATGATGGGTAAGGATTATCAGCTCTTTTCCGAGCGCCCGTTTCCTGGCCCTTATATTTTCGATGATCTCGCTATAATCGAAGCCGGCCTTCATATTCTTCACCTTCATGCGATGACAAATGAGCGACATGCGCCAATGGTGCCGCTCCCCGCTGGGATTATTCCGCAGAATAACTACGGCTTTTTGCAACATTTAAGCATAACCCGCCCGCGGCACTGGGTGCAAATGGAAAGTTCACCCCGCGCGAGTCTGTCACGATCATCCAAATAAATTGTTCTTGCCCATATAGAGAAAAGGCCTAAGATAGCTAACCGAAAGAGGAAGGTTGGAGGTTACAGTTGGCTTTCAGGGATGGGGATTTAGATATTGATAGTTTCCGAGTTAAAGGAATTGTTGATGGGATCTGAGGGGAAATCAAAAGGGGCGTTGTCGAGGCTTTCTTGTCTGCTGTTTTTTTCGATCCTGCTTGCAGGCTGCGAAACAATCGGGTTTGAACGGCCGCCACTGGAATTTGGTTCAGCGTGGGTATCCACCGTAGGCAAAAGCCAGGACCAGTTCCATACCGATCAGGCCGATTGCCGGCGGGACGTTTCGATGAATCGCTCCCAGACAACTGTCGGACCGGGCGGAAACACCGCCGAAAAGTGGGACATGAGTGAATTCAGGGCATTCGAAAGTTGCATGCGGGCGAAAGGCTGGAAAAAAGAATAAGGGGCCGCATTTTGATGAGAGCGGTTTCGTAGCGGTTCAAGATGGACGTTTGCAGTTTGT
Organism: Desulfarculales bacterium UBA702; assembly: GCA_002298165.1. Classification (GTDB taxonomy): domain Bacteria; phylum Desulfobacterota; class Syntrophobacteria; order Syntrophobacterales; family Syntrophobacteraceae; genus SbD1. The sequence goes on from DBMI01000034.1 coordinate 18,464, forward strand.
AGGTTGGGTTGAGCGATCAAAGTAATTGCGCCGCGAATAGCAATAAAGAAAGCGAAACCCAACAATCAGACGCCACTCAACCGCCTGAGCGTTAGGGTTTCGCTCCTGCAATCCTATCTCCGGGTTTTGAACCATTTCACCGCTCAAGCCAACCTACAAAACTGGGCACGGAACCTTTGAGACGGCAGGCTGGAAAGCCAGCACCACATAACTTAAGTTAACTGAACGGTATTGGGGCAAACCCGCCAAAAGGATCAATAAAGCGTGTTATTGTGACCTTTGAGTTTTTCCTGCAGCTTTTTCTCGACGATTTCGGGAACCAGACCGTTAACGCAGCCTCCGGACATCACTACTTCCTTGATGATCCGCGAACTTATAAAAATCCAGCGCATACCGGTCATGATAAACAGCGTCTCGACCTCAGGCTCCAGTTTCCGATTCATCAGGGCCATCTGGAATTCATATTCGAAGTCACTGATGGCGCGAAGTCCCCGCAGAATAGCACGTGCCGGAACAGTCTTTACGTAATCGACAAGCAGGCCATGGAAGAGGTCAACTTTCACCCGATTTCCCGCCGGATGGGAGGCCAGCGCCGTACGAATCATGTCGCAGCGCTCCTCCAGGGTGAACAATGGTGATTTGCCCGGGTTTGCCGCGATTGCAATTATAATATTGTCGAAGATTTTGAGACCTCGTTCGAGAAGGTCGAGATGGCCGTTTGTGATTGGGTCAAAAGAACCCGGATATACAGCAATGCTGGACAATTAAGCCTCCTGTTGCGCTGGGCGGGCGCGATTTATTTTGAAATCGAGTAGATCGATATCATTGTATCGCCGTAGCGGCGCTCGCTTTCTCTTTTCCAATCCTTAACCTGGTCCGGTGAGTCATCCCTGATGTGGTGTTCGGCGATTGCAAGCGTTTCCGGAGATGAAACCGCCCCGATGACCTCCAGTGTCTTTTCGACAAGGCCCTTCCCATAAGGGGGGTCCATAAAGATCAGGTCAAAAAGCTCACTTTTTTCAGCCCGTCGCCGAATTGCCGATGGCACGGCCTCCTGGACCACTACTGAGTAGTCCGATGCCCCGCAAAGCTCGATGTTTTCCCGAATGAGGCGTACCGCCTCCACGCCCTGATCAACGAATACGCATCTCGCGGCCCCGCGGCTGAGTGCCTCAAGGCCCATTGCCCCGGTACCCGCAAACAGGTCCAGTACTTGCGCGTTGGGAACCGCCGAAGCAATTATACTGAAAACGGCCTCTCTTACCCGGTCACCTGTCGGGCGTATCCGGTCACTTTTTGGAGTGTGCAGTCTCCGGCCGCGAAATTCGCCCGCAATGATCCGCATTCCGCCCTAGAGCCGGCCGCGGGCAACCAGCATTTCCGCGATCTGCACCGCATTACTGGCTGCGCCTTTTCTGATATTATCGGCCACCACCCACATGGCCAGGCCGTTTTTGACCGAGGGGTCCTTGCGAATTCGACCAACGAAAGTATCGTCACTGCCGGCCGCATGGATCGGGATGGGATAGCCTCCGGTCGCCGGCTCATCCACCACTTTCACGCCTGGAGCGCCCTCGAGAAGTTTTTTGACCTCCTCGACGGAAATGGGTTTTCTCGTCTCTATATTAATCGACTCGGAATGGCCGTATAAGACTGGTATCCGAACGGTTGTCGCGCAAACCTTGATCTCGGGATCATCGAAGATTTTGATAGTCTCGTTATCCATCTTCATTTCTTCTTCGCTGAACCCGTTATCGAGAAAAGCGCCGATTTGCGGAAAACAGTTGAACGCTATCTGGTGCGGGTAAATTTGCCTTTTGGGCTCCCGCCCCGCGGCGATGTCGGCAACCTGGTCCTTTAATTCCTCGATTGCCTTCAAGCCGGTGCCCGAGACCGCCTGAAAAGTTGTAACGACGATCCTTCGAATCCCAACAGCGTCATAAATCGGTTTCAGTGCAACCACCATCTGGATGGTCGAGCAGTTCGGGTTGGCGATTATCCCGGAGTGGGAAAGTGCCGCATCGGGGTTCACTTCCGGAACTACCAGCGGAACGTTCGGGTACATGCGGAAAGCGCTCGAGTTGTCTATCACGACCACTCCGGCGCGAGCCGCCAACGGGGCAAATTTCTTGCTGATCGCCCCCCCGGCTGAAAAAAGCGCCACTTCGATTCCGGCAAAGGATCTATCGGTAAGTTCCTGTACGGGAATCTCGCTGCCCTTGAACGCCATTTTCTTTCCAACCGAGCGCGCTGATGCCAGCAAGGTCAGATCTCCAACAGGAAAAGCCCGCTCTTCCAGGACCTTTACCATCATGTTGCCAACCGCGCCGGTCGCCCCGACCACTGCCACTTTAAATTCTTTTTGTGCCATTACCGCCTGTACCCCTCATTACTCTGAAACCTGTTCTTGATTTTCCGAAGCCCATCCTCTACTTACGTCTTCCGCAACCGAAAGCGATATCTCATGAATTGGCCCGGATGTAAAGCGCCTTTACCCAAAAAATCGCCTCCGGAGCCATCCGGCGGACATTTTCGTCAAGTGCAAGCGATTTTCGGCTCATCGCCTCAATATCCTGGAGATCGCCTTTAAAGAAGCTGCCAAGAGCAGGAAAATGCCAAAATAGAGTGCCGCCTGGCGGGGATCTGCGGCAAGGCGACCGGCGATGGCGAAAATACGATTTACCGATTCGACAAGTGCCTCCCGGGCCGTGATAAGCCACCTCACTCTGTGGGCAAGCTCGGCTTTCCATTCCTGCTCGACGGCAATCGGGGTTTTTGCGACAGTCGCAAGGAAAGCCCGGTCCACATCATCTCCAGCCCTGATCCGGGTTAGAATTCGTCTGATCCCGTCATCGCCATGGCGCCCCGATATAAATTGCATAAAGGCTCCGCTCTCTGAATAGGCCACATTGATGCTCAGGTTGTTGCCGGAAAAAGTTTGCAAGCGAGAAAGAGGAAGCCTATTGGCATAAAGGGCATAGGTCCCGAGGTATCCGCGGATGCCGTCCATCCCCTTGGCATTGGAGTCGGCAACCCATTCACAGACACCCTCCTCCAACCAATCCGGCATCTTTGCCCGGATATAATCGTGCAGGAGAACGTGAGTCAGTTCATGATGTAACGTATGGTTTAGTTCGAAATAGCGGTCAAACGAGGAGAGGTCCACAACTATCCTCGACCTGCCGATCAGTGCAAACGCCGCCGTCCAGGAACTCCCGCCCATTTTCCGGAATTCCTTTTCACTACCGATAAGGTAAATAGACGGCCTGGACTTGAGCTTCCAACCGATTTTTTCCTCCACTTCAGCCTTGATGCGCGGGTAAGCCTCCAAGACTGACTGGCCGTGATGCCTCACCGAATCGTCAAAGTAGACGGTAACCCCATCCCCTTTGAGAAAAAGCCGGCCCTCGGCGCAAAAGGCGACAGCGGCCTGGAACAAGACGAACAGACCAGTTGCGGCTATACCGAGAAGAAGAGGAATATTTATATGGAAATGATGAGAAGTGCTTTTCACTTATTCTCCACTGACTGTTGGCCGGAAGGGAACGCTGTACTATGCTCCTAACAGGCTGTCTTCCAAATCACCGAATGGAAAAAAATGGGCCGAAATTGAAGGAGTTCTCCCCTGCACAGGCGAGTGTTCCCCGGCAGAACTAAAATTATATCAAAAGTTTGAATATGTGGAAATTCGGGTTAGCAATTTCGGGGAGACCTTGCCCCCGGCGCCTTGGTGTTGTTTTTCGCTGCGCGAGCCAGTCGCCCCGATCATTCCCATGACCGCTAAACCCAACCTGAACCTGCTAAGCAGCATCGATCGAATTTCGGCAGGTTTAAATGCAGGCAAGGATTTATGGCAACCATTCTTTTGCGGTGCAAAAAATTTGCGCGGCGAGATTTTTATCCCTTCCACAAAGCCTTTGCTGGAGCCGTTTTGGAGAATATGGTTCCGGTCGGCTGCGATAGCGTGAGATTTTTCTTCAATTTGAATGATAGATCAGAGAAAGGTCGGAATCCGGTCCTTTTCGATCAAATCCGCCGATATTTATTTTACCCCCCTCATTGACTCCGAGGGCGTTTTACCGGTATGAAACTCCCACAACTTGGGGCTGTTTTTTCCTTCCTATTCTTCAAAAATGTCTACTATAAGGATATAATTAATGGAAAACTTGGAGGTTTTCTCTGTGTCCTCCTATGTTGAACAAGATTACTCCGCAGGCTCGGACGGCAAGCCGGCAATTCAGCAGCCGGCCGGAGGAGCGCCCCTGAAGCTTACATCCAACTCACTGACAGTACTGAGAAAGCGCTATCTGGCCAAGGGCGAGGATGGCGAGGTTGCCGAGACACCAGAGGGGTTGTTTTGGAGGGTCGCATTGGCGATTGCCTCGGCTGACGCCGGATTCGAAGGCCCGGACGCAGTGATGGAGACCGCGAAAAAGTTCTACAATCTCATGACGTCCCTGGACTTCATGCCGAACTCGCCCACGCTCATGAACGCGGGGCGCCCACTCGGACAGCTTTCCGCATGTTTCGTTCTGCCGGTTGGCGACTCGATTGATTCGATTTTCGACGCGATCAAGCATGCGGCAATGATCCATAAGAGCGGCGGCGGGACCGGTTTTTCCTTTTCCCGCATACGTCCGGAAAATGACAAGGTCCTCTCGACCCAGGGGGTTGCGAGCGGCCCGGTTTCTTTCATGTCCGTTTTCGACGTCGCAACCGAGACAATCAAGCAGGGCGGCACCAGGCGCGGCGCCAACATGGGCATCCTCAGGGTGGACCATCCCGATATCCAGCGCTTTATCACCTGCAAGCATGATAACGAGCGCTTTACCAATTTCAATATTTCGGTCGCGGTGACCGACGAATTCATGCGAGCGGTCGAGGCTGGAACCGATTATGCGCTGTTAAACCCGCGAACGGGCGAAGAGGTCGAAAGGATCGCCGCACGAGATGTATTCGAAACCATCGTCGATTCGGCCTGGAAGAACGGCGAGCCGGGGATCATATTCATCGATGCGATGAACCGCGACAATCCCACGCCCGAAATAGGTGAAATCGAGAGCACCAATCCCTGCGGAGAGCAGCCGCTCCTGCCTTACGAATCATGCAACCTGGGATCTATCAATCTGGCAAACATGGTCCTTGACGGCAAAATCGATTACGCGCATCTCAAGGACGTGGTCTGGGCGACGGTGCACTTCCTGGATAACGTTATCGAGGCCAACAAGTACCCGCTTCCAAAAATAGATGAGCTGACCAGGGGCAATCGCAAGATCGGCCTTGGGGTCATGGGATTCGCGGATCTTCTGATCGAGCTTGGCATTCCGTATAACTCGGAAAAAGCGGTCAAGACGGCGGAAGAGGTTATGGGATTCATCCAGCATGAATCCAAAGCAGCTTCGATCCATCTTGGAAAGACCAGGGGTAATTTCCCCAACTATTCCGGCTCGATTTACGACAGGCCGGAATCTCCCCACATGAGAAACGCCACAACGACGACGATCGCCCCCACTGGCACAATCAGCATCATTGCCGGGTGTTCGGGCGGGATCGAGCCGATATTTGCAATCAGCTTCGTTCGCAAGGTGCTCGACGGCGCCGAACTCGTTGAAGCTCATCCGCAATTCCAGAAAATAGCCAAGGAACGCGGCTTCTATTCGGAAGACCTCATGAGGAGGATAGCCGAAAAAGGCGGAATTCAAAAATTCGCGGAAATTCCGGAAGATGTGCGCAATGTTTTCGTCGTCTCGCATGAAGTTGATCCGGAATGGCACATACGCATTCAGGCGGCATTCCAGAAGTACACGGATAACGCTGTCAGCAAGACGATCAACTTTGGCTTCGATGCCACCACCGAAGATGTCTACAATGCGTACATCATGGCTTTCAAAACAGGATGCAAAGGCCTGACGATCTACCGCGACGGAAGCCGTGACGTCCAGGTTTTGAATATTCAGCGAAAGAACTATCCGCAGGTAGAACCCCGTCCGCGCCCGGACATGACAACGGGAGTAACGGAGCGCGTAAACACCGGCTGCGGGAAGCTCTACGTTACGATCAACTCCGACGAGCACGGCTTCTGCGAAGTCTTCGCTCAGATGGGAAAAGCCGGCGGCTGCGCCTACTCGCAAATCGAGGCCACCAGCAGGCTCATCTCCCTTGCACTCCGCTCGGGCGTAAAGGTCGAGGCAATCATTAAGCAGCTCATCGGCATTCGCTGCCCGTCGCCCACCTGGAGAAACGGCGAGCAGGTGGTCTCCTGCTCCGACGGTATAGCCAAGGTGCTTAACCAGCGCTCCGAAGCCAAAATAGCGGCCGTATCCGATGTCATGGGCGCGTGCCCCGACTGTGGAGGCGCGGTGGAACACGAAGGCGGCTGCATTGTATGCCGCTCGTGCGGGTTTTCGCGGTGCAGTTAGCATTCGAGTTGTAATTTTTTTGGGGCGGGCCAATGGCCCGCCTTTTATTTTGTGTCGACGGAGTTGACTGGATTCATGAAAGATCTGCTGCGGGCTTTTTTCCTGAATCTAAGACTACTATGGAACCGTGTAGTTTTCTGGAGTTTTCCTACCTCTGAGGAAAGCTACTATGCTCAGATCGGGTTGATTTACTTTGAAAAAATGAACTATAGGAAAGCGATTTCCTGCTTTCTGAAATCAGAAAAATCTCATGGTCGTCGGGAGGTTAGCCTATCGAGATTTAATACTTACTATTTGGGCCATTCCTACTTGAACCTCGGAAATCTGATAAAAGCCATTGAATACCTGGAAAATTACTCAAAGCTTTCCAAGAAAGATCCACAAATACCGTCTTTGATTGGTCAGTGCTATTTCCTGGTTGGAGACTGCGGGGCAGCATTGGAATGGCATGAGCGGGCATTGGCGGAAAACCCGGAATCTCCTGAAACGCGAATCGAGATGTCCGAGATATTGACCAGGTTGGGTCGAAAAGAAGAAGCTTTGTCGAAATTGAGGGAAACAAAGTCCATGATTCACGGGCAATTCTCCCTGGGGATCCTGCAAAGCCTGAAGTTGCGTATAAACGGGGACTTGGCGCACGCAATAGATGTATTAGAGGATTTGGCATCTCAGCCTGATTCAGAATGGAACCACACGGAATTTTTCCATAAAATTGATGCCTATATGTTCCTCTCCGAATTTTGGAAAGAATCTGGAAATCCTGAAGCATGCCTCAATAGCATTCTTTCAGCTTATGAGAGAAATAATAATGACTTGCGCATTATCTTTGCCCTGGCCGATGAGTATGGCGAGCAAGGTATTCAACTCGATACAGCGCTCTCACTCATAAACCGAGCCTTGGAATGTCAACCTGAAAACCCCCTGTTCCTAAATACCAAGGGGCTCGTGTTATTTAAGATGGGCCGAAAAGACGAAGCCCGGCCGGCATTCGAAAAATGCTTTGAATTACATCCCAATTGTGAAGAGGCCAAAAAGAATTACAGCCTGATTCTGGAAGATGACCAACGGAACAACTGACCATCAGCAGCTGGTTGTCTGATGAAAAGGATTGCTTCAGTTTGGATTGCAATAAATGGGACCTCTCGCCCAAAGAAGCGATAGAACTCCAGAAGCAACTTGCCGGTCAGGTTGCCATCAAGCCTCTGCCCTCACGCTTCAAGGTAATCGGTGCAGCCGATATCGCCTATTCCAAGACCACCGACAAACTGATTGCCGTAATGCTGACATTCCGATGGCCGGACCTGTCGCCTCTCGAATCGGCGCACATCATATCGCGAGCCGAGTTTCCCTATGTTCCCGGCCTTTTGTCCTTCAGGGAAGTCCCCCCGCTAATTGAGACTTGCCAAAAGTTGATTAGAAAACCCGATGTCCTCCTTTGCGACGGGCAGGGCATAGCCCATCCGCGAAGGTTTGGGTTTGCCGCGCACCTTGGGCTTTGCCTCGGCATCCCGACTGTCGGGTGCGCCAAAAGCAGGTTGTGCGGCGAACATGCTCCATTCAGCCTCAAAAAAGGGCGCAGTGCGGCACTGATGCTTGGCGAAGAGCAGGTTGGCCTGGTTTACTGCTCCAGGGACGGTGTAAAGCCCCTCTATATCTCTCCGGGCCACCTGTCCGACATCCCTTCCGCCAAAAAGCTGGTTTCGAGGTGCATCTGCCGCTACCGGATACCCGAGCCGCTCAGATTTGCGCACAACCTCGCAACCCGCCTGCGCGTTGAAATGGCCGGTAAACAATAACTTTTAACGATGCGGTGGGCACGATCAAACGCAGTGGCGCGCCCTACGCCTTCTAAGACGCCGGATTCCCGCCAGAAGCATGCGGGAATGACGTTCATCAGCTTCGTACCGCGCAATTTTGCTTAGCATTTTTCGAGAAACCTATTTGGGCAACAGCCCCTCCTGACCACG
>DBMI01000034.1:26872-51740 GCA_002298165.1 Desulfarculales bacterium UBA702
TTCCCCGAAAACTCTCTTGCCATAAAACCGCTTCGGGAACATAATCAGAGCTATTGCATTATAATTCGAACGATTTAGCGCTCAGCGGAGGCAAAATGGCTGGTCATTCCGAAAATATCCGGTTTTATAGAGAAATGCTCCGACTCGATCCGTCGTCGAAGGTTTTTGAAGCTTTGGCCGAGGAACTCTATGCTGCCGGGGAGTGGCAGGAAGTTGTGCTGATTTGCCGTGAAGGCCTAAAGTATCACGCCGAGCATCTAAGGCCTCGAGTGCTGCTCGGGATGGCGCTTATGGAACTTGGAGAGCATGAGGAATCACAAGGGATTCTGCTCGAAGTTCATCGGACTATTCGGGAAAGCAGCATCGTCTTCAAGCTCCTGGCGGAACAGGCGGCCCTTTCAGGCGAATCGGGCGAGGCGGCGCAGTTTACCAGGATCTATCAATGTCTTGCGGGCCAGAGTCTTCCCGAAAAAAATGAATTGAAAGTTCAAGAATCAGCGCAGGCCTCCCAACCCCAGGTACCTGGCCGTCCCCCCGGAAAACTGGAACTCATCTTGTCCGCACTTGCCGATAAGCTGGAATCCAGGTCACCTGACTCGCATAAGTCGAGTATCCTTTCGGTCTCGGATCTGGACATACTCAAGAAGGCTGTGATGGCGTCGGTGGACTAAGCGGGTTGGCGCCACAGCCCACGAAGGGCAACGTAAAAGGCCGAAAGGCCCTCAACATCCCGCAGGTGCGGCTTCAGGGTCAATGCAGCAATCAGACCATAGATCTCAACTTGCAACTTGCAACCTGCAACCACGCCCGTCCTTTTCCTCATTTCACTTGTATTCGGCGGTGCCCTTAGCTAGAATCCGGCAATGTGTCATCTGGGAAGAACCTGATACGGAATGTCTATGAAACTTTTCCTCACGCGGATATCAGCCTGCTTCATCCTGGTGGTCCTCGCCGCCGGATTTCCGCTTTTTGTTGCCGCGTCGAATAAGGCAATCATCCAGGAACTTTCGATCGATAAGTTTGGCCAGGACGTCGAGGTCAATTTTAAGCTGGAAAACTGTTTTACGCCCAAGATGGAAGAGGCCATCCTGAACGGCGTTCCTACCACATTCAGGATTATCGTCGCACTTGAGAAGCCCGCGCCAGCACTGATGAAGGGGGACGTAGTCGATTTCGCCCTCGAACATACGATAAGGTATAACCGCCTCAACAACGAATTCCAGGTCCACCTGCCCGAGCACCCGCAGAAGTTTCTGGTGACCCGCAATTTCAACGAGGCAAAGGCCTGGATGAGCACGATTCGAGGATTGCCTATAATAGCCACATGCTGGCTTCGCAAGGACCTCGAATACACTCTCAAGGTGAAGGCCGAACTCTCGAAGGTCGAACTGCCCCTTTTCTTCCGCTACATCATTTTTTGGGTATCGCTCTGGGATTTTGAAACCGACTGGTACACAGTCAAATTTTCGATGTAGCCATGAATCAGCAGGACCCCAAGCCTAAGGAAAAGCGCCGGAAAATAGAACGAATTCTGGTTGCGGCAACCTTCGTTCTGATCCTCGGAGTTGGATTCCTGCAGGGCTGGTTCTTCAGGCTTCGCACCGACCTGCCCCTGCTGAGCAATCTCCTTCTTTTCGCCTTTGTGAACCTGAATGTCCTCCTTCTGCTGCTCCTGGCCTACCTCGTGCTGAGGAATATTGTAAAGCTGGTCTTCGAGCGGAAGCGAAACGTTCCCGGATCAAAGCTCAAGACCCGGCTTGTAGCTGCATCCGTTGGCCTGACGCTCATTCCGGCCATTCCGCTTTTCTGGATGGCGAGCCAGTTCATTTTTTCGAGTCTTGACTATTGGTTCAGCTCACAGGTGGAACGCTCACTTGAAAGCTCGGTACAGCTCGTTAAGCAGTTCGCCGAACAGGAGCGCGCCAATATGGCGTCCGAATGTGGGGCGCTGCTGCCGGAGATCGCCGATGCCGTAAAGGCCAAGGTCGGGGAGGATGCGGAAGCGAACACCCAGAAACTCCTGAGGCGAAACAGGATCGATGGGCTTTTTGTCTATGATTCTTCGGGAACTCTTACGTGGAGTTCGCGGCAGGATACATTGCCGCAGATCGACCCGGCTTTCCTCAGAAACGGCTTCCAAAAAGAGAGCGGTGCCGCATCCAGAATCATTGACATGCTGCCCGGCGAACTTGATGCGATAGCGGTCAAGCTGCCCTTTTCACTTGATCCGCCGGGACCAATGCCGGACGGATCTCTTATTGCCGTAAGGCTTTTTCCAGCGCAGCTTGCGCAGAAAATGGACTCCATTACGGCGGGATATGAAGATTTTCTCCAATTGAAGATGCTCCATATGCCGTTAAAGAAGAGCCATTTCATCACCTTTTCCATTGTTACCATCCTGGCGGTATTCGCGGCTGTGTGGTTTGGATTCTATCTCGCGAAAAACCTCACGGGGCCGATACAGAATATGGTAACTGCCACTAGGCGCATCGCCGACGGAGACCTCGACGTACGGCTGGAACCGGGCAGGCTCGACGAGATCGGCATGCTGATGGAATCTTTCAACCAGATGACGGGCGATCTCCGGGAGAGCCGAGAAAAACTCGATCATGCCTACAAGGACCTCCAGAGCACAAATATCGAACTCGATGAGCGCCGCCGCTACATGGAGATAGTTCTGAAAAATATCGCCGCGGCGGTGGTCAGTGTCGATGCGGGCGGGAACATCACGACCATCAACAAATCGGCGGAGGCCATTTTCGGCTACCGGGCCGAAGAAGTGAGGGGCGAGCATTACAGTAAGTTCGTCGACAAATCGCATATCGAAATCATCAATTCTCTCAAATCCTCATATGGGGCCTCCCGCCAGCCCTATCTCGAACGGGCGGTTCAGGTGAAGGTTTCCGGCTCCCCCATGTCGCTTCTTGTAAAGGTTTCGATTCTGCGGGATGACTCCGACCATTACATGGGGCTGGTTACGGTGCTCGATGATTTCACCGAATTGGAAAAAGCCCAGCGAATGGCAGCATGGCGCGAAGTAGCCCGCCGGATCGCGCACGAGATAAAAAATCCGCTCACACCGATTCAGTTAAGCGCTCAAAGGCTTCGGCGAAAATACTCCGAAATGGTCCAGCCCGACGGCTCCGTATTCGATGAATGCACCCGGACGATAATCCAGCAGGTGGACCACATGCAGCACCTTGTAAACGAATTCTCGAAATTCGCCCGTCTGCCCCGCGCCCGCCTCGCCGCATGCAACTTATCCGAAATCGTAGAAGAGGGGTTGAGCCTCTACCGGCATAATTTCAACCGCATAGCTTTCAAGCTGCAAAAAGACGAATCGATGCCACCGCTCCAGTTGGATCGCGATCAGTTCAGGCAGGTAATTATCAATCTGCTCGATAATGCAGTCCACGCCCTGGAGCAGAAAGAGGGCGAGATCTCGATCAGTCTCTCCTACGACCCGGTCCTGAAGATCGCCCGTCTGCAATGCGCCGATACCGGCCACGGAATAGCCCCAGAAAATCGGCTGAAGATTTTCGAGCCATACTATTCGACAAAGGTTAAAGGAACCGGGCTGGGGCTGGCGATTGTTTCAAGCATCATAGCAGATCACAACGGATTTATTCGCGTGCGCGAAAACAAACCTAACGGGACGGTATTCACGATTGAACTTCCGGGGTAGGGCAGGATTCACCGCAGAGAGCGCAGAGCACGCGGAGAAAGAAAATGAAGGGTTTGAGCGGTTGCAGCGAAGCCTAGCAATGTAGGGTAGGCACGGCTTTTTCGTGCCCACCCTGCGCCATGAGCGCGGCAAAATCCCGCCCTCAGCTTTAACAATTTCGATTTACCTCCGCGATCTCTGCGATCTCCGCGGTGAATAGGATTCGAGGTACAGGATGAAGCAAAAAGTTCTCATAGTGGATGATGAGATCAGCATCCTTCAGTCCCTGAGCGGCATATTGCTTGATGAGGGTTATGGGATCACGCTGGCTGAGTCGGGCGAGGAGGCGATCGAGAAGGCCAAAAAGGATCCGCCAGACCTCATCCTGCTCGATGTCTGGATGCCGGGGACCGATGGCCTTACCGTGCTCTCCGAGATCAAGAAGATCTACCCGCGGGTCCCGGTGATAATCATCTCAGGGCACGGCAATATCGAGACTGCGGTAAAGGCTACCCGCATGGGTGCCTTCGATTTTATCGAAAAGCCGCTTTCGATTGATCGGGTGCTGTTGTCGATTCAAAATGCGGTCGAGTTTTCCCGGCTGGAGGAAGAAAACCGCGTCCTTCGCAAGAAGGCTAACAAGCCGACCAGAATGACCGGCGCCAGTATAGCGGTCGATAGCCTGAGAGAGCAAATCAGCCGTGCGGCCCCGACCAACGCCACCGTGCTGATTACCGGAGAAAACGGCACCGGCAAAGAGCTTGCTGCCCGCCTGATCCACCTTTCGAGCCGTCGCGCGAACCGCCCGATGATCGAGGTAAACTGCGCCGCCATACCCGAGGAACTCATCGAAAGCGAACTCTTCGGACACGAGAAAGGCTCATTTACCGGCGCATACGAGAAGCGCAAGGGAAAATTCGACCTGGCAAATACCGGGACGCTTTTCCTCGACGAAATCGGAGACATGAGCCTGAGGACCCAGGCCAAGATACTGCGAATAATCCAGGAACAGACTTTCGAGCGGGTCGGCGGCTCCCATCCGGTCGAGGTGGACGTAAGGATAGTTGCCGCGACCAATAAGGACCTGGCCAGGGAAATAGAACTCGGCAGGTTTCGGCAGGACCTCTATTACCGGCTCAACGTGATCCCGATTTTCGTTCCTCCCCTGCGGGACCGCCTCGAAGATATACCGCTGCTGGTGGAAAACTTTGCGGCCGACCTGGCCAACGAAAGCTCCCTTGGCAAGAAAAACATTGACCCGGCAATCTTCCCACTGCTTCAGCACTACACGTGGCCCGGAAATATCAGGGAGCTAAAAAATTTCGTCGAACGCCTCATCATAATGACACCGGGCCAGGAAATCCGCCCCGCCGATCTTCCCTCCGAACTTCTGAGCGCGGAGCCAAGAGAAAACGGGGAGCCGCGTTATTTCCAATTCCCCACTTTGAAAGAGGCCAGATCGTCTTTCGAACGCGACTACCTCATCAGGAAGCTTGAGGAAAACGGCTGGAATATCTCCGTGACCGCCGCGCAAATCGGCCTGGAAAGGGCTTATCTTCACCGAAAAATGAGAGTACTCGGGATAAGGGAGGACAACCCGTCGGAAGGATGAGCGCCGGCTAATTGTTCGGGATTATCTTGGCGATTTTTTCTTCGAGTATAGCCGCTGTGAAAGGTTTGACCACGTAGTTGCTGACCTTGGCCTTGACCGCTTCCATTATATTTTCTTTCTGGGCCTCGGCAGTAACCATGAGGAAGGGAATGCTCTTTAATTTTTCATCTCCACGGACGAGCTTAAGGAGATCCAGCCCGCCCATTTCGGGCATGTTCCAGTCGGAGACTATCAGGTCGATTTTCGAAGACTTGAGGATTTTGAGGGCCTCGACTCCGTTTTCGGCCTCCAATACTTCCCCAAACTGGAGATCTTTCAAAACTTTCTTGATTATGCGCCGCATCGTGGCAAAATCGTCCACGACCAGCGCCACCATTTCTGCGTATGCCACTGGAGTTTAAGTCCTCTAGTTAGAATCATTCCCATGTTTATCTTACCTGAACCGGCGCATGTTCGGTAGAGGAAAAGTATTTGGCTTCGACAAAAATGGAGGACATTCCGGCTTTTATTAAATCTTGCCTCGTAACCATAAATCTCTAAAACTCCTGAATCCTCAGCTTTTGATATGTTATTTAATGAAAGAATCCGGGTCATTATAATTGGACTCAAAAATGGGGAGATAATACGTGAGTGCAATCCTTGCCTGGATCGGCCGCTTTATTCCCAGGGGGCTGCAGTTAAGGTTGAGCCTGTTGGTCAGCGCACTCCTTTTCCTGCTTGCCATTTTGATAGGGGCCGTCTCTTCGGACTCGATACGCGGCATTATGCTGCACCAGATCGAGAACAAAACCCTCGTTGTGGCTGAGGCGGTGGCACTGAATCCCATTGTCGTGGAAGGCATTGAAAAGCGAGACCCGACGCGAATCCAGGAATTGGCCGAACAGGTGAGGAGGGTTTCATTTGCCGAATACGTAGTTGTTGCCGACCGGCAGGGAATTCGCTACAGCCACCCGGTTCCGGAGAGAATCGGGCAGGAATTTGTGGGAGGCGATTATCAGGCTGCGATAATTGAGGGCCGTTCGTATGTTTCTCGCGCCGTAGGGACCCTGGGCCCCTCGATGCGTGGTTTCGTTCCGGTACGGAATACCGGCGGAGAGATCATCGGATTTGTAGCGGTTGGCCACCTTCAGTATGAAATAGAGGCTCAGGTTTATGCCCAGCAGCGAAGAGTCATTGGCTATTCGGCTGTGGTGCTGCTGTTTGGAGTAATTGGAGCCGGCTACATAGGCAGATCTTTCAAGGCTGCCATTTTTGGGCTGGAGCCGCACGAAATCGCCGCTTTGTTTGAAGAGCGAAACGCAATAATCGAATCCATCCGCGAAGGAATTGTGGCTGTTGACGGAGCGGGCCGGCTAACCCTGGTAAACCAGGCGGCTCGCCGCTACCTTGATATGGCCCCGGATACCGAGCTTCGCGGGTGTCGATTGAGCGAATTGAGCGCGTGCCGTGAAATGGAATTGGCGCTGGCCGAGAAGCGGAGGGCGCACGACCATGAAATCTTGATTGCCGAGCGCGCCATGATAGTAAATATTCTTCCACTGGGGCCGGTTTCAGGGGCGGTGGCGAGTTTTCGTCCAAAAGACGAAATCGACCGGCTTGCCCGAAAGCTTCTGCACATGCAGGAATATTCAGATTTGCTGCGCGCCCAGACCCACGAATACTCGAACAAGCTCCACACGGTTGCCGGCCTGATTCAGATCGGTGCGCACCAGGAAGCGCTCGAACTGGTCATGAACGAGGCCAGCGGCTACCAGGAGCTTTTAAAAACTCTGGCCGAAGCCGTCCCTGATCCAATAGTCGCGGGGCTTATACTTGGAAAATTCAACCGGGCCCGCGAGCTTAAAATTAACCTCAATCTCGATCCTGACAGCTCATTTGCTGACATCCCGCCACACATAAGCCGCTCCGGCCTGGTTACTATCCTTGGCAATCTGCTGGACAATGCTTTCGAGGCTGCCCGGCTCTCGGAAGAGGGCGCCGATGTAAGGCTTTTTCTGACCGACCTCGGACTGGATCTGATAATCGAGGTCGAAGACTCTGGCCGGGGAGTTCCGGCCAATATCGCCGACACCCTGTTTGAAAGGGGGGTAACCACCAATGAGGGGCCGGGTCGAGGCGTCGGCCTTTTCCTGGTGAATCGAGCAGTCGAGGCCGCCGGTGGATACATCAGCTTTGGGAAGGGAGAATTAGGAGGTGCACTGTTCACCGTAAGCATCCCAAAGAAGTCACGGCCAGAAAATAGCGTTTGAAATGTAGTTGTGGTATGGAACAATTTCGGGAGTTTAGAAATGACTGACGCGCATCGGATTCGTGTGGTCATTATAGAAGACGATCCACGCATCTCGGAGCTGCACCGGCGCTTTACCGAAAAGGTTCCGGGATTCGAAGTGGTTGGTGTAGCCAATACACTTGCCGACGCCGAGGAGATCACTCGGATTCTGGCCCCGGATCTCGTTCTGCTTGATCTTTTTTTCCCCGAAGGAAGCGGACTGGATTTGCTGCGCCGCCTTCGAGCGGGCGCCTTCTCCACGGACGTGATCCTTATTACCGCTGCGCGCGAGATGTCCACCCTCCAGGAAGCGATTCAGGCCGGTGTAATAGACTATATCGTGAAACCGGTCTATTTTCCCCGTTTCCAGGAATCCCTCGAGAAATACCGCGATTACCATGTCGGCATTCATTCCGGAGGCACCCTGGACCAGGGAGTGGTAGACCGGCTGCTCAGGTCCAATCACCCAAAGCATATCGATCAATCCGAAACGCCCAAAGGCATCGATCCGCTGACCCTTCGTAAAGTTCGGCGGGCTTTTACGGACGACCCCGAAAAGACCGTCAGTGCCGAAGAACTCGCCGAAGCCTTGGGAGTCAGCCGCACCACCGCACGACGCTATCTCGAACACCTGGTGAGCGAAGGGTTTCTCGACGCCGACCTCCTTTATGGAGTGGTCGGCCGCCCCGAGCGTCGCTACTACCGGCACACCTGAGAAAACTCTTAACTCACTCCCACTTCCTCCCTCGTGAACAAAATGAACATAAAGTCTTTAAAGAAATAAAAATTCTATACTTTCCAATTGTTTACATGTCCTTCAAGGCGCCGTATCGTGGGGATACTCTAAAGGTGAGTCAAACGCAGGTCGGTTTTCCACCCTGCTTCATGATTGCGCGGTGTACCCCAAATTTGGAGGCAAAAATGTTCTGGGTCCAATTCGGTGTTTTGTTGTTGGCAATCTATGTGGGTATTCGAGTTGGCGGGATGGGACTGGGGCTCATCGGCGGAACAGGGGTAACTATCTTTACCTTTGCTTTCGGCATGAACCCTGGAAATCCGCCGATAGACGTCATGCTGATCATTATTGCCGTTGTTGCCGCTTCCGCCACACTGCACGCGGCCGGAGGCCTGGTCTACATGGTGCAGCTTGCCGAGAGGCTACTTCGCAGTCATCCCAAATATATAGTCTTTCTAGCACCCTTCTGCTCATACGTGCTTACCATGGCGGTCGGCACCGGCCACGCGGTTTACATGCTCCAGCCGATAATTGCCGATGTCTCCTACAAGACCGGCATACGACCGGAACGTCCAATGGCGGTTTCATCGATTGCCTCTCAGATGGGCATAACCGCAAGTCCGATCGCCGCGGCCGTTACAAGCTACCTGGCAATGACCCTCAAGGCGGGGTATAATCTGTCATTGTTCAACATCCTGTGCGTAACCATTCCCGCAACCTTCATCGGCTGGGTATTAGCCGCCCTTTGGAGTCTCAGGCGCGGCAAAGACCTGGAAAAAGATACCGAGTTTCAGCAGAGAATGGGAGACCCTTGCTTCCGAAGCCAACTCGAGGAAACGGTTACCCTTCTGAACGAAAAGATCTCAAACCGTGCGAAAAATTCAGTTTTGATCTTCTTCGCGGGGGTACTCACAATTGTGTTGATAGCAGTATTCAAGCTTGCCCCGGTCTTTAACGACAAACCTCTCTCAATGACCATCGTGGTTCAGATAGTGATGCTGACAACCGGCGCCATAATAATGCTCTACTCAAGGGTAAAGGCCTCCGAGATCGCGGCATCCTCGGTTTTCAAGGCAGGCATGGCAGCAGTCATCGCTATTATGGGTATTGCGTGGATGAGTGATACATTCATCGATGCGAATAAGGGTGTCCTGGTCGCCAACATGCAGGCGATGGTCAGCCAGTATTCGTGGCTGTTCGCTCTGGCGATGTTCGCCGTATCGGCTTTCGTCAAAAGCCAGGCGGCGACGCTGCTCATCATGGTGCCTATCGGCCTGGCATTGAAAATCCCGCAAAATCTTTTGATAGGTATGATACCGGCCTGCTACGCTTACTTTTTCTTCTGCTTCTATCCAAGCGACCTCTCCGCCATAAGCTTCGACCGCACCGGCACTACTCGCATCGGAAGCTACCTTTTCAACCACAGCTTCATGATTCCGGGACTGATCGGTGTCGGCACCGCCACACTGGTAGGATATATAATCGGAGCGTTTTTGCTGAAGATTTAATGGTAGACAAAGTTGTTCGCAAAAATCGCGGGAAACGGAATGCCGCTGAAATCCATCAGCGGCATTTTCTTTTTTAACGCTATGATGTATGAAAGAAGAGTCGGGACTATATTCCTTGTACCCAATTCCTGCCAAATCAGCCCCGAAAGCGCGAGTTAAGACGGAGAAGCTGGAGTGATTACAATCGTTTTGCTCTTCTTTGGAGCGGTTTTCATCTATACCGGGGTTCTCCTGGTGGATCAGGAACCCACGGCCGCTGCTATCGCAGCGGTTATAGGCATTCTCCTGGCAGCGGGGCCTGCAATGAAAGCGATAAGCTACGTGCGGGCAAATTTCTTGCCGCCGCCCAGAACCGCGCCCCAGCGACAAAAGCCTCGAAAAACCCACCTCAGAGTGGTTGAACCAAAAGACAAGAAGCCGACTATCCACTGACTGCCCGTTTTTACTCAGACGTCGTGGAGCTTGGAGTCCCAACCGGAACGTTAATTTTTAGTTTTTTTTTCTGACGCTCGATCATAATTTTGATATTCGAGCCGCCGTTTGCCACGGCCTCGAGAACTTCCCCGACGTTTGTCACCGGCGCATCATCAACCTCTGCGATGATATCCGATTTGCGAATACCTGCCTTTGCCGCCGGGCTTTCCGGAGTAACTTCGATAACCTCGACACCGTTACCCGACGTGGATGGCTGGATTTTGACGCCTAGGCGCGGGCGGGGCGGGTGCATAATCGTCATGTCGAATTTATCGGTAAGCAGCACGTACTGTGCGATTTCCGGATCGCAGGTGCTCTCGGGATAGTTGATGGGCATGGGGGCAACCGTGCTGTACTGGTGCGGCACCCGCATGTTGGCCAGATATGGAATCCCGAGCCCGTCTGTCAAATGGCCTTTCCCGACTATAACCAATATCTTACACTTGCCATCACTTTCCTTCAGGTGCTGGACGATGGTTTCGGCCATCGTTTCTTCCCAGGCCAGTTGGGCTGCGAAGAAGGTTTCGAAGTTCTTTATGTTGTTTTTGCCGTGGACCTCGAAGTCCTCCATTATCCGGGCCCTGTTTTTGGGATCGTCGAGGTGAAAATCCCGGGCCACTTTCGCGCGGTGATCGGCTGAAAGCGAGGCAAGACCGCCACGGGCTATCTCTTTTACGACATCTGAGGGGGCATTGAGGCCAATAACGGGGATGTGCTTTTCGCGGGCGAAGTCTATCAGCCCCCTATAGAGCTTGTATGGAAACCCCCAGGAGTCATTCCACTTCGTTTCGGCCAGGAATTTCTTTTCGTCGATCTCACCATTCATGTAGCGGTCGAGGATCGGCTGTGCAGAGCGCGGGAACATCTCCATTCCCATTATCACACAAGGGCTTTTAGTCTGAAGTGCTTTGAGGATCGCAAGCTGGACCTTGTGGTCTTCGACACTGGTATGGGTCTCGCCCACGTAGACAACCGATGATGCCGAAATTTTTTCAATGAGCTTATCCTGTGTAATCACATCACCGGTTGTCGTGTCAATCACGTCTCCAATGCAAAGTTCCATACGCCCGCCTTTGACTGTCGGCTCGAGCCGGGTGGCAGTGGCGCACCCGCCCAGTACCAACGCTGAAACGATGCAAAGCCATAAACCCGGCCGGATGATAACCACGGACGAATTCAAAGAGCCCCGTTTTCGAAATAACCCTGCTAGCCGGTTAACAAATGGAATCATCTTTTTGGGTCCTCATCCAGTCCCGGAGGCGGGGCGGTTCGTAATTGAGAGAAAATCTCCTCACCGGACTACTTCAGCGAATGTAAAGCTACAGGGGAATGTCAGTTTCTCTGCTTTCTGGACAACTATCTCCAGATCGAATAGAATCATCCCTGCCGTCCACTCGCGGCACGCCCTTTTTGTGCACCTTTCAAGATTTCACAGGGTATAACAAATAGCCTGCTGATTAGGCAATTCTTCCCGCTGGCTTTCCTTCAATATTTAATCATGAGGGCAGGGCATGCCATACCACCCGCCCAAATAGCGACGCCAATTTCACCAAAATGGAGGTAAACCATGACCCCTGAAGAAATGAGAGACAGAGCAGCCGACGTTTTCAAGAAGCGCTTCCATTGCAGCCAGGCAGTTCTTCTGGCCGGCCAGGAAAAAATGGGTATTGTAAACGAAGAGGTGCTCAAGGCACTGGGCCTGTTCGGAGGCGGGATTGCCGGAACATGCCGCGTCTGCGGGGGGCTTACCGGCGGCGTTGCCCTGATATCGAGCCTTTTCAGCCGTGGAAACCTCGAACAGAAAGAAAATCCGAAAATGTGGTCGCTTGCCCACAAATATATCCGCGCCTTCGAAGACCTCACCCGCGAATACGGCGGCACCGACTGCAAGGATATTTCCCGGATGAACTGGCAAGATAATGACCAGGTGAAGGAATTCTACTCCAACCCGGAGAGCCGGAGAAGAATCTGCATCAAAGTTGTTGGCGATTCAGCCTATCTCCTGGGGAAATTGCTGGAAGATGAAGTGCTGAATAAGAAATAGTTTCAATGCCCGGATCGGCTGCAGATTGGTTGCAAAAAGGGTATTAGAAAAGTAGATGGACGATAGCCCGTGCTGGTTGTAGCACGGTCAGGACGGACTGTTGCCTAAACCAGTGGTCGGGACGGGCTGTTGCCCAAAACCGTTGCATGATTTATCGGGATCTCAGCTTCGAACATCGTCATTCCCGCATGCTTCTGGCGGGAATGACGTTCTTAGGCCAATGTCATCCATTTGCTTAAAAACTTTTAGAAAGCTCTATTTGGGCAGCAGACCCAAGAGACCACGCCATAATCAATGAGTGATCAAACAATGCCGTCATTCCCGGTGCTTCTGGGGGGAATCCGGCGTTTTTAGAATGGGACGCTATACAACCTGTACTCACCCTGCATTTAATCTCGACGAAAATGGACTTGTAATCCGGTCTTGAGTTTTCGGCTGGATAAGAACGACTATCCTTCTCCCCTTTTCCCCTTTCCGGTCAACTCAATCTGCCGCTCTGCCTGTATTCATCGAGGCTGCTTTTCTCGATCATCGCCGTCCCGCCCGTCCTCACGGTGCGAATCTCACCCCATTCGATGAGTTGGTAGATGACCCTCCGCCCGACTCCAAGGTATTTTGCAGCCTCGGAGATAGTCATGAGAGGAAGTGATACGAATTCTTCAGTACGGGGCATTTCAATCTCCCGGATTTCAAATTGCTTGTTCTCTCCCGAATCCATAACGACAGATTACTTAAACGTTTCGCTAATTTAGATCGATACAAACAATATAAATCCTTGCCTCTCCGAGAGCACCCGCCAGGGAATAAAATATTTGGAAACCAGCTCTACCGTCCTCGCCATTTGGGCTCTTCTTTTTGCAGAAATGCCCGGACACCCTCTTCGGCATCCTCGGTGCAGCAAAGAGAGGCAAAAAGATTACCCAGCATGTCAAGGCTTTGCGGATACGGCATATCCTGCATCGCGTAGATGCCTTCCTTGCCAATTTGGAGGGCCAGCGGACTTTTGGCAGCAAGTTTTTGGGCCAGCTCCAGGGTGGCCGCCTCGAGTTCTTCCTTTGGAACCACCTTATTGACCAGACCGAGCCTCTCAGCTTCCGAGGCCGAAATCATGTTACCGGTCAGCACCATCTCCAGCACCTTTTTTCGTCCGATCAGCCGGGCCAGCGGCACCGCGGGGCCAAGACATATAAGCCCGACGTTGATTGCAGTGGTCCCGAACCTTGCGTCTTCGGCCGCCACGGTAAGGTCGCAGGCAAAGCTGAGCCCTGCGCCGTTGGCCACGCAGAGGCCCTGTACCGAAGCTATGACCGGTTTTTTCATCCGGGCTATCGTATGATTGTGTTCGTCCATCTTCCTGATGAATTCTCGGTATTGCTTCGGGGTTTTATCCTTGAATTCGCCGAGGTTTATACCCGCTGAAAAGTGTCGGCCGGCGGCCCTGATCACAACCACTCTGATCTCGGAATCGGCTTCCATCTCCATCAGGGAATCGTTTAGCTGCCGGGCGAAAGGCACTGTGAAAGTGTTCATCTCCTGGGGACGGTTCAGGGTGATAAACCCTATGTGTCCCTGCTTCTCAACGAGAATTTCGTTTTGGGCCATGGCATTTCTCCTTATTCTGGTTCCCCGGTCCCCCGGAAAGAAAGCTGCTGCCGCCAAAAGCTGCTGCCGCCACTAATTTTGCTCTTCAAAACTAAAGGAGTTGTAAGAAGGTAAGTACGCTTAGCGCCCGTGCAAAATCGGTATGTCAGTCTGCCGGGTGGCAGTTTTTGACCCGGCCAGCTTGTTGGCATCTATTTGTAGTATAAATAAAGGCTTAAGAGAGAAACACCCAAAAACGAGCTAGACTGAATGAAGGATTGACTCCTTTAATTGGGCCTAATCTTGTCTTACCTGGCGGGAACGGGCTTTTTTCCCGGCATATTCTGCTTTGGGCCGGGATCTTTTTCGTCTTCCGGAAATTCGAGGACGACTTCATTTTCCTTTACCCAGCCCAGCTCCTGGCGAACCAGTTTTTCCTGGAGCTTTGGGTCTTTTTTGAACGCCTGGATCATCTCGAAAAGTTTCTGGTTCTCCTGTTTGAGCTTGACTATTTTTTCCTCGAGATCCCTTACCTGATCGTTTTGTTTCGAGTAGCCGAGGAGCCCGTTGGTAGAGAATAAAATCGAATAGACCAGGAGCAGGTTTAAACCCAGGAGTAAGCAGACCAGAAGCCTGACGACATTGACTCCCTTGATCTTGATCTTGAACTTCGAATCGCTACCGGTTTCCCGGCCTTTTTTGCCATGATTTACTCGACGATTCATAAGGGTGCCCCTTGCTCCAGATACCCGGTAATATAGTTTACATCGCGAGTTTTGACTTCAAAAAAATTCCAACGCCGATCACGAAATAACAGGTCCTTGCTGCCAATAGCAATGAGGCCGGCAACCTCCCGGAGACTATGCACCGATCTTGCGGGCGATTTTGCAAAGACCGGTAAAAGAGGACGAGGTTCCCCTGATCACGACCCGCCGCAATCAGACCGGAAAATCAGGGCACAAGTTTCAATTTGAACCGCCCATGCGCCCCCCGGCCGGACAGTTCATCGTTTGCTCAGGTCATTTTTAATATTTAGACTAACTACTTGTCCAGGTTTGCACAGATTCCTTCGAGGACGCGGCACGCAATCTGCTCCACAATATCTGCAAATGAAGCCGACTCCGGAAACTGATGCGCACTTATCGATTAGCTATCTTTATCCACATGCGATGATTATCCAATATGTAACAAAAAGGCAGGACGCCTTCGTTTTTCACATAATGGAAATGTTGGCGAATGAATAATGGCTTTGTTTGGCAGTTGGGTTTTTAAAACCGCGTTCACTTTTGCCAATTCGCAGCCCCATTTTCTAGGGGTTAAATGTGGCAGGGTTTGCAAAACCAGCCGCTGACTGGATGAACAACCAGAGCAACTTGGCTTGTGACGTTTTTCTCTTGATAAGCTCTCATAAATATTGAACAAAGCTCACTCTACAACAGGAAAAACAGGTTGACACTCTCAGATATTTTGCATAATTACACAAGTAACTCACGAAAGTTCCGCACGCGACGCACCTCCAAGCTCCTCGCTCCCGCTCGAAAATCTCGGTTTCTCGTGAAAAGATTTGTTCCGGCAGCTTGCAAGCTGTAACCACAGGGACTGCATTTTCACATCCCTCTTTTTCCCGTGTTGCTGCAAAATCGCCACAGAAGGGAGCTAGACGAACATGGAAGATGATATTCAAATCAAAGAACTTGTCGAATTCATTGCCCGGTCTCTTGCCGAACATCCCGAACAAATCATGGTGAAAGAAGTATCGGGGCAACAGATTTCAGTAATAGAGCTGAGGGCTGCCAAGGACGACTTGGGTAAAATCATCGGCAAAGAAGGCCGAAATGCCCACGCAATACGTACTATCGTTAATGCGGCCGCGACGAAGCTCAGGAAGCGAGCTGTCCTGGAAATTCTCGAATAGAAGAATCGGCCCTGCTTACGGTCTTTCTATCTCCGCTAGTCGGACATGCCGCAATCTCGCTCCCCGGGGGCGCGGCATGAGGGCTAATGGCACTAGTCCCCCGGAGTTTGCGAAAGGCAATTATTCATTTAATTTCTGGATTACTGCATCCGGCTGAGTTAGGATTCCCTGACGAAATCGAGCTGTAAACAGCAGCAATAAGCTGATTCAGGTTCAAGTTGATTTCCTTGAGAAAGGCCTGTGCTCCTCCCATGAACGGACCTGCAGATACTTCCAATTCCGGCAATACGGGGCGGCCGGAGTGTTTTGGAGATGGTGAACGTGTATGCCCGCGTGACGAGAACGGGATAATGCAGCCCCAGAAGGACTGTCTTCCCTGTCCATATCTTCGCCCCTGCCTCCAGATTGCCTTCAGCCGCCAGGGGTTAATCCGGCTTGTCGAAGAACCCCGCCCATCAAGGGTTTCAGGCTTCCTTAAAAGGTGGTCCGATCAAAAACTCTCGTCGACAGGGAAGCGAAAGGACTGAATTCCAAAGCACGCTCTCAAAAGCGCCGGCCACTGCCTATTTTCCAAAAATATTTCTCTTGCCGTACTGACCCGCCATTTTCGCTAAACCTTTTACACCAGCTTGACTTTAAGCCGATTACTTGGAAGAATTACGCCGTTCATCAGGCGCTGGTCTTTGCGCGGCCGCTTCGTTCCTGAGGAGCAGGCTTAACACGGTTTTGTCGATCGGCCCGGATCGCTGGAGTTGTGGAAAGAGCCGCGGGACGGGAATTCTGGACCGAAACTCATGGAACGGAGAAACACAAGCGCAATGACGATAGTTGAAATGCTCCGTAAAGACGTGGCCGAAAACCCCTGTAAAGTTGCAGTCAGGCAGGAATCCAGGGCCGTTACATACGAAGAGCTGCTCTATCGTTCGGAGGGCCTTGCGGCCGCTTTGATCAGATCCGGCGTTAAAAAGGGTGACAGAATCGGGGTCCTGCTCCCAAAGTCTCCGGAGATCTTCATCTCTTTTCTAGGAATTGCAATGGCCGGGGGCGTTTATGTCCCTCTCGACCCCACACCGCCCAGGAACAATCTCAGATATGTGCTCGACCTTACATCCCCTGCCGCGCTGATCGTTCATTCCGAGCTCTACCCGGCACTTTCCGGCATCGTAGTTCCATGCGACAAGATCATTGTCGCAGGTGAAAAACCATCGCTACAATGCATTGACTGGGATGATGCTACATCCCGGAATGCGGCGCTCCCACGGAAGGGAGTCGAATTTCCACAATTGCTCGACAGCGACGTCTTTTACCTGAATTTTACATCCGGGACCACCGGAACCCCTAAAGGTGCGGTCACTACCCATTCGAATGTCTACTGGAATACAGTTTCAGCCGTCGAAACCCTGGGGCTTGTTCATGACGACGTGCATCTTTGCATGTTCCCCGTCTTTGTCCACCCTCATGAACTCTTTGCCCGAAGCCTTTATCTGGGGGGAACGGCCGTCCTGGTTGACAGCATTTATCCTAAAACGGTGGCTAAGGCGGTATCCGAATTTAAGACGACGGCAATGATGGCGGTCGCCGCCATCTACGACGCTTTTACAAGGCAGCACGAGACCTCTCCGCTTGACTTGGGTGCCCTTAGAGTCCCTGAGAGCGGCGGAAGTTTTGCGGGTGCGGCGCTTGTGCAAAAATTCGAAGATCAATTCGGTATACCGATATACCCTGTCTGGGGGAGCACTGAGACAGCGGGCATAGCCCTTGCCACGCCTTCCGGAAAAGGAACCTACCGGCCGGATTCCATGGGGAAGCCCTGCCGGTACTATGAAGTTCAGATTGTAGATGAATATGGAGCGCCGACACCTCCGGGGGTAACCGGAGAGATGATGGTAAAGGGACCCGCCGTATGCAGCTCGTATTACAGGAACCCGGCGGAATCGAAACTGCACATGCTCGACGGGTGGTTCGCGACAGGTGACCTTGCAATGCAGGATACCGAGGGCTTCTTTTATTTCATCGACCGCAAGACCAGAATGATGAAAGTTGCCGGGATGAAAGTCTTTCCCTCGGAGATCGAGAAAGCAATCCTGAAGCACCCCAAAATCAGTGAAGTCGCGGTATCAAAGATAGAAGACAGGGTCCATGGCGAGATGCCCAGGGCATACATCGTTTTAAAGGATGGCGAGACCATCGATAAGAATGAAATCCGAAAGCATTGCGAAGATATGATCGCCGGCTATAAGATTCCCCGGTCGATCAAAGTAGTGGATTCGCTGCCCAGGACCCCGGGCGGAAAGATCAACTACAGCCAGCTCGAAAAACTGGATTGATCCGGCTTTGCATCTATCAAAGAACCGCAGTGTGGACAATGCTTTCGGGCTTATTGTTTAGTTTCACCATACGCGGCAGTTCGGGACAGGATAAAATATGAAGTCGAAAACAGTGGTGGTCTACGCCGACAGGAAACCGATGATTGGCGTCTCCAATCCCGGCCCCCACCAGTTGTACTGCAATCCGCGGGTGGTTGTCGAAACGCGGGAGCTGGGCAAACTCGATGCCGATAACATCCGGGTCGAGATCATCTACTCGGGCCTGTGCGGAACCGATCTTCACCTCGTGGGGACGAGTCATGAAACCGGCTACATACTTTCATCGGCTCCCGCTACCATCACAGAGCAGGGCAGGATAATCGGTCATGAGGGTGTGGCAAGGGTCGCTGCCGTCGGTTCGCGGGTCAAGCACGTAAAGCCCGGCGACATAGTGACCTTTGAATCCATTATTACGTGCAAGCAATGCGAGGTTTGCCGGCGCGGACAGTTCAACCAGTGCCTCTCGGCAAAACTTCTGGGCCTGGAAACCGATGGGCTGTTCGGAACAATTGTTGACGTTCCCGCAATGCTGGCTCACGATGTAACGGATCTGTGCCAGGACGACAGAGGACTCAAGGCCGCGGCATGCGTCGAACCGGCCGGGGTCGCTTATGTTGCATGCGGGACGACGCGCGTCGGTCCGGGAGACGTTGTTGCGGTTTTTGGAGCCGGTCCCATCGGGGCTTTTGCCGCACTTTTCAGCAGGCTCATATTCGGGGCATCCCAGGTCTGTATCATCGAACCGGTCGAATTCAGGAGAAACCTGGCGCGGCTTTGGTGCGACCAGGCCTACGACGTCGAGGAATTTTTCAGTGAAGGTCCCAAACGGGTGGATGTGCTCATCGAGGCTTCCGGGCACATGGAAAATGTCCGCAGGACATTCAGGCATCTAAACCCCAACGGCCGCATAGCGCTTCTGGGCAGAAGCGGAACTCCCCTGATGCTCGATGCCGTAGATCACATGATCACCAATGCAATTTCCATAAATGGATCCCGCGGGCATCTTTGCGGAGCGTTCAGCAACATTCTCAAGCTGTGCCTGAGAAGGCGGATCGACCTTGACCAGGTGGTAACCGAGATTGTCAACGGGCCCGAGGGGATCCGCGACATTCTTCTGTCACCGGAACGGGTTGACCAAAATTGCAAGATCCTTGCGCGATTCGATGCTAAACTCTGATTGGACGGCTACACTCCACTAGATTACGGGTGACTCACAATATGGAATCGTTAAAAGAGCAGCTCGCTTGTCTGAGGCGCCAGGCGGACCAGATTAATGAAAAGATCCTGGATGCGCTGAACGAGTTTTTTACCATTTCCAATCAGATCGGCGAAGTAAAAGAGAAGATGAAAATGGCCTTCTACGATCCGGTCCGGGAATCGGAGATGTTGAAGGAAATGGAGGCTAAAAACAAAGGCCCTTTGTCCCAGGACAAGATGAAGCGCATCTTCAGGGAAATCTTTGCCGCCTCCATTGAAGAGATGATAATGGGCGAGCAGAAGCGGCTGAAAATAAGCCGTCTTCCCGGCAGCAAAAATTCGGTGATCGAAGTAAGAGGGGTAAGTATCGGGGCGGAAATGCCGGTCATCATTGCCGGGCCGTGTTCGGTTGAAAGCTACGATCAAATATGGGAAACTGCCAGTCAGCTCAACAATCTGGGAGTCCGGCTGTTGCGCGGAGGCGCATTCAAGCCGCGCACTTCCCCTTACAGCTTTCAGGGTCTTGAAGAAGAGGGCCTGAAACTGCTGCGCACCGTTGCCGATGAATTCGGCATGGGGGTGGTAACCGAAGTGCTTGGCGACAGGGATATAGAGCTTGTCGTGAATTATGCCGACGTGATCCAGGTCGGCACAAGAAATATGCTGAACTACTCCCTTCTGAAGGAACTCGGAAAAATCCGGAAGCCGATCCTGCTGAAGAGGGGCTTCATGGCAACTATCGACGAATTCATACTGGCTGCCGAGTACATCTATCTTGGCGGCAACACCCAGATCATCCTCTGCGAAAGAGGCATCAGGACCTTCGAAAATCAGACGCGAAATACCCTCGATATTTCATGCGTGCCGATCCTGAAAAAGGAAACCACGCTTCCAGTCATAGTCGACGTAAGCCATTCGCTCGGAAGGAAGGATATCATCAAGCCGATTGCACGCGCCGCACTGGCGGCAGGCGCCGACGGACTGATGTTCGAGGCCCACTGCGACCCGGCATCGGCACTCTCCGACGCCGACCAGCAACTCGATCCCGAGGAAACGAAGGACCTGATCGACTATCTAACGCAGCATTTCGTATTCGGGGACAGGAAGAGCGGCCCGGCCAGATAGAAGTATTTATCAAGTGAACGCGGGTGCGGGGCTGCAAGGTCTGTAAGGCCCCGCTGCCCAAGGCGGAATCCGAAAGTAATTGGCGGAACCCGGCGGAAATTTATTAAAGGCAGATCGAATTTATAAAAGGCCGATCGAACACAAACTCCCCTCCCCTGGTGGGAGGGGTTGGGGGAGGGGGTTGNNCCTCCCCTAACCCCTCCCATCAAGGGAGGGGAATCAGCACAGCGGCCTCTCCGGGCCTCTCCTGGCCTCTCCGGTTTTGCCGGTCTTTGCCGGGTTTTGCTCCGCTTGACCAATCTGCTGTTTGTTCCGATTGGGGCAGGCTTTCCAGCCTGCCACCGCTTTTTGGAACCGAGGGAAATCTTGCCAAACGGTAAACAGATATTCAAAAGCGTATGCCGAAGCTGCCATGGCGGCTGCGTGGCCCGGCTTCATTATGAGGGTGGAAGGCTGACAAGGGTTCGGCCGGCTGCCGGCTCGCCTTTCAATCTCGGACAGATGTGCGTAAAGGGCCTGTGCGCCCCCGAGATCATGTACCATCCATCGCGGCTCTTAATGCCTCTCAAGCAGACCGGTGCAAGGGGCTCGGGAAAATTGGTGGAAGTCTCCTGGGACGAAGCGCTGGGGGATATTGCATCGAGGCTCGACCGGATCAGGAAAGAATCGGGTCCGGAAACAATCGCTATCGGGCAGGGAACCGGCCGCCACCATTTCATGCATGTCATCCGATTTGCCAACTCACTCGGCACCCCCAACTGGTACGAACCGGGAATGGCAAACTGCCTGCTTCCGAGAATCACTGTAAGTCGCCTTACCTACGGCGGATATCCAGTTGCCGATTACTACGGCGACGTCGCACCGAGAACCATCCTCTTCTGGGGACACAATCCAGTTGTGACCGGCCCCGACGGCGAGCTTTCCTTTCCTGTTAAGAAGGCGCTCCGATCAGGCAGCTTCGGAATCGCAGTCGATCCGAGAAAATCGGAAACCGCCCGGCGCTGCGCGATGTGGCTTCCGATAAGACCTGGAACAGACGCGGCGCTGGCTTTGGCGATGATAAACGTCATCATTGATGAGAGGCTCTACGACAGGGGATTTGTAGAAAACTGGACCGTCGGCTTTGATCGGCTAAAAGAACACGTTGCCGCTATGACCCCGCGATGGGCAGCCGAAATAACATCGGTCCCGGCCGGAGATATTGCGGCCGCAGCCAGGCGGTACGCCCTCGAAAAACCATCGGTACTGGAATGGGGGGTTGCGGTCGAGCAGAGCGCCAACTCTCTTCAGACCGTCCGCGCGCTCGCTATTCTGAGGGGATTGACGGGAAACATCGACATTCCCGGCTCGGATATCCTAGGGATGAATATTATCCGACCCTACCCCACCCTAAAAAGCGCTCTGCCCCCTGATGCCAACAAGAAAAGAATGGGGTTCGATCAGTTCAAGCTGCTCGCGGGGTTTCGCTCATCCATGCCGACAGCGCATATCCCGACCCTCTATTCGGCGATGCTGAGCGGCGAGCCATATCCGGTCCGGGCGCTCCTCATTTTTGGAAGCAATCCGCTTGTTACGGTCGCCAATTCGCAAATGGTCGATAAGGCACTCCGAAAAATGGAATTTCTGGTGGCAACCGACCTCTTCATGACCCCGACCGCCGCCCTCGCCGACTACGTCCTGCCTGCCGCGTTCTGGCCCGAAGTGAATCAGTTGGTCGAGCTTCCCTATGTTGCGGAAAATGCCGTCCTGGTGCAGAAGAAGACGGCGCAGGTGGGGGAGTGCAGGCAGGATGAGGAAATCATGATCGATCTAGCCCGAAGGCTGGAGCTGCCCGGAAGCGAGCAGAGCCTCGAAGAAATACTGGACTACAGGCTCGAAGCACTGGGGAAAACTTTTGGTGAACTCGAAGGGGGAACTGTTATTTTTCCTCCACACGAGTATCGCAAGTTCGAAAAAATCGGCTTCCACACCCCGTCGGGCAAAGTCGAACTCTACTCCAGGGCACTGGAACGGCTCGGATACGATCCGTTGCCCACATATCGAGAACCGGCCGAAAGCCTCGCGGCAAGCCCCGACTTGGCCAAAAAGTTTCCGTACGTCCTCACCACCGGCAGCAGGCGAGCCGAGTTTTTCCATAGCGAGCACCGGCAGATCAAAAGCCTCAGGAGCAGGCACCCCGACCCGATTGCCGAGATTTCACCCGATATCGCAGGAAAGCACGGGATTTTGGACGGCGACCGCGTCTGTATAAGTTCCCCTCGGGGAAAAATCGTGATGAAGGCCAGGATGAGCACGGAGATGATGCCCGGAGTTGTAAATATCGAGCACGGCTGGTGGTTTCCGGAAAAAGAAGGACCTGAATTCGGCCTGTGGGAATCGAATGCCAACGTGCTCACATCGAGCCGCCCGCCCTTCGATCCCGCGTTTGGAAGCTACCAGTTGAGGGGGCTGCTTTGCGCGGTTGAAAAGGTTGATGAAAACAAAGACGAGTAAGAAGAAAGCGGGTGCCCCAGTCCCACGCGCCCCTCAGGTTTTTTCTTTGACAAGGTAATATCAAAACATCATCATAATGAGGCAAAATCAGGATTCGGGGACGATCTTTAAATACTCAAAGAAAAGGAAACACAATGACTAGAATTCTTTGGGTCATGCTGACAGTTGCCGGGGTGTGGCTGCTTTCGTCGATCCAGGCCAACGCGCAGCCTCCTCCACATATCACGGCCAAGGTGCAGGAGAGGCTAATTGCAAGCGGCTATTATCCGGGACGCGTGGATGGGGTTTGGGGCCGGAGGACAGCGAATGAACTGATACGCTACCAGTTGGACCACCGTCTGCCCGCAACTGGTGAACTGGACCCGCCTACGATGCAAAGCCTGGGCCTGGCTCACGGAATAAGGCCCTATCCGCCTTCTCAATACCCGGAGCCGCCACCCCCATCCTACCGTGAGCCGGTCCCACCGGGCCCGCCTCCATATGATGCGCCTCCAATACCGGGGCCTCGTCCGCCTTATCCGCCGCCGCCATATTGAGAAACACACGGCACAAAATTTACCCGGAGCTGCCCATCGGGGTGGTTCCGGGGGATAATACCTCCAGTCAATCCCCTATTATCTTGACCAGCACCCGTTTTTTTCTCCGGCCGTCGAATTCGCCGTAAAATATTTGCTCCCATGGACCGAAGTCGAGCTTTCCGCCGGTTATAGCTACAACCACCTCGCGCCCCATTATCTGGCGCTTGAGGTGCCCGTCCGCATTGTCTTCTCCGACATTGTGCCGATAGCTTGATACGGGTTCGTGCGGAGCGAGTTTTTCGAGCCATTCGGCAAAATCGCCGTGCAGACCGGATTCGTTATCATTTATGAAAACCGATGCGGTAATGTGCATCGCGTTGCACAGCAGCAATCCCTCCCTTATTCCGCTCTCCCGGAGGCATTGCTCGATCTCCGGCGTGATATTCACAAATCCCATCCGGGCCGGAATATTGAACCATAATTCCTTGCGATAGCTTTTCATAAACCCTGGCCCCTTTTACCGGATTGTTATTTTGACTTCTTCAGATCGAATCCGATCTTAAAAGCCGGCGCAACCGCCCCGCCAAGCTTGAAGTAGGATTTGCCGGGTCCGGTAATGTACATGAGAGGGTCGATTTTCAGCGGATCGGGCTCGTTGTTGCTCATGCACTGCTCCGATACGTGCACCTCTTCTATCTGGCCGATCACCAGCGTGTGGGAGCCGAGGTAGAGGAGGTGTACAACCTTGCATTCCAGGTTTACCGGGCACTGCTCGATAAGAGGCGCTTTTTCCAGTTTGCCGTAGAATACTGTAAAGCCGCAAACCGCAGCCTTGTCTTCTTTCGTCCCTGAAACTATTCCGCAATAATCGGTTTCGGTGGCCTGATTTGAGTCCGGAACGTTAATCGAAAAGACGCCGTTTTCCTTGATGCCCTTGAGCGTATGCCGGTGGTGCTGGAGCGCCACTGTCAGCATCGGCGGCGTGCTGCAGGCAATTCCGCTCCAGGCGGCTGTCATGAAGTTTGCCTTCCCATCGACATCTGCTCCCACCAGGAAAGCCGGCATAGGGTAGACGATGGTCTGAGGCCCAAGCTTGATCTTTTGCATGTTATGTCTCCGCAAGAGGGTAAAGGATGGATCGATCCCGGACAGAATGCGGCAAAGACTCGCAGCCGCGAAATATACCGGGCATGGGCCATGAAATTATTTAATAGGCTGAGAATTGTCAAGCCGGTGGAATGGGAGCCAACGGGCAGCTCGGGTCAGTACACGCGGCGCGCACGGGGTTTATCTTGACAAAAATAGGGCCGGAATCGTATATTGGGCGGATATTCAAAATATGGCGTGTGGGCCGTTAACTCAGTAG
>DBMI01000056.1 GCA_002298165.1 Desulfarculales bacterium UBA702
ACGGTCAGGAGACCGTGCCACAACTGGGTATTAGTAGTACCGGGATTCCAACTTCCATTTCGAAGTATTTGCGGAAGCGCAGTGGAGATGGGGCAGGCTGGAAAGGCTGCCCCATCTTCTATTTTAATATGCAGGTTTATTGGGTAGCTCACTCCGTCATATCAAAGGCAATTTTGAACTCTTGAGCTAACTGAAAATTAGCCATCACAATGTCTGCTCGGATATATCAGTGATTACGTGCCGAAATTCCGGCGCTATTAGTACCCGGCTCAAGGCATTGAGTCCAGAAGCTTATGATAAGCCAGATCTAGATTGTAGAGGCGCTCGGCAAGTATGCCCGAGATGTTTCTCAGCAGCTTGTAGGATAGCGGCAGATTCCTGGAAAGAAGATCATCGAATTTATCATGTGGAATTTCAATTAATTTACAATGACTTGCCGCTGCCGCAGTCATTGAACGGGGGACCCTGAGCAAAAATCCCATTTCACCCAGGACCGAGCCGCTCTTAAGCCTTATATCCCACCTCGATTTGGCGGAATCGCCCTTGCGCACCATTACCTGGCCGTCCAGAATCAGGTAAAAGCTCTCTCCTATAGATCCTTCCTTCAGGATTATCTCCCCGATATCGAACTCG
This sequence comes from Desulfarculales bacterium UBA702, assembly GCA_002298165.1. Lineage (GTDB taxonomy): Bacteria > Desulfobacterota > Syntrophobacteria > Syntrophobacterales > Syntrophobacteraceae > SbD1. The sequence goes on from DBMI01000056.1 coordinate 634, forward strand.
ACAGTAGTTGCGATGTCCATGATGGAGAGGACCTCGTCGTCGCCGATATCCCGAAATATCTCGAACTCTTTTGCTTCCGCGTATTCATCCTCTGAAACTTCCCTTGGAACGATCCATTGAAGATACCCGGTGCGTTCGTATTTGGCTATTCTGTTGGGTAGTAGATCATTCCAGTATTTATCGAAGCTGAGGCCGGAATAATCTTTTACCCGGCTCGGTCCAGGGTCGATCAGAACGAATTGAAGCGGCAGCCGAAGTCTTTGGCCCTCGGTCAGGAGGTAAATATTGTTAGGGCTTATGCTAACCTTGCTTTCGGGTTTTCTTTCGAAAAGGCACAGTAGTTGGGACAGGAATTTTTCAAGCCCCTCGATAATCATGCTCTGGGTACGTACCGGAAAACTGGCAAATCTCATATAGATGCTGGTAATCGTTTCACCCTCGATAAAATCCTTTACCGCAAAACGCCCGCCTTCATCCATGTATAAAATACGAGGCACCAGGATTCCCTCGTCAAGGAAGCCCTGTGTCATTTCAAGCTCTTCGATCAGGCACTCGCGGCAGATGGTGTGCCATTTGGCGACTTTGACGCATAGTTTGCCTGCATCGGCCGGTAATGAATCGGGTATTTCTTTCAGGAGAAAAACAACCGACATGTCCCCTTCACCCAATGGGGGAAGTCCAAGCACCATTTCGATTGGCCCAAACCGGGCGCTTATTTCCGTGGCACCTGAAGCGATGCAGTCTTCCATGGATTTATGGAAGTCGAGAAGTTCACTTTCGGACTCGACTCCATCCTGGTTCGTGCAAATTCCTGGCTTTTCCATAGGGTTATCCTACCTCTTCCACAGATTCCACTGATGAATAAACCGACTTCTCCTTTGCCCAGCCGATAAAAGCGATTGCAGCTCCCGTGAGCGGGAAAAGTCCCATCCAAACGAAAAGGGTTCTGGGCGAGACATGGAGATACAAAATCAGGAAGTAACATGCGGCCATTGCACCGATACCCGCGACCCTGCTGCCAAAACTCGTGGTTGATTTCGTTCTTGCCTGTATGTGGGCCTCTGAATAACGATTTATGCACGAATCTATTGCAACTGCCTCCGAAGCTTGCCCAATTCCCACCATTGCTCCGACCAGGCATGCCAGCACTACGTCATTGGCAAGGCTGAAACCGAAGAAGGAGAGGCCGATGGTGGTGGTGGCCAGTCCCATGAGAAGAAAACTGGATCGATATGCGAAGAAAAACGGGATCACCAGGGCGGTGACTATCACTTTGCCGGCCGACTGTGCCGACTCGAAGTAGCCATAGGCGGAAAGGCCCTTTACAACATCTGCGAGATAGACGACCGAAAGGACTGCGAAAGCGCCTCTACCCACAGCCACTGCAGTTCGTGCGAAGAGAAGCAGGCGCATGGGAGGATTTTTAAGCGTATAGCGCATGCCTTCTTTCTGGCTTGCCCAGTAGGATTTCTTGCGGACCTTCTCGTAGTCGATGATCTTCTCTCCACTGAGACGCATCAAGCTCAGCAGGAAAAATGATAGAACAAAAAACGCGGGCGCCAGGCACACTGAAAAGGTCAGTCCAAGCCACGTGCTGACAATGCTTGCCAGCGTGTATCCCCCAATGTTGCTGCAGTGATTTACCGCGTCGATTTCTGAAATAACCTTTGTGCCCTCCCGCACAGGAAAGCTAACCTTTACGACCTTGTCGACCGCCGGCTTGAAGAAAAGAAATGTGAAATCTCCCAGAAAGGCGAGCACCAGGTAAACTTTGTAAGAGTAGCCAAGAAGAACGGACGCCACCAGAAGCGCGGACAATATTGCGCGAATCAGATCTGATGCCATCAGCGAGACTTTTATGTGGATGCGGTCAATGAAGGGCCCAGAAACAGCGTTGATGAGGGTCTCGCACAAGTAGCGGAAAACCAGCACGAGTCCGGCCATCATTGCATCATTTGTTTTCTCGGCAACCAGCAGCACGGAAAGGATCCGAAGGAAACCATCCCCCATCCTGGTTGACATGCGGCTTGCCATTAAAATGAGGAGATCTCTTTTTGTTTCGGCGATCAATTTGTTTGTCTCCCCTAAGGTAAAGGCTCAACAAATGTGCCGGCGCCCGGTGGCAGCTTGATAGGTGAACGGAACACGAAAAAAGTATATGGGGTGGGGCACAGAGCCTTACCGTGCCGACCAGCCAGAGTGGCAGGCGCGGTAAGGACAGTGTGATTTCCGGGTTTCAAAGGCGACTCTAATTAATCAAATAATCTGCTTATGCCCTGACAGGTTTAACTCTATAATCAACATACGCCCGGCAAATACCTATTTAGGCGGAAGGGGCTCATAGCCGGGTAACTGAATGTTCCCGGACTCAGCACTGGGAGGCGAGGAGGGATTCCTTGCCGCCCCGGCATCGCTCTTCAGGTCGTCCACCTGAGAACCTCTTCCCACTACCTCTATGAGGTTGGGCCCTTTATAGATTATATGCTGGCCGAGAATATCCTTTACCCTGCCCAGGTCCAGGTTGAGTTTTACAAAGGCGTTTCCGCTGTCATCCCAGCCCCAGCCTCTTTGAGGATGATCGATGTCAACGTTTGGAATAAAAGCTCCGTAAATGGCGGCACATACCTTGGACTTATTGGAATCCTTGGCAAGCACGAAATTTTCCACTTCTGTGTAGCTCGATATCTTCTGTCCCACTATGACGTTGGCCATCTCGTCGTAAGCGTTCACGAGTGCCGCCCTCAGGGCCATTAGGTGTCCCCTGTATTCGGGGCTCATCGTTCCAAAACCAATGGCGTTAACCCTGACGTCCTTATAACTGATTCTCTCGCCGAGTATGTTTTTGATGCTCCCAAGATCGATATGGCCAATGCAGATGCATATGTCTTTGTTCTTGTCGTAAATGATCCGGTCTTCGACCACGCCTTTGATCACTGCGGCGCTTTTTTCCTTGATGGCATAATTGGCATCCTGGGTCAGCCCAAATTGCCCTTCGCTCTTGACCTTATAGCCGATTATAGATTCGACGATATTTCGTCGCAAATCCTGCTTGGCCATTTTCTCCGACATAAGCTGGAGGTTTCCAGCGAAACAGGAAGCGGAAAAGCCAATCACTACCAGTATGGCTACGCCGAGATATAGTTTCAGTTTCATTTATACCCCTCAACAGTGGTGACAAAGGTTTAAAATAGCAGGGTTGAATATCTTAAAATTGCCTACCTAAACTGGTTACATGCCAAACATTTTTTTCCACCAGCTCTTCTGCTCCGGTTCAGGGGCCGGCGGCGGCTGTGCGCTCAACGGAGGATTTTCGGGGGCGGGAATGTTCTGAACCGCCTCCCTGGAGCTGATTCCTCCTCCGGGCATGTCAATGTTTCTAAACTCTACCCGGTCTTTGATGACAACTCCGCCCTTCATTTCAATGTCGCGGTACTCGACATTGGGGACCTTCATCGAGTGTTTCGATATGTAAGGCTCATTTCCAGCGGGATTGGCGCGCACTCTTACCTGGCCCGCGGAGCCTCGCTGCTCCTGATCCATTACACGAATTTCGTTTATCTGGATTTGGACCTTGTCTTTGTCCTTGGGATCGGCTTTCACGCGGGCTTCGAATTCAATGAACCCGCTTTTGGGGAGTTTGCCTTCACGTTTCAGTTTTTCGTATATTTCCTGCTTAACTATATTCTGTTTGGATTTCCATTCTTCCATCAGCGCCCGGTTGCCGCCGGGCGTGTTTGCCTGCTGAGCCTGGCACAGGCTGTAGGCGCCCAGCAGAACAAAAGCGAAAATGATCCCCAAAACAAAATGCCTCATGGTTTATCCTGAAATTGAGTTTCAACTGAATCGGATAGGCCTTGTACGGCCCGGACTACCGGGCCGTACAAGGCTGACTCTTAGTCAATGGAGTTTATTCTACCAGTCTTCGATTGCCTTGCCGCCGCCTTTGAAAGACTTCTCAGTGCGGGGGGGTGCTCTTCTTTCTTGACGCTTCCCGCATCCTTCTTCGGCTTTCTCAAGGGCTTCTCTTGCATCCATATAAGCGGGGTCGAGAGCGAGAGCTTGTCTGAAATTATTGATTGCCTTCTTGCATTCTCTTTCGGCTAGTTCAATGCGCCCGAGGGCATAAAAGACCTGGGGCATCCTGCTCCCAAGGTCCCTGGCCGTTTCAAGTTGCGGTTCCGCCTCTTTGTATCGTTTCAGTTGGAAGAGCAGCAGCCCGTAGGCTTCCCTTGCAGGCAGATAATGAGAATCGTAGCGAAGGGCATCTTCATAGGACCTTAGAGCACTGTCAGGCTGGCCCAATCTTTCATAGGACTGGCCACGCCAGAAGTGAGCTTCCACAAAGTCTGGCTTCAAACGGATTGCCTTTTCGAACTCCTCATGCGCCTCTCTGAACTTACCCTTATTGAAATCTTCGATACCATCCCTGAAGTAGTAATCAGGTCCTTTGTACTCCTCGCGGCTTTCGTGATACTCCGGAGTTGCGCAGGCGCTTAGGAAAAGCCCCATTATCATACAACCAATAATGCACAAAACAGCCCTCATACGATTCCTCCTCCTTTAAGTTGGGTGCCTCTATTTGTGTTTCATATCGATATCCGCTACAGCCATTTGGACCAGCCTCTGGGCAAGCATGTCGAGGGTTTGTACATTTTGCTGACCCTGCGAAACACCCAGGAAGGAACTGGATTTGGCGCCAATTTGCATCTTCTCCTCGAAATACCCGTTTGCGACCTGTTCCGTCGTGTTTGCGTCCATTATTTTGTAGCGCAAACCAACGATCCAGACGGCTGCCGCTTCACCCGAACTAGCAGACGACAGGCCGACGTCAGTAGCGTATCCAGCGCGTCCGCCGATTAGCGCACCGGCTATGGCGCCGATTGGTGCCCCTGAGAAGCTTTGCTGAGCGGCTGCTGCCGGTTCGGCTTTAAGAATGTCGAACTTGAGGAACCATTTGGTTGATTTAAATTTTCCCTTCTTGAATTTCTTCATGGCGTCAGGATCACCCATACCAAAAGCGAGTTGTAATTCGTTAAGCATTGGACCGAGCTGGCCGCGTTCGAGTACCTGGAAACTTGCTTTTTCCAATTCGATTTCGGCAAAATCGGCAATGTTATTGGCGGTTATTTTCTGGGTGAATGTGGCGTTGGCGCTCTTGATCTCGCCTGGCAATACGATGACCAGCGGCCCGGGTTTTCCTGAGTTGGTGTAGACTACCGGTTTGTACATTGCCTGATCCGCCTGCTGATTTGCCTGATCGCTTGCGCTTTGCGGACCGCCTATTCCCCCTCCGGGGCTCGCGCACCCGGATATCACTAAACCGAGAACCAATAAACAAGCCATAGCTAACGATCTTTGCCTCATACACTCTCTCCTTCTATGATTACCTTCGTTTAGTGATAAAAACCAACGGGTTTCCCGCAGTGACATTGAAACCCTTCATGACAATAAAAACTGCTGGACGAGAGATTCCGGAAAACTTCCGATACTTTTCGGCAGCGCCGGATTGGTGCTAAAAGTCCTTAGTTATGTTTTTGCCCTTGTCGGAGCTTTGCACGCCGCCCACGTCGGTAACCGGGACCATGGCAGGGGGCTTCATTTGCTCAACTTTTTTCTGGGTGTCCTGGGTTAGGACAACTTCTTTGAGCCGCAGGGGAGATGCCTCTGCGAGTGAGGCTGGCGGCATTTCTTCCATACGGGATATCAAAGCTTCCTGGGTCACATTCGGGGCCTGGTAGGTGATCCGTACCACATTGCCCTGTGCCGACGCCAGTTTGAAACAGTTCATAGCGAGCTTGCTGTTCAACGGCTTCACTATCCCGCTATTTACAAATTGATTGAAGTTGCTTCTCTTTCCGCTGAATTGGACTTCGTAGACCGATACACCGGATTCGTCAAAGCTCCTGAACTCGACGTTGATAACCGATCTCAGGCCGATAAATTCCTTTTTGAACATCTCGCCCACATCGTAGCTCGGAAGACCAACGACATTGAGCTGATAGGCCTGGACCGCCTGTTGCAGATGTTCCTCAAAGAATTCCTTCGAAAATTCCGAACCTATCATGTTCCCAATATCTTTGATGGCGACGTCTTCGTCAGGCCAACTTTGCTTTTGAGGTACCTTGTTATTGAAATAGATCTCTTCGCCGGTGTTGTTATCGATGCACTTCACACTCCAGGAAGTGAGCACGTATTTCTTGACCGTCAGACCGGATGCCGCAAGCTTGGCGGAGAGCGTCTTGAATTTTGCTTCACCCAGGATGCTGAAATCGGACATCTTCACCTGTGAGGCGGATACGGCAACGTTGTCCTGCCCGGCCCTCGCACTCCTGTCGGCAAGTTCACCCTTGAGCTTTTCCGAGGTCTCTTCGGACCATACCCGGTACCCGAATTGTTTGATTTTTTCCTTGAGGATATTTTCCGCAACCGGTGAGCGGACAACCTGGGCATCCGAGCTTCTATCGGCATCGCGAATCACGATGGCAACCGATATTCTTGGGTCGCCGTGCTCACGAAGCAGGCTCACCCTCTCCGATTTGGACATCTGCTCGAGGGCCTCCTGCACCTGGCCCACATATACTTCCGCTTTGAGCAGCATGTGTCCGAGTCCGTCCTTTCCGACCCAGGGAGGACTCTCCTTTACAACCTGCTTTATCAAGCCCTTGCTTCGGGTGAGGACTTTATCCCTGATCAACTGGTAGTTTTCTGTAAGCGTCGAACTCTCCACGTAGCACCCGACAGCTTTTTCTATCACCTGACGCTTCGCGTCTTCCCTGAGGTCGTCGACCATCAGGCCCTTGTCTCTGGCATATTTTTCCGAGTTCGAATCGACCAGGCCCTCGGCGGATACAACTATCGTTTGCGAACTATCGGCAAGACAAGTTCCCAATCCCAAACCAAACCCGCTTAGAAGGATTAAAGCCGCTAAAACCCCACTGGTCTTCTGCATCTTTTTGTGCATCATGCAATCCTCCGGAAAAAGCTTAATAAATTCGTCCCGATGCCGGGACTTTCTATTTGCCGCCGCCTTTGCGGCAGAAGTCATGGTAGAGTTTGGCCACGATCTCATCTGCCTGCTCCTCGACAAGTATCTGTGCGACGCGGATGGTATCCGCGCCCGCAAAAGACTCGCTTCGGGCAGTCGTCCCCGAAATGGTTCGCCCGGACGAACTTGTCAGGGTAAACGACATATCCACGTAGACTTCATTTACGTTGACGATGGGGTTTTTGTGGGCGCGGGAATCGATCACGCCGCGAATGATAAAGTTTGCGCTGAGCTTGCGGGCGGCTGAGAGGGCTGCATCGGGGTCGTTATTCATGTATGCCCTGATCTCGGCGTCGGCGATCTGCCGGGTTATGTCCTGCTGATTATACGTGCGAAGGCCGAGTTCTCTGAGTCTCTGGTTGATTGTTTCAAAAAGCAAGCTGTATTTGGATTGGCTGACTGAGTATTTGCCTCCCGAGTGGCGCTCCGCGATCATCACGGCGATTTTCTGGTCCTTTAGAGAATCCTTGCATGACACATCCAGGAGTTGGCCGATCTTCTGTTCCTTGGCCGCCTTTTCCCTCGCGCTCTGCCGTTCATCGTCCGAAAAAGAAAAGCCGTATGCGGCGGAGCCAAGCAGGCTAAAGCAGATAAGAAACAGCAAAAACTTCTTCATTATCTCCCTCCAGATAAAATGCGAAATTTAGGATGTTGCCATTAGACTGTGAGAAATCGCCCCGAATGTCGGATTCTACAAAAATCTCGACCAATGTTCTCATAGATCGGCAAACTCAACCTGTCCAAAAAATAATTCTGTTAATTGCACGAAAAAAAAATTGCGATAAGCATGGGTCGCGGGTAATGGAGTGAAGAGCCAAAGGAAATCTTGTCTGGTTGATCATTTCGCTTCCCGGATCGAAGCAACATTCTATTGGCCACATAATCCGACTGCGCCGGAGAGGTCTGTGAAATTGAAAGCAGATTGATTTCGAACTCGTGCCGGTCAGTTGCCGGACACTCAAAATTATTCCTGATTCTTCGATACATTGAGGCTACTTTAGCACGGAATGCAAAGTTGAGATAGACTCATTAACACGGCTCGATCCTGAAGTTAAGAGAAGAATTTGGGGAGTGAAAAATACTAATAAAATGAAATACATAAGGGATTGGAGAACTCAGGTGCCTGATGATTTTAGGCTTTGGATAATCGGGATTCAATGAGTTTAGCGAGAGGGGAGTTGAGGCATTCACAAGCGGAGGGTGCTCGGAACCATGTTCTTTATATTGCCGAATTGTAGATCTTCTAAAATCCTCAGTACTTAAATCGCACAACTCATTAAAGCCCTTCAATTTCAATCCTTCAAATTCCTTGCCCTCAATGGTTCCGTATGAAATAATCCCGGTAATTCTTAAGTTTCCAGCTTTCAGTTCACAGTCGTTTCAACCAACTTTCGGGGATCGGTATGGCAAAGCTGATTGTTAATGGTTTCGGCGGTACTCGCGAAATCGAACTCGAGAAAAGTAATTCGGTGGGGCGGCTTTCAGGCAATAGTATTCAAATTCTGGATGCGCTCGTTTCGAAAAATCATTGCGTAATTTTCGCCGACGAACAGGGTTGCTATAAGCTCAAAGACCTTGGCAGCCGCAACGGCACCTTTGTGAATAAACAAGGGGTAAGAGATGAGGTAGCTCTCGAAAACGGCGATGAAATTCTCATAGGAATGACTTCGTGCACCTTCCTTATGGACAAGCCCGAAAACATCATGGCCGTCGAAGATGACAGGAGCCAGATCCTTGTCTTCGACCAGATTTATCCTGGGGCTGTGCAAAATGATCGGTTTCTACCGGAAAAGGAGATCAGGGACGAAAAACATTTGCGAGCGGATTACGAAAAGCTGCGCGTTGCGGTCGAACTCCAGCGCGATCTAGGGTTGGAGCTGGATTTAAATCGTATCTATAACCGCATACTCGCGCGAACATTCGAATTCCTCGAATGCGATCAGGCTGTGATCCTTATGGCGGATGAGAACGGATGCATGGAGCTTCAGGCCTATAAGACCCGGACCAAGAAAGAGAAGCTGGTCATATCATCTACCATCATAAAACGCGTGCAGGAGGGTAAGGTAGGCATAATAAGTGCCGACGCCCTGGCGGATGAGCGCTTCCAGGAGGCGCTCTCGATAGTGAGCCAGAAGGTAAGGTCCTCGATGGCGGTCCCCATCATGTACGATGAAGAACTGCTCGGGATAATGATTATCGAGTCCTCCGCCGCGGTAATGGCATATGGGGAAAAAGACCTCCTCCTTTTCACGAACATAGCCCACCAGACTGCAAATCTCATAAAGATGGCCGAAATGGCCAAAAAAATAAAAGCCGAGGCCGTAACTCGCGAGCGATTCCAGCGGCTGCTCTCACCGGATCTCGCCGAACTGGTCGTCTCCGGTCAGCTCAAGGTGGAAAAAGGTGGCGAAGCCCGCACCGCCACCGTTCTTTTCGCGGACATTCGTGGTTTCACCTCGATGTGTGAAAACATGAAAGCGGGCGAGGTCCTCAATTTTCTCAATGAATATTTCGAGATTATGGTTGAGATTGCATTTAAGTACGAAGGCACCGTGGATAAATTCGTCGGTGACATGATCATGGTTGTATGGGGAGCGCCGGTGAGCCACATTGACGACCCCCTTCGCGCCGTGAAGGCTGCCGTCGAGATGCAGTGCGCCCTTGAAACCTACAACCAGACCCGCAAGCCTGAAATCCATATCGGGATCGGCATAAATACGGACGAACTCGTTGCCGGCTATATCGGGTCAAGCCGCACGATGAGCTATTCCGTTATAGGAGATTCGGTAAACACTGCCGCCAGACTTTGCTCGTCGGCTGGACCAGGTCAGGTTCTCATATCCCAAAACACCCACAAATTCGTTCAGCACCATTTCGAGATAGCAGAATACAACCCCATCAGAGTCAAGGGAAAATCCAAGCCTGTAAAGGTTTATGGAGTAATCCGGGAAAAGTGTGGAACGGATGTCCCCGAGAAAGCAACGAGCTTCGAGACTCCCGAGCAATGAGATAGCTTAAGGGCTGATATTGCAACGGCACGATACTCTGTCTTTTCCCGATTGATGCAATCATATGGAAGACGCATTGGGTCTAGGCGACTTCGCGGGGCGGCGCCAGTCCCGGCCAAGGCGCATTGCCGCCAATTTTAAGATATTCGATGAACTTCCAGCAAAGCCGGATTATCCAACTGCGTCATTCCCGCTTGCTTCTGGCGGGAATCCGGCGTCTTTAGAATGCGGGCGGGCACGTTGTTAGGGCGTGGTCTCCTGACCGCGTCATGCCCTCGACCGAAGGTCTCCGATTATTTGGGCCGCCCTGGAGACCTTCGGCCGGTGGGGGTAGCACGGTCGGGCCAGGCTGTTGCCCAAATCCCGAATGGAACAATAATGGGTCGAAATTGAAGGAAAACTCCCCTCCACTGGCGGGAGGGGTTGGGGGGGGGGNNGTTGAAATTCTTAGATCTTTTTTTCACCCTCCCCTGGCCCCCCCTCAAAGGGAGGGGAATTTGCACGGTAAATGTTTAGGCAACAGCCTAGAGGGACAACGCCCCTCCACCGGCCGGAGGGGTGTTTGGTTGGTCGAGGAAAAATCCGTGATCTTGATCTGAAAAAAAGGAGAAGGAGATGGAGAGAAATTCGATCCTGTTTGGCATTGTTGTGTGTTTGTGCAGTCTGTTGCTCTGCCAATTTCAACCTGTCCAGGCCGATGACGATGAAATTGCAGCTCGGGCAGTATTCGTTAAGATTGTCAACGCCGCCAAAGATGGCAAAGCTGCGGAATTTAAGTCCTATTTGCTCAAAGATGACCTGAAGGAAATGGAACAGCAAGGAATGGTGGAAATGATGATGATGATGATGGCCGGAGAAAAACCCGAGGAGTTCAGTGCTAACCTGAAGGGCGATCAAATTGAGTTCAAAAAGGAAACCAAGAGCAAGGACAATTTGACTGAATCCACCACAATCCACATGGTAAAAGATGGTGGTCAGTGGAAATTCGGCAAAAAGAAAGCTGCGGAGTGAGGATCCGAGACATCATCAATACCGTTCAATAACTGGTAAAAAGAAGCCGGCAGCCCGCGCGGGAGACCCCACTCTACTCGACAGAGGCATGGCCGGCAGTTGAGAGAGGGGGAGCTTGCCGGGATGCCGACTGCCGACATGCTGTGAGGGCTTTCCTTTGTTTTTATATGCTAATCATTCTCGTTGTGCTTGCCGGGTTTGAGAATCGCTCAGCACCTTGGCAAGCTGTGTGAACCGTCGCTGTTCCGGAGTTGGAGGCGCTTTGGTCGATTATTGCAAACAGTGGGATCAGAGGCTAACCAGAACTTATACGCGGCTTTTCGCATTATTAAGATGACCCCAGCAATGGTGGATACCGTTGAGGGCCAAATGCGAAACTCTGAATTGAAATAACTCGCGTTTATAATCGGTTATCTTGACTTTAATCCATCAAGAGCAATAAGACTGATACAGGCAATACTTTGTTTGGATCGGACTCGAACGCCGCGGAAATTGTGTGATTCCCTTTAACATTTGAAAATGTGTATTTCCCTGACCTCCCAACAGACACTCCGTCCACCACCAGATTTTTCAGTCTGAACCCGGCGTCCGGCGTAATAGTGAACTCCTTGGATGAGCCGTAGTTAACTTTGACCGATCCTGAAGGGGAAATTAAGCCATGCAAGCCGGCCGAGCTGGTAATCGTGTGCTGGTTGATCGCAAAGCTCACCGAAATGGTGTGGTTCTCTATAACGTTCTCAAAGGTATAACCAGGCAACACACCCACGGACACGCCGTCTACCACTACATCCTGTACATGGTAGTTGGCTTCCGGAGTGAATGTGAAACTCCTGCTCTGCTGGTAGGGAACCGAAACCGAGTTGGCCGGATTTATAGACCCATGGTCGCCGGCGGAAGCTGAGATTGTAAGTGGATCGTGCTCGAAAGTCACACTGATCGTATGATTGGCGGTAATGCTTGAGAATTGATAGCTGCCGACCACTCCAACCGATGAGCCGTCAACCACGACATCCAGCACGTGGTAATGCGCGTCGGGAGTGATAGTAAAGGTTTGATTGGTTAAGGCGTTTACCTGGGTGATGCCGGAAGGTGAAATCGATCCGCCTTGCCCAGCCGATGCCGTGGTCTTGAAGGTATCTATGGCGAAGCTTGCAGAAATCGAATGATCCGCAGTTACATCTTCAAAGGTGTAAGTACTGTTTGTCCCCACACTGGAGCCATCAACGGCGACATCGGCTATATGATAATACTGGTCCGGAGTAATCGTAAAAGCCTGGTTCAAGCCTTGATCTACGGATACGGGTCCTGACGGCGAAATCGATCCGTGTTCGTCGGCGCCGGCCGTAATAGTGTGAGTGATGATAGGGGTCAACAGGAAAGGATGAGTATTGATGCCACTCGCGCCAATTGCCACAATCTGCCCGATGTTATTGATGCCGAAAGGATAAAAAAGGGTCCAGCCGGTATTTGGAACAGCCGAATTAAGGTCCGCTAAAACGCCGTTATTATAGAGGATAGGGTAATCTTCAGAGGGCGTGGCATAAGAGCCGGTCACTTGTCCGAGATCATTGATGGCGAGACCGTAAGAAGAATCGGCGACATTCCCGAGATCGGTCATAACGCCACCACTATAGAGAAAGGCATGGGTCTGCCCGTCTGCAGTTGCAGAATAACCTACCACCTGGCCTAAATTATTGATGCCCTTAGCAAAACTCCATGTGCCGCCGAGTGTTCCGAGATCCGTCATTACCCCGCCGGAGTAGAGAAATGCATGCAAGTAAACACCGCCCACAATGTAAGAGATGCCGACCACCTGGCCTGAACTGTTTATGCCCGTGGCCTCGCTGTATCCTCCTCCGAGGGTTCCCAAATCAATCATTATTCCACCGGAATAAAGAAAGGCATGAATTTCGCCGTCGCCTGTGATCCCAGAACTACCCGCCACCTGGCCTGAATCGTTTATGTCACGTGCCCAGCTATTGGTTCCGCCAAGCGTTCCCAGGTCGGTCATCTCCCCATTGGCGTAAATAAATGCACGTGTAGCGACATCGTCCGTGATGTTCGAACTACCTACCACCTGGCTCGAATTGTTGATGCCGGCTGCAGAGCAAAAGGTCCCGCCCAGAGTTCCCAGATCCGTCAATGTCCCATTGCTGTATAGCCAGCCATGTGTTGTCGTATTATCCGCGAGCATGGAATATCCTACAGCTTGACCTGAATCGTTTATATCCGAGACCTGGCTGTTGGTACCACCCAAGGTTCCCAGATTGGTGATGGAATAAAGCGGGTTGCCAATGGGCAGCGGGGCAAAAATGGCGTAGATCTTATGGCCCTCTCCGATATTATCAAACTTATAGCTGGATATCGGCCCTACAGATACACTATCAACATAAACATTCAGAATTCCGTAGCCTTCATCAGGGTTTATGGTAAAGGTCGAGCTGCTTGCTCCGTCAAAAGCTTTGTAACCAAGCGGATCGATATTACCTCCGGGGCCTGCCCAGGACTCTATGTGGAAGATGGCAACAAAACTTGCCTCGATTGTATGGTTCTCATAGATATTGCTAAACTCGTAGCTGGCAATCTCCCCAGCCGGCTGGCCGTCAATCAATACTCCTCCAATACGATAACCGGGATCCGGGTCAATGTTGATAGTGAGGGAACTTCCTTCTTTTACTTCAATTACACCCGAAGGAGAAACGGTGCCCCCGGTGCCTGCCGACGCGGTAATCTGGTAGGCCACATAGGATTCGATCATGTCGGTCCGGGTGACGGTTGTCGAACCCGTATTCCCGGAAACGGTCAGCGTTACTGTATAAATTCCGGGCAGAAAGGTATGTGCCGGATTGGCTTCGGTACTTGAGGTCCCATCTCCAAAATCCCAACTGTACTCGTTCACCGCCCTGTCCACAGTACTTGTAAACTGAACATTTAAGGGAGTGGCCCCTGAGGCAACGTCGGCATACAATAGGACTCCTGGAGCAGCTTCACGGTCGAACTCGTAGGCTCCCATATCAACGATGGGAGTCCCGCCAATCCCGTCCAAGACTCTGGGGGTGCCGTCAAAATCGGTAGCGGGCAGGCTCAGCGAATCTGAATTGCCGGCATCGATAGCGGGCGACCCACTGCGAAGGTGGAAGTCGTTGTCTGATGGCTTAAAAAACATGGGATCGGCCGATATATTTCCATAAATTCCCGTGAGATTGGATACTTCAGAGTAGTTTAAGGTATTTCCAAAGACCAGGTTGTTTTGGAATATAGAAGCATAATCTGAAGCACCGTACAACATCTCAAAACCTATTCCGTTTCCTGCAATTATATTGTTTTTATAAAGGTGTTGAGATGGATTGTAGGAAGTTACTATTCCATAGGAATTACCGACAATGGTATTGTTGGCTATTTTTGTTGTAGATGATCCGGTTGCCGGTTCTATGATGTGTATGGCGATACCTATATTGTTGTAGAATATGTTTTGGACAACAACCGGCGATGATTCGCTGATGATTTTCAGTACCGACAGAGACGAGTAATAATTTTCCATGTCGCGGAATATGTTATTCATCACAACAGGCGCTGCATTATTAATATATATTGTGTATTCGCTATATTCGGCACTTTTAAAGATATTGCCAGATATGAAAGCACTGGAGTACTCTATATAGGCATGCACGGGATATCCACTACGAATTGTGAAGCCCTGTAACCTGCATGGTTTTTCATCGGTTCCGCTTATAGTGACGGTGCTACCCATCCAATTGCCGTCAATTACCGTCACTTCGGGGCCTCCGCTGCTTGCAACCGTAATTCCCTTGCGACCGAAATCAATGCACTCAGCATATGTACCGGGATCCACCAGCACAGTATCCCCATCGACAGCGGCATTGATGCCAAACTGGATTGTGGGTTGATCGGCAGGGACCCGGATAACGGCAGAATGAGCAGTAAACCAGCAACAAAGTAGCAATGCAGATGCAACCGCAAAAATGACCAGGCATCTTTTAACTTGCACGAAAAACTCCCTCCCCTTCAGGTTTCGGCAGGATGGCTGCTGCGCGTCAAAAGTGTTTTATGGGCTTGTGAAAAAATGGAGGATGACAAGTGAAATGGCTTTGGGAACCGTTCCACCTGTATTAATTAATTTCGGAAGTCTCGATTGAAAACTTTAAAGATACTCTTCAGGAAAGGCCTGCTGCCAAGTTGCATCCAAGTTAATCATCGCCAATGGAGTTATTGGGTGGGGCAAAAGTGAAATGCTGCTTGCCAAAGGCATGGCCGCATGTGTCCATCTTTATGCATGGATACTGAACCAGGAGTGCAGGAGCGATACGGTGTGGTTAAACATTTTCGCTCAAATTTGTAAACGCTCCTAAATTGAATTTAATCTATGAGAATATACTTCAAGGTGCCTGGTGGCTATGCTCACCCCTGATCGTAATTTTGGTAATCTCCTTATGCAATTGTATTACCTCAGCTTTAACTTCTGCTCTCTTCTCTGATTAAGGGGTAAGGTCATCTCCCTCCATTCCGCTTTGGTTCTCAATTAATAGATATTCATTGATAAGATTCTTCATCCTATCGTGTAAAGGTTCTAAATTCACATTCGGTTTGAGTTCTTCTTTCATCAAAATCCTTCAGGCTGCGATTCCTACAAGCAAAGAAGCCAAGTTTCTCCAAAATTGGCTTCTTTTTTTCAAATGCTAGCCGGTAAATCAAACACCTGTTTCGATAAGGGCCGATGGCCCTCCGAGCAACTTTCGTCTTGGATCATTACTAGCGCAGAAGGAAGCTCCCCTTTGCAATTGAGAGTCCTTTACTTGAGCAGACAATTCGGAATTTCATCCATCCGTTGTCCCTCATCAGGTTAGCCAGTGATGTAACATCGAGGTTAACGGCTCCCATCGAATTGATCTTCAAAGTGGCGTATTTGGTAGTATTTATACTTTTTCCGTCGGACTGATATGGATAGACCCTAAGAGTTTGGGGTAAGTTCACAGTAAGACCTGTTACCTGAAGGCTAAGTGCTGCTTTCGAGACATAACGGGAGTCGATGCTTGTTTTCATTGTAGCAACGCTGTAGCCCAGGGAGCTGTTTGCCACCTGAAACTGCTTGTTTCCGTTGCTGAATTCCAATGTTGCATCCTGCCTGATTCCTTTATCATCGGGATCATCAAACTTCTTGAGACCAGTTATCGATAAGGCTTGGTCGGAAAAGACCTGGGGTGGAA
Source organism: Desulfarculales bacterium UBA702 (assembly GCA_002298165.1). GTDB lineage: Bacteria > Desulfobacterota > Syntrophobacteria > Syntrophobacterales > Syntrophobacteraceae > SbD1. The sequence continues at coordinate 16,923 of DBMI01000056.1, forward strand.
TATCAACGCGCACGCGAACTATGTCCTGCGAAGTAGCACCCTTATCGTCTGTTATGGTCAGTGTTGCCAAATACTCGCCGGGAGTTCCGTATGCATAAGTTAAAGTCGGCCCAGTACCTCCACCACCATCGCCGAAGTCCCAGGAATAGCTTTCAAGAACGCCGTCAGGGTCAGTGGATCCGGAAGCAGAGAAGGTGATCGTTTGCCCTACGACCGCGATTTGGTCAGGTCCGGCTTCGGCAACAGGAGGCAGGTTAGGTACAGGTTCTACGGTAGGAGAACTGGTTGTCTGTCTAAGTGTAATGACAAAAGAGCCAGATTCGTCCACTATCGCTTGGTGGCAGCTAAGGCATTCGTACGTCGATTTGGTATATGAGCTGGCTTTCTGCACAAGTATATGATGCCGGTCGCCATTGACTACAACATCACTGCCATGACAGGCGATGCAGTCCCTCTGGAGTTGTGTATAAAAAGTATCTGTTGCCGGATCGGGTAGTACCGGATGACATTCCATGCAGCCGTAGTTCCGGTTGGAAAAATCAGAAGCATTAAGGCAAAGAAGGTGATGTCTGTCGGAAGTATTACTGCCGTGACACCATCTGCAATCAGCTTCTGTTGTTGCGAGATTGCCATCGATTGCTACTGCCGGCCGAGGTGAATCAAAAAAGAAACAGGCAGATACTATGATGAAAACAACGGACAAAAGAACCGCATGAAATTTAGCGGCTACGAACGAATTCATTGCAAAAAACCTCCATATAGCAGATTTCAGCGCCTTCGCCGGGATTTGTCCAGGCAAAGAATTGAGATGGCTAATATTTCAGTGGATACCTTGGCCGGAGTAGTTGGTATTGCAAGGAAATCTAGGGCAAATGATCCCGCATATGGATCGTGACCGGCAGTTGTTCCCCCTGAACAGTGTCCGGATTATCTATGTACCCCAACATCAGATACTTGAGCTAATGGAACTCTTTAAACGTCAACCGTGTAGCAGGTATGGAATTTAGGGTCAAGCACAATCTTGTTTTCCATCTTGAATCGTCGAATGAAAAAGCTTGGTACCAGATATAAGTATCTATACTTATGGATTAAAATGCATTCACACATCTGCCGCGTCGATAAATAATCCAGCACTGTACGATACTCTCGGCACCGCCTCTTCTTCAAGAGTTATTGCCTCTTTTAAAAGTCTCCAGCCCGTGGTGCTGCAAGATGCTCCTTACTCCGCCCGAAAACACCAGCACTCCGCTTTTTGCCGGGTTGTTAGCAACTCGCTGGTAAACCTTATACGGGGTATGCCAAGCTCTTCAGGACGAGAAAAAAAGCACCAGTTTCCAGTCAATGAAAGAGTACGTTGATTTTTCGAAAGGCTCCTTGGTGGGACAGGCATTCAAAACGTCTGGACATCGTCTTTGAGGAACATGCGGAGATTTGCTCGAAAAGAAAAAGGACCTCCTTGGAACCTATCTCCATCTTCTGATCTTAGAACCTAAATTATCATATTTACCACTCACGAAGGGTATAGATGCCCCTCTCACGTTAGCTGCCCGGAATTCATGACCTGCAAATTAGTATGACAAATCATTATTTAGTTCCCACTAAATGCCCGACCCTGCGGATATTACGTCTATAAGGTACTGACACCACTTATTTTTTCTAATGCAACGGGAGCAGAAATCCGATAAATAAGTGATATCCCTTTTGAAAAGAGACGAAAAGTTGAATTGTCCGGCTGCCCATCGCTATCTCAACTAGTGTCGTTTCCGCGGTTTTGGCTCTGGGGATTCCGGACTAAGGCCATCAAGCAGGGTGGTCATTTTTTTGCTTTAGTGTGGATTTTATCGCTTGAGCGTTTGAGCGGATTGAAAGTGACAAAAGTGACGAATCTGCCTGCGGGATAGCTTTGTTATTGTTGACATTTTTTCTATTTCAGGTGTTTTGCTATAGCTCATATTCGCCTATCGGTATCCACTCAATAGCTCTGCCTCTAAAAAAAGAGCACCTAATGCAGAATGCTTTAGTTTTTTCCCGAAATTCACGCGTGATCAGGCCCCCATTAACGAGAAGTTTTTCCAAGCCAAAGAGTATATGGCAGGAATCTGCGAAGCGTGCCCTGAGCGCTATCAGTGGAATAGGGAAAGTTATGTTAAAAGTTCTAGAATTTATGGGTTTTGTTGGCCTGATAATATTGCTTCACCTCGGGGCGGCTTTCGCACTTGATGTACCCCACGCGGCGCCCGAGAGTGTTGGGTGCTCGAACTGCCACACTCTTCATAACTCTCTTGGATCAAATCTTACCAACCAGCCCACCAATGAGGCGCTCTGTAAGAGCTGCCATACGTTTACAGGAACGGCATCCTCGCTGCCGTTTGCAAATTCCGACCAGGCAAAACCGGGCATATCGGGCACCTCCCATAGCTGGAGCGGTTTGATGCCGGCCGTTTCAAACCCCCTTAATGCCTATGGGTTGAGGGCAACCGCCGATCTTACAAACTCTGCTGTTAAAGCTCGCGTGAGCGGATCGGGAAATGCGATCATTTGTTCAGCCTGCCACGACGAGCATAGCCAGCTAAAGCTTCCATGGGACGCACTCGCGATTCCAGCATCGAGAGGTCAGGCAGGAACGGCAACGGGTGGGAGCGTAAACACTCTGGTGGATACCTCGAAAACGTGGACAGTAAATCAGTGGGCAAATGCGACCGTAAAGATAATGAGCGGGGCCGACAGTGGCCTTGTAAGAAAAGTCATAAGCAATACCGAAAACCAATTGACATTCGGATCGCCTTTCCCCAACGCCATAGCCGCGACGACTTCGTACTATATCAACAGCAACCGGCACTTCATGAGAGTAACCAATACTGCGAATCAACTATGTCTCGATTGCCACTACTACAGAAACCAGAGCGATGTTACGACTTATACTGGTACACCGCTTAGCCATCCCATAAATAAAGCGCTTGCCGCGGCAAAAGATCCGACGCAGTTTTTCAGTATTCCGCTCGAGCCCGAATCGGCTGGTTTTGTGCCCCAGACCGGCACAAGGGGAGAACTAAACGGCGGGACTGACACAAATCTCAAGAATAATATTGTGGTGGCATCGGATCTTGGGATCCTTTGCCTCTCCTGCCACGACATGCACTATACCGGCTCAAATGACGGCTATATTTTGAGGCGTTCTTTGGAAGAGACCTGTCATGCATGTCATAAAACCGATCGGAATGCCCCGTTTGATGCCAATTCAATAAAGACGCATAACAGCACCAACATTGGTTCAACTAAATGGGGAGTGAGCGGTTGGGGTATTACGGGCGGAAAATATGGTGCCTTCGGCTGCACCACTTGCCATACCGCACATTCGACCCCGAATATCTATGTTATCAAAAACTCGATACCTACTCCCGACGGTTCGAATTGGGAATCCACCGGGATTGCATCCATCAGTTTCGTCGAATTTAAGAAGAAGGCCCTGGATGGCTCTCCTGATCCCGGTGTTGCTGATGGAGTAATGGGCGATGACACAGGGGGACATACTACATCCTCAAAGGTTTGCGAGGGCTGCCATTCGCAGACCAAGTATCACCGGTTCAACGCTTCCGGTCAGACAGACCTTTCGCACTACAACTCACAAGATTGCACCCGGTGTCACTCGCATAAAAACGGCTTTAGGCATGGCGGCGGAGGATCGGGAGGCGGATGCCAGAACTGTCACGGCCATGAAGACGATTGGCCTGTTGTGCCCGGAAACACCTGGAGCGGTACGAAGCAGAGCCATGCAACCCATACTGAAAACGATGGCGATGATATCAGAGGGCCAAACCCAAGCATGACCTGTGCTGATTGCCACGATACTACCGCTTTCCCGAAATTTAAGGATGGACAAGATCTGGCCGGCACGACAGTTTGTGATAACTGCCATAGTCCGGGCGGGGCTTTCAACGGTGTAAACTCGACAAGTGGATCTATCGGAGCCAAGGACAACTGGAAAGCCGGTGTATACACCGGCAACTCATTACAGGCAGGAAAAGAGAAGTGGTGCGTTGGGTGTCATGATGCCGGAACATCCGTTATCGGCGGCAGACAGGCGCCCGATATCGCAGGGAATGGCAGCACTTATGGGTATTATGCCGGAGGACATGGTTCCAAATCGACAGAATGCGGCGGATGCCATGGGCTTGACATGAATCACAACTTTGACGGAAAAAAGACCTATCTTGGAACTTCCAAAAACTACGTTTCAGGATTCCGCCTAAAAGATAACCTGAGTGTTCCTCTTACGGTGACGGCCTGTGGTTTTAACAGTAATAACTTTAAGCTTTGTTTGAATTGCCATAATGAAACAGCCCTGCTTAGTGATACAAAAGACCACGGCTGTTATGATTGTCTTACCAACCCGTATAGAACTGCACCTGCCATACTCACCAGCTTCAGAAATACACATCCGCAAGGGCATAATACCGGCGGCAATGATATCCCGGCGAATTTCCATGCGGACCATCTGCTCGACGTGAATTCTTTTGGAGTTTCATGGTATTCGGATGGGCCTGGCACTGGAACAGGCAGTTCAGCTACTACGTGTACGACCTGCCATAACCCGCACGGCGACAAATTGACCACAAACAATGCCACACCCAAAATGACGCGTGGTCTTTTCGATGTTTCGCACGGTTCGGATAGCTACGGTGATTACGGCATGGTTAGTGGCACTGGCTACTATACGAACGGCAATCCCCAAAGGGTCTGTGGGTTTGCGTGTCATGGTTCACCCGCCAAGTGGTATATAAACGCAGCACCCAGTATAATGGCTATATCTGTGGCCGACAACAACAGCAGCGATCCCTCACCTGCGGATTACGGTTATACAAACAGTAGAAACATTCAGGTCACTTTAACAGTTGCCGGATCTCCCGCACCAGCCGAGATGATGCTTGCTGAGGATGCAGGTTTCAGCAATAATTCAACTGGCTGGATTACTTTTGCCTCCCCCTACACATATACTTTGACGGCAACGGAAGGATCCAAAAGAGTATATGCAAAGGCCAGAAACGCCATCGGCACATCACCCTCGGTTAGTTCAATCAGTATAGTTCTCGATATGACACCTCCAACTGTTGGTCCCAACGCACTTATCTCTCCAAATGGTGGTGAGATTTGGGACCAGAACACAAGTCGACCTGTCACCTGGAGTGGAATCAGCGATACAAACCTGAAAACATCTCCCATAACACTCAAATACTCCACAGACGACGGGAGTTCCTATCCCAATACAATCGTATCAAACATAGGTAATAGCGGCACTTACACTTGGAACCCGCTCCCTATGGTCCACAGCTCATTAATGCGCGTCCAGTTAATCGCAACGGACCGCGCCGGCAATCAGGCATCGGATACATCTAACTCCAATTTCACGATTCATGCACTGACTCCGGTTCTGAACGGCTTCACGCTATCGGATAACAATAGCAGCGACCCATCGGCAGCAGAACCAGGGTACACGAACTCGCGCAGCATAAATTTGACAATTACCACAAATAATTATCCGACTGAGATGATGCTCGCAGAGGATTCCGGATTTACGCAGAACAGCACCGGCTGGATAACATATTCCGCCTCATCAACTTATACCCTAACGGATGGCGACGGCGCGAAGACAGTGTATCTCAAGGTGAGAAACGTTGCCGGAGAATCGGGGACGGGCAGCAGCGTCATCACTCTCGACAGGACTGTCCCCACGATTACAGTAGGATCTCTCACTGCACCCAACGGCGGAGAAACGTGGGCCGAAAACAGTGTTCAGAATATCATGTGGAACTCGGGCCAAATAAGCGACGTCAATTTGGCCGCTGCTCCGATTAATATCTATGTATCGCGGGATTCGGGCTCGACATGGACGACGTTATGGACCGGCATAGGAAATAGCGGCAGTGTCGGTTGGACGGTGCCCAAGCCTGCCACCTTGTACGGACGCATGAAGATTGAGGCTCAGGATAAAGCAGGGAACCGGTCGAGCATTGTTTCAGACGCAGATTTCCGGATAAGCACACCTTACGTTGTGACGAGCACAAACGACAGCGGCGCAGGGTCGCTAAGACAGGTCATCACGGATTTGGTCGCGGCCGGTGGAAACGACGAGATCTGGTTTGACATACCTGACGGCTCGCTTACCAATGGAGTAGGAGTCATCGGTCTTAATACGGCGCTTCCGACCATCACTGCGGCCGGCATAACCATAAATGGGACATCACAGGCCATCCTGCATCCCGCCAACAAAAATTCTCGGGGACCGTCGATAAGGCTGCACGGAAATATTTACTCCTTCAACGGCCTTAACGTCTCCGGTAGCAATACCACAGTACGCGGGATGCAATTCACGAATTTCTACAATTATGGCATCAACATTACGGGAGGTTCGAATTCGGTCGCCGAAGGCAACCATATAGGGTTCCGGTCAGATAGCGCCACAACTTACACTGGCCTGGGGAATCAATATGGTATCGGAATTAGCGGCGGCTCGGGGCATCGAATCGGCGGTGCTTCCTCTGAGGCAGCCAACTACATTTGCGGCATCGTTAGAACCAGTATCTACGCAAATGCGGGTTGTTCAATCATCAATAATTCTTTTGGCCTGCTTCCGGATGGGACTGCATTGACGAACGGGTCAACCTGGACTTCGTTAGACCTGAGTGGAAGCAACATAACGGTTCAGGGCAACCGCATATCAGGCAGTAACTCAAGCAACACGGCTGCCATTAGAGTAACCGGTTCGAACACAACAATAAAAGGGAATATTTTCGGTCTGTATTATAATGGCTCTACCTGGAGTGCGCGCTCGGTTCCATACTATGCGATTATGGTGAACAGCACTTCCGCAAGCAACATTGTCATAGGCGGATCGAATGTGGCTTCGAGCGATTCCGTCCTTAACGACAGCAACGTCATTGCCTCTGCCCAGTTCGCCGTTTATGTCAATCAACACAATAATGCCAACCCGACAAGTATCTGGGGCAATTTCATAGGTACCAACCCTGAGAGGACCCAGACATTCCAGGGCAGTACAGGCGTTTACCTATCGGGTTCGAACGCGAGAGCTGCCAGGGTCGGAGGTTACGCGGCGGGCCAAGCCGGAAACGTCATTGCGAACATGACTGCAAAGGGTGTTCATGTAGCGGCCGGTTCGGCATTCACAGATGTAAGAAACAACTCTTTCTTTAGCAATGGAACGAGCGCCGCCCTTAGTGACGATGCGATATACCTGGCCGCCACCGCCAACGACTGGCCCACGACAGGCACCAGCATCACACGGCCTACCATCGCCTCAGCGAGTACTGCCTCCGTGACGGTGGATGGCGTACTAAGTGGTGAGGTCGTTGATGTCTACGTATCAGACTATGACGGAAGCGGCACGGAGTATGGCGAGGGCAAAACGTTTATCGGCACGGCAACGGCTTCGGGAACCACGGTAACCGTGCCGGTCTCCGGAGTCATCGTAGGCCAGTGGGTTACCGCCACGAGAACGTCCTTCTCGGGTACCACCGGCAACACTTCCGGATTCAGTCCGAATGTCCAGGTTCAGTAGTCCGAGCGGGTAAATCCCTCTCAGCAAGCTAAAAGCAGGAAGAGGCCGATCAAAAAAACTGAGTTCTTTTTGGCCTCACGCTGCAAGTGAGCCTACGAAAAAAGCCCGATTCCGGTACATCGAAATCGGGCCTTTTAGATTGCTGGTGCGGAGAGAGAGGGATTCGAACCC
>DBMI01000061.1:0-2032 GCA_002298165.1 Desulfarculales bacterium UBA702
TCCGGGTGCGGAGCACAAGAGGATTCACGGACGCGCCGGAAATCGGGATGACCATTGCGAGGAATAGGCGGAAGTGGTTTTCGGCAAAGTGGTGTCTGCGTGAAAAACGGGACGTTGGAGTTGAAATACTGTTTGATCGCAGGCTTCTTGCGCTTCGCGACCGGATATGGATCAGGGCTGCCCGGCAGAGTCCGAAAACGGGCTGCCCCTTCCATAAAAATCCCTTAAAAAATTTCAAAAAACCACTTCATCCCCGTTACCAACATAAAGCGGGCTTTTGCTGCCGTACTTGGCCGTCCCCTGCACTACCGGTATGCCGGCGGCTATCATCTTTTCAATAGCGAGAATGCCGGTGCAGTGGTTTGCGGCAACCTTTTTCAAGCCTAGAGCCGCAAGATCGGAGATTACCGGGTCCAGCTTCGGGTCCCACTGTTCGAACGGTGAAATGTGCAGTCCGCCATAGAGGCCGTAAGGCTTTGGATTCCCGGCAATGTGTTCCTGCCCGTATTTTAGCAGGTCTATTACTCCCATGTGACAGCAGCCGGTCACAGTGACCAGCCCCTTGTCCTGCAGATTGAAGAAAAGCCCGTGTTCCCCCTGGACACGCAGAATAATGGGAAGATCGAAAGCAGCGGAGCCGCATCCCGCAAAGAGCTTGTGGATTCTTCCCGGTCCGAGTTCGACCACTTCTCCTCGATGGCCGCTCTTCTTTATGAGTTCCCTGCCCTCGGGGTAGAATGGTTTCGAGATCACCAGTTTGATATCGGGGCAGTACTTCAGCACGACCGGCAGCCCCCAGAAATGATCCAGGTGCTCATGAGAAATGTATAGAAATTCGATTTCCCCGTTTTCCAGCATTTCGTGGATGCCTTCTCGCCGGAAACAGTACTCCATCCACGATTCGTTCCAACCGGTATCGAGAAGGAACCGGGTCACACTGCCGTCAAGCGAGGCGGCTTCGACCAGGGCGCTATAGCCCCCCGAGTTCTTCGGGTCCCACTTTATTTCATACTGGTTCGTTGCCAATCCGCCTGATCTTCTGGCATCGGCAAGCAATTGAGTGGAATCGAACCAGCTCGTCTCCGAAATGCAGAGTATACGGACGTTCGCACACAACCCGATATCGGTTTTCTCACTGTTCACGGATTTACCTCGCTGCGCGGGCCGAACTAATAGTACAAAGATTTTCTTCGCTTCTGCCGTCTTCCGCCGGCCCAGCCCAAAAATAGCCCAAGAAGCAGCACCAGGGCTCCAGCCGCGAAACCGTGTATATGCTGCGACAGTTTGAGATTTTCGTTTTCCTGGAGGAGTGTCTGGAAGTTTTCCTGCGAACTGGCAAGGCTTGCCTTAGCGGAGTCGAATTCCGTCTTTAACTTGATGTAGTTGGTCGCCCCTCCTTTAAGCTCTTCGTAGGCTGCATTCAACTTGGTAAGTTTATCGGTGAGTTCCTTTTCTTTCTGAACGAATCCCGCCTTTTCCTTATCCATTGTGCTCAGTTTGTCTTTGAGAGTTTCATTTTCAACGCCGAGTTCCCGCGCAACGGAGGAATCCGGCGGCCAGGCACCCAGGAACTTCAACTGCGCCCAGCCATCGCGATTCTCGCCGGTGGGTTTGGTATAGCGTACATGTACCCATTGGCTCGGGTTAATCAACTCGACAGGCGACCCCGGGGGGACCGCGATGATTACCTTCCCGTTACTATCTGGAGTGCCTCTAAGGGAAACTTCCTGTGAGTCCGTAACGTAAGCTTTTGACCCAAAGGCCGTGCTGGAGCACAAAAAGGTGGCCAGAAGCACCGCTAGTGCCGAACAGGGTCGTATTTTTCTCATAATGCTTTCGCCTCACTGCCAGTTAATTTATATTGTAAATAATGACTTATCCTCAGGACGCGGGAAACATTATAGATTCCCCGTCCACACCCGGCAAGAAAAAAGCCGGGGAGCCTCCCGGCAGCTCCGGAATCGGAAGGAAATATGGATAACATGCCGAAACTGATAGACACTCATGCGCACCTGGATTTTCCCGAATTCAT
>DBMI01000061.1:2076-3308 GCA_002298165.1 Desulfarculales bacterium UBA702
GAAATTTACTCCTCCGCGGGACTCCACCCACACGGCGCCGCGATTCTGAATGATTCAAAACTTGGCGAGTTCAGGCAACTTTTGCTGAAGGACCGGGTAGTAGCGGTCGGCGAGATCGGCCTCGATTATTTTCGGGACAGAAAACCACGGCCGGTGCAGATAGAGTGCATGAAGCAGCAGATCGAACTGGCGGTCGATACTCGAAAACCAGTTGTTTTCCACATTCGCGAAGCATGGGAAGACTTTTTCCGAACAGTCCCCGACTATGCTCCCAGATTATCGGGGGCCGTCATGCACTGCTTTTCCGGGAACTGGGAAATCGCTGAAAAGTGCCTGGCAATGGGATTTTTCCTCTCGATCCCGGGCGTTGTAACCTTCCCCAAAGCCGACATCCTGCAGGAGGTCGCAAGGCGTGCCCCACTGGAGCGGCTGCTCGTCGAAACTGACGCCCCATACCTCACTCCCGTTCCCTACAGGGGTAAAACCAATGAACCGGCTTATGTCCTTCACACGGCCGAAATGGTCGCAAAGCTTCGAAATGAGCCATTCGATAAAGTAGCCGAGCAGACGACCCTGAATGCCAGGTCGGTCTTCAGGTTATAATACGAGCCGCAGTCCGAGCATTCAGTGTTGTGTGCGGGTAGAATATGGGTTATCCATCATCAAGCATGACCGCGCCAGCGCGCGGTGAACAGGTGCCGGCCGTCTTTCCACTTAAGGACAAATGATGAGACTTTCCNNCTTCGGGGTGTCAGAAGGTTTGGTACGATAACGAAAGTCCTCTTTAAGCATGGATTCGGAGACATTGCCGAAAGGATTTTCAACGGCAGGGAAAAAAGCGGCCAAAAGGAGCCTGAACGCCATCTTTTCCTGGGAGCAGGGTACCCTTCCGCACGCAGAATGAGGCTCGTGCTCGAAGAACTGGGGCCAAGTTTTGTCAAATTGGGCCAATTAATGAGCACGAGGGCCGACGTCTTCCCGCCGGAATATATCGAGGAGTTCAAAAAGCTCCAGGACAGCGTCCCCCCAATTCCTTTTTCTGACGTCAAATGCGTGATCGAGCGAGAGCTGAAGCGGCCTCTTCTGGAAATATTCGCACGATTCGAAGAGGAATCCCTTGCCGCCGCATCGGTCGGCCAGGTCCATATTGCAAGGCTCCACTCGGGCGAGAGAGTCGCGGTCAAGATCATCCGGCCGGGAATCGACCGTCAGATAAAGCAGGACCTGCGGCT
>DBMI01000074.1:0-152 GCA_002298165.1 Desulfarculales bacterium UBA702
GAAGCCAGGTCGTGCGTTCCCGACAGTGATTCTACGTATGGTGCCAGCTCTTCATTATCGGGTTCTCTTCCCAGCAGCCCCTTGTAAGCAGCGCGCACCAGGTCAGTGGCCGAAAAGGAGGATGCATTCCCCCGGAATTCCTCGGAGTTTAT
>DBMI01000074.1:284-38742 GCA_002298165.1 Desulfarculales bacterium UBA702
AAGCGATTCCACGTAAGGGGCCAGCTCTTTGCTATCGGGTTCTCTGCCCAGCAGCCCCCTGTAAGCAGCGCGCACCAGGTCAGGGGCAGAGAAAGAATTCGCCGTTTCCCGGAATCGCTCGGAGTTTATGAAATCCGCCANNAAGCGATTCCACGTAAGGGGCCAACTCTTCGCTATCGGGTTCTCTGCCCAGCAGCCCCTTGTAAGCAGCGCGCATCAGGGCAGGGGCAGAGAAAGAATTCGCCGTTTCCCGGAATTCTTCCGAGCTTACGATATCTACCAGTACCGGAGCCAAATCCCTCGTTTGTGACAGTAATTCCACGTAGCGCGCCATTCCTTCCGGGTCAGGTTCCCTTCGCAGCAGCCCCAGGTAGGCTGCGCACACCAGGTCGGGAGCAAGCAATGAGGTAAATCTCTCCCTGAACTCAGCAGAACCCACAATGTCTGAGAGGACCGAATCCAACTCCCCGGCCCTGGATATTGAAGCCAAATGGGAAGCTACTTCCGCCGAATCACCTTCCCGCCCCAGCAGGCCCCGGAATACTGCCTGCACCAGGGCGGGCATGCGGGAAGCGAGGAAATTTTCCCAGAAAATTTCTGAGTTAATGATGTTCTTTGTAACAGAGGCAAGATCAAGCGTCGCTGATAGTGCCGAGGCATACGGGGCCAGCTCTTCGGGTCCCGGGTCCCTCCCCTGTAACCCTCGCCAGAGGTCCCGCACCAGTTCGGGTGCGTGGGCGGCCAGGCTCTTTCGCCAAAACTCATTGGAATAAACGACTTTGGACAGGATACCGGCAAGGGGTGCGGGGTGGCCGTTTGTAATGCCTACCGAGCCGCCGTTACTCCTCGCGCCCGATGATTCTTCGCCGCGCTTTCTGATTACGAAATCGTTTGAGACAAATTTATCGGGAGCACCCGTCCGATTGTCTTCATTAAGCTCCAGCAACACGCAGTTCTCTTCGGCAATCAGCTCGAAGATGCATTGCTGCGGCAGGCAGTGCATCTGCATCTCAAGCGCGTGATCCGCGGCAAGCCACTCAACCGTGTTGAAGCGGTAACCAACTCTATAGGTGGGCACCTGAAAAATTGCTATTCCGCCCGATTTCAACGAACGCAGGGCGATCCTTATCAGTTCTTTGATAAGCGGAGGAGGGTTGTGCTGAAAAACGAGCCTGGAATAGAAGAAATCACATTTCTTCAAGTTCCCGAGAAAGGTCTCCGAGCAAAGGTGAAACTCAATATTATCGACCCCGATCTCCCCGGCGCGCTGCCCGGCTACCGCAAGGTGCCCCGCGGAAATATCGTAAGCGTGGACACAATCGAATACTTTAGCCAAGCCCGTTGTGACGCGGCCGACCCCGCACCCGTATTCCACGCAAATTTTCGTCGAGAGTCGACCAAGGCCGTAGCGTTCGAGTGTCTTCACCAATCTATCGACTTCAGGGTCGCTTGTAGACCAAAACTTGTCGATTGACCCTTCGATGTTTTCAGGAAGATACTCCTCCCTGGTTAGAACAGAATAGTGAGGTTTGACTACACCAAGATGTTCCCAGGCTTCCTTGATTTTGGCAACACATGCACAGAGTTGTTCCTCGCTTGCATCGGTATCTATATCGAGCGGATTTAAGCCCGCTGCGGACATTGGCTGACCCATTCTGGTCAAAAGACTAGTATTCAGAAATTCATTGGATGAAAGAAAAAGCTTTCGCAATGTCAGCAGGTTTTCGCTTTGCATATGATGGAGAACGCTGTTCTCGGATTCCGGTTCGCGCCCAAAAAACATTCTATAGGCCCAAGTGACTTCATCCTTTGTAACAGGCATGGCGAGCAGACTCCTTTGATGAATTTTGGACTTAAATAGATACCGAAAATGGGGTACCGGCTGTTACGGCGGAAGAGAAGAATTGAATGATGTGCCGGCCGCGCGTTCTTCATTGCGCGGGATAAACCCCTTTCTAGTCTCTAGTAGAGTCGCCGCCAGTACTCCTCCACCCAATTGTGGATTAATATCCTGGACTTTTCTTCGCCAGTTTGCCGGTTTCCACCAGCCTATCCTGGGAAAAGTGAGCTTGCCTAAAGCCTTGTCGAAGGCTCCAGCCCGGATTTTCTCAAAAAGATTGCACCAGTGGGGCGCGATATTTTCCCTCTTGTATCTGACAGCGTGTTTCAAGCCGGCTGCGATCAGTCCCAGCCTGCGTTCCTGACTATCGGGGTGAATTATGCTCTCTATCGCCTTCGCCTGGGCCAGACTCGAATAAGGATCGAAGTACACACAGGCGTCTGCGTATATCTCGCGGTGCACCGGTATATCGGAGGCAATGACGGCGCCGCCGCACAGCATGGCTTCAATGCCGCTCAGGTCGAAGCCTTCCGCGACTGAAGGGCAAATTACCGCGGCAGCCCCCTTGTATAATATCCTTAACTGACCGGACGGGACCCTATGGAGATGAAATAGCTGGCCCCTCTGCTGGCAGGGCGCGATGGCTTCGAGCAGTTTGCCATGGTCCCACCCGGTAGAGCCGACCAGGACCAGCTTCAGGTCTTTCATTCCGTGATTTCTCAGGTAATCCCATGCGGCTACCAGCTTCGAGTGGTTCTTCCTCGGTTCCAGCGTCGAAACCATCATGATGTAGCGCAGGGGACCGGAGGAGAGATTGCGATTGTAAAAATTCTCTTTTTCCCTGGAAGTGAGAAACTTCGGTTCAGTGTCCGGACAGATGTGAGTTCGTATAATGTCGCCGATGAATTCATCGCTTCCGGCTTCCTCGTAATATTCCCCGGAAACTATATCGGGTATTACCAGCGAGCGTTCCTCCAGTGATGGAAAAACGGCGAGCAGGTCCGCCCTGGTTGCGGCGCTTGTACATGCAAAAACCCCCAGCTTCTGGTTTGAAAGAAGGTTGGCCATGTGGGCGTGCTGGTGCAATCTGCTGTTGTTTATCGTATGCGGCAGATAAATAGGGATCGCGTCATGGTATCTGACAACAAGTTGAGTTTTGCGTGGCAGCGTACCCGGAAAGGGCGTCTGCGCCAGGAAGACATCGTATTTGCCGGTATTGAGGCGCACTGGGTTCAGCGGCCCCCCAAGACCCATCATCTTCCTGATGGAAACCTGGTTGAGCATGTCCCAGGGAGGTTCAACGCTTGCATAGCGCGCGTTTCGAACCATCTCGAATTCACGGGCAGGCAAAGTCTTCGAGAACATCGACTGCCATATGAAATCTCCAAATCTTGTCGCATCGAAGTCGTATATGCGAATACCTAAATTTAAGTCCGCAAGGAAGGAATAGCGTTGGACATCAACCTTCTTGCCCAGAAAATGCAATACATGTTCGTAGACGCTGATAATCGGGTCCGTCTTGACCGATATGGCTACGCGTGCGAGTCTGTGCGCCTTCTGATACGGTTTCACGGTCCTGCTGAAAGATTTCTTTTTCAACCCGGGCCAGAGTCGGCGGCTCGGATGATTGATGAGGCCGGTTACCTCTACGTTCTCCAGATTCTTGTTTAGAGTCGAGAATATCAACCTGGTCTCCTGAGGGATTCCCGCAAAACCATCGAGTGCGGGCCGAAGCTCCATCAGGACTTTCATTCTTTCATCTTTGGGCATTTTCCACCTCTTGAACAGAATCTACTTCAAGTCTCCTCATTCTCGGCATTCACTCTCGCTGGCGGGCTTCCGATTTTTTCGGGCTATGCTCTCCTTCATGCGGGCTGCATCTTCTCTCTGGATATCCCCGCTTTTTGCAAGAACATCGATCGCATGAATCTGTTCGTCATAGCCATTGAGTGTAATATGGCTTTCCCGAGCCGAAGAGTCGCTCCCTGCTTCGGCCCTCTTCATCTTCAGGTTGGCGGTTTGCTCTATTATTTTTGCATGATCAGCATTTTGAAGCAAAAAGGCAGATACAACAGGGAATGTTGGCAAAAAACCAAGAAGTACCAAAACAGACCAACAAAAGGCCAAGAATGTCGCTGCTATAACCGGCCTCCGAAATCTCATCACCATACAGATCAATCCAATTGACATAACGGCTGCTATCTGCAGTCCCGAAAGATCTATAATCTTCATTGACAAGAGGATCAGACAAATGAAAGCTGCACGGATTATTATCCCCATGATCTTCTCCAACTTCGAGACCCAAGGAGCAGCTAATGTAACTGCTTCCTGCCGGCCGTAGCTTTGCGGATGATTACATGATAGCCACAAACATAACTGACCAAATCAACAACTTAGGTGTCGCAGTCCCATTACGGAAATTTCCTGTATGCGGTTGAACACGGATTCTTGATTTGTAGGGTTTCTTACTGATCCTTCGCCATAGTTAAAACCCCGTCCAAATTACGTCAAGTAGGCTGTTTCACGTAATTAACCCGGAGATTCTCACTTGTTGCACATGAAATTCAGCCTTTTTGCTGTGAAATGTCTATGACAAATGTATGTAAAAACTCACTGCCGGTTATGTAAACTTGACCAAAATGCGGGTGTAAATACTCCGGCAAAATTCAGATTTCTCGCTGCTAAGCCGTGTTCCGCACTAAGGGCATCCGTCTATGCCGTCCTGATATCAAAGATTGGGCGCATCAAAACCCGGGCTGGGGATGTCCATTCTCAGGCGCAGCAAAGCAGGCTTTGTCTAGACCACAGTTACTGTTGTCTGGGCAGTCTGGTACACTGTCCCGTTAATCCAATCCATAAACTTGACCTGGAAAGGAAAGACGCCGGCATTTGGCGAATTCAGAAGCAGGTCATAGCGCCGTGCGCTGGTGAGTCGGAACGGAGTGTTTGCGGGTATCACAAACGGGAACGAGTATTTGTCGAAAGGCGGCACTCCGAGCGGGTGGCCGTCCTCCCCTATTACTGTGGCGTCAAGTCCCAGCGTGTATTCCTGGACCGTATAGCCGGCATGAACCAGCCTCACCAGGATGTTCTGGTTTGTTTTTGCCGCTACGGACACTCTCGGATCGGTAATCGGATTTCCTGGGACAGAAACGACACCGGTGATGTGCACGATATCCGGCCTGAACCTGTTCAAAAATCCATTCTGGGTAAATGTGCCTGCCCCTGCCGGGTCATTCTGGTCGCACTTCTGCATGAACGCATTATGACCGAGATCATTCCAGATCGAATCGAATTCGCCTGGCACCCAGGCTGCCTCAACATCAATTGGAACGCTAAAATTGACCGGATCGAACCCGAAAGCTCCAGGGGCGTTTGCCGCCGCGAATTTGGGGCCCTGGGGCGGGTCCACCACAAAAAGCCCGTAAAGGCCCATAATGAAGTGGAGAACAGTATTTTTGTGGCAATGGTAGATGTATGTACCCGCTGTATTGGTGGCAAACTGGTAGGTGAAATTGCCCGAGACTTCAAATGAGGTATGCCCCACGCCGTCGTTCATCGGGGTGGGTTCGATCCCATGCCAGTGGATGGTGTGGGTGTTGAAAGAAAACCCCGTATCTACCCATACCACGTCACCCTTTTTGGTTCGAATCGTTTTTGCCGGAAATGTGGCTCCGTTCGAGCTGCTGTCGTTTGGGTCCGCGATGAGCCAGAGTCTGAGCGAATTACCGCCGTTGTAGGTTTTAACCCCTGCAGGCAGGGGAAGATCGGCCATCACGTCAAGTTTTCTGGCAAATTTGATGGTGGCCGGCTGGGCGTCAACCGGGCCGCCGCCGAAGGTCGGGGGACATACGAATTTGAAAAACTCGTGTTCTTGGCCCAGCGGGACATCGCCGCGCGGAATCACTGTGATAGCCATGGCCTGTCTCCTTAAACCGGGAATGGGACCTTATCCACGTCCCCCGTGAAGATCATGTGCGTTATCAGCCCTTGCGGGTAATTACCGCCGGCCGCTGTCTGGGACATTTCCATGTGACAGTGCATCGGGTACATGAGTGGCGACTGCAAAGTGTACAGCACCGTGGTCAGTTCATGCGGGATGAGCTGCCGAAGGGGAGTGCTTTTCAGCCCCGGAATATCGGGCGGCCGGATCATTGGGACCAGCCAGTCCACCGTATCCAGCGGGCCAACTGTGAAGGTATCTATGTTAAGCACGTTGTTCTGCACCACCAGGTTCTTGGAAAGCACGTAGAAGTGGTTGGCATGCAGGTGAGGCGAATGATTGGCGAGCCCGGCGTTTAGGATCCTTATGAGGTGCGGCTCGCCGATATTTCCTACTATCGATATATTGGGCACATCGGAGGCGAATGCTCCGGTTTTTCCGCTTATCAGGAAGTATCTGGGCAGGAACTTGGCTTTAAGCGTATCCGGATTGATGAAAATCCCGGCCTGAGCGCGTGCATTAAACCATGGGTCCACCTGGTGGAACAGCCATATCAGCGAGCGGTTGGCTGGGGGTGGCAGCCAGGGGTCTCCGGGGAACTGAGGGGTGCTTCCAAGGTCGTTGAACAACTGCTGCACGTTGGGCGTGGTTTTGCCGCCATAGGGTGTATTGCCACCCTTTGGAAGGGATATGAAAGCGCCGTGGAGGCCCAGTATCCTGTTCACCGGCTCGTAAAATGGGTCTATGTATAGATAGGTCCCCGGCGGCGGGGCGGTGAAAGTCAGGGTGAACTTGTTGGCGGGGGCTTTGTTCACATTTGGAATAACGCCCGTCCCGATGCTGGTGCCCACAATTCTGAAGCCATGCGGCTGGGGCAGGTTGTTGGTGAAATTGATCGTTATTTTGTCACCATAAGTCGCAATTATTGTGGGACCCGGCAGACTCGGGCCGGTGGTTGCAAACCCGGCATCGGCCGAAAAGAGCCAGTGATAGACCTGGGTCTTGTCTATCATCTCGACGAGCGCCTCCGTAAACGACATATCGAAGGCCAGATTAGCCGCGCGCGCAACACACCGGAACAGGGGAGGGATCTCCATCGACCCCACAACCACCGCAGACATACCGGCCAGGCCTACTTTGACAAAATCTCTTCTTTTCATAATCGCTCCTGTTATCCAGGTATGGCTTTGACAGTCCTGGGAGCGCGCATGTGCCTGGAGCCTGTGCCTCCAGCCTTCGGCCGAGCTGAGTTGAAGGCCGGACACAATGCGCCTGTGCCCGGCCTTCGCAGAAGATTAAAACCATTAAGGCCGGAAAGGATCCATGCCGAGGAACCAGGTTACCGGTGTCGCCCGTCCAGCCGCGCCGACTACCGGGGTGAACCCGCCGTAGGGAAGAGGCAGATATGGGTGATCGAAGGGCGCTTTCTCGTAGCGTACGCGCTCGTCGGTCATGGCTATCATGAAGTCCACCACAGACGCCATTTCGGCATTGGTCATGCCAAGGACCCTGACGTCACCGTCAGTGAACGCATTGGGGAAATCTCCGCCCCTGTTGTAGAATTCAACTACCTGCATGAGTGTGGCAGCGCCGCCGTTGTGGAAATAGGGGGCATTCAGCTCGACATTGCGAAGACCGGGGGTCTTGAATTTGGCCTGCCCGGGCTGCAGGATATCTCCGCCGTCGTCCGCCAAAGGCCTTACACCGGTGTTAATGAAGCCCGACAACGGATCTCCATTGGCCTGGCTGATGGAGGCCAGAGTAAGCTCAGCCCCGGTGTGGCATTTATTGCAGCGGCCCTTGCCGGTGTAGAGCTGGAATCCCTGGATCTGTGAAGGAGTCAGTGCGGCGGTGTTTCCGGCCAGGTATTTATCGAGCGGGGTCTGGTCGGAAACCAGCGTGGATTCATAGAGCAGGACCGAGAGGCCAAAGAACATCGAGAAGTTGAGCTCCATCTGTTTGAATCCATTTACCGTGCTGACCGTATCGTTCCACCACTGGGGCTGGAAGGCAGCCTGGATCATTGCGGTGTAGGTGGTGGTAAGACCGGCCGTGGCACCCGCGATAGGACCGAGCACGCTGTCGGTAGGTGATACTTTCTGCAGGCCAAGAGGGGTCAGGCCAAGCATCTTACGGCCGAGTTGCGGGAAAGTCCTTCCGGCAAAAGACATTTCGACAGGGCTGAGAGGAGGCCCGCAAGCCTGGGAAGCAAGGGACGCATTTGGAATCGCAATTCTTACCCACTTCATGAAACCGCTGACATTCTGGTAAACCACTGGGCCCTGCTGATCTGCCGGGCCGAAGGGAGTAACGCCGTTGAACTGATTGTTGGCACGGCCATCCCAGAACTGGCGAAAGTTGAAGATGGCGTTTATGGCGGAAGGCGCATTCCGTCCCGTGACCTGTCGCACGTTAAAACCAAAGGTGGTGTTGGGCATCAATTGATAGCCATCGATTGCAGTACCGGTAAGTCCGAGGAAGTTTCCGTCGGACACACCCATCGAACCGCAGATGTCGTCCGAAATGATCGGGAAATAAGCCGGCACTAGTGGCGTCAACGATTTTGGGACCGTGTCGAACAATTTGTTGTGTCCGGGATTGATGTTGTTGCTCCCCCGTACATCGGACCCCGCCTGGAAATGGCAAGTGGCGCAAGCGGTCTTGCCGTCGCCCCCCAACTGCTGGTCCCAGAAGAGGGCCTTGCCCAGCTTGATCGCCGCATTCTTGTCCTTGACATAGGTGGCGAGACCTGTGGGCAGCGGGACAGGCACGCTGTTCAGGGGCTTCAGTCCTCCGGTGTCGAATGCCGCGACAATTCCCGGAGATAAAATCCCCAGTGCAAAGAGCACGACGGTTGTTACGCAAAAGAAACGCTTTCCTCTAAATCTTCTCATGCTCATAAAATCCCTTTCCCTATGTAGTTGTTTTGGCCGAATCTTTTCTCTGTCACAATCTCCTGCAAACCAGGGGATAATCGATCATATGTTTCACTGATTACAGGAGGGGCAGCGCCAAGCTGCGAAACTTATTTGGGCTGTTTTTATCCTCCTTTCAGATCTGTTGAATTGGTGCCCGTCTATATTCCCAAGGCGGCTCATCGCCGCAGTCTGACGATCAAGGGACCCACGGTGGAAAAGGATTGAGCTGGCCGAAACCGGTATTTCCCCCTTCGCCCTGGGTCAGGAACGGCATGGTTTCGAAATTGAAAGGAATCACAGGAAAGCCAGGCTGCGGTTCAACGAATTCAAAAGTGAACATTGGCGCGTGGTATTGGCCGGAAAGGAGGCCCCCCTGTGGCGGAACGATATTGCCGGTCTGATTGGGGACATGTATGGTGCCGTTTCTGGATATGGCCATATACGCCCGTGTCACGGGCAGGAAGTTCCCCTTGTTGATTTCGAACCGGAATAAGCCCTTAATTCCTGCCTGCCTGGCTCCACCAACACCGGGCGATGGGAGAACGGTGCCAAGCAGCCTTGGTCCTTCTGCTCCTGTTTTGGGATTTACGCCCACAGCGTAGATATCCACCAACTGCGTCGAATCAGTACAAAACCCGCGAATAACTATGTTATTTTTGGGTTCCAGCAGGGGAATTGTCTGGTTCCCCTGGATACCGATGTTGGGCCTGATCGGCAGCGTAACGCTGGGTGCTCCGGTGCCGATCACCATTTTCTCGAGATGTACGTAGCAGGGAATGGTGCCCGGGGTCGTGTAAATGGCCAGATTAACTGCGGAAACCGTATTGGCTGAGATATATGTCTGTTGGTTCATGGGTTTGAGAGGATCGAGCGGCAGGGTTGGATTGAGCTTGCACTGGACACCGGAATAGATCACATAATCTCCCCTCATCAGGGGTGCCTGCTTCCACGGGTCCGGAGTAGTTTTTCCGGCGGCATTGGGGGCAGCCGCCGCGGGCAAGGTGTAAGTTATCAAGGGAACGTTAGGTTGCTGGAAAGGGTCGAGTCCGAAGGCCCCGAGCGGCTGGTTCAACGGGCGGTTATAGTACGGACGGTCCGGATCGCCCACTTCCCCGACCGCAGGGAAAGTTTTTCCGCCTGCCGGTGCTACTTTGGGCAAGCCCATCGGGTAGCCGTTTCCGGCGGTGACGGTTGGATTATCGGAGTCCACCGACCAACGCGGGTCTGGACTGTGAGCAATGCCGTAGCGTCCAAGCGGGTCATTGATCTCGATTAGAGTGCCTGTTTTCGGCACACCCAGGGTCCCGCCAACCTCGAATCTGCCCTTCGCATAATCGATCCACGTTATGAAACCCGCCCCTGTATTTCCCAGGTCCTGGTTGATGGGAAGTATCAGTCCGACTATGTATGCATCCGCTCCGTACCCTTTTGCATTCTTGACATCGATATTGCCAAGCACTGTAGCGTTGAGTGGAAGCCATGGGCTTGTCCCGGCAACTTGTGTCGGGTTGTCCATGAGGGCCAGCCCCGTCTTGCCTGCCGGGATTGTGGGGCTCGCCGGGAGCGGAGCCGGAATGGCCGGATCATAGACCGGTTTCGACACGAGGGGGTTGAACAGGTCAGCCCACTGAAGTGTGTTGGCCGGCATCTGGATGACACTGTTGTCCGGGACAATCATTTTGATGCCATTAATGGTGAGCGTGCCACCAGGTTTATCTCCGGCCTTAATGGGTGCGGCATTAAGGGTTGCGTCCTGGATGATTCCAGCCTGTACAAACTGGGCCGGCACCCAACTGTTGAGCGCCAGTTGAGCGCTGGCGGCTGTTGTCAGAAAAAGGCCCTGGAAAATGACTAAGATGCTTACTGACAAATATCTTGACTTCATGACCTTTCCTCCTGCTCATCCAGGGCGGTTTCAGGGTTGCTGCGGATCAAGATTTAAGAACGTTGGGATTTTGGTTGCACGGCCGTTCACACCAACTGCCGGAATTCTCATGAGAATGTCCTGATCAGGGTTGTTGGGTTGACACCCGTTGGGAACGTAGATTTCAGGATGGTCGAACGGGGCCTTTTCGTAGGCTACTCTCTGGTCCGTCAGCCCTTCCGCCAAAAACGCAACCAGCGCCTGCACGCGCGTTTGAGCATCGTGATTCGTCTCGGGGAACATCAGGGGCGGGATACCCTCGATATGAGGGGACAGATCATGCAAATTGCTATTGGGGAAATTGCCGCCCCTGGTATAGAACTCGACCACCTGGCGCAAAGTCGCCGAATCCCCGTTGTGCAGATAAGGACCGGTGAATTTCACATTTCGAAGGTTTGGGGCCTTGAAAGCGCCTTTAGTGACTCGGCGGGGAAGGATTGGCACATTGGGAACAAACCTGGCCACATCCGGAGGCAGTTGCCCGGCCTGCCGAAGCGCCGCCAGTTCCACGAGTGAAAGCGGAAAATTCTTTCCAGTGAGCGTGTTTAGAAACGGGGACGTGCCACCCCGGCCGATGTCCTCGGAGGAGCGGCGGACGCCAATGTTGTACATTCCGTGATCATAATTGCCTGTCTCAAGGTTATCTCCCATTAGCATGACTTCGATGGCTTCTCCCGTTGACAGGGAGGGCACCCCCTGTGAATCGGGCTGGTACTGCAGGACCGTGTGGCCAGTGGTCTCCGGCAAAACGTGGCAGTCTGAACAGTGGGTTCCGAGGCTGGCGGTATCGTCCAGGAAAACGGACAGTCCGAGTCTTTGCTGGTCGTTAAGTGCGTAGGGATTCGGGGCAATTGCCTTACTTGGCGCGCCCATGTACCTGTCGAAGGGAGTGTCGTCGGAGACCAGGGTCGCCTCATATGCCTGCACCGCAAGGCCAAAAAAGAGGGAAAAGTTGTATTCCATGTGGGTGTACTGGTTGGCCCCAACGGTGATCATTGCATCGTGATTCCACCACTGTGGCTTGAAAGCGTCCGCGATCATCCGGACGTAGCTGACGCTCAAACCCCTGTAACCTCCGAATGTACCGTCCGGCTTGAGCACTGCCCGTGAAAGCCCGCCCAGAACGCTGTCCTGAGGGTGTACCCACTGTCTCCCAAGGGGCATCAGAGTCAGCATCTTCTTGCCCAAGTCCGGAAAAGTCCGCCCGTCATACGACATCTCAAAGGGGCTGAGGGGGGGGCCTACAGCCTGGGAAGCAAGGCTCGAGTTTATGACGCGGACATACATGTCCTTAAGCACCCCTCCCATGTTCTTCTTCAAGGTGCTGTTACGGTCCCGGAAGCCGAAGGGGTTTACTCCGTTGAACACGTAGCTTGCCCGGCCATCCCAGAAATTGTCGTAGTTGAAAACGGCATTAATGGTCGTGGGAGCGTTTCTTGGCTCGCAGCGCCGAGTCCTGGCGGCGGAGCTTAGTTGGCCCGGATTGGCGAGATTGAAAATATCTGGCAGCAGCATTCCCTGATCCAGGTAGCTTCCGGGGGTAACTCCCGTAAATCGGGTTCGGCGAAGCCCCTGGGAAGAAACGACATCATTGGTGTCCCTGGAAACGTCAGCCAGTTCCTGGGCCAGGGTTACGCCAGGTCCACGTGGCACGAGCAGTGTGGGGTTCAACCAGTCGTTTAGAGGAAAGTCTTTGGCAGACAATGTGTAGTTTGGCCCGAATTGCACGTATCCCTGCACGTTCAGCCACCAGGGGGCGAAACTGATCGGGCCGGGAGGCAGCGGAGTGTTGGGGTCATTTGCGGTGTAGGGTACCGTGGAATTGCCAAAACTGTTATCGCCGCCAATCGGACCATTGAAATTCGTGTCATTGAGCCCTGGCGAAATTTGGTTTTTGGTGCGAATATCCGCACCGGCATTAAAGTGGCATGTGGCACACGCCTGGATGCCGTCGCTTCCCACCTGCATATCCCAGAAAAGTGCCTTGCCCAGCCTGACAAGTGCTGCCTGGTCTTTCACCAAGTCCGCGGCCAAAGGCTGAAAATTCAGGTCTGCCCCAGGGCCTGGAATCGGATTCACCCCGGCGGTTACAACCGGAATAATCGCGGCCATGGGCACCGGAATCGGTACCTCCTTTAAGGACATCACCTGGTCGATTGTCTGCGGCTGGGCCGAACCGGACGCGATGAAGCCGGAAACTGCAAATGCCAGCAAAAACGCCATAAGCCTGCATCGCGGTTTCGGTGCCGGTTTATGAGAGAAGGAGGATATGGGGAAAAAACTGCTGATCCTCATTGCTGATTCTCCTCCACTGCGGGAAGTCCAGTGGGTTTGAAAATTGAAAAAGGTTGGTTTGCAAATCTGTGTTTATTGTTGAATTCCGCCCGGCACCTTTCGATCCAGCCGGCTTTAAGAGCCGCTATGGGAAGAGTATTTCCGGTGCATTAGGCGCCAAACCGATGTCCGGTTTTATAGACCTTCAAGACAACGAATGGGCATTCAGCCGAAATATGGCCTCAAGATATGTTTGAGTTCGTTGATGGCAAATAGGTTGAAACAGGTAATTGGATAAATCCACAGGTGTATTTTTTTTTGAAGAATTCCGCTATGGTTTTGAGATCTCAAGTAAAGTCCAACGTGTTCTGTCCATCCGACCTTATAAAATCGAGCCTCAAGAACCCTAAAACTTTCACTTATAGGTGTGAGATTTATTGTCTATATGAGAAAATTAAAGGCTGCAAGGCAGGAAAGTTACATATTCTGATGGGCCCTATTAATAGATGGATACATTATTTCAACCGCAAAAGGGTGGAAAATATGATTGACAGCGACAACTTTTAAGAAGCAGAATAAATGGTAATTGGAACTTCTTTACATGCTTTCGAGTATTCCGCATCGTTAACTCCGAAACTATCTTTCCAGAGGGATTAAATGACCTGGATTTACCGGCAATCCACCTAAATGCATTACCCCTGATTACCGAAAGCATCAACATTACTTGTAAACACAAGATACAACATGAGCCTATAAGATTATGTGTTATTGGTGTACATATTTGTCGTGAAGTAAATACTAATCGATATAAGAGAAAGGAGGATTCATAACACTTATTAATCTACATAAAGGAATAGGATGATATTTGGCGAAGTGAGCAGCTTGCAGCCTGGTTTTCCGAAGGTTGCTGCCAATCCTGGCCTGGATCACAGGGAGGTCAACCTATGAAGCACAGATTCAAAATAATATTATTTATTCTGCTGTTGTTGTCTTTGGGAGCGCCGGTTCATGCGGCTACGAACGGCGTCGTACTATCTGCCGAGATCGAGCGTATCGTAATAACCAATCCACTTCAAATCTGGTCGGGCGGGAAAATAGAGGTGGGCGATCAATGGGTATGGATCCCAACTAATATGCTGATCGATCTGCCCGCAAACAGTCTCACCCTTAAACAGCTTTTCGACCAGAGACCCGCTGCATGCGCAAGCGCAACAGGGTTGGCCAAGGCGGATGCCTGCCATGTAAAGGCTGCCGGATTTGCCACCATCTATGCCAACCGGACAGCCGCGGGCAACCTGATAGCGGGAGATATTTTCATCCAGAAAGGCGTTGAAATCGTCAGCGGAGACGTTACCTACATCAACTACACCGACGGATATTTCCGGGTTAACGGCAATGTCGTGAACACCACACAGGTTGATGATCTCACGGGAACAATGATCAGGCTGAACGACCCGACCGGTCGCCATACCGTCCAGCAGGGACTGGGCTGCACGACAGTCCTCGACCCCGCAACCGGCAGGCCCCAGTTTAACTGCAGCGCTGACCGCAGGTTCGGTCTTGACCCCGATAACTACACCGCCGCTTTTGCTTCGGGGGTCCCTATGTGCATTCCCAGCACGGTCCTGCGCACCTTCGTGGATGTTCTCGGGCTTGGAATCACAACTGCACAGGCTCTTCCGGACGGCACAGGTGACGTTCTCTGTCCCGCAACCAACAGGACCGTTAACGGCGGCCAGCCGATGAACGATTCCAGGCTTTTCGCCCCTCTCCAACTCGGAGACAATGTCACTGCCAAGGGCAACCTTGAAATAATTACCGTCGGCACGGTCCAGACACAGTTCCTGTCGGCCCATACAGTTACTGTCAACAAGGCCCTCTCAACCGCCAACCTGCCCACCCAGCCTGACTATATTGCGATTGCCAATTCATTCATAGACATGCCGGGATTTCAGGTTCAGCGCGCGCGGGCCCAGTTGGCGGGCTTTGCTTCCACGACTCCCGCCGATGTGGTCTTTTGGTCCGTGCATCGCGACCCGCTCACCAATGGCAAACATGAGTTCCCCCTGGCATCCACTTCGGGTTGCGACGCAGCCAATGCAAAAGTCGGTACCTGCACGAACCAGGGCCTTGTCAATGTCCCGTGTGATATTTTCAGAATCGTTCTCGATGTCAACTTTCTCAAAATACCTGCCGCAAATACTAAACTGTCACCCTGCTCTCATCTTCGCCACGACGCGAGATTTGCAGCGCTTAACATTTGTCCGAGTGCCGCAGCCGATGGGACCAGCACTCTTGGCGAAGAGTTTGCCATCCTGAGCCCGATTCCGCGGCAAGTTCAGGCCAGAACCGGACACAAAATCGCAAACCCCGGGCTGGTTACCCTGGATATTAAGGGCACCACCGCAACAAACGGCCAGTATCTTTTCCCATTGGGAATGGGCCTTGGTGGAATCGATGTTCCGGCCTTTGTGGAGATCAATTTGAATGCGTTGCAAACGCCTACTATCTTTGAAGGTATTCCCTGGGCGGTGGACCGCAGGTTGAGTCCGGGCGGCTGCCTCGATGCACTGGGACAGCCGGGAGGAACCATTTGCGACGCAACAGTCCAGCGAATGACCCCCTTCCCATCCGCGGAACTCGATCCCCGCATCCAGGCGAGCGTTCCTACAACTGCTTATAATGACCTGAACTATACTGCTACCCCGCTCACCTCGGCTGCGAACCGAATCCTCTCATTTGTCGACGGCTCGATCGGCAAATTCAACGGCGACAGCACGCTCCTTGTGCCCCCGCTTTCCAACCCGAATCATTTTGTGGTCACTCCTGTGCCCACGCCGCCGATTCTGAGATAAGCGTTAAACGTATTTCCAATGGCTGCCCTCTCCATCCTTCAGGATGGGGAAGGCAGCCCAAAGGCCATCTGGCGTTCCGACTGGGACTGGTCACGAGGCGGTGAGCTTGCAAGCATAGCGGCGTTAGAAATTCGGCGAAATTCCCAGAAATGCGGCAAGCGATGACTGTGCAGCAGAGATGGGAACCCAATCAGGGATTTCGCCCTTGTCGATCTGGTGCAGGAGACTGTCAGGCTTTAGGATGTCGGGATTACCGGAATCTGCTACCAAGTAGGTTTCTGCAAATCTAAAGCAAATAGGTAAAATCGGGTAATTTGCAACAGGTAGTAAGGATATTTGCACTGGCTTGTTTTCAATTTCTGTTCTGAGATTGTTTCGAGCCATGGAGATTTTTCTCATCCACAATATTAAAATTTCAGCCGGACGCCAAAATATCTGCTACATTCAAATAGAAATTACCTCCCAGTCACGAAAACTCTCGATTATATCCAGAGAAATATTTACTTCACCGTGAAATAATTCCTAGAATAAGCAAGGTTGTTGGGTAAGTGCTTCGATAGAATGTGAGCATGGATTATTAATTTCGATCAACCGAATAAATTGCTATCAGTACTTTTTTACATGTTTTTGAGTATTCCTCATTGATGATGCAGAAACTATCTTTGGGGTCAGATCAGATCGCCATGATTCAACGGTGATCAAATACCGTTTTACTACGAGTTTCCATGCGTTGACGTATTTTGAATTGTCGACGTCGACTCATATAAGTTAAGCGACTGAATGTGCTGACGAATATAGATGAAAGGAGGCAAAAATCCGTTTTCGAATTAATTATGAACAAATCAAATTCTCAAGAATGTTCAGCAACTCGCAGTGCCGCCTATGACTTACGGTTAATTTGAACCGGGATACGGAGGTAAGGTTATGGTCCCAAGATTAGTGACTTTCTTGTTTTTGGTGTTTTTATTCGGACTAGGGGCCCCTGCCCATTCGGCCACAAATGGGGTTGTGACAGGTGAGATCCATCGTGTAATAATAACGAACCCGCTGGATATTTGGTCAGGAGGCAAAATCGAGGTGGGCAACGAAACGGTGTGGATCCCCCGGAACATGCTGATCGACCTGCCCGCCAACAGGCTCACCCTAAAGCAGCTTTTCGACCAGCGCCCGGCCGACTGCCTCAGTGCCACGGGCTTGGCGAAGGCAGATGCCTGCCACATCAAGGCGGGCGGTATTGCCACCATTACCGCCAACCGGACAGCAGCCGGCAACCTGGTAGCCGGCGATGTGTTTATCCAGAAAGGCATTGAAATCATCACCGGAGATGTAACCTACATCAACTACACCGACGGGTACTTCCGGGTAAACGGAAATGTACTCAACACAACCCAGGTAGACGACCTCACCGGAACAATGATAAGGCTAAACGACCCCACAGGCCGCCATACCGTTCAGCAGGGAAAGGGCTGCACAACCGTTCTCGATCCTCTCACCGGGCGACCGCAATTCAACTGCAGCCGCGACCGCCGGTTCGGGCTGGACCCTGACAACTATACAGCCGCCTTTCTTACGGGCGTGCCGGTCTGCATTCCCAGCACCGTTGCCCGCACATTCGTAGATACCCTGGGGCTTGGGACGACCACCGCTCAGGCCCTGGCCGACGGCACCGGAGATGTATTGTGTCCGTCAACCAACCGGACCACTACCCAGGTCCTGGATTCAAGGCGTTTCGTACCCCTGAAGCTTGGTGATAATGTAACAGCCCTGGGGAACATCGAGATAATCACCGTCGGGACTGTCCAGACGGAGTTCCTGTCAGCGCATACACTTACGGTAAATGTGGCAATGTCCACGCAGAACCTGGCCACCCAGCCTGACTACGTGGCGCTCAGTAAGGTTTTGCTTGACGCCCCGGGGTTCCAGGGCCAGAAGCTGGACGCTAAATTCACAGGCTATACTAGCCTGTTTCCGGCCGACGTTGTTTTCTGGTCGGTTCACCACGACCCGCTTACCAACGCCGCCCACGAGTTCCCCCTGGCGTCTTCCAGCGGCTGTGACGCCGCCAATGCCAGGGTCGGAACCTGTACTAATAAATTTCTCGTTCCCAACAACGCGGTTGACATATTCCAGATTGTGCAAAGGCTAGACTTCCTCAAGGTCCCCGCTGCACCAAGCGCGGCCCTGTCTCCATGCGCGCAACTTCGACACGACGCCAGGTTTGCGGCAAACAATATTTGCCCGAGCGCTGCTGCCAACGGCACCAGTACCCTTGTCGAGGAGTTCGCCATCCTGAGCCCGACCCCGCGAGAAGTCCATGCCCGCACCGGTCACAAGATTGCCAACCCCACTCTCGTTACACTTGATATCAAGGGAGCAGCGGCTACTAACGGACAATTCCTCTTCCCGCTTGGAATAGGGCTTGGTGGAATAACGATTCCCGGCGCCATAGAGATCAACCCGCTGGCACTAGCGACGCCGGCCATCTTTGAAGGCCTCCCATGGAACGTGGACCGCAGGTTGGGTCCCGGAGGCTGTCTCAACGCGGCGGGACAACCCGGAGGCGTCCTTTGCGACGCGACTGTCCAGAGATTGATCCCATTCCCGTCATCCGATCTCGACCCGCGCACACAGGCCACACTCCCGATAACTGCATATAACGATCCGAACTACACCGCCACCCCTCTGACGTCCGCCTCTAACCGCATAGTTTCTTTCTGTGACGGCGCAATCGGCAAGTTTAATGGGGACAGCACGCTCTTCGCGGCCCCACTTGCAAACCCGAATCATTTTGTTATCACTCCGGTCCCAACTCCGCCGATTAAGAGATAGGTAAGGTGAAGATAAGTAACAGTTGCTGGAATCCTCCCGTCGCGGACGGGGGGATTTCAGCAAAAGGGAATTCCATCGGTTTCCCGGGACCTGGCAATACCGAAATTGGTTTACTTGAGGTATATTGGTGGGGATTTTTAGGCTGTTGATTGCCCGGGCACGGGCCGATTCATTCTCTATAGTTTGAAAAAGCAGCTGATAATCAGCGCTGAGGGATATCCCTCAATTTCCTCACCAGGTCCACGTCCCTTTTGACGCACAACTTTTTCCTGATATTGCACCTGAGGTTATATACCGCGGTCCTGCCCAGCGACATCATTTCGGCTATCTCGCTGACGGATTTACCCTCGGAAATCAAGTCTGCTATTCTCCTCTCGCGTTCGGAAAGGCATGGGTCGTGCCCTGACCTGTTCGTGGTGCTCTCACGCATAAACTGCAATACATGGGTCAGGATCAGGTCGGATATGTAAATCCCTCCCTGTCTGATTTTCTCGACCGCATTGATCAAGTCCTCAACTGCATCTTCTTTGAGGATGAACCCGTCGGCGCCGCAGGAAAGGGCTGATGAAATGTGCGTTCTTGCCTTAAGCATGGTGAGGACTAGCACCTTCGTCTTGGGGTGGCTATCCTTAATTTGTCTGAGCACCTGAATCCCGTTTTCGTTCGTCAGCGAAATGTCGAGGATGACCAAGTCCGGCTTGAGTTTATTTACCATTTCAATGCATTCGAAACCTTCACCGGTATCGCCGACAACCTCGACTGCTTCGATGTGAGTAACCGTCCTTCTGACCATTTCACGGATCATCCGACACTCATCGGTTATCACTATGCGGTAAGAAGGCATACCGGGGGCCCCTATCATATCAAGGAGTGACGGTGTCGGCGGCTCAAAGGCTTCACCAAGTCAGTTGAGGATTTTGTATTCTTTCAGCACCTAGTGAGATCCATCCGCAGCCGGTAGTTGCACGCATCCAGGTCGTCATCAGAGCAACCGATCCTCTTCCCGGCTTCCTCTCACTTCTTCCTGTATTCTTCCAGAATCAAAGATTAAGGTTTTCCTTCTGAAATCCTGAATTCCAGAGATGAAATCTGTAAAACAGGTAACGATGAACGCACCCAAAGTCAATACATTGCTCAGAGAAGTGCGATTCGATCGGCCCACAAACTGACTTAACCCGGCGCTCAATCAAGCAGTGATTTCCATTGCGCTCCGGTTCCTCTGTTGCTGTTTGAGGCCATGGCGCGAATGCCCTCCTGGTACTATCTCCTCCTTATCTGCAACTCCGCGCGTGTCGAGTCGCCTCGTCATTTTGTAAATGAATGATCCGTATGTGGATTTGAGTGGCTGCTTGCCGTGTATTGGCACCGACATGCGAACAATGCTTCCCTCTTTTCCATAGATACGATGGCTCCCATGGGCGCGCGCAGCCGCCAGCCAAATGGCGGGTGGCCCAAGGAGCACTTTTTTTGCTCCCTGGGGGACGAGCAAGGGTGGGCAATGTTTTTGTCTGCCCACCTGTTTTAAACGCGAACAGGGAACCAGTTGCCAAATAAACCGCGCCCAGTCCATCGGGTTTTACCCTTCTCAACAAATACCCCCCACATGCCAATCTCCCGGTTTCAAATTGACCTGATCTCCATAGATACTTAAATGAAATTAGGGACTTATCCATTTCATATGTATTCGTCCCGGTTTCTAAATTCAGAAATCAATGTTGAGATTGGTTAGCAAAGAAAGGAGTGCGTTAGGATGCGACCTCTCTTTTATTTAGGGTTCCTGAGTTTGACAGTGCTCGCGGTAGCACTTGGTTGTTCTACTGACGGTTTAAAGCAGGCGACAAGCGGCGCGGCGGAGGGCGCATCGGCGGGGGCGCTCGTTGCCGGACCGATCGGGGCGGGAGCCGGTGCGGCTATTGGCGGTGCTAGCGGTCTCTTTGTCGCTAAAAATAACGATAAAAAAAGTCGGGATGCCGATAAAGAGAAAAAAGATGCCGATTCGGACCGGGAAAAGGCGAAAAGCTCGGATCGTGACCGTGACAGATCGAGCAGTTCTGACAGGGATCGAGACAGGAACTCGAGTTACAGCCGGGATCGTGATGAGATGAGCAGGCAATCCAGAGACTATGATGAACGCGATCCAAGGCAAGGCGATTCGCATTTCAGTGAGCGCGCCGGATTTCGTGACGAAGAACGGCAATCAGACCGGGATCTCGACAGCTACGACCGCGAACTTTACAGATATAAACAGGAGCTTGCAGATTACGAGCAAAGGCTTGACAGGTACGAGCAAGATGTTCAAGACAGCCATAGGTAGACTTCAGAAGACATGCTGGTCCCGAAAGCGATGTAACGCGATTCTGAAATTTAAAAAATTTGGAACAAGATCGTTTGAGGATCAAAAATCAGGCGCGTACCGCGCGGTTTGTTGTAATTTACCGGGACATCGATGTGATGAACACACACTGCTAGCCTTCTTTTAAAATTTTTTCATTTTTCAAAAGAAAGGTTCCCGTCTGCCTGGAATGAGGTGGTTTTTGGGCTAATCTGAACCTGATCCAACCCACCTGCACAGCGACGAATTGGGTCATTTCATCAAAAGTGCTGCGCTATTTGCCCCATTGTTGAACCGTTACGCAATAAGAACCTTTCCGAGGTAATCCCGCTTAATGCCGCCCTGCGTAAAAGATCGGAAAGACACGAATGTTGCCTACTTTTGCGATTGCCGCCTGATACTAATTCGCGTTCAAGATAGTACCAGGAACCGCTATAGATATGTAGCATAGCCCCTTGTGGGCGTTGGAGAAATTAGACGGGCACAAGGCCCTACATCAACTTGAACGCGAATTGGTATGAATTCATGAAGAACGCGTTGAAAGCACAGCCAGGGCGGGCAACGTTTTTAGGTCCACCTGTTTTAATCGCGTGAAGGCGGTGGGCACGGCTATGATTGTGCCCACCCTCTAGGACTCATCAATATAATGAATAAACGCACCCGGCATAATTCGCTGCCTGGACAAACAGGTGTCGCGCATTGTAAATGTTGTCAAATCCCAGACAATCGTAATTGTATGAGGCCGCGGCAGTTGTCTGAGTACTCGAAAGAGTGAAGTAAGATATAGCGGTTGCTAAATAATTCTGGATGGAAAGCATTGTAGTATACTCATAATAGGACCTGTAATATGAACTGGAAATATTATTGTTGGAATCAGTTTGAGCGTAGATTGTAGCATTTTGCGCATATGCATATGCGTATGATAAATACTGAAATGCATATGTCATGTATGCACTGCCTGTACCACTGTATCCTAACAATTTAGAATACAAGCCCAACATCACGTAATGCTGTGCAGATATGAGATTCTGATCAGATAGCATCAGGCCGGATCTCAAGTTTGACCCTGGATTTGAATACGGCTCGCATCCAGCGTAGTATAGGGCAGATCCATACAGTAAATTTGCATTATACAAATTGGCGGCCCCATTTGAATAGTAGGAATTCTTGGTTGCAACATCTGTAGCTGAATCCCCCGCCGACAAATTTGACTGCGCGCTGGCCAGATAGGATTTGATGGAGTTCAGAGTGATGTACTCATTATACGCCTGATAATATAGGGTGTTTACCGAACTCGTATAGTCGATCAGGGCATAGGCGGTTGCCTGTTCAGCCAGTACCCTGGCGTTGTTCAAAGTAATTTTAGCGCTGGGGCAATATCCATTCGTGTCCGAGTAGCCATTTTGCGCCGTGTCCAGGCAAAGGTTATAATAATAGTTGCTCCACTCGGCATTTTTTGCGCTTAATTGCAGGTAGTACGCGGCGTTTGTTTGCGCTATTGCCTCGTTCGCTTGCCCCCAAAGCAGGGCAATAGCAAGAAAGATAACAATTTTAAGAGTTCTTCGTGTCAGCTTCAGTGTCATATCTTCCTCCTTAATTCTGGTGGGGTGGTTTTTGCGGATCGGGAAACTTGGGTGCGGCGTTCAAATAGGCGGTATATTCCTGCTCGCTCAGGACCCCCTTCATTTCCTCGAGGATTCGCTTATGGTCCTCGTAAATCAGCATATTTAATTCCTTGGGACTGTACCCTTGTTTTAGCGCCTCATCGATGTTGGTCCGGAGTGAATCAAAGTGCGACTGGAATATTGTTTCGGCCAGCGCGAGCTTATCGGGAGGAAGGGCGTTGAAGAAGTCACCTAATCGCTGCGAGGACTTTTGCCCCGCTTTGGAGGTTTCCTGATCCTCCGGAGAGTGAACAGGGATTGGGTGCGAAAGGTCTTCACCGATGGAAAGATCCGGAGACTGGGCCTCAGCAGGCGATTGAGGCAACCGGGATACCAGAGGGGTATCCGAGCCGGCCTTTTTGCCTGTGTGGGCTGGAGGGGCTACGCTATTCCCCTGTGGATTGCCCTGCGGCTTCATTTCGGATAAGGAGCGGCCCCGAGCGCTTTCCGAGGAGTTGCCAGGCACGCCGGAAACCATTTGTTTCATTTTCTCAGACCGGTCTTCAACCGTCTGAGGGCCTGACTCAAATGAACGCTCAGCCCCGTTTCCGGGCATAAAGAGCTTAAAGGCAACCAGTGCGCAGGCAAGAACAGTGGCTGCCCAGATGGCAATTGTCTTCCAACTCAATTGTTTTCTGTTCGCCTTCAAATTAGCTTCGTCAAACGCGACCCTAGACGGCAGTACAATTCTGACAATGGTATGTCGGCGGATAGCCCGGATGTCCGGGCGCGAAGCGAAAGGCGCCCCATCCGGTCACTCTTGTCATTCGGACCCCGGATAGCAGGTGTTCGTTCCACCCGAAATCCAGAATCGAAAGTAACTGCTTGTCTAAATGTATTAAAAAATCGGTCTATCAAAAGTCCCCGCCGGTGCTCTTCCACGACACTGGATCCCCAGTATATTGAAGAGTTCTTTCAAGACAAGGAAAAATTAGGATTTCCCAATTTTAGTCCCGATAATTGAATACCCGTAAAAGTTGTTGTCAAAATCATTAATTTTGCCGCATGACTCATCTTTAACAGCCATGTGGACACTGTAATGATAGCACCCATTTTGCACGACTCATGCCAGTGGTGTTGCATTGGTGTTTCAAAAGGCTGTTAAATGGCTGTGGCATCATGTGCTACGGGTTCTACTCCCAAATCGCAAATATTTACTAGTCATTCTTGCAAACTAATCCTTATCGAAGCGCTGCCTTCCAAATTAATTACACATTTTGGGAGCTGCGGGATGAGTTCAAGAAGAAATCTTTTCCAGCCTTTTCTTGTACCGGCTTATCAGGCTTGCTGAATACTGCGGGACCTTTGAAGGGACAATATTTTCCTGATTTCGCCAAACACGATCATCTTATCTAATGCGCTGTTAATACGTTGTAAATACATGTAATCGGGTAGAGTATTTACCCGATCTATCCCCCCTGATTTACTACTTGAGTCTCCTATTGTTCGGTAGTAACCGAAATAAGCTGATACACACCCTGTCACAATTCCAATTCTTAAGCTGCAGTTGAACGAAGTAGGGGCAAACATGAAACTAATACTAGGATTGGCAGTCATCTTCCTGATTATTACGGCTGCTGCTTCAGCCCAGGCCACCATTATCCAGTTCTCGGACCGCTCATCTTTTATCTCATCGTCTTCGGCGCTTACAAATATAGCCTTTGATGGACCTTCATATACTTACACAGCCTACCCGTACGGGCTGACAGAGAGCGGAGTCAACTTTAGCATCGACGGGCCGGGCTATCTCTATGAAATCGGCCCCGACTACGGCCCGGCCTGGTATAACTGGGGGTCGGGTGTTGTTCTAAGCGCCCAGAATTCCGACGAGGAAACTACGCCTGGTGTAACTATTCATGCAACTTTGCCCAGTGGAAAACGAGCGGTGGGATCTGATTTCATGAGCTTTGCGCCTTACATCAGCAAATTCGAAATCACCCTCGCAAATGGCAGCGTTTCCACATTTGAGTTCCAGTCGCTGTATTATCCAAATCGTGCTTTCGCAGGCTTTATCTCTGATACAGATATTTTTTCGATAGACTTCCACAATGTTGGGGCCCAGTTCTTAAATCTGGACAACTTTGTCTTTGGAGATGCCGACTTGCCGGTTCCCGAACCCTCAACCCTTCTCCTCCTCGGATTCGGTCTTGTCGGGCTGGGAGCATACAGGCTTAACAAGCGGACGTAATATCCGCGTCGAGTTATGAATTTCACGCTCAGGTAAGAGGTAATCATGAGAACAGGGGAGAAATCGCCGATCAAAGCGGCAAAGGTTGGAAACGCTATCTTTGTAATACTCTTCTTGGCTCTCGCCGCGACCGCGGCACAGGGTGCGATCTCCGGAAGCAAACACGATTTTTCGCACGCCGGATACGGAACCGACGAGATATGTATATTCTGTCACGCCGCGCACAACACGATTGTCCATAATGGCGTCTGGTCGGTTAAGCCATTGTGGAACCACACCATGAGCACTGCGTCATACACTCTATATTCCAGTCCTACACTGAAAGAGACATGTGTCCAGCCAAGGGGACCATCGAAGCTTTGCCTCTCATGCCATGACGGGACTGTAGCCATAGATTCCTTCGGCAAAAAAAGCGGGAGCACGACCGCAACAGGTTCGGCCAATATCGGCACGAACCTGGCCGATGACCACCCGATAAGCATAAAATGGACTCACTTCGGCAGCTACGGTTTGTCTGCGGCTCACGCTAATTGCCACAGCGGTTCGTTCCCGGCACTAAACGGCAAGATACCTTTCTATGGCACCACCGGCAACATGTACGTCGAATGCGGTTCGTGCCATGAGCCTCATAACAAGTTCACTCAATACCCCAAGATGCTCCGCAAGGATGTGAAAGGGTCCGCTATCTGCCTCGCATGTCACAGGAAATAGAGGGGGGTGATTGCTGTTGGACCGCCGCCGGTCCATCTGCAATAAGGTCAGGAGGGCCTGTTGCCTGAATAGTTTTCCGAAAAATGCTAAGCAAAATTGGGTGGCACGAATCTGATGAACGTCATTCCCGTAGCGGGTTTAAGCAATAGCCCCGAGATCTTGCCTGAACCCTGCCGGCGAACGATCTGGGGCATTATGGGAAGGTGTGGTGGATAAAAAGTCCCCGCGTTGATTCCGCCCCAGGCGAGAAGTGTTGGCGCGAGACTTCGCCCGGCGTAATGGGGGTATTAGCGAAAATCGATCTTGACGCAGCCTGATATCGGCTCTGCTCGGCCTCGACCCGACGTTCGATCGTTCGATGTAGGGGCAAATTATTATTTGCCCTCACAGGATATTGGCCCCCACAGGGCAAATGATAATTTGCCCCTACAAAATATTTGTCTGTGAGGAAGAGGGGATGCGAGTTAACCAGGTTGGGTTTTGCTCCTGAAACCATCTCAGGGTTTAAACCCATTTTCACCACTCAACCCGACGGTTCATTGGGAAAAACAATGGACCGAAAAGTCGGACCGCGAGCAAAACCGCCGAGCAAGGCCGCATAGCAACGAGGCTCGCCCTATTGGGCCGGAACAGCATAGACCAGCCTTGGGTCGAGGTCGTAGGTCCATGGCAGTCCGGCGTTTCTCCAGCCGTTTTTCACCCTCTTGCCCTTGCTGTAGCTCTCCTCGTCCGTTACCTTGTCGCCCTCGAAACCGTCAACGATCTGGTAGGCATTGGTAAATTCCGCCGCTGCCATCCGGTTGATGGCCTCCGCGCTTCTTGCTCCCGAGCGGCACATTACGAGTACAACGTCATCCGGCTTGAATTTCTGCTTCACCGCGGCATCCCCCCTCCGTATTGCGCTGCCATAAGTTCGAGTATTGTAAAAATACCTGTCGATCTACATCAATTTACACCCTTTTCAGTATTTCGAGCCTACTGTTCCTATCCTATTATCGCCTCAAATAATTAAATCAGTAGAGTAGTTTGACTGCTTCACTGGAAAACCGATTCACTAAGGCTTCTTACTCATAAGTGGAAGGGGAGGGCGCTAAGCGAATGAAGATTCGCCTGGTGTCTTTTCCTTGTTTAGGACGGTTTTTGCCCAGCTTGACCTAACCTCTTCAAGACTTCAACAATCCCTCCGGGGAAGATTACCCCTGATTCGTAGACACTCCCATCAAGGTATTTAGGCGGGGACAAGGAGGTTCCCGATGAAATTCCTGGGGTTGATTGCCGATAGAACATTTTCCCTATTATCGCGGTTGACTACAGAATCGATCCCTCAACTTCCAAAGGAGAGAGTATGAGATTCATCTTGAAAATCACCTTAGTTGCGCTGGTATTGGCAATTTCCACATCCTGGTCCAGCGATAAAGCATCGGCTAAAAAGTACGAACCTTTGACTGGTGATGTTGTCGCACTCGGTAAAGCCATGTTTTTTGATCCTGATCTCTCGGTTAACCATTCACAGTCTTGTTCGAGCTGCCACGATCCTTCTACTGGATTTACAGGGCCCGATTCAGAGGTGAATGCCGCCGGGGCAGTCTACAATGGTGCATTGCCCGACAGGTTCGGTAACAGGAAGCCGCCGTCAGCCGCCTACGCGGGCAACAGCCCGCTGCTGCATACCAGCGCTACCGGTGAGTGGTTTGGAGGAATGTTCTGGGATGGGCGGGCAACGGGGAACCATCTCGGGGACCCGCTTGCGGAGCAGGCTCAAGGACCCTTTCTTAATCCATTGGAGCAGGCGATGCCACATGCCCGCCAGGTTTGCCTCAAAGTGGCCCACTCTGAATATGCCACGCTCTTCGAGGATGTCTGGGGCAAGGGGTCTCTGGATTGCGTAAAGGATGTTAATGGTTCTTATGAGCTGATCGCCAAATCCATTGCAGCTTACGAGAGAAGCTCGGAAGTAAACCCCTACACTTCAAAGTTTGACCTTTTCTGGGATGCCGCGAAAACTGCCGGCAAGGATGTTACCCAAATTCATTTCACCAACGACGGCGGCGGGCATGGTGCAACCGCAACTGCAACAATTCAGGGTGGCAAGATAGTGTCCATAAGCGTGGTCAATGGCGGATCGGGCTATATAGTCCCGCCCACGATCAGCTTCATGGGAGGTGGAGGAGGCATGGGGGGAGCTGGCGGCGGCGCAACCGCTCAGGCGACCGTGAATTCAGGCGGTGCAGTCACCGCCATTATGGTTACGGCTGGAGGTTCGGGATACCGCATGGCACCACGAGTTGTGATTACAGGTGTCGATCCATATTATTGGCAAAAATACCGCGATCTTGGTTTGAACGATTCAGAACTTCAAGGCCTCGCGGCATTCAATGACCCAAGCCGCGCCAATTGCTCTTCATGCCATTCACTTAATGGAGGTTCGGAAGAATATCCTCTATTCACCAACTTCGCGTACGAGAACATTGGTATGCCCAAAAATCCCGAAAACCCATTCTATCTGATGACTGAAGAATGGAACCCCGCGGGAGTCGCATGGGTAGATTATGGTCTGGGTGGATGTTTGAAAAATGCCGGATATGATGAGGCCGTCTACACTCCTCAGCTCGGAAAATTCAAGGTCCCAACTCTTCGAAACGTTGATCTTCGCCCATCCCAGGATTTCATAAAAGCTTATGGTCATAATGGGTACTTCAAATCACTTCCTGAATTGATCCGTTTTTATGCATGGCGCGGAATGATGAGCGGTGGATGCGGAGGAATGGGGGGTGGTAATATGGGAGGCGGTATGAACTGCGGGGGGATGGGAGGAATGATGTTCCCCGATCCGGAAGTTAACCAGAACCTTTCCTCAATGAAGATGTTCAACATGATGGATCAGTCGAATATCGTGACTTTTCTGAAGACTTTATCAGACGGATATTTCGAGAGATCGAAATAACTAATTCAACTGCCCGGGAAAGTGGATTCCGCTTTCCCGGGCAAACTGCGATTTGAGGTTTCAATGCCTGGAAATGCGACTTTGCGAGTAGATGTTAAGATTCAAATAGCTGTCCCGGCCTTTGAAATCCTGATCTCCTGGAAAGTTGCCACATTCGGGTGAACCAGGGTACGGTACCGGCTTAAATGGAGTGCGACTCCAGGCAGCTTCATAACAAAACTCTGGGGTTACAGTGATTGCACTGTAGCTCTTTATTTTTTTGGCAATCAGGGATCGATCACATTTACAGCAAGGTGAATCTCTCATTTACCCACATGCCGCAATTGAACTTTCTAAGGAGGGAGGCGAAATGGGATGTGAGTGAGACGCGATCTTGACGCAGCCTGATATCGTCTCTGCTCAACCTCAACCGACGTTCGAATCGTTCGATGTAGGGGCAAATTATTATTTGCCCTCAGGATATTGGCCCCACAGGGCTTGCCCCTACAAAATATTCGTCTGTGAGGAAGAGGGGAATGCGAGTTAAACAGGTTGGGTTTTGCTCCTGAAACCATCTCAGGGTTTAAACCCATTTTCACCACTCAACCCAACGCTTCATTTGGAAAAACAATGGGCCGAAAAGCCGGACCGCGAGCAAAACCGCCGAGCAAGGCCGCATGGCAACGAGGCTCAACCTCAACCGACGTTCGAATCGTTCGATGTAGGGGCAAATTATTATTTGCCCTCAGGATATTGGCCCCCACAGGGCAAATGATAATTTGCCCCTACAAAAAATATTCGTCTGTGAGAAGAGGGGACCGCGAAGCAAACCGCCGAGCAGCCCCACATACGGACGCGAACTCGGCCTATTGGGCCGGAACAGCATAGACCAGCCTGGGGTCGAGGTCGTAGGTCCATGGCAGTCCGGCGTTTCTCCAGCCGTTTTTCACCCTCTTGCCCTTGCTGTAGCTCTCCTCATCCGTTACCTTGTCGCCCTCAAAACCGTCAACGATCTGGTAGACGTTAGTAAATCCCGCCGCTGCCATCCGGTTGATTGCCTCCGCGCTTCTCGCTCCCGAGCGGCACATTACCAGTATAACGTCATCTGGCTTGAATTTCTGCTTCACCGCGGCATCGAAATCGGGGTTATCGGCCAGCGGATAGCCTTTGCCTTCCGCGTTGAACTTACCTTTCCAAAGTTTCAGGGGAATGTTCGCGGCAGAATCGGCATGTCCCACAAAGACGTATTCCTCCGGGGTGCGGACGTCCAGGAGAAAGACCTTGCCGGGGTTCGATCTGTACATTTGGAAAGCCTCGACGGCAGTGGCATATTTGCCGAGGGTGGTCAGCTTGTCTTTTTCCTTTGGCGGCAGGCTCTGACAATCGGGCGAGGTCTGTTGCGCGGAAGCGGTCGAAATGAAAAAGACCGCAAAAACGATTACAACAAAAGTTGAAAAGGCTGCTCTCATTCTGCTCGCTCCTGCTCTCGGTGGTTAATTTTCTTCTGAAAGATATTTCCAGTTATGCTCTTTTGCAATCCGCAGGCGATGAGGCGGGATGCAAAAAGAAGAAGAAAATCTTGCCGGATGGTCCAGGGGAGCCTACAAGTGATTCCGCAACCGCTGCTTTATGCCTTGGGAGTTGACGGGTCCATTCCATAATCGCAATGGGTGCGCAGTGGACAGATCGAGCATTTGGGTTTTCGGGCGATGCAGATTTTTCGGCCGTGCTGGATAAGCTGGTGGGAAAATTTTGTCCATCTCTCTTTGGGTATTACGGCCATGAGGTCCCGTTCGATCTTCTCGGGCTCCTTGTGGGAGGTGAGGCCCAGCCTGGCGGAGACTCTTCCGACGTGGGTATCGACTACTATTCCGGGAATATCGAAAGCGTTCCCAAGTACCACGTTCGCTGTCTTGCGGCCGACCCCGGGAAGGCTCACAAGGGCATCGAGGTCCGGGGGGATCTGCCCTCCGAACTCTTCCACAATCGCCTTGCCGGCCGCCTTTATGGATTTTGCCTTGTTGTGATAGAAGCCGGTGGATTTAATATCCTGCTCGAGTTCGGAGATCGGGGCCTCCGCGTATGCCCTGGCCGTGGGGTATTTCTTAAAAAGGCCGGGCGTCACGATGTTTACCCGCTCGTCGGTGCATTGGGCCGAAAGAATTGTAGCAACCAGGAGCTGGAGCGGGTCAGCGTAATCGAGCGAGCAGTGTGCGTCGGGATATAGATCGTCGAGCACTTTTAGGATTGACTCGACCTTGCCGGCTGGTGTATGCGGTTCACTCACGTTTGCTCCCTTATGCCTGGTTTGAATCCCACTTTTTCCGGATGGGTGCCAAATGTGCCGGATTTTATGTCAAAGTTGCTGTTTGATTTCAAGCAGAAAGAAATTATATATGGTGAAAGCCGGATGGACCGGTGATTTTAACTATGCCCGGACTATGGAAATGGATGACACTTTCAGGAACAACATTTTTAAATCAATGACGGTCAGCACCCCGAACGAGAGAAGGGTCTACGGCCTCCATATAATCGTCTGTCCTTTCTGCGACAACGGTCACCCTGTCCCGACCGATTTCGATTCGATCCACCGCTGCACCTGCGGCGCCTGCTACAAGGTCTGTGCAAACAATACCGTGGAATACGGCGTGGGCTCGATCGCAAGCAGCCTGTGGAATGACGATGAACTGGATCTGGTGCGCCAGGTACCCGTCGATTTCTGCAATATAGTGGTAGAGAAAAATTTCGACCGCCTGCTCGACCTGAAACAGGCATCGAGGGACGACGGCGGAATAGAGCGGTTCTGCAAATACGACATGAACCTTGCGCTGAGCCTTGTCTGGGTAAAGCGGCTCTTCTGAGCGCTTCTTGACAACAGGAGAGCTAAAGGGGTATACGTGCCTGTCACCAAGGGGATGTAGCTCAGTTGGGAGAGCGCTGGCTTCGCAAGTCAGAGGTCGAGGGTTCGAATCCCTTCATCTCCATCGAGTAAAATCAATAATTTAGAGT
This sequence comes from Desulfarculales bacterium UBA702, assembly GCA_002298165.1. GTDB lineage: Bacteria > Desulfobacterota > Syntrophobacteria > Syntrophobacterales > Syntrophobacteraceae > SbD1. Next base: position 31,695 of record DBMI01000074.1, read on the forward strand.
TTTGGAAGGTATGCAGAAGGGGTCGATACTGGCCAACTTTGTTGGGCAAAAGATTGGCCCTTTTCCTTTTGACCGCCTTGTCTCTCCAAATCATCCCTTTCGCCCTCCCACCGATGGGCCTGGCCGCAACCAAAGTCTTTCTCATCGCCGGGCAGTCCAACACCATGAGCGGGGTCCTTGACCGGATACCCGACCAGCTCGCCCCGGTTCCGGCAAACGTCAGATATTTTCAGGAAAGCTGCTTAGCGGGCGGATATTCATGGTTGCCACAGTAACAGTAAAGGGCGTCCTTTAATTTTTACAGGAGTGTGCACGGCAACGAGTTGCCGGTGCCACACGCGCTGGAAGTCTTCAAAAAGTGCTCATGCGGCAAACACTTCAAACCCGGATCAACCGGCAAAGATTTTGCCGGAAATGTGGGGAGAAAAACCGCAAGAAACTGAACCGGGTGAATGTCCAAAAATCAAAGGATCGGAAAAGGGTAGCGAGGTAATACTTTAGGCTACCGCAAACCCATACCTAGTAAGGATCAATTTTTCAAAAAATCGAGGGTGGCTAGGGTAAATTCACCTTTGCGGGATTAGCGGATAGGTGGATTACCCGCCAGACCTGAAACAGTAAGGGTCTGAGGGATTGCGGTAACACTTTAGAGAGTGCCCCTTACTCATTCGATTGCCCGCGCCATCTCATTGCGCGTCTAAAGCCGAGTTCTTCAGCTTCTTTAACTGTCCAGGCATACCTTTCAAATCGCTCAGTTATTTCAGTTCGATCATACTGTTGATCGAATGGGAGATGATATATTAAACCTCTAGGGGAGACATTGCACTTGATACGCGGATAGTCTTCAAGAGGATAATTTTCCACGGCCTTTATACCAAGTAATTCAGAGTATCGCCTTGCAGTGTCGGAGAGACATGTTGATGTAATGAGAATCCCATCAACAGTTTTGCTGGGATTCTCCAATCTGTAACCAAGAACTGTTCCATAAAGCTGGAAGACATGCTTTTCGTGTATAGTCTTCACCTTGGACCAGCACTTACACTGCACAATGGTCACTTTGCTATTTGGGAATGCAACAATCAGGTCTCTGCCTAAGTCTTCAAACCCCTTGATTATCCCCTGATAAAATACTTTACCTCCAGAGCATTCATACTTGTATCCAATAAACCGCTCATAATCTCTGCCGATATCCCATCGACTTTTTTTTGCGGACGAATATCTATTCAATGCTAATTGGTATTTATCTTGTGTAGACAGTTTTTCATATTCAGCTGAAGTCACCCACATTTTGGCAGGGTCATCAGTATTGCCCTTTTTGGCACCTTTATCAGTAGCTATCTGAATGATAAGATCATCTATCTCCTCATCCTTGAATTCTGTAAGCCATGGAAAAAGATCCTCATAATAACTAATCTGATATTTATAAATGCGCAGTAGCTTTTCGGCAACTCTTCTCCGTGCAGCCGCGTCTCTAACCTGCTCTGATGCTTTAAAAGCTGGATGTGATTTTAATTCGAGTTGTTTTGCGATATGAAGGTCTTGCAGATGGAAATAATCAGAATAAGCCTCACTCAACCATGGGAAACCAACTGTTTTTTCGTTTGCAATTCTGTGTATTTCAATAGCCTGCCTTTCTAAGTTTTCTTCTTTCTTGGATAATTTGGCCTCATATTCAGCTAATGCTATATGCTTTTTTCGATAGTCTTCTTTTAGGTCCGACTCTCTTTTTAGAGCATCATATAATTGCTTTTTAACGGAATCGTAGTCTCTTGATTTGCGGATCAAGTTGATAAGCCAGCTTAGAGCAGCCAGCAATATTGCACCTAGGATAAAAAGGGCAAGGAATCCCAGTGGATTGGAGCCTCTTGCCATAAATTCCTCTTAGACTGTTGCTGGTTGAACGAAGTGTGGAAGCGACAGGTAGAAGAATCATACCCCATGTTTCACAATTTTGCAAAATGTTCCATCCAAGGAGCAGAGCAGTAACACTTTAGACCTCAGCAAAGCCTTATTGGGTGTGGTCATCTCCACTACTCTATCTTGATGACTTCCATATTCTTCATATCTTCAGAGTTAAAGTAATCTATTCTTTCAATTGTTACAGAATCTGGTTCAAAATCGCTCCGAGTTAGATTACTCAAGTGTGCTTGGATTCTTTCAAAACCAAGTACACTGTCAGCTTCAACAAAACAGCTACGCCTAAAATTACTGTATAGATCAACAGCATCTTTCTTGGTTTGGTAATTGATTTTGAAAATCATCTTCAATTTCCTCTTTTCTCATTGGGCAAAGATTTCGCCAAACATATTCAGGGACAATCACCACTTTTTATCATCCTTGTAAGAACACCAATATTCCGGTCTTCTAAATTCTCGATTATCTACATAATACTCCATATCTTTGAGCATTTCGGCATTTCTTCTAATCAGTTCCTCCTTCATAGACTTGTCGAGTATAGTGGATGATGAAATACATTCCTTAATTCTGCTTTTTAGGCCATCCGACTCGGTCGCGTTAATAATTGCTAGAACCTTATCCTTTTCTCTAGCCACTGCATTCCGTTCTTCAATCGCAATGGGCCATTCTGGATCATCAGCCTTAATTGGTTCTTTAAATGAACTAAGTCTCTGTTCTTTTGACTGCAATATACGATTCAATTCTTCGTAAACATCTTTCAGTATATAGCGCCCCATATCGACAATGTTGTAATTATGCCAATCTGCCTTGGCTGCATCTAAGTCTTTATCAGTAACACCAAGTTGTTTGAGTTCGGATTCGATGTTTTGTATTATTTGAATCTGTTGCCTTAGAGGTATATAAGTATCCCACCTACCCGACCTCGCCATCATCATGAAAAGAATCTTTGAAATCGGAATGGTCATGCCTCTTAGTCTATGCAATAACTCGTCAGCCTCAGCTAATTTCTTTTCAAGTAGTTCAGCCTCAATACCTAACCCCTTAAATCTCTTAAATAGTGGCAGATTCACAAAAATAAGGCAAAGAATAGCAGCTCCAAAACAGGCTGTAACAACGCCAACTCCCTTATCCATATATGCAAATACAAGTCCGCCAATGGATAGTAGACAAAAAATTGAGAAAGTGATATTTACCAAGTCGATCCTTTCACAAAAAGTAGATAGGTTACTTCCAAAAATCGCCTGGATTGTGGCTCCGAAGGCCATTCTATTATAAGCCATATTTGCGTGCAATGCCCAATATCTCCCAATATCACCCAATATCTCCTGATTCTGTTCTTCCCGGACATGCTCATCAGGTGCTCATTAGCTCGAATCCTGTTGCGCTCCCGCCAATTCGGGTTTATACCTTATGGGACACCCTGCGCCGGAGTAATCATAATGGACCTTAAGCCAGATCAAGATTTACCAAAATGCGCTACCCCGAAAAACTTATCTGAAAGTCCTCTTGCTCTGGAATGTGCCTTGAAACTCTTGGGCCTAGAGGAATGTCCGGGCGGGGACCGAATGATACCGTTCTTTCTGGACTCGACAGAGAAGCTAATAGCGCGGAACGGGGTTGCTTGGGTAATGCAACACAGGAAAAGGTTAGCTCTGGAATTGCAGATAGTGGCGGAAATGTAAAACTCGCCCCATCACACACCCCCCGGTCTTTCTTATCCGGGGAAGTGCCTCATGAGTAACCCACCGCTGGAACTCTCTTGCTTCGGGTTTGTCCGAGCGCATAAGGAGCTTGTAAAGCCCTGCCTCCGTGATGAGAGTCGCATTCCCGGCACAGCACCTCACCAAACGAGTGTTGAGCTTTTCATCCTTGTCCAGAAGCCTTGCAGCATGAGAACCGTCCCGGCAGCATACTCTCAATTCAAATTAGATTTTCGGAATCAATATTTGACGATTTGGTTCATTGCGGCCGACCCTCTAGCTGCAACCCTTTTCGCGGATTAGAATCGACAATCACTGGGCAATCCGTGTTCAATGCGGCCAAGTTTGCCCACTAATATCATTGTGCCTTTTAGGTCTAACTCTGATTCTGCTATTATGTTTGACATCATCGCCTCAGGAGTATTAAAAACACTGGAAAGGACACAGGTGAAATAGGTGAAGTGGAATTTCATATTAACACCTTTCGGAGAGGAAATATGTAATGCCAGAAAGACGCTTCAATGAAGAATTGAAAGACAAACGATTCATTCGCATGGATTCATCCGGTACACCTGTGGCAGATAAAACTGGAAGCATAGTGCCTTTTCTTACAAATGTTGAATATCTGATTATCCCATCTTCATATTTTCTGTACTTTTTTCAGTACACCCTTGTGAAACATGGTGTAAGTCTAACATTCTTCGATTTTACCGCTCCAATCTGTTTGCTTTCACCTATGGTCATTGGTCCAGCAATCGTCGCATTTAGGTGTAGAAAGTCAGGAATTAAAACACTTCTAATTCGATCAAGCCTTGTCGGGGCAATGTGCCCGTTCGCTTTTGTAACACTTTATTTCATCTTCGGAATCGGAGGAATGAAGGTTGGGGAAGAAATAGGCTGGTTCATGTTGATGGCTCCCCCCGCAGCGATAGTTTTTTCGATAATAACTTCAATTGTAGGAGTTATAATGAGAGTGGTAGTAGGATTTTTTGGCTATAAGGACTGAACGCCCCTGCCCCCCCTTATTGTTCTGGCAAACTTACACAAAATGTTGTACAAGAAAGGCTGTTCGTAGGAAGTGGGCAGTCGAGAAATCAATAAGTTACGGAGATACAGCGAGGGATTATCGAATCCCTTCATCTCCAATTCCTACCAATTGTACTTCGTATCCAGCCGACAAAGCTGGCCGCTAAAAGACTTTCTGGCAAGTCGATCCACTATGATCTTTGTGAATAATCCCTGCCGTATTAGGCATTCAGAGGATCTGCTCACTTGTCTGAAGACCCTGTACCCCCAGAATTTGGCTACAAAAAATACCCCAAAATCAACTATCTGCTCTTGAGTGATCCGTCATCTCGCGGGAGATCATTGATTGAAGGTCGGCAACCACGAGTCAACTTCCATGCTGTGATAACGGAAGGCGGTGGACAAGCAAACGACGGCACCCCATGAGGATGAAATCAGTATATGGCAACTCTCTACTGGAGTTCCCACCTGATCTGGCGTGGAGGATCGAAGAAGTCAGGATCGAACTCGACACTACGTTGAGACCACTTTGGCAGTGATGGTGGAACATCAGTACCCCGCAACCCATAAGTCTCACTTTCATGGACCTTTCCAAGGGTAGGAAACGATCTCAAGCAAACCTTACCCATGCCGGTTTTGTTATCGGACACTATGTAATAGGCGACCAATAGGCCATCGTGGGAAAAAGAAGGACGGCAGAAGTAGGGATCACAGTCCTCCGGGAGCGGGAAAGTTTTAACCGTATCTGATCTAATATCGTAGACTACTGCCTTTCCATCAAGCATACCATTGTTGGTAGGAAGGATGTAAACCCGTTCATGATTGATAATACTGGGGAGAAGGCAGGATCTATAAGGCAGCAGTCGCGTTGTGCCATTCCATAATCGTACTTGGACTTGTCCGGTATGGAATGCAACTGGTCCGACATCTTCCATGGGTCTTTCCAACACATGTTTTTCAAGGCTGGCCGTGGGGTAGCATGAACACAGGACGATTACAACGATAAGAGAGATAAAGGCAAGTGTTCTGTTCTTCCAGTCGGCGCCAGTCATTTGGACCTATTCCCCATTACCCGGCGATTTCTTCGGTTTCGTGAGGCCGACTTCCGGGTTGACAAAACGTGCATTCGCCCAAGGAGCAACGTACTTGGCCCCATCCCAAAAAACCAGAAGGATGTCTTCTGATTCTCCGTCTCTGAGCAAGCGAATAGCATTCCTTACCTTTTTGTATTTCGGTAACACCTTCAGCCAAACAGAGTTGCATTGAACAGGGAGGACGACCATAAAATCCCTGACTACCTTTTTGTTGGCAATGCTGACTATCGCAAAGAAGGAATTCAACTCAGGATTCGTGTCATTATCAAATTTGCCGGTGAATGCTACATCAGCAATTCCATCCCTGTTAAAGTCACCCATCAGTACAAATGTAAATCCCCCTTCAAGAAACTGTTGTATCCAGTAATCGTCTCCTATATCGCTGAGTGAGATAAACCTGGGATTTTTTAATTCCGGCAATATCTCTGATAGAAAACGATTTGAGATTGTGATCGGCTTGTCGCCAGGATTGATCCTGGACGGAAGCCATGGCAACTCAATAACCACTTTGTTTTCCATCTGCATGCCACGAGCAAATGTGTCAAGCATGACGGGGGCCAGAATGAAGGCGAGCAATGCTGATATGTAGATGGTTGTCGGTCTCATTGGTTTCTCCAGTGGCAACAAGGATGGCCCACAACATCAGTCTATCACCACTTCCCCACCTGAATCAATGCCGGTCCATAGGGATGCCGGTCATGTGCTGACAGTTTGCAGGCGTTCTTCTGGGGTGGGAGTAATTGTTGAGTAAAAGGTATGCCGCTCCCTCTGGAGTCAGACCAACCGAAATTCATTGGACCCACGGTTATTCTGTCGTAAACTGATGCTGATAATTCAGCGGAGTTACGGAATGAGATCCGAAGATATTGAAGAGTTCCATGTGGTTAGTGCCGGAAGGTGGATTGACTTTTTCCGCAAGATACCCCTTCCGGTGTTAGCCGTTGGAAACAAAGAGATTTACAGAGTGATGGTGCATGGAAAGGACTTCGTCCTACCAATCCGGGATAGTAAACCGGGAGTCGGGTTCTTTACGACCTGCTTTGTAGCCGCAAGGGATGTCCGAAGTGCCAAGAATCTCGCACTCAAACTTACCGCAGATCATTGGCAGAAATGGGGGTACGAGAAGATATCTGGGAGTACACCAACCCTTGAGGTGGAGGAAGTCACTGTGCTTGTGAGCAGATTCCGTTTCCGCAGGGGGACAGGTTATACCTTTTATGCCGCTAAGGACTGAAATAGTACCCTGCAATGGTTCCACCCCTGTTAAGAATCCCCCCGCACTTCCCCCCTGTTTGGACCGGACACATGGGT
>DBMI01000119.1 GCA_002298165.1 Desulfarculales bacterium UBA702
GCCTGCGCGGGAATGACGGCTTTTCGCAGTCACAACCTCCCGCTTATTTAAGCGTTTATGGGACTCATTCCCCCGCTCTTCTGCTTTTGTTTAAATTTAAATGCAAATTGTATCATCCGGCATTTTCTTTCTCCTCTCTTCTTGAGCTAAACTTATATTGCGCTCAGATAAGCATTATATTAGTGTCTGTTCATGTTGCTGATTTTTCTACCTATCCCACAAAAAGTTTAAAGGGGCATCGAATGTCTGCCAGGAAGAAGAAACAGCCAGGGGCCGGAGAAACCCCGGATCCAGGTAAAAGGGGTTTCGAAGATCAAAACCGGCGCAAAGATGATGTCTCAATAGAAAAATCCTCCAGCTTGACCGAGAATCAGGCCGGGAATTCAGGCCGGGAAGAATTGGGAACATCGGATCACCCCAAGGATGCAGATGTGCCGGAATCGGCTTTGCAACAGAAAATACCCTTTCCTGTAGTGGGCATTGGCGCGTCGGCGGGAGGTCTCGAGGCCCTGGAAGAATTTTTCCAGAATGTTCCCAGCAGCAGCGGGATGGCGTATGTTGTCATATCCCATACCGATCCCGGCAGATCCAGCCTTCTACCGGAGATCATCCGGCGCAAATCGAACATACCTGTAATTGAAGTTGTCGACGGAATGGCTGTTGAGCCGAATACAGTCTATCTTCCACCCTCAAACCGTGATCTGGTGCTCGAAGATAACACGTTTCGCCTGCAGGAACAGCAGCGGGGCTCAAGTCTTCGACTTCCCATCGATACCTTTCTCAAGTCCCTCGCCAATTCCAGGGGAGAGCAGACCTGCTGTGTAATAGTGTCGGGTACAGGCACCGACGGTACGCAGGGACTGCGGATCATCAAAGAGAAAGGGGGAGTAACTGTAGTTCAAAGCACTGACTCGGCAAGATACGAGGGAATGCCCGTAAGCGCCATAAGCACCGGTCTTGCCGATCTTATCCTGCGTCCATCCGAAATGCCCGGCAGGATCGCTGAATATTTTTCATCAGCCGGTGCGGTCTTGGAAAAGCCCCAGGAAATGGAGGACAACGAGCAATTTCCGGTTACTCTGTCGAAGATCGTAACGACTATCAGCAACCGAGTGGGACATGATTTCTCCGCCTACAAGAAGAGCACGCTTGTCCGGCGAATCCAGAGGAGAATGACCGTCACCCGGATGTTAAGCCCGCAAAAATACCTAAACTACTTGTACCATAATCCGGGCGAGATAGAATCCTTGTTTCAGGATCTGCTGATAGGCGTCACAAGCTTTTTCCGCGACCCGGAAGCATTCGATTATCTGGAAAGAAATGTTCTTCCGGATCTTCTCACCAGAAGGCCGGAAAACGAGCCGTTCCGGGTTTGGGCCTCCGGGTGCGCAACGGGTGAAGAGGTCTATTCCATCGTCATAAGCATCGTCGAGTCTTTGGAACAACTGGGCATTCGAAAAGAGTTGCAGGTTTTCGGCACCGACCTCGACCGCTCCGCTATAGATAAGGCCAGGGAAGGGCTCTATCCGGAAAATATTGCAGCCGATGTTTCTCCCGAAAGGCTGAAGCGTTTTTTCGAAAAAGAAAACAGCAGCTACCGTGTCCGGAAATCTGTCCGCGAGCCTATTGTTTTTGCCGTCCACAACGTGTTGAAAGACCCGCCGTTTTCACGGCTTGACCTCATGGTGTGCCGAAACCTTTTGATTTACCTGGAGTCAGCCGCACAGAAGAAGATCCTGCCTCTTTTCCATTATGCAATAAAACCGGAGGGGGTACTCTTCCTCGGAACATCAGAGACGGTCGGGGAGTTTTCCGAACTTTTCACCCCCATTCACAAGAAGTGGAGCCTTTATCGGAGGGCGGATGTCAGCCCGGCCCTTCAGCCCCTGATCGAGTTCCCAACCGGATCAAAGGGCGCGGCTGTCCTGGACAGGGTGCTCCAGACGCAAAATACCGCTGAGATAGGCGATGTCGCCGTTGCCGAAGCAACCGCCCGGCTTCTCCTCGAAATGCACACCCCGCCCTGTGCTGTGGTTAACCGCCGTGGGGAGATAACCTATATTCACGGACGCACCGGTAAATTTTTAGAGCCGGCAGCCGGTCGGATGAGCGTAAACATTGTAGATATGGCTCGGGAAGGGCTGCGGTTCGAACTTGCCTCCGCACTTAGAAAGGTGGCATCCACTTCTAAATCTGTTAGAAAAGAGGGAATTCGGGTTAAGACGAATGGGGATTTTGTGGATTTCGATTTGACAGTCATTCCTTTTGGGAAGCCGGAATCACTCAAAAACATGATGGCTGTCATTTTCGAAGAAATTCCTCAACCCAAAAAGAAGGGGAACTCTAAAAAGGCAGGTAGTTCGGTGAACATCACCCAGCGGACTATAGATCTGGAACGGGAGGTCGCCAAGGTCCAGCAGGACCATCGCATAGCGATGGAGGAGTTGGAGACTTCCAATGAAGAGCTGAAATCGGTAAACGAGGAACTGCAATCCTCCAACGAAGAGTTGCAATCCACAAATGAGGAGCTCGAGTCCTCCAGGGAAGAATTGCAGTCGCTGAACGAAGAACTGTCAACTGTAAATGCGGAGCTGCATGAAAAAATCCTGGAGCTTTCCCAATCCTATGAAACTATTAATCATGTTTTGAACGCCACGGGAGTTGCCATACTCTTTGTAGATCGCGAGCTAAATGTCCTGCGTTTCACGAGGGATGCAACAAAGCTCATAAATCTCATTGATGCGGACATCGGACGCCCCCTTACCCACATTTCTACTAATCTGGACTACGATTCATTGCTCGATGACGTACATAGGGCCATCTCTGAAGTAAAAGTGGTTGAGGCAAATGTAAGGACCAGGGAAGGCCGGCCCTATTCAATAAAAGTTGTGCCTTATCGTGACCTGAAGGGCATGGTGAGTGGTGCGGTCATCACTTTTCTGAACCTGGAACGCCTTGTCGATGCGAAAATGCTCCAAGAGGAAGCCGGGGAGTAGGGAGGCCGTAGAGGAGGGCCTGGAGGAGGCTGTAAGTGGAACCAAACCGGAGGCCTTCGGCCGCGCCATTGTTTCGACCGGAGGTCTCGTTCTTTCACTGTTTTGCCGCCGAGAGCCATCCCGATTTCCGGCGCTTCCACACGGCCTCTTGTGCTCCGCACCCGGATATGAATCCGGGCTACCCGCTCCCGCGGAGCCGCCGGAAATCGAGATGATCATCGGCGCTTGGTTCTGGCGCGGTCTCCGGACCGCGCCATTGTTTCGACCGAAGGTCTCCAGTTTTGCTGTTCTTTCTCTGTTTTGCAGCCTAGAGTCATCCCGAATTCCGGCGCTTCCGCACGGCCTCTTGTGCTCCGCACCNNATATGAATCCGGGCTACCCGCTCTATTTTAGGCGACAGCCTGGGGAAACCACGCCACAGTAAGTGAACCCTCCACAACAAAGGTGGTCTCAGGGGCTGTTGCCAAATAAGTTGCAATGCAAATTTCCCTAGGTCATTGGGAAAAGCTGGATGCAAATTCCCCTCCCTTGATGGGAGGNNCCCTCCCCCAGCCCCTCCCACCAAGGGAGGGGAGATTTCCTTCAATTTCGGCCCATTATTTTCCATTCGGGCTTTGGGCATAGCACCTCCCGACCGCGTCATGCTCTCGCCGAAGGTCTTCCACCATTCTTATACCAATCCACGTTAAATTCCTGCCTGCTCCCCTTCCCGGCTCGTCTCGTTTCTAAGAAGTATGCTTCTAATTGTCTCGGCGTCTTTGCTGGCTGCATTTCCCCTTTTGCTGAAATGAATCTCGGAGGAATGGCTTTTCATGTCCTTCATCCGCGTGGCGAGTCGTTTGTATAGCTCCTCTTTTTCTTCGAGCACCCTGATGGCATTCCAGAGAGCGGATTCGGCGTTAGTAGAGAGAGCCGATTCGAGATGACCCGATGAGAAGGCGTGGCCAACTCGACACCTGAATTCGGCGGAATCTCCGGGCACTTTCTCTGACAGGATGCCTCCGCATTGAGGGCACGTGAAATGGGTCGGTTTTGCGCTCAGAATCTTTTCTTGTAAATTATTTACCGGCATTTCAAGAATGTCCTTATACTCGTGTTCTTCCGGGCCGGGGTTCGACACCGCGGTTGCTTCCACCAGTGGCAAGCTCATTAGCAGTTCTGCTATCTGATCGATTCGGAGCACATAATCCACATCAATGTTTGAAATTGCGCTTAAGGGCATGCCAGGGAAGAGCGCCTCATCCGGGTCTTGCACCACCGCAATTCCTCCGCGTTTCTTGATTATCTTAAGGCCAGTTGTTCCGTCGTCGAGATTGCCGGAAAGGACCACGCCGACCACTCGGCTGCCGTAAGAAGCGGATGCGCTGCGAAACAGGGGGTCCACAGCGGGACGGGAATAATTTTCCTCCGGTCCGGATACAAGACGGATGTGTCCCCGTTTTAAAAGCATATGGTAATCGGGAGGAGCTACATAGATCCGACCCGGCTCGATCAATGTTCCATCCTCGGGATTAATCGCGGGAATAGGCCCATTTTTCGATAGAATTTCCGGGATCAGGCTCACGCCGTTGCTGGGAAGATGAATAACGATGAAGATGCTTCCCCTGAATTCAGGGGACAACAGAGAAACGAGTCTTTTGCAGGTCTCCAGTCCACCCGCCGAAGCCCCTATTACAATAATGTCTCTTGGCAACATCTGATTAATTTATCCTTCAATTACTAACTTCATGATGTGGATCCGTGTTGTCAAGGAGCAGCGCACATATAGACGCGAATAGGAGAAAAAAGCAAAGGTACCTTCATTTTTTTTTTTTTTTTCTTCAAAATTAGGGGTATATCTAGAGTTATCGTGATTAGAGTTTTGCTCATCCAGGTATTCCACCCTCTCAGGTACTAAAGCCTTTCCAGGCGAAGGAAGTTTAATGACAGCCACAGGGAACTCCAAATTCGAGGAACTCCGCTGGAGAGCCGAAGACCTGCTCAGGGATCGCAAAAACGGCAAGGCCGAACCTAACGAAATAGATATCATGTCTCTCATTCACGAACTCGAGGTTCACCAAATCGAGTTGCAACTCCAGAACGAAGAACTCCTGAGCACCCGAAACCAGTTGGAGGAGTCCCGGAAAGCCTACGCCGATCTTTATGAGCAGGCACCCGTTGGGTACATAACCGTCAATGAAAAAGGCATGATAGTCGGCGCGAACTTCACCGCCTCGGAAATGCTTCGCATCCTAAAAAGCGATCTTATCGACCGTGGATTTTCCTCATTTATTCACCCCGAAGACCAGCAAACCTATTTCGCACTTATCCGGGAAATCGCCGGGAAGCCAAACGCGAAGAACAGCGGCGAAGTTCGTTTACTCAAGGCTAAAGTCGTTCCCTTTCATGCGCGGCTGGAGATAGTCCCTTTCTGGGACAGCAAAAGCGCTTTCAGTGGTTGGCGGATTGTATTTACCGACATATCCGAACTCAAACGCACGGAAGAAGAGCTGAAGGGCTATGCAGAAAGACTGAAGCGAAGCAACCAGGAGTTGCAGGACTTTGCCTTTATTGCTTCTCATGATCTGCAGGAACCATTGCGTAAGATCCATGCATTCGGGGATCAACTGAAGAAGAAATATGGTCAGTCGCTCGGTCCCGAGGGGGCGGACTATGTGGACAGGATGTCGGCTGCAACCGGGCGGCTTCAGGGTATGATCAGGGCCCTTCTTGATTACTCCAGGGTTGTTTCAAAAGGAGAAAAGTTCAGTGAGGTGAGCCTCGGTAAGATTGTTGAGGGAGTAATCTCGGACCTGGATTTTCAAATAAAGAGGCTAAAGGCCGAAATAAAGGTGGAGGAACTTCCCGTGGTCCGTGCGGACCCGAACCAGATGCGGCAGTTGTTCCAGAATCTCATCTCAAATGCCCTCAAATTCCATTCGGAAGGAGGAGTCGAGGTCAAAATTTACAGTAAGCCGGAAAAGGAAACCGTTACCTTGAATATCTTTGTTCGGGATAACGGAATTGGCTTCAATCAAAAAGACGCCGAACGGATTTTTAATCTTTTTGAACGGCTGCACGGCCGAAGCGCATATGAAGGCAGCGGAATGGGTCTTGCGCTTTGCAGGAAGATTGTCGAACGCCATGGCGGCACAATAAAGGCAGAGTCGGAGCCGGGCCATGGATCAACTTTCATCATTACCTTCCCCGCCGCTCAATAGCGGCAGCTTACAGCATAACTCTCCCAGCAACTCATAGCGACGGCTTACAGCGCCGCTGATATTCGGATTAGCGCAGCTATCCATCTCCTTCCATTTTAGGGGCAAATAATCATTTGCCCCTACAGTCTGAAATTTGGGTAAATGTTTGTAGGGGCAAATAATCATTTGCCCCAACAGTCTGAATTTAGGGCAAATATATCAAAGGGAGGGGCCAGGGGAGGGTGACAAAAANNATCTAAGAATTTCAACCCCCTCCTCCAACCCATCCCACCAGTGGAGGGGAGTTCTCCTTCAATTTCGGCCCATTATTTTTCCATTCGGGATTTGGGCAACAGCCTGTCCTGACCGCGCCACCGCCCTCGACCGAGGTTCTCCAATTATTTCGAAACCGAGTGGAGACCTTCGGTCGGCGCGGGTAGCACGGTCGGGAAGGGCTGTTGCCAAAATAAGCTGCGATGCAAATTCCCTGATATATTTGCCCTAAATTCAGACTGTGGGGCAAATGATTATTTGCCCCTACAAATTTTACCCTAATTTTCAGACTGTAGGGGCAAATGATTATTTGCCCTTACAATGGGAAGGGGCGGAGGGTGAAAAAAGATCTAAGAATTTCAACCCCATCTGGTTGTAGCATGGTCTCCTGGGGCTGTTGCCCAAATAGATGCGCTTCTAAAGGTGGTCAAGCAAATGGATGACATTGGCCTAAGAACGTCATTCCCGCCCAGAAGCGCCGCGGGAATGACGATGTTCGAAGCTGAGATCTGGATAGATCATGCAGCGGGTTTGAGCAACAGCCCCTTCAGTCACCGCGATCCACATCACATGAATGCAACCAAGCTTAACAGAAAGTTCTACTCCCTGCAATACTCCCACCTGCTCCCCGCCGGCGTGTCGATTACGCGAATTCCGCATGCCAGGAGTTGATCACGGATTCTGTCCGCTTCGGCCCAGTTCTTCTCGGAGCGAGCTTTTTCACGCATGCAGTGAAACAAGGGGTCTGAAACAAGGGGTCAGCCCTTGAAAAAGGAATATTTGGCCAGGAACCCTTCTATCTCATTCCGCAATCCTTTGTCCTCTGCAAGTTGCTTCGACATGCTCGCATCTATCTTGGCCACAGCCGAACAGGTCAGCGATCCGAACTCAGCTGCTATTTCCCGATTTGTCGCACAAGTGTGCTTCTTGATCAGGTAAATGCACGCTTTCCTCGATAGACTGCGACGTGCGCGCATCATCACCTCCCTGGCGACTTCAAAATGCTCACAGCATGCGGAGATTATCTCCTCAATGTCCGCAGTGGAACGCAAAGCTTTATTGCGGGAAACCTCGGAGACATCAGTCCGTTCAAGTCCGATACGCTCCAACGTGTCCTTTATAAACCACTTGCTGCCGAGTATCATGCCGCCGTAGACCTTTTGCAGCGGGCTTGACATTTCTTCTCTCATTGCCCTTTCCACAAAAGCCCGGTAGTTGCCCGCGGCTTCTCTCACACTGGCGGCCGACATGCCCAGAACGGTATCCGGGCTGATAATGCTCTCAGGGCACCCCATTATATACGATCGATAGCTGCTATGGGGGTAGTCTTCCGGTTTCGTCGCAATACCCGCCCTGACAGGATTGAGGTGGACGTAGCGGCTCAATTCCAGCAGGTAATTATCTTTATCTACGAGAATAGCCTTGTACCTGCCCTGAAACAGATGCCCGCTCCGCTTTCTTTTGATATTCACATATGTCGTGTATGAACCATTTATGAAATGCATTATCTTGCTCAGGTTCTTCTCCGGTGTCTCGGCAATCAAATGATAATGATTCGTCATCAGCACATACGCGTGCAGGATGAGGCCGAATTTGTTCTTTGCCGCCTCCACATACTGCTTGAACTTCTCATAATCCTTTTTAGAGAAGAATATTTTCCCTCGCTCGTTTCCCCTTGCGGTAACGTGGTAAAAAGCACCTTCATATTCAATCCGCAGCGGTCTTGCCATTTTTCCTCCGGGCATGATTCATGGGCCAGAGTATACCATATGTTTTCCTTTTTCAAGGGCTGACCCCCTATTTCATTTCACTATTTCAGACCCCCTGTTTCAGACCCTTGCCGGTAACCTGCGCCAAATACACCATCAACCGGTTTCTCCCTATTTTGAAATTGTGACTCAGCCCATAGCCTAGAAGTCCCCCGTTGATCCTTCCGAGCCTTATCTTTAAGTAAAAAAAAGGAGATTGCGCTATGGAACAAAAGATGGCGAAGAAGAATATTGGATCACCGGATGAGGCACGGAACTTTCCTAAAGGAAAGCTCGATCTGGTAACGATTGGCGGGGTTACCTTCGGGTTGGCGAGGCTCGAACCGGGGTGGAAATGGTCCGAGTGCGTAAAGCCGTTAGTCAACACGGAGAGCTGCCTTGCGCCTCATACACAGTACCATCTCTCGGGCCGGCTTCACGTGGTGATGGATGACGGATCGGAACTCGAATTCGGTCCCGGAGACTTCAGCAATATACCTCCGGGACACGACGCCTGGGTGGTGGGCGACGAAGCAGTTTTAATAATCGATGTAACCGGAATGAAAGATTACGCTAAAGACGTCGGAGTCAAGGAGAAGGCTGCATAGGGAGAATCGTTAGTACGCGGATTCCGCATGGGAGTGTGGTGGTTTATGTTCACGATAAATACCATGTAGATGGAAATTCCAAGGAATTTGCAGACTTCCGGCATTTTTTAAAATAATATCCGTCTACTCCCTGCTATATTCCCACCTGCTCCCCGCCGGCGTGTCGATTACGCGAATTCCGCATGCCAGGAGTTGATCACGGATTCTGTCCGCTTCGGCCCAGTTCTTCTTGGAGCGAGCTTTTTCACGCATATGCAGGAGTTCCTCCTCGGCGGACCCGAGAGGCTGGGCGCCAAAGTCGAGTACGCCCAGGATGGCGTCGGCCTTCCTGAAGACTTCCATTATTTGGCTTTTCTGAGCCGGGCCGGCGCCGTAACGGTCGAGCATGGGATTGGCCCCCCGTATAAATCTGAAGATCGAGGCCAGGGCACGCGGAACATTTAGGTCATCCGCAAGTGCTTCGAGGAATTCACGATCGAGTAAATAGGTCATCTCGGCAAGTGCGCACTCTTCCTGTTCCGGACCTCGAATCGTCCGCACCTTCTTCAGAAAATCGTCGATTCGCCTGAGGCCGGCTACTGCATTATCAAGGCTTTGTGTCGTTGCGTGAATCGGTTTTCTGTAGTGGGTACCGAGAAGCCAATATCTCACTTCCCTCGCGGAGTAGCCCATCTCGAACAATGCGCGCACCGGCATGGTCTCGTCAATGGGTTCGAGGTCCTTGTCCTGCTTGGTGGACCAGATCCGCTCGGCGATCATCCATGTGTTGGCAAAAGGTTTTCCCGTAAGGGCCTCACCGATTTCCCTCACATTTTCAAGGTGTGGAAAAAGGAAATCCATGCTGCTGACCACAACGTCAATCTGCGGGCCCAGGTCATGGATGGCGGCGGAGGCTGCCGAGATGTGCCAGGTCGGGATGACGTTTCCCCAATCGGTCTTTACGTAGGCCCCGCTTTTGAGCTCAGAGAGCGTGGCGCGCTTCAGCAGCGCAAAATCGCTCGGGTTCAGCTTTTCGTATGCATTCAGATCAACCGTTTTTCCATGTCGGATCTTCTTAAGATCTACCCTGGAGAGCTTCCCGTAACTGTTGCTCTCGGCCAGGTTGAAATAGACCGAGCGCAGCTTTTCGTATGCAAGTCCCTTATCGATAAGTTCACGGGTGAACTCGACAATTGTATCAAGGTGTTCGGTCGTGCGCGGGTATCGGTAGGCGCGATGGATGCCAAGGATATCCAGGTCGCCGAGCAGAGTTTCGAAACACTGCTGTGTATAAGGCCCCAGGCACATTCCGGCGGCAATCGAACTGTTGATCGTGCGACTGTCGAAATCCGGGATCAGGACAACTTCATCAACCGAGAAGCCCTTTGCCTGGAAGAAACGCGAAAGCAAATCGGCCAGCAGGAAGCGTCGCGAGTCCTGAATGGCAATTGGCTGGTCGAGCGGAGGGCCGGTGACGCATATTCGCGCCTTGGCCTCTTTTACTGGCTTGAATTCGGTTTTTGCACGGTCGAGCAGGTTGTAGAATTTGAAATCAGTATCGAGCATCGTGGTAAAGAGATTCGTGCTAAGATACCTGTCACCGCCGTCCGGCAGAACTGCAACGATCATCCCCTCTTTCATCTCCGATGCTATCCGAATGCCGGCGGCAACCGCCGCGCCGGAACTCATGCCGGCGAAAATGCCCTCTTCCCTGGCAAGCCGTCTGGCAGCATCGAATGCCTCCTCATCCTTGACGTTAACCACATCATCAAGTGCCTGCCTGTCGAAAAGCCCTGGCACATAGGATTCCTTCATGTTCTTTAGGCCCTGGACCTTGTGTCCCGGAAGCGGTTCGACGGCGATCACCTTTATCGCGGGGTTGCGTTCCCGCATCGCCTTGAGGACACCCATGGCAGTGCCTGTGGTTCCGAGTGCGGCAACCACGACGTTTACCCTGCCCTCGGTCTGATCGTAAATTTCCGGGCCGGTGCCATAATAATGGGCGTCTACGTTAGCGGGGTTATTGAACTGGTCGGCCATGAAGTAGCGGTCGGGATTTTCCCTTACAAGGTTGTACACCTCCTCGATTGCTCCGTCGGTCCCCAGGGCTCCGGGTGTGAGCAGAAGCTCGGCACCGAGTGCTTTCAGGATCTTCTGCCGCTCGAGGCTCGCAGTCTCAGGCATTGCAAGCAGAACCCGATACCCTTTTACCGCTGCAACCATCGCCAAACCAATTCCCGTGTTGCCGCTCGTTGCCTCGATTATGATTTTACCCGGCACGAGCAAACCCTCCCGCTCCGCCGCCTCTATCATGTACAGCGCCGGGCGGTCTTTTACTGATCCAGCCGGGTTCTTGGCCTCGAACTTCACATAGAAGCTCACGTTGGGATTCGGATTCATCCGGTTCAACCGGATTAATGGAGTATTGCCGACGCATTCGAGCACGTTCGAGAAGACGTTTTTATGGTTCACGGCGGTTTCCTGAGAGTCTGTCGAGATTCATAAAATTCCGATCTGCTAAGGACGGCGGAATTGAGGGTTACATTATATACCGTCTAATCGTCGGCAAAGCTAGTTTCTCTTTAAAGATCGTGGCAAATTCGCTTAACTACCACCAAGATAAAACAAAAGCGAAAGAGCGGGGGAACGAGTCCCGCGCGTCACATGAGCCGCACAGCGGCAATGGGTTTGGAGCGGTACAAGGAGTGATTGCGGAAACCGAATATTCGGAAGTCAATTCAGAGGAAATATTCAGAGAAGGCCGGCCGATCCTGGAAACATAGGGTAAAGCTTCGGACCGGCCGGCAAGATTCAGAAAGACAAGATCAAGGCCTGACTAATCGACCAGGCAGACGATAGTAGCCCTGGCCGCCTGCAAAACCTTAGCTGCATGGCTGCCAATATTAAACTGTTTTTTCTCGAGAAAACTTTTCTTTCCCATCACAACAACATGAAACTGGTGTTCCTCGACCTCGGTGAGAATGTCCCGTGCGACTCCATGCTTGGTCGGCGCGATAATGGTCTTCACCCGATCCTCGCCTATACCTTTGCCGACAAGGAGGTCGCGGCTTTCCACCATTGCTTTTTCAACATTGGTTCTCCAGTCGATCTTCCATTTTTCGATACGGCTCTGCCGGTCTTTCAGTTCGGAACTATCGAGAATATGACCGTCGTCCCAGAAAGTCGGCGGCACGTGTGGAAGCAGATGCAGCAGATCGAAGCTGAACCCCAGACACGGGGCGATCAGGTCGGCTGCGTAAATAGCCATTTTACGGCTCTCCGGCGCCCCTTCCATTGCGACAAGTGCCCTGCGGGTCTCGTTTACCGGGCTATCGATGACCCAGACCGTCTTTCCAGCGGCATACTGGGCTACTTTACTCGACGTGCTCCCCAGCAGAAGGTTCTCCACCTGGCTCCTGCCACGCCTGCCAACTACTATTGTCCCGATATTCTCTTTTTTGGCTTCGTCAATGATGTCCTGGGCCGGATCCAAACTGTTGATTTTCATCCGGATCTCGACATTTCCTCTGGGAAAACCCGCTTCCACAAGCCGGTTCAAAGAGGCATCCAGCACCCTTTGACCTACCTTTTCCTGATCCTTCGTGGCGAACCTGCACCGTTCCTCGACATCGCTGCACAGATCTCCGGGAAGAAGGGTCGTCACCTGCTGGACACAATTAAAAAGCAACACCCCGAGGTCTTCCTGCTCCTTCAGAAGCCGCCCCAGGATCGACACCCCCTGGAGCCCTCTCTCCGTGCCGTCAACCGCGACAAGAATCTTTTTCATATGTGTCCCTCCTTGTGCTTGTGTGAGTGACAGGGCGGGTCCTGATATGCTCGACGTTCTCTTCAATTCTTTTTGACAATAGGGAGCAAACTGATTGAGGTCAAGTGACTAAACGTTAAAATAATAACAATCGCCTACTAATATATCAGGAGATAGATATCTTCAACGTCTTTTGTTCCACGATGCTTATCCTCCAGGCTCGGCACGCCCAAAGGTTTGACATTAAATCAAATTGCATGACCCGGCATGCACTGCAAACCCTGACGACACATCCATAACGTTCGCTGCAAATTTCGACGGATTTTTAATCATCGGAATTACTCACAATTTTGGTCATATCGCCCATTTCTTGTGTCAAATCGCCCAATTCCGGAGTCTCATTTTTTGGGGTCCCTGATGGAAAAATGTTAACGCTGGCTGGGCTTTTAGCCGATAGATAAGTGGGGGTATGGAGATTGCAAAGAAAGTCCACGTCAGACTAAGCTCATAATGGGCAATTGCATAGATGAGAGCCCGTCCAAGCTTTCCCCCGTCATGACAGCAGCACCGCGCCATAGGTGCATCATCATCACAGCAGATTCATCTAATAAGGTCTGTGATTTTTGTACAAACCAGGTTGACGGCAATCAATAAGCATGAAATATTCATTCGACGTTGGAGTCAGCCCAGCGTCTTAACTTATGCACGCCACATTTAAACGTGCGCTGATGCGGATACCAGAACGGCGGGACAATAGACCGAAATTGCAGAGTGATTAATACCAATTTGCAACTAATAGTGTTTGTCAAAAGAATATGATTAACCTCCAGCTCCATGCCAGCCGTAATTTCAAGGAACGAAAGCGGTTGGGAAGAGTCGCTGGATCCCGAAATCAGGAAGGAGGTGTTTTGTAAGCAGGGTCGCATAGCTATATATCCATGTTTCAGATCAGAATCGCAGAACCTGAGGCTCAAATCGTAGTAGCAGGAGGAGGAGGTATGAGGCGAAGCCAGGGAGGGCTGCCGTTTAACGCGGCTACTGTTCTATGGACAACATTAGTAATTCTGTTCCTGGTCGCGGCATCGACAGCCCAAGCAACCGGACTGAGTGGCAGCAAACACGATTTCTCGACAAAGGGATGGGGGACTACCAACCCCTGCGCATTTTGTCACTCGGTGCATGGCATATCAGTACCGGGCAGCAATGCCCCAATGTGGAATCACAAATTGACCACGGCTACTTTCACTTTGTACAGTAGTCCAACACTCAAAAAGACAACACAGCAACCTCGAGGCCCGTCAAAGCTCTGTCTATCCTGTCATGACGGCACGGTGGCAATAGACTCCTACGGCACCCGGACCGGAACACATTATGCGACGGGCGCGGCAAACATGACAACCAACCTTAGTAACGATCATCCCATAAGCATCCAGTGGGACCATCAAACTCTAAGTGCATCAAGCTCTTGCACGGCCTGTCATTTTGATGTGTCGAACAATTCCACCACCTACACTCCAATGTATTCTGATGGAGGCACCCACTATATGGAATGCGGTTCATGCCATGAACCACATGACACAACGGGGCAGGTAAAGATGCTCCGCTATACGATGAGCGGGTCGCAGATGTGCCTTCTATGCCATGGGAAATAGGAACTAAATAACCCGACAAAAATCTGATCGCGGCGATTAGAATAGATACCGGATCTAGACAGAGGGGCTTTGCGCAAGATGCAAATCCCCTCTTCCAATTCGTAAGCGGGAAGCCACCTTTAAGGATGAGACTTCAAAAACTGATCCAGTTCATCCATCGAGCGTACCACCCGGCAAGGTGGGAGGCTTTTCAGGAAGAGTTGTCCGTAGGATTTGGTAAATAGCCGGATATCGAAAAGCGCTATTATACCCCGGTCGGCAGATGAGCGGATGAGACGGCCAATCCCCTGCTTCAACTGGATTGCAGCCCTGGGCACGGAGTACTCATAGAAAGAGTTCTTTCCGTCGCGGGCGAGCTTATCCAATCGGGCGGCAGTAACGGGATCGTCGGGGACTTCGAAAGGAAGCTTGTCGATGATTAGGCAGCTAAGCGATTCTCCGGGAACGTCTATCCCCTGCCAGAAAGAACTAGTCGCCAAAAGCACCGAATCAACGGTATCCCTGAACTCCTGGAGCAGCGCACGTTTTGTTTTCTGCCCCTGCATGAGCAGCGGGAAAGGGATGCGGCCTTCCAGGAGTTTATGGACCTCGTGCATATTGCGGTAGCTTGTAAATAGTAAAAGTGCGCGACCCTGGGTTTTATTGATGATATCGGCCGACTGATCGGCCATTTCAGAGCAAAATGCGCGGTCCGAGGGCGCCGGGAATCTGTACGGAATATAGGCGATTGCCTGCCTCTCGAAATCGAAGGGAGAATGAAAAAGAAGTTCGCGGCTCTCGTCGGGAACCCCGATCGACTTTCGTAAGAAGGCAAACGAGCCCGCAACCGATAGAGTAGCGGAAGTCATCACCACTGCCTGATTTTTTGGGAACAAAAGCTCACGCATTACCGGAGCGACATCTATCGGGGTCCCGTTAAGATGCGCTGCCTGCTGGGTCAGCTCGCACCAGTAGACCAGGGAGGGATCTTCCTGGTCGATAAGCGATTGAAGACTGTCGGCAATCTCGCTGCTGTACCGGCCGAGGCTTCCCAGCGTCTCCATCTTCTCCGAAAAAGGCTCAACAGATGACCGCAGCTCCTGCAGGGCGTGCGCGATCTGCCGCGTGGTGTTCCTGAAGTCCTCGCCCGCCCTGTCCGCCTCGAATCGGTACCGCCCAGCCCCGCCACGCGACTCAAAGACATTGTGGTGGAAAAGCCGGCTTAGGACTTCGAGCTGCTGAGCTATTGTCTGTATGGATTTGAGTCCAGGGTTTTTAACTTCCCGCCGGCATTCCCGCAGGATGTCACGCGCAAACTGGTCGAGTCCGCCGCTGCTGAAATGTATGCCGAAATAGTCGGTTATTACGCCCTCGAGTTGGTGGGCCTCATCAAAGACAATCGCTTCATAATCGGGGATTACGGGATTGATCTCCCTTGCCCGCAATGCAAGGTCCGCGAAGAAAAGGTGGTGATTTACCACGAGGATCTGAGCGCGCGCGGCCTCATTCCGCAGGCGCGTCAGGTGACATCTCGAAATTTCGGAGCACTGCTGCCCCAGGCATAACTCCCTGCTTGCGCAAACCTCCATCCAGGTCCTGAAGTTGTCAGGCAGCCACTCGATTTCGGAGCGGTCGCCGGTGGGGCTTGTCGCGGCCCATTTCTGAAAGCGCCGGAAGAGCTTTGCGTCCTCTTTGCTCCAAAGGGTCGGCTGATAGCAGAATTCGAGAAACCGGCGTCGGCAAAGGTAGTTTCGCCGTCCTTTCAGGCATATGGCCTTTAACCTGGGGTCCAGGTGCTTACGCAAAAATGGAATGTCTTGGTCGAGTATCTGGTCCTGGAGGGTTTTGGTACCGGTCGATATAATGACCTTTTTGCCGCTCAAAATGGCCGGAACGAGATAGGCCCAGGTCTTGCCGGTACCCGTTCCAGCCTCGACAACCAGGGGCCTCTCGGAGCGGAAGCATTCAAATACCGCCTGTGCCATCTCCAACTGGCCCTCGCGAAACTCGAAACTGTTCACGCCCGAGGCAAGAATCCCCTCCGGCCCGAAATATTTTTCCATGCTGTTCATAAAGGATCTGCCGAACTAGGGAAGCAAAGTGGCTAACTGCATTATGTACTCATTAATATCAGCTATTATGGGTTCATCGTTGTCACAAAATCTGATGTTGAAAAATGCTCCTTTGCTTTCGGGTTGAATGCGCAATATCTCACCGTGAACAATCTTTTCGATTTCACCATGGTTCAGTTTGAAAACTAAATCGACCTTCGTGCCGACCTGTGATTGTGACCTGCTTCCACTAACCGAGCGCGTGAAATATCTGCATCCGCCGGAGCTGATATTGACGATTATTCCGGCATGTTCCATCGTCGTTCCGGAGTTAAAGCCTATTTTAGCGGGTATCTTGCACTCAATTCTTCGGGATTTTCTCAGATTTCGGTATCCCTTACTTTCCGGGAAAGTTGTAACTATCAGCCGAACGGGTTTTAAAACAGTACTGATGATGTTGCACTCGAAATTAACTATGCGCCCCATCGATACCATGGCACCTATCACTCTTGAACCGTCTTCGATCTTGGATTCGATACCGCTGACCTTTGGCATCTCGATTATCAGATATTGCGGTGCTTTAAATCCGACGATGTTTGTCTTGTAGCCGCGATTTTCTCCAGAAAGCTGCAGGAGCAAGGCACTTCCGATTTCTATTGGCCATTTATGAAACAGATTATTCGCATCCACGTTTCCGCCTCGATAGGTGTCCACACACCTGAAAATATCACCGGCCAGTTTATGTTCTCTATTCTTGGAACCCCGGTGCGGCATAGTTAGAAGGAAGTTCCGAGCCCCAAGAATATGCCGGAACAGCGGGCGGGTCAACCAGGAACCAAATTGAGGAGCTTTAAGGGACTTGCCCAGTTTCTCCTTCAATCGAAGTTCGCCTCTTATCCATACCCCATGGGCGCAATGGAAAAGCCAACAATCTAAAGAATCTAAAGCCAAGGTCCTGCTGCATCAGAGGGAGTTTGTGATTTTTTGGATTGACAATGGATGCGATCTGGCCGATATTTCTGACTGCACTGATTAATCAGGTTCCACCACATGCTCTTGATTATTTTGAAAGGACGGAAGATGAAGAATAAAGAATCCGGCTGTTCTCCGGAGGCAAAAAACTCCTGCTGCAAGGTCGAATCCCTCGTCACGGTCGATGAGCGCGGGCAGATGGTGCTGCCAAAGGATCTGCGAGAGAAGGCCAATATACGGGCAGGTGACAAAATGGCCCTTATCAGTTGGCTGAAAGATGGTGAGATTTGCTGCTTTACCCTCATCAAGGCCGATGCCCTGGCTGAGCGCGTGAAGGAATTTCTCGGCCCAGTGCTCAAGGGAATAGACCTGGAATGAAATTCTAAAGAACTCAGCCGGTTGATGCCCGGTTGGAACTTTCGGGTACCCGGCACAATTCAGGGGAGATCATTATGGAACCGGAAAAGACGAAAGAAATCGTCAGGTCACGCTATGCTAAAGTCGCGCTCGAAGGAATTCCGTGCTGCGGGACCGGTAAGTCCTGCCGGGGAGCCTCCGGGAATGAAATAAGCAAGACAATAGGCTACGGTGAATCGGATTTAAATTCAGTACCCGAAGGGGCAAATCTTGGGCTCGGTTGTGGTAATCCGGTTGCGCTTGCTATGCTGAAGGAAGGGGATGCAGTGCTAGACCTGGGTTCTGGAGCCGGCTTCGATGCATTTCTTTCAGCCGGCCGTGTGGGGAATTCAGGCAAAGTAATCGGTGTGGACATGACTCCGGAGATGATTCGGAAGGCAAACGAAAACGCGGTGAAGGGCGGTTTTCAAAACGTCGAGTTCAGATTGGGAGAAATCGAGAGCCTCCCCCTTTCCGATTGCGAAGTGGATGTTATTATCTCAAACTGCGTGATCAATCTTTCTCCCGATAAAAAGCGAGTTTTCAAAGAGGCTTTTCGCGTACTCAAGCCAGGCGGGCGAATAATGATTTCCGATCTGGTATTGCTCAAGACTTTGCCCGAGGCGGTAAGGAACTCCGTTGAAGCCTACGTCGGCTGCATTGCCGGAGCCATCCACAAAGATGCATATCTGGCAGCCATAAAGGATGCAGGTTTCGTGGATGTGACCATTGCCGCGGAAGATATTTACCCTGTAAAATTGGCTGTAAACGATCCCATCGCCAAGGCTATTTTCTCCGACACCTCCACACTCTCCGAATATGCGGAAGACATATCGGGATCGGTTGCCAGCATTAAGGTCAGCGCAGTGAAGCCGGGCTGAACTGCTTGCTTGGTAATCTTTAACCCCAGGAAATTGGCAACATGAAGACAATCAGCGCATGCACCCTCGATTGTCCCGATGCGTGCTCCCTTTTAATTGAAAGGGATCGGCAAGGCGGGATCAGTATCAGTGGAAACCCCGAACATCCATTTACGGCCGGGATCGTCTGCAAGAAGATACATAGCTTTCCAAAGCGTCTGACCAGTCCCAACAGGATATTGGAGCCGCTTTTGCGAGAGGGTGCCGCCTGGAAGGCAATCTCGTGGGATGCGGCACTGGACCTCTGCGCGGAGAAGATCCAGAAGTACCGAAAAGAGCCTTCTTCCATTCTCCACCTTTGGGCAGGCGGGTACAAAGGGATATTGCACATGGCCCCGGCGCTCTTTTTTGGCGAGCTTGGAGCCAGTACCGGACGGGGTTCGCTGTGTAATGCCGCGGGTAATGCCGCCTGCAAGGCAGATTTCGGGGCAGGAGATACAAACGATCCGCTCGACCTTCTTAAAGCCGGCGGGATAGCCAATTGGGGCAGGGACTTTTCACGATGCTCGGTACACCAGGCCGCGCTTGTTCGGCGTGCCCGTACAGCGGGAGCACGGGTACTCACAATCTCACCGGGAGGTGACGAAAATGGGACCTTCTCGGACGAGATTATAAGGATTCGGCCCGGAACTGACCGCTATCTTGCTGCAGCGGTTATGGGACTATTTATCGAGCGGGGACAGGTTCGGGAATCAATTATCGAGCATACGGACAACTGGCCCGCCTTCAAAGCAGTTGTTGAAAACAGCTCTTTTGATGAAATGATTGGAGGCTGTGGTGTTTCGCGTGAAGATGTCCAAAGTATCTTCGAATTTTACTCACAACCCGCTCCCGTAGCCACATTGATCGGCTGGGGTCTCCAGCGGTACCTTTTCGGGGGCGAGAACGTCCGTTTCATAAATGCCCTGGCGCTCCTATCCGGAAATATCGGGATATCCGGAGGCGGGACAAGCTTTACATTTTCTTCCGTCAGAAATTTCAACCGCTCGTGGGCAACCCCCTCGAACAAAGCGCCGAGGAGGTCATTTCCAATGCCTGTCATGGGCAGGGAAATTACAGATTCCGTGGATCCACCGATCAGAATGGCATGGGTAAACTGCTGCAATATCATAAACCAGGCCCCTGACTCGGCCCTTACGGCAAAGGCTTTCGAAAGTATCGAATTCAAAGTGGTGGTGGATGCCTTTATGAACGACACCGCCGAGAGGGCGGACCTTGTGCTGCCGTGCGCACTGATGCTCGAGAAGGAAGACATAGTAGGATCATCTCTCCACAACTACGTCAACTATGCCGGAAAGGTCACGGATCCACCCGGCGAAGCCAGAACCGACTTCTGGATTGTCTCGGAACTCGGCAAAAGACTCGACCCGCCGATACTAATGCCTGAGATGGAGGAGTGTTTACGCTCATCGCTTGATTCTCCCTTTCTGGAGACTTCACTCGAAGAGCTCCGGACAAAGGGATTTGTACAGGCAAAACGGGGCGCAATTGCTTTCGAGGGAATGAAACTCGGCCATAAGGATGGAAAGTATCGTTTCCCTGAAGGGCTGAGCCCTGAGCCCCCTGCCCCGGCAGGCTATCCTTTGCGGCTTTTGACACTGATCCGCAAGGAGGCAATCCATTCTCAAATACTCCCTGAAGATCATAATTTACTGCCGACGGTACGAATTTCCTCTAATAATCCGATGCTGGCGGCTATTGATACCAACCGCGATGTGTTTCTCGCTTCCCCTCTGGGCAGGATCAAAGTCAGGGTCGAACCGGAGCCGGACCTTCATCCTGACGTGGTAGTCTATAGGCGCGGCGACTGGATGAAATCGGGCGGCGGCGTAAATCAGATAATAGAATCGAAGATGACCGATATCGGCCAGGGTGCGGCATACTATGCCCAATATGTGAGACTCGAAAATTAAGCATTAGGCTGTGGCGCGGCATCCCCTGGAGGTCATTCCTTGTGCCTCTGGCGGGAGGGTGGGCACAGTGCTTCATCGGCTGTCCCCAAAGGAGTTGCGGTATGCATTCCCCTCCCTCCCGCCGGTGGAGGGGAGGTTTCCCTCAATTTCGGCCGTTTTTCCCACTCGTGTTTGGGCAGCAATCCAGGGAGAGTTTCCATAACCGAGGGTAGCCCGGATTTATATCCGGGTGCGGAGCACGAGAGGACCCGCAGTGGCGCTGGGAATCGGAATGAGACCCGATTTGCAAAAATAGTGAAAGCACGGGGTCGGCGAAGTGGCACGAACCTGATGAACGTCATTCCCCCAGCGCTTCTGGGCGGGAATCCAGTGTCTCTGCTTCCAGAGACCAATGATTTCGGGATTTAAAGCCGCTGGATTCCCGCCCAGAANNTGCGGGAATGACGATGTTCGAAGGCTCAGATCCCGATAGATCATGCAGCGGGTTTGGGCAACAGCCCCTTCAGAGTCTGTCCGGTATGTGCAACCCTGCCGGTGGGCACGATGAAGCACTGTGCCCACCCTACGCGCGTGCGTTGCTCCCTTAAGTTGACCCCACAATGTCCCCCCTCCCTATTTTTGCACTTTTCTTGACCCACTCGAGGTCCCTTCTTATTTTGTCAATGCGAGAGGGCCGAAGGCCCAGGGCCCAGTTTTAGAAAATATCATATTTTCTCTTTCCATCCGGTCATCCGGAATCCCCTCGAAATACCATGCCGCGAATAATCGGAGTTGGGACAGCAGTCCCGGAAAACGTCGTCACCCAGGAGCAGGCCTGCGAGTTTGCAGAGCGCCTTTTTCGTTCAGCCTCTTTCGAATCGCGCAGGCTTCTGCCGATCTTTCGAAATACTGAAATCAAACGCCGCCATTTCTGCGTTGGACCGGAGTGGTTCGAAGAAGATCTTGGCTTCCATCAGAAAAATCAAGTCTACCAGAAACATGCCGCTGAACTTTCAGAAAGAGCCGTTCGCCGGGTTTTTGAGCAGACCGGGGTGGATCCGGCTGAAGTCGGCCACCTTTTTTTCGTTTCGACCACTGGAATTTCGACACCAAGCATCGATGCTCACCTGATTAACCGCCTGGGTTTGAGAAAATCCATCCTCCGCACACCTATCTGGGGACTGGGCTGCTCCGCCGGGATAGCAGGCATAGTCCGCGCATCCGACTGGCTTAGGGCCTATCCTGAAAGCCTCGCGTTGGTTGTGTCCGTAGAGTTATGCGGCCTCACGTTCATCAGGCAGGACATGTCCAAAAGCAACTTCGTCGGCATTTCTCTGTTTGGCGACGGCAGCGCCGCCGCGCTCATAGCCGGTGACCTGCATGGAGCCGAGGCAACGCGCAGCCTCTCTATCGGGGCGACTGCCTCAATAACCTGGGCGGATACACTGGACATAGCGGGATGGGAATTCGTCGAAAGAGGCCTCAAAGTGGTCTTTGACGTTACCATTCCCTCCCTTGTCCACACGTCAGTGCGTCCGGCCCTGGTGGAATTTTTAGAAAGCCAGGGGCTGAAAACGGAAGATGTGGACCACTTTGTCGCCCACCCGGGGGGAAGCAAGGTGGTAGACGCCTACCTCGAAGCACTCGGAATCGAGGAGCATAAAGCCGAGAGTATGCGGGAGGTACTGAAAAATTACGGAAACATGTCGAGCGCCAGCGTTTTATTTGTACTCGCCCATTTTCTTGAATCCGGCCGGTTCCGGTCAGGGGACCTTGTCCTAAGCACTGCTGTGGGACCCGGTTTCACGTCGGAGACCTTTATAGCGAGGTGTCAAAATGGCTTTCTCCCTTAAATGGGCGCACCTGTTCCTGCTGGTTTTGGCGGCCGAGAGGTTAATCGAGCTTATAATCGCCAGGCAGAATGAAAATCGCGTAAAGGCGATGGGTGGAAAGGAATTCGATGCCCAATTCACAAAGCTTCTCGTCTCGTTTCACGTCCTCTGGTTTCTCTCTTTTGCAGCGGAAGGATACATCTCCAGTAAAGGCTTCGTAGCCGCCGCCCCGCTGATTTTTTTGTTCCTTGCACTTTTTCAGGCATGGCGGTACTGGTGCATTGTCAGCCTCGAAGGCTTCTGGAATACGAAAGTAATCGTGCTCCCCGGCGCTGATCTCAAACGACGTGGCCCTTACCGTTTTATTTCCCACCCTAACTACATCGTCGTGCTTCTCGAACTATATCTCTATCCCGCGCTCTTCGGCTGTTTCATCACTTCCGCAATATTCGGGACTCTAAATATCTTCATCCTGAAAAGGCGGATCGATGCTGAAAATTCAGCGCTGGCGTTGATGCATGGGTGAGGCGGTTGCGTGGTGCGAGTTGCGAGTTGCGGGTTGCGGGTATGGAATTGTGAGATTATTTGGTCAGCCGGAGTTCCTGGGGAGGAGGGCAATGGACCTCGAAATTCGATTTGTTTGCCGGGTGAGTTAAACAAAGACGTTCAGCATGAAGGAGGTAGCCGGTTTCACCTGGAAGTGCCCCCAGGCAGTTGATATATCCTCCAGGCAGATAGAGTGGATCTCCGACCAGAGGAAATCCGGCATAAGCGAGATGAATCCTGATCTGGTGGGGTCTTCCCGTCTCGATTCTCACCTCCAGAAGCGATGAATCCCCCCTGCGCTCCAAGACCCCTACCCTGCTGACGGCTCTTTTTCCCTCCGCGCAGGCGCCGTTAACAGTCCCGAGCTTTGGATGCGGTACGGGTCCAATCGGGGCATTAATAACAAAATTATCCCTTTCCGGTGTTCCCGTTGCAAGTCCCCGGTAGATTTTTATCAGTTCGCCTCGTCTCAAAGCCGCGCAGACATGCGAACGCGCCCGTGTGGTAAGTGCGAACAACACTATCCCCGAAGTTCCCCTCCCAAGGCGATGAATAGGAACGGCGGCCGGGTAGTTTTTCCGCACCAGCGCAAGAAGCGTGTGTTCGAGGAAACCGCCACCGGCAATTGTAGGGAGTCCACAGGGTTTGGACACGGCAAGCAGGTCTTCATCTTCATGGAGAACAGACCAGGCCAGGGGCACCTCCGGTTCATCCCAGGCCGGACGACGCCAGACGAGCCACTGTCCGTTTCTCAAAATACTTTCCGACCGGGCGGGCCGTCCGTTTACAAAAACCTCGCCCCCATCCAGGCGCTCCCGCCACTCGGCCATCGAGGAGTGGCGATAACTCCGGGAAAGGTAAGCCAGGACGCTCAGACCGCTACCCCGATTATCTATTTGCTCGCGATACTCGAATCCACTATTTAGAGTCAGTCTTTTTTACCTTTCATAGGTAATCCAGCGCATGTTCCCGCTGTCAACACTATGTATATCCGCAGTGACATGGCGGCAAGTTTATCTTTGCGGAGCTGATATAATAAGTGAATAAAAGTTCGCTTCATCTTACATTTTCGGCCGAAAGGAAGTCATGAACCAACAACATTTGGACTCCATTTCCCTCGAGATGAACCTTAAACCTCACCAGATCGAGGCAACGGCCAGACTTCTGGAAGAGGGCGGCACCATCCCTTTTATAGCCAGGTATCGTAAGGAAGCGACCGGCTCACTTGATGAGACGCTGGTTACGGCCATTCGCGACCGGATCGAGCAACTGGACGCACTGGATAAGCGACGAAGCGCGGTTTTAAAGTCGCTCAAGGACCAGGAAAAGCTTACCGATGAGTTGGAAAATCGTATACTCCGGGCCTCAACACTTGCGGAAATAGAAGATATCTATCTTCCATTCCGGCCCAAGCGCCGCACAAGGGCCTCCATTGCGCGGGAAAAAGGGCTGGAGCCGCTGGCGCGAGAACTCTTCGAACAGGACCCCTCAATCGATCCCGCGGCCCGTGCTGAACAATTCATAAATGCGGAACTGGAAGTCGCTTCAGCCGAAGAGGCCCTCTCCGGCGCGCGAGACATCATCGCCGAATGGGTAAACGAGAACGCCGATTCGCGCCTGAAGCTGCGGGCGCTTTTTTCAGAAAAAGGAATGCTGCGCTCCCGTGTAGTTCCGGGCAAAGAGACTGAGGGAATTCAATACCGCGACTACTACGATAAGGAGGAGCCGCTCAGGGGAGCACCCTCTCACAGGATACTTGCCGTTCGGCGAGGCGAGAAGGAAGGTTTTCTCGCCGTGAAAATCGAGCCTCCCGAAAACGAAGCGCTGAATGTTCTCGAATCTTTTTTCATAAAAAATGATTCAGCCTGCGCCAAAGAAGTAAGGGCTGCGGTGCATGACAGCTATAAGAGGCTCCTTTCGCCCTCGCTTGAAACCGAGATGAAAAACGATTCGAAACTTCGTGCGGACAAGGAAGCCATCCAGGTTTTCGCCGAAAATTTGCGCCATCTTCTGATGGCCCCTCCTCTTGGTTTCAAGAAGGTACTGGCGATAGACCCGGGCTTTCGAACCGGGTGCAAACTGGTCTGCCTGGACCCGCAGGGAAAGCTCATCCATACGGAGACCATTTATCCGCACACGGGGGCGCAGGCATCGGAGAAGGCCGGCGAGCGCGTCAGGGATCTCGTCGAAAAGCACGCGATTGAGGCAATAGCCATTGGAAACGGCACTGCCGGAAGGGAAACGGAGTCATTCATCCGGGGGCTTGGCCTACCGCTGGAAATCCTGGTAATTATGGTCGATGAGAGCGGCGCATCTATCTACTCGGCATCGGACGTTGCGCGCGAGGAATTTCCCGATTTCGATCTGACGGTTCGCGGCGCTGTATCGATTGGAAGGCGACTCATAGACCCACTGGCCGAACTTGTCAAAATCGACGCGAAATCAATCGGCGTAGGCCAGTACCAGCACGACGTAGACCAGGCCGAGTTAAAGAAGGGTCTCGACGATATCGTCGTAAGCTGTGTCAATGCCGTCGGGGTCGAAATCAATTCGGCAAGCCCGCGGCTCCTCTCGTATATCTCGGGTCTGGGGCCGCAACTTTCCGCGAATATAGTTTCCTACCGGGAAGAAAACGGACCGTTTCGCAAACGGGAGGCACTTAAGAAAGTTCCTCGCCTGGGGCCACGTGCTTTTGAGCAATCGGCCGGCTTTTTGCGCATATCGGATGGAGAAAATCCGCTCGATGCAAGCGCAGTCCATCCCGAATCATACCCGATCGTCCAAAAAATGGCTGGAGAACTCGGCTGTTCGGTTGCCGACCTGATGCGGGATCAATCTCTACGTGAAAAGATCGACCCGGCCCGTTACGCAACGAAGCAGGCCGGCCTGCCTACCTTGCTCGACATACTCTCGGAACTTGCAAAGCCCGGCAGAGACCCGCGAAGTTCATTCGAATCATTCTCTTTTGCGCCTGGAATCGAGAAGCTGACCGACCTGCAACCCGGCATGAAGCTGCCTGGGATAGTTACCAATGTCACGGCTTTCGGCGCTTTTGTAGACGTTGGAGTGCACAGGGACGGCCTTGTTCACGTCAGCGAACTCTCCGACAAATTCGTAAAAGATCCCGGGCAGGTTGTAAAGGTGCACCAAAAGGTAGTCGTCACCGTTCTGGAAGTGGACCTGGAAAGGAGTCGCATTTCGTTTTCGATGAAATCGGGCCAAACTGCCTCGACTGCCGCCTCCAAGGTCAAAGAATCAGGGCCTGCTGATTCGCCATCCCGACCAGACAAGCCCATTAGGGAAAAATCTTCGCCTCAATCGCCAAAAGGCGATCAACGCGGTAAAAAACAGTCTGCCGGGAAAGCCTTCAACAATCCTTTTGAACGAGCTTTTAAAAAACCAACATCGCGTGATTGAGAATTTAAAGGATTGAAGGGTTTTCGAAAATTTAGGGAACCGTTGAATTTAGCCTTCCAAGAACGCTATTTTTCGGGTCTTTCGGGAAACGCGTACCTGGATACCGGGGGTGAACAATCCCCAAGTTCATGTCAACGGAGCGATCGTAGGGTGGGCACGGCGATTTATCGTGCCCACCACATCTAAAGACGCTGGATTCCCGCCAGAAGCATGCGGGAATG
>DBMI01000114.1 GCA_002298165.1 Desulfarculales bacterium UBA702
AGGAATGAGAAAACGCTTGCTTAGAAGAACGCGCCTGACTGAAATTTCGATATTGCGGTCCTTCGCTGTATAGTAAATTTGGCTACTCTTTCTCCGGAGTCGCTTTTTGGTTCACCCCAATGTTAAAAACGGTGATCCGGAAAATGAAATTTCAAGGATTGCGATTCAGATCACCCTGGTCGATTTTCTCTCCCTTGCTTCGTCGGGAATTAGAAAATAAGTCTGACAGGTGGTGTTAACCTGGAAACCATTCAGAAGAAAATCATTGCCGGCGGCCTTGTTGGTACCCACGTTGATATGCCCTCTCCTCGGATTCTTTGTGCTTATCGTAAAGATAACCTCCGGCCAACCCTACGCCTCCTCCAATGGCAGCCCCAAGGGCAGCATCGCCCGCAATCGCTCCAAGCATGGCCCCCCCAGCCGCACCCATGGCGCCGCCGCTAAGAACGCGTTGCTCAGTGGTAGACATTCCGGCACATCCAGCCAGCGCCAAGCTTGTTCCCAGAATCATTATTACGAGCAACCTTTTCATTTTGGCTCCTTTTCAGCGCCGGTTTAATGTTTGCACGGCCACTTTTCCATCAGAAATCTAAATTCGCTATCGACGGGTTTGTCATTGGAATATTCAGGATGACTCTTAAGCCATTCAACAAACATTTTAATCGCTTCGGCCCTCGACGGAGGCGGATCAGGTAGACACACCAGTTGGTCTCCGCCAGGCCCGCAATTCACGGCGGAGTAATATGCATACGCCCCCACAAGGTATCCGTGACAGAAATTTATTGCCTCTTTATAGAGCGGGTCATTCTGCGAAGCCGTACAGAGACTTAGAAGGCTCTGCGAAGTGGCGACTTGAAAATCCTGATCAGTTACTCCCCAGACAGAATTGGGGAGCAGAAGGCATGCCACTATCCAAAAGGGGACCAGTTTACGTACCATGGTTATTTGTCCTCCTATCTGAGAAAGAATAAAGGAATCCCATTACGGTGCATATGATCGGGACAGTTACTGGGACCAGTTACCGGAACGTCGAATATATTTCTCCCTCGTGCGATCCTCGGCAATTGAGATGCCCAAGCTGAGTTCACCCGAGTGTTAAGCCTATTCCAGAATGGAGGAATGCTACAAGTAACTGCACAGATGTTACGGTAACTTGCTTGGGAGTACTTACTAAAGACATGATCTATAGGATTAATCTTAATCCAAGAAGGATCTAAGGGGTGAGCATCCTCTGAACTCTCAATCACGAGCAATGGTCAAATGAAATTGGTGCCCCTCTCCATTCCCCGCGGGATGAAGAAGCCGATCATCTCGCCGGGCCGCCAAGGCAATTGCATTTTCGTTTCCCTGGTCCATGGGAGGAGAGGGCCGGCTTACGCTCGCTTACCCTCATGCTACTGCATGGGTAACAAAACCTTTGCCCGTTATGGGATTTGCCGAGGTATGCAATGAGGCACTGAATCAATGCACTGCGCTCTCTGGACGTCGAAGCTGTTCCAGTGCCCTGCGGACGCCGGTTGCCAGTGTGGCAATCGAATACGGCTTCACGATAACCTGAGGCCCGACCTCGTTCGCGGCATCCTTCTCAACAGCAACGTCGCCAAGTCCTGTGCACAGGATAACAGGCATGTTTGGCCTGATGTTCGTCACCATTTTTGCCAGTTCGCGTCCCGATAGATGCGGCATTGTTACATCGGTGATTAACAGATCAAATCCGCAAGGGTCGGCTCGGAAGGTTTCAAATGCTTCGAGGCTGCTCAGCTTGGAAGTTACTTTATAGCCAAGCTTTTCGAGCATCTCTTTGCCAAGTTCGCTCAAAGCTTTCTCATCATCGACGAATAAAATCCTCTCATTGCCTGAGGGAAGCGCCTCTGAAATCTTAACTGTTTGTACGATCTTTTCTTCGAGCTTTGGAAAGAAGACGTAAAATGTTGTTCCATGATCCGGTTTGCTCTCTACTTCGATCGTTCCTCCGCTGCTCCTTATTATGCCTACCGCCACGGAAAGCCCCAGGCCGGTCCCTTCCCCCACTTCCTTAGTGGTGAAATAAGGATCGAATATCCTCTCCATCGTCTCCGCATCCATACCGTGGCCGGTATCGCTCACCTCGAGACATACATATGGCTTCTTTAAAAGATCGGAATGGGCTGAAAGAGCGTGTGAATCGGCTTCAACATTCTTCAACCTGATTTTCAGAATGCCGCCTTTGGCCTGCATTGCGTAAGCCGCATTGGTACAAAGATTCATCAATACCTGGTGAATCTGCGTGGAATCGGACAGGATTATGGTTTCCACAACATCTTCGTCAATCTCCAGGAAAATCTCAATCGTGGATGGAAGCGATGCGCGCAGGAGTTTCATCACCTCTTTGATAATGAGAGAGAGCTGCACCGGTTTTTTTTCCTGTTCGCTCTTGCGGCTGAAGGTAAGGATCTGACGCACCAGGTCTCTTGCGCGCAAACCTGCCTCAAGAACCCGATCCAGACTACGTTTGAGAGGGCTTTCTTCGGGAGCAAGGGAAAGCGCAATTTCAGAATAGCCGATGACAGCGGTGAGAATATTGTTGAAATCGTGGGCTATGCCTCCCGCCAGCGTACCCATGCACTCCATCTTCTGTGCCTGGCGCAGGTTTTTTTCGAGGTTTACTTCACGCGTGACGTCGCGGTATACGCTCACATAATTGATAATATTGCCCCAAGTGTCCCGAACGGGAGAGATCGTAACTTCGGCGTGGAAGAGCGTACCATCTTTTTTCCTGTTCAACATGCGTCCCGACCACACCTGGCCGCGGTTGATAGTATCCGAAATGTTGTTGCCGAGAGTACCGGCGTAATCGACTCCCAGAATGCGGCAGTCCCGGCCTATGATTTCACTTTTGTCGTAGCCCACAATGCACTCGAAACCCGGGTTCACATAAAGAACGGTCCATTTCTCGTCAGTGATGATGATGCCTTCGGCTACCTGTTCAATAGCGGTTACAAGACGTACACGTTCGGCTTCCGCGCGCTTGCGCACCGCCTGAGAACTCTCCAACTGCTCTATTTTGGATTCCAGTTTTCGGACCAGCGCCTCGTTATAAAGCTTCAGGTAGATGACATCATCTTCCCCAGTCCCTTCAACGTGAAGGAGGGGAGTATGGTCTGCCTCGGGCTCGGTTTTGAAGGCCGACCGGCCATTTGCCTGCTGGAGCGTGTCTCGAATGATTTCAATGAGCGCAACCGGTTCCTCCGGTTTGACGATGAACTGATCGGCG
This sequence comes from Desulfarculales bacterium UBA702, assembly GCA_002298165.1. GTDB lineage: Bacteria > Desulfobacterota > Syntrophobacteria > Syntrophobacterales > Syntrophobacteraceae > SbD1. The sequence continues at coordinate 3,254 of DBMI01000114.1, forward strand.
CCCAGGCTCAGCGCAAAATCCCTGTCCAGTGGATCGGTGTAGGTCGCGGTGTAGAAGATAAAAGGAATCGCCCTCAGAGATTCGTCTTTTTTCCATTCACGGCACAGAGTAAACCCGTCCATTACCGGCATCAAAATGTCGGCTATTATCAGATCCGGTGGAGTCTGCCGCGCCCTATTAAGCGCTTCGGCCCCATGGACGGCGGTATCGACTTCGTAGCCGAAACCTTGCAGCAGAGCGTGCAAGAGGTAACGGGCTTCCTCTTTGTCATCCACAACCAGGATCCGGTTCATCGTCATCTCCTGTGCACCGCTGCCCTTATTGGAGGTACTGTTCGAGTTGTGCTACGAAAGTCACCGGGTTGATCGGTTTTTCTATATAGCCGTTACAGCCGGCGGCGATAGCTTTCTCCCGGTCACCCGCCATGGCATAGGAGGTCACCGCCACAATGGGAATGTGGTCCAGCGCCGGATTTTTTCGAAGCGCGCCGGCAACGGCGTATCCATCCATGGTGGGGAGTTGGATGTCCAGCAGGATCAACAGGGGTAGGACCTGTCCCGCAAGCTCTACACCCAGCGGACCGTCTGCGGCCTCGATGACCGAGTAGCCGTGTTTTTTGAGCAGAAAAGTGGTTAGATACCGGTTCTGCTCGTTGTCTTCGATAAGGAGGATTTTTCCTTTCATGATTTTCCCTGCTCTTGCACGGGCAGGGAGAGCGTGAAAACACTTCCCTGGCCCCAGTTGCTCTCAACAGTGATCTTTCCGCCAAGCAGCTCGGTCAGCCGCCGACATATGGCCAGGCCCAATCCAGTGCCTTCATGCTGGCGGGACAAGCCGGTGTCGATTTGCCGGAATGGCTGAAACAATTTTCCTAAATCTTCGGTTTTGATGCCCATACCCGTGTCGGTTACCGAAATGCGGATTTCGGAATGAGAAGTTACGAATGGGTCCGGCACGATCTGAGCGGCAAGTGTGACCCCGCCCCGTTCTGTGAACTTGATGGCATTGTTGAGCAGATTCATCATTATCTGTTCGACGCGGCGCGGATCGCTCGTCAGGAAAGCGGTCTCGGCGGCCATTTCCACACTCAGGCCAAGACCCTTTTTGTCCGCCATGGGCTTAACGATTCCGATCACCTTCATAATAGAGGTCCGCAGATCAAATGGTTCGCGTCTTACCTCCAACTGCCCGGCTTCGATTTTGGAGATATCGAGTACGTCGTTGATAAGCGCCATTAGATGAGTAGAGCTGTTCTGCACCATTTCGAGCTGCTTGCGCTGCTCGGCGGTAAGCGGCCCGGCCAGTTCAAGGAGTATGATGCCGGTAAAACCAATGATTGAGTTGAGCGGTGTACGTAATTCATGAGACATGGTGGCCAGAAAGGCGGATTTAAGGCGATCGGCGGCCTCTGCACGATCTCTGGCCACTGCCAGTTCCGAGGTGCGCTCCGCCACTCGTCGCTCCAAACTGGCGTTCAGTTCGCGAATCGCCTCGGCCGCCTGCTTGCGCTCAGTAATATCCTCGATGACAACGAGGATGCTCTTGAGCCCATCAAGGGGAATGAGCTTGGCACAGAGATTGGCGTTAATGAACACGCCGTCCTTGCGCTGAAGGACCACCTCACCCTGGAATTCTCCATTTTCTCGAACACCTCGTATCATTGCATCGCGATCATCGTTACTGCGCCAAATGTTGAGTCCTAGGGAGGTATGACCGATCATTTCCTCATTTGAGTAGCCAAGGACTCCGCCAAACGAGGGATTGACATGGAGAAAGGTGCCGTCTTCGGGGTTCGTTATGCAGACACCCCAGGGGAGCATGTCGAAGATTGTCTGGAATCGTTCGCTGGAGTCGCGGAGCTCAATTTCCGCCAGCTTTCGTTCCGTGATGTCGCGCACGATGGCCTGCAGAAGTACCTCCTCCCCCAACTCCATGTGGTTCAAGCTCACCTCGGCCATGAACTGCGTCCCGTCCGGCCGGGAGTGTTCCCATTCAAAGCACTGTGCTCCCCCCGACAGTGCAAGGTCAATTTCCACATTTGCCTTCTCCCCGGAACTACAGCCGTACGGCCGAATGGGCGGCAAATACTCACAGGATGGCGCACCGATGATCTGATCCCGGCTACAGCCAAAGATCGTCAACGCCCTCGCGTTGCAGTCGATTACGCGATCTCGACGCATCAAAACGATTCCATCATTAGCCGTTTCGAATAATGTGCGGTGTTTGAGTTCGCTTTCGCGCAGGGCCTGCTCGATGAGCTTTTGCTCCGCCTCCAACCGCTTCATCTCCGTCACGTCCGTGATGACCGCGATACGGGCGTCACTGCCCCAGTAATCCATATCATCCGACCGCGCGATGATTGTGATAATCGAACCGTCCGCCTTCCGGTGATGCCACTCGCCGACATAAGCGCGCCCTTTCAGGCTTTCGGCAAGTATTCTAATAGGTTCCTTCTCATTTTCGGGGTAAAGGTCGCTTAGATTCAGTGCCAGGGCCTCTTCGTGGCTGTAACCGTAATGGTGAACAAAGGCATCGTTCACCGCCAGCATTCTGAAAGTCCCGCGCTGGTAGATCAGCATCGGCACGGGATTATTTTCAAATAGATGTCGGAATCTCTGCTCACTTTCTCGTAGAGTTTGGTTGATCAGGTCCAGTGCCCGTGTGCGCGCAGTCACCTTGCGCTTCAGAACCGCACTCGCCATCAGGCTCACCAGCAAGGCAACAGTCAATGCAATACCTGTCATCTGCAGCCATACAGGCACACTGAACTGCACCTCTTCAGACGTCCAACGTTTTAACGCAGCGTAATAGACCGATTGAGGGTCTGTTTTCCACTTGGCCAGATGATAATCTATGGTGTCCTGAAGTGGATTGGACGCATTCCGGGGTGCCGCGAAAAAGAAATGGGCGGGATCAAAAACGATGGGTGTCTCTTCAAGCCCGGAATTTCTGGCATTCATCAAACCATAGAATCGATTGGTGACACCCGCATCGACCTTGCCATTGGCTACCATCTCGAATTCGGTCTTGTAATCGGAGACGGGAATGAGAGTAAGCTCCAGTTCGAAACCGCGGGCGAGTGTTTTCATGGTTTCAAATTGGATCGTCTGCTCCAGGACGGCAATCCGTTTGCCTTTCAGATCCAGAATCGATTGTATGCCGCTCCCTTTGCGGGCATACACCTGGGACCAGCCAAACAGCACCGGAACTTTGTGAAAGGAATAAAGTTCATCACGCTCAGCCGTGTATGCTACATCCGGCATGAGGTCGATTTCCCCTTTTAACAAACGTTCCAGCCCCTGCTGCCATGTGCCATGCACATAATTTAGCTGCCATCCCTCGGCTTCCGCGATTTTTTCTATGATTTCGATAAAAATACCGGCCGGGCGGCCGGATTCCGCCGTGAATACTTTCGGAGCGTTTTCATAGATACCGACTTTTATGGTCCGATCGGCCATTGCACGAGGCGGGAGGGGGAAAATGAAAATCTCTAAGATTATCAGCAGCAAAAAGATTTTGCCAAGATTCGCCACATCAATCTTTTGCATCATCCTAGGCCCTCCTTCGTCATAGGGTTTCCCGGGACGGTGTGAGTCGCCTGGCAGCTGAGATCGAAATTTTCGAGATCCCCACATATTACAATAACTTGTCAAGCAGAACCAAAGCATAGGTAGACAAGTATATTGTTAAGCCATGCTACACCCATGCAATGCCTATTTCAAATGAATAGTACATGTATCTAACACGGCCGCCTTTAACTTCAACGAGCCCTCAATTATTATCCTGTAAAGTAAACGCACTGTTATTGAGGAGTATGATCTCGTCAAATTACACGTCTAAATTAAGCGGTGATAGACAACCATTAAGTGGCACTTGGGGGGCTTGTTGCCATCTGTTTTATCGTGTGGGTGTTGAGGTGTGGAGGATAATTTCCAAAGTATTAGAAAAACTGGAAAATGGCCAATGGTGAATCAACAGTTTGCCAAAAATATAGGTTCATCAGGCAAACGACTACCTCGATACTTTTCGCGCGAATAGAGACCAATGCCTCACAAAGTCATTCCGGCGAAGGCGCATGGCCCTCAGCTTAAGGGCGGAATTCTGGTTGTAGGACGGTCGCCAGGGCCTGTTGCCTAGATAATTTTTCGAAAAAGCTTAGCAAAATTGGATGGCACGAACTGATGAACGTCATTCCGCCTTTGGGTAGAGTGTCCAGGTACGCGTTTCCCGGAAGACCCAAAATATGAACAGCCACACCGCGTCAAAACCGATAGTTTTTGTTGTACGGGGAGAAGTCCATCTCGGTGAGTCCAACGTTTAGCTTCACATCCGTATAAGTGTATTTTTCAAACAACACATCTTTTTCGTCAAAAAGTGCGTTGCCGACGGGAAGCAGGAATTCTTTATCGATGTGAATTACCATACGAGAAGCGTAGTATTTCCTTCCCTCGCGTGGAGTAAACCTTGCCTCGACAACCGTGGAGGGTCTACCCTTGAAGTCCTCATCCTCCATGCGATCGATCTGGATTTCTCCGTGCCGAAGAGCCACGACCAGGTTGCGCCTGAATTCCTTGATGATGAATCCGAACCCGACCTCGGTGATCGGATGGTGGTTGTTTTTCATGGTAATTGAAGACCTGGGATCCAGCGACAATGTAACCACTCCGAGAACTCCGCCCCGGTGCCCAATGAGCTTATTGTCGTTCTTCCCCTGCACGTATAAGGCTTCAGTCCCCTTTAGCGGTTCACCGATCCACTTCATATATACTTTTAGCGGTTTTTGGAATTTCAACAGGATAGTCTCTTCCGGCAACAACTTTGTGTTCACCCGCTCCTGTTTATTAAAGACCGCCTGATAATCGTTGACGCTCGCATAGCTGGATTCCATTTTCTCAACGAGTGTGAATACGGCTTCGGCGGGATTGGCGGCCCCGGCAATCGACGGGAAAATAAAAGCCGCGCAGGAGATTATCAGCATGATAACCTGGGACCGGAGCAGGCTGGCCATAATGGAGTTTGACCTGCTGCACATCACTCATCCCCTAAAGGCAAAAGTACCTGAGAGTCAGATGAATATCGGGTAGAGCGGCATAGAAATGCTACAGGATCCTCGGAGACCCTGTGACAGCGTCCCGGACCGTCTCGACATTTCGAAAAACCGTCTTGTAGGTCAGGCCTTCGCCGGGGAGCCGGTCGGGGTCGGTGAGCTGGACGCGGACTCCAAGCCCAAGCCTGCGCCTTACATGGCTTCTGAGAAGATCGAGGTACTGGGTTTTGTTATTTCCAGGAAAATCGTTTCCGCTGGTTCTCGCCACCATCAGGTCAAGCTGTTCTCCGACCCCCCACGCCGTGTGTACCACCAGCCGGAAATCATGCAGCATGGGATCGAGCGATCTTAGCAGATGTTCGACGTACTCGGGATAGACCTCTATGCCGCGAATGGAGAGGCGGTTGTCGGTACGCCTGAGAATCGGCACGATCCGGGACCAGGTACTTCCGCATGCGCAGGGCGACTCGCGAAGAGCGGTGATATCTCCAGTCCTGTAACGGATGAGCGGGTAGGCCTCGGTTGTGAGGGTGGTAACGACCAATTCGCCTTCCTGGCCCGCCGCAACGGGCTTACCGGTACCGGGGTGTACGATTTCGGCAAGAAACTGGTCTTGAGCAATGTGCAGACCCTCTTTTGCCGGGCACTCGCCTGCCATTCCCGGCTCGCCCATTTCGCTCACCCCGTAGAGCCCGAAAACGGGAACACCGAAGGCCGATTCCAGCCTCGATCTGGTCACTTCCGGAAGTGGGTCGGGGCCGACCAGGACGAGGCGCAGGTGAAGGCTCCCGGGATCGGTGCCAAGCTCTCGCATTGTCTCGATGATGTGCAGGGCAAAAGATGCGGTGGTTGCAAGGATCGTTGAGCGAAAATCTCGCATGACCTGGAGCTGCATGACCGCTGAGTTGGTGGCCGAGGGGGCAAGGGTTGCTCCGATAGCCTCCGCTGCCTGATTGAAGGTGAAAGCACCGGGGAACAGGCTGTAGTTGAATGCCACCTGCACGATGTCCCTCACGGTTACACCCAGCTGCTCATAGAGGCGCACCATCAGGTCCTGCCACATCTTCACGTCATGGCGGCTAAATCCGACCACAATCGGCTTTTCGTTTTCCCTGAGCGGGGGCGCGGTAATCTTGAGCCGCACAATGCTTTTGAGGGGTACCGCGAACAGCCCGTAAGGGTAGTGATCTCTGAGGTCTTCGCGCGTGGTGAACGGGAATGCCGCAAGGTCTTCCATGCCGCCGATGTCTTCGGGCAGCATGCCCAGCGAGTCCATCCGCCCGCGGTAAAAATCAACGTTTAGATAAGCCCTGTTCAGCGTCATCTGAAGCCGTTCGGCCTGAAGAAGGCGAATCTGTTCGAACGAGAGCTTATCGGCAGTGTCTTGCACCATGATGCCCCCTATTTTTCCCATTTATGCTGGTAGTCCCTGCCAAGGTATGCCCTCTGGACGTCGTCGTGTTCCAGAAGCTCTTCCGCCGAACCGGACAGGACTATGCGCCCGGTTTCGAGAACATAAGCCCGCTGGGCGACCGCAAGAGCCCCCATCGCGTTTTGTTCGACAAGCAGGATCGTGGTCCCTGTGCGATAAAGATTTAAAATTATCTCATATATTTCTTCTATAATCAGCGGTGCAAGGCCCATGGAAGGCTCATCCAGGACCAGCAGGCGCGGCCCCGCCATTAGCGCCCGCCCAATCGAGAGCATCTGCTGCTCGCCCCCCGAAAGAGTACCCGCTCTCTGGCGCCGCCTCTCGGCCAATACCGGAAATCTTTCCAGCACCCCGGGGAGGGCCTGCGCAACGAATTTTTTCCCGCGTAGATACCCGCCCAATTCGAGGTTTTCCAAAACCGTCATGTTAGGAAAAAGCTGCCGGGCCTCCGGCACCTGCACAAGCCCCAGGCCCACTATCTCCTCCGGGCTTTTGGAGTGTATGGGAGCGCCGGAAAAAATGATCTCACCCTCTGTTGCCCGGTGCAGACCGCTTATCGTTCGAAGCAGGGTGCTCTTGCCGGCCCCATTGGACCCGATCAGTGCAACTATCTCGCCCTCCTCAAGGTGAAAACTCACCCGGCGAAGCACTTGCATCGAATCGTATCCTGCGCAAACTCCCTTTACCCTAAGCACGAAAGGCTCCATTCACCGCAGAGATCGCGGAGATCGCGGAGATCGAATCGGGAGGGTAAGATTTGGCTATCAATTCCAATTCCTCTGCATGTTTCGTCCAAAATGACTAGATTCGCTTACATGGTTGTATTCTTATCTTTTCACCTTTATTTCCTCCGCGCTCTCCGCGTCCTCTGCGGTGAATCGCCCTTTTTTCGTTCCCAGGTAAGCAGCGATTACGCGCGGGTCCTTTCGGATCTCCGATGGGGTGCCCGAGGCGATGAGGCGGCCCTGCTGCAGGACGTATATCCTGTCGGCAAGCCGCATCACCATGTTCATGTCGTGTTCGACCAGCACCACCCCCATTCCCTTGCTTCGAAGCGCCTCGATGTGTCGCATCAAGAACTCGCTCTCCCTCGGGTTTAGTCCACCGGCAGGCTCATCCAGCAGGAGTACCCGGGGGGAGAGGGCAAGTGCGCGGGAGATCTCCAGGATCTTTTGTTCGACAAGGCTTAGCGTGCCGACGGACTGAGCGGCAGGCTTCTCCAGACCGAAACTTTTAAGAAGCTCCAGCGCCTTGATTCTTAATGCTTCTTCCTCGAATCTTTCGGCTGGTGTTCGAAGAGACGCGGAAACGAAGCCGGAGCGCCCTGTTTTGTGATAGCCCAGAAGGAGGTTGTCCAGAACCGACAGGCCGGAAAATACCTGTACGGATTGAAAAGTGCGGCCGATTCCCGCAGCGGCCACCCTGTGCGGGGGCAGTCCGGAGAGCCGGCGTCCATCAAGCTCGATCGTGCCGCTGCCCGGCTCGACAAGACCCGAGATGAGGTTCAGGACGGTAGTTTTTCCCGCCCCGTTCGGCCCGATCAGGGCGACTATCTCGCCCGGCTGCACATGGATTGCGACATCGGAGAGTGCCTGAAGTCCGCCAAAGGAAAGCGATACACCATCGAGCTTCAGCAACGAACCGCTGGCTGCGCGAAGCTCCCCTCGGTCTATCGGGGCATCGGGTTGCAAGATCGGAGTCTCAAATTGAGCGCCTTTAACAGGATTGCCGGATGAAAATTCCCTGGCTCCCCCGGCGATCCAGCCCCTGAGCTTGGACCCGGCGCCGGCCCCGTATGCCGCCATGGCCGGGAAAAGACCGTTTGGGCACCCGACAAGCACCGCCATCAGGATTATTCCGTAGAGGAGCACCTGCAAATCCTCGAGCTGGTGGAGGACCTCCGGAAGTGAACTCAGAAGGGCCGTTCCCGCAAGCCCTCCCCACAGACTGCCCATGCCGCCCACGGCAACCATCGTGACTATCTGTACCGAGTAGAAGATATCGAAGGTTTTAGGGCTGATAAAAGTGACATAGTGGGCGTAGCAAAACCCGGCAAAGGCCGCATATACAGCGCTCAGCACAAAGATTGCCACTTTGTAGCCGTAAGTGGGGATAGCGAGTGTTTTAGCGGTAAGTTCCTTTTCGTGAATGGCGGCCAGTGCGCGCCCCACCCGCGATCCGGTGAGGTTGAGAGTCAGGGTGAAAAGGACTATGAAAGAGGTCCATATAAAATAATAGAACTGCCTGTCGGTTGTGATGCCCCATGGCCCGAGGTGCAGTTTGGGAATTCCCGGGAAACCCGAGGGGCCGCCCGTCAAGTTCTCCATTTGCCCGAGACATATGCAGACAATGATGTTGAACCCAAGGGTGGCCATAACCAGATAATGGCCTTCGAGCCGCAAAGTCGGCAAGGCGAGCAGAAAGGATGCCAGGGCGACAAGCGCCAGCGCAACGAAAAGAGATACAATCAGCGGTAGATGAAAGGTGGTGCTCGAAATCGCAGATATGTAGGCTCCCAGGCCATAGAAAGCGGCGTGCCCGAGTGAGACCTGCCCGGTCGATCCGATGAGAAGGTTCAACCCGAGCACCACGATGGCATTCAGGGCGAGGATGTTGAAGAAGAGGTAGAAATAGTCGTTTCGAAAAAAGAGGGGCAGGAGCATGACTGCTGCGCTGAAAGCAATTAGAGCCTTCCAGTTCGACGGCACGAAGGCTATCTGCGGGTTATTCCGGTCGACTTTCCGCTCGATTTCGGCCATCTCTACAGTCGCCTTACGTGAATTTTTCCAAATAGGCCCGCCGGACGCACGAAAAGAATTGCCAGCAGAAGCAGGAAAGCAATCGCATCCTTATAAGCCGATGATATGAGGCCCGCCCCGAGTGATTCCATCACCCCGAGCACTATCCCGCCCAGGACCGCTCCAGGAACGCTTCCATACCCGCCAAGGATTGCCGCGGAAAAGCCTTTCAGGCCGAGCATCAGCCCGCCGTCGTAGCTCATGCTGGTAATTGGTGTAACAAGTATTCCGGCAAGCGCCCCGAGAGATCCGCTGACAGCGAATGCCAGCGCAGTCAGCCGGTTTGCCGATATCCCGATAAGTGCCGCGCCTAAGCGGTTATCGGATACCGCCCGCATGGCTTTCCCGACAAGGGTCCTATGAAAAAAGAAATAGAGCAGGGCCAGCACCAGGACGGAGAAACCCATTATCCAGAGCGACTGCGGCAGAATGGCGGCATCGAGGAAAATGAATGGCGAATCACCCCCGATGGAGGGAAATATCCGAGACCCTTTGCCCCAGAGCATCATGCTCGCTCCGCGCAAGGAGATCGACGCCCCGATCGTTATCATGACAAGGGTCAGGACATCACGGTTTCTCGACCGCCGGATCGGTCCCTGTTCAAGGGCCATTCCGACCGCCGCAACCAGCAGTATCGATATTGGGAAAGCAATTGGAATGGGAATTTGAAGCCCGTTGTGGAGCCAGATGACAATCATCGCGCCCAGCATCACGAACTCGCCCTGGGCGAAATTTACCAAGCCCGTCGCATTCTGGATCAGACAATAGCCGAGCGCGATAAGAGCGTAGATACTGCCGTTTGTTATTCCGGCAACGAGCAGATGCGGTACGAGGCTCCAGGACATCTTCCGCCCTGGACTCAGCGCTGTTCGGCGTGATTGGCCGCAGCCCCGCACCCGGCGCGCAGTGCGTTTAGCGAAGCATCGAGCCGCTTTCCACCGTAGCTCCTCAGGGCAGACTCTATCCGGTCCGGTCCGCAAAAAAGCTTTCCGGACGCGGCTGCAAAACCAAGAAGCACCATGTTGGCCGAAACAGGGGATGAAATCGATTCGGCAAGCGCCGTCGCATCAATGATTCGCGCATTCGCGATTTTTTCCGTGCTGTTGGCAACCGCGAAACCTTCCGCGGCGAGGTAGTGGCCGTGCACCGGCATGGCCTCGGGATGCAGCGCCAGAAAAATATTGGCCCTGCCTGGCCGGATCAGCGGACTTACAAGCACCTGTTCGCCGTTTCTCCGGGCAACCTTGAGGTGGCTGATGACGTTTCCGCCCCGCTGTGCCATCCCGTGCGTCTCGGAGATAAGCACAGATAACCCCATATCGAGTGCCGCATCAGCGAGCACCCTGGTCACAAACAGCACCCCCTGCCCGCCGAGGCCGCTTATTATGATCGCCTGCATGCCATTCATTATCGCATTTCTCCCAATCCGGAATTGCCTGTCTTTGCCGTCGGTGGCGCATTAAAGAGCGCTGTTGCCCAAACCCGCTACATTATCTATCGGGTTCTCAGCTTCGAATATCGTCAAGTTCGCACCGTCAAGTTTTGCTTAGCATTTTTCGAAAAACTATTTTGGCAACACCCCCTTAAACCTATGCCTACACTATACAACCCGAGTTGCATCATATCCTATGAACATAACGGGAACAAGGGTTTGCAGGAGAGGATAGAGAAAGGCGGCCTTAGGGAAGGTTCCGCCGCACCGCCGGTCAATTTATCCGTACTGAAACTCCATGGTAAGATCGATTGCCCGTGCCGAATGGGTTAGAGAGCCGCTGCTGATGAAATGCACGCCTGTTTCGGCAACGGATCTGATATTCTGAAGGGTTATTCCTCCGGATGCTTCGAGGATGACCCGGCCCCCGGCGGCCATGACGGCGGCACGGAGCATCTCGGTCGAGAAATTGTCGAGCAGAACGATATCGGCCCCGGCTTGTATTGCCTCATCGAGCCCATCGAGGCTTTCAACCTCGACCTCTATCTTGAGCATATGGTGGGCTCCGGTTCTCGCCCGGCACACCGCGGCCCCCACCCCGCCGGCAGCCGCTATGTGGTTGTCCTTGATCAGTATTCCGTCAAACAGCCCGAAGCGGTGATTTTCTCCGCCCCCGTGCCTCACCGCCTCCTTTTCGAAAACTCTCAGCAGCGGTGTTGTCTTTCTTGTATCAAGCAGCCTGGCTCCGGTTCCGGCAATCGCGTCGGCCATTGTCCGGGTAAGCGTTGCGATACCGCACAGGCGCTGGAGAAAATTAAGCGCGGTGCGCTCGCCGGTAAGAATCGAGCGGGCAGGTCCACACAGCCGGAACACCGGAACTTCAGGCTCGGCACGGTCCCCGTCGGCGCAGAAAGACTCCACTTGAACCGTGGGATCGAGCAGTTCGAATGTTCTTCGAAATACACGGGACCCTGAAAGAACGAAGGGCTCGCGTCCAAAGACGGTTGCGATGGCGGCCTTATCGGGTGCAACGGTGCAAAGTGTCGTTGCATCCCCGTTTCCGATGTCTTCCCGCAATGCACTGCGGAGCAGGCTATCCGTCTCATCGATCATTATGGGGCTGCTGCCCGTATTCGTTCTGTTGTGAGGCATTTTTTGGTCTTCCGCCGTATTGGAAATACTTGAGAAGCGGGAGACAATGTAGGGTGGGCACAGTTTTATCGTGCCCACC
>DBMI01000033.1 GCA_002298165.1 Desulfarculales bacterium UBA702
CAACCCCCTCCCCCAACCCCTCCCACCAGCGGAGGGGAGTTTTCCTTCAATTTCAGCCCATTTTTTCCATTCGGGGTTTGGGCAACAGCCTGAGGAGACCACGCCATAACAAGTTCCGCTTTTGTTATTTCACCTGCGGATGTGGCGATCTTACCCGAAAACACTCGAATGCCGGATGATGGGGCACAAAAAAGGGGCGTGCCCAAGGAGTTGCGATATGTATTCCCCTTGATGGGAGGGGAGTTTGACTCTACTTCGGTCCGTTCCTTTAGGGGGCTTGGGCAACAGCCCCACAATCGTGTCGACCCTGCATAAAAGGCCTCCCGGCCTGCATTTTTAAAACAGTCATCCCTCTCGCTGTGGTTCGAATTTCAATTTCATTTCGACAGCAATCCAATGGAATTGCTTCGACCCCGTTTGCCATTTAGGCAAGTTCCTGCTAAGGGTGGGATTTGTCTACCGAATGGGATTGCAGCATTGAGAACCCATGTTTATGAAAAACAACGGCACGGAGCATTTCCTGATCCCGGACCGGCGATTCAGATCCGGATAACCGTGATACATCTTGAAAGGCATCGAAGATATGGCGGAAAATGGAGAGCGACACTCGATTTTGTGCCCCAATTGCAGGAGGCTCATAAGCACTGATGAACCTTCCTGCCCCTATTGCGGCATCAGGAATCCCGGATCCCGATGGAGGAATAATTTCCTAACCAGAAGCCTCGCCAGCGGCGATCAGACCATCAGGCTTATCATGTATCTGTGCGGAGGCATGTATGTTCTGTCGCTTCTCATAAGTCCCCGCTCACTGGGATTTGGAATGAACCCACTCAGCTTTTTATCACCCGGCGATGGAAGTTTGCTGTTGCTTGGTGAAACCGGTGCTATACCGATCAGGGTATACCATCGCTGGTGGACCGTGATTTCCGCCATCTACCTGCACGGGAGCGTTCTGCACATACTATTCAACATGATGGCGCTGCGCCAGTTAGGCCCCCTTGTGGTACAGGAATTCGGCCCATACAGGATGTTCAGCATTTACACACTGACCGGGATTTTCGGATACCTCGTTTCCTACTTTGCAGGAATACCTTATACAGTCGGCGCATCGGGGGCCGTTTGCGGCCTGATCGGCGCGCTCTTCTATTACGGAAAAAGCAGGGGGGGAGCCTTCGGCCAGATGATTTACCAGCAGACAGTCGGATGGGTTGTCAGCCTCTTTATCTTTGGATTTCTTTTTAGGGGTGTTATAGACAACTGGGCGCACGGCGGAGGCTTGCTGGGAGGTATCATTTTGGGTTTTCTTCTGGGTTACCAGGAAAGAATCCCGGAGAATTCATTCCACAAACTCCTGGGGGCAGCATGCATTGTGGCAACACTTGCAACTCTGGCATGGGCGGTCCTTACGACCATCGGCATTATCATTTCTCGATAAATCGGCAGCTACGGTCAATAAACGGAGAAGGATTTGATGATTGAAATTTTCAGCCGCGCCAATCGCTTCCGGGGACCCGTCAGGGCGGTAATACTGGATTGGGGCGGCACAGCGGTGGATTTTGGCAGCTTTGGCAATATCGAGCCTATAATCGAGGGCTTCAGGGAAAACTGGGTACAGATCGCTGCCGAGCAGGCCCGCGAAGGCATCGGATTATCAACATGGGATCATATCGGGGCGATCCTGCGCCAGGAATCCGTCCTTGAGACCTGGGGAGATGTTTACGGCGCGCCACCATCCGAATACGACATCAGAAAACTACTTATGTCCGTCGAAAACTTCTCCGCGAATGCGGCCGGTGCGCATGCCCAACTCGTTCCCGGCCTGATTGAAACTGTATCTTTTCTGCGGGAGGAGGGAATCAGGATCGGATCGTGTTCGAGCCGCGGTTTTCAGGCCCTTGACGCGCTTTCCGAAGCCGCTAAGGAGCTTGGATACTCGCCCGATTCGATGGTTTGCTCAACCGATGTTCCCGGCGGCCGGCCTTTCCCATGGATGTGCTATCAAAATGCGATTAATCTCGAAACCTACCCACTGGAATCGATAGTGAAGATAGGTGACACGGTGCCGGATATTCAGGAGGGGTTAAATGCCCGGGTCTGGACTGTTGCCGTCACAAAAACAAGCGGAGAGCTTGGCATGAGTATAGAGGAAACCGAACAGGCTGAGACCGCCGAGTTGCGCAACCAACTTTCCCGGCTCGAAAAGCGATTCCTGGATGCCGGAGCCCATTTCGTAATGGAAGGAATATGGGACTGCCCCAAAATCATCCAGCAAATCAATGATTTGCTCGCGAGGGGAGAGAGACCGTAGCCGGTTGCGGGTTGCGGGTTCACTGGAACCTGCATTAATAAATTGACCATGTTGCTTCAGGCGTAGTCTAGCCCCTTGTGGGCGTTCTTTTAACGATCCGTTATCCCAAACAAGACGCCCACAAGGGGCTAGACTACTGTAACTTCAAACGTCATCTTGAACTCTGATTGAACATATTCCGCGAACAATATGCCGGCCTGGATATCACCAGGCCGGTGAAGCTGCTAAACACCCAGTTGATTACTTAGATCGAGGAATTAATCCTTCAAATCCGGCAGAGTGGGCAGCCCAAGCTCTTTAAGTTCGGCATTCTTCTTCTTTGCGGTCCTCGAATCGAGGTCGCTCAGGTAGTTGTCCTTGACTTCGGCAGCCGTTTTATATTCGTTGTGAAACCTGTTCTTCTCGCTTTCCGTGCTTTTCTTGACATCCTGAAACTTCTTTTTTTTGTTCTCATCCGGATAATCGTCCGCCGATTTGCTCAGAATCGGATCGAAGGCCTTTTGATCCAGAAACTTCACCAGCTTTTCCCGTTTTTCTTTGTCGCTCATTGCTCAACTCCTTTTCTCTTGCCAATAATGCCAACTATCTGATTTTTAATATAAATAAGCGGAGGGAATAAAAAAGGCGGAGGATTTCTCCCCCGCCTTTCCACCATCAATTATGGAGCTAACGGCCCAATTCCACCGGCAGGTTGGCATCTCTCCAGGAGGACCACCCGTTTACGAGCACGCGAACGTGTGAATATCCTTTTGCGGAGAGTGCAAAGGCAAGATCCTTCGATAGTTCGCAGTTTTCGCCATCGCAATAGGTGATAATCAGCGAATCGGGGGTGATCTCGGGCAGGACCACGGGGAAGAATTCGTCGAAATTTTGGGCGGGAAGATTTAGTGCCCCCTGGATGTGGCCTGCCTGGAAATCCTCGGGAGAGCGGGCGTCGAGAAAAATTGCCCCGCCTGTGAGGAAAAGAGCGCGAGCCTCCTCGATCGATATCACTGCATCCTCGGAGGTCTTTAGCGCATTCAGCTCCGTTTTCGGCGACCAGTCGCCAACCAGGGGCAGCCTCTCTTTTCTGAAATGGTTTACGGCAAATGAAAGTACGGCTGCCAGCGCTAATATCGCAACGCTTTGCCCTAAAACGACAGACCAGTTTACTTTCAGGTTACCATCCTTGCTTCTGAGCAAATCTTTTATTCCTGTATTATCTCAGCGATCTCCGCGCACTCTGCGGTGAATCCATTAAATTCTTCCACCGAAAAGGGCCGTACCGATCCTCACCAGAGTGGCGCCCTCCTCGATTGCGACTTCGAAATCACCGCTCATCCCCATGGAAAGCTCCGAGAGCTTGCCCGGCGAGGCGGCATTCTGTCTCAGCCGGTCCAGCAGCTCACGCAGTTGCCTGAAATAGGGTCTTGCGCGTTCGGGCTGGTCGAAAAAAGGTGGAAGAGCCATAAGACCGCGAATATCAAGCCGCTCGAACTCCGATACCATATTGAAAAAAGCAGGCAGGTCCTCGGGTGATATGCCGCTTTTGGTCTCCTCCCCGCCTATGTTTACCTGAATCAGGACGGGGATCGTCCTGTTCGTTCTTTCCGCCTGCCGGTTGAGTTCCCTGGCGAGGCTTTCCCGGTCGAGCGTTTCTACCCAGTCGCAGCAATCGACGGCGAATTTTGCCTTATTCGTTTGAAGATGTCCTATGCAGTGCCAGGACACCGGCAAATCAGAGAGTAGTTCTTTTTTCCGCCGCGCCTCTTGGATGTAATTCTCCCCGAGGATTGTCAGGCCGGCCTCGACCCCTTCCCGTATCCGGTCAACCGGAACAGTTTTGGTGACGCCGACCAGCTCTACCCCGGCAGGATCACGCCCGACCTTAGAGCACGCAGCCTCGATCCGATGCCGGACCATTGCCAGATTTTCCACAACCGTTTTCATGGTCAGGCAGTCTAGCACAATTCATCTTCCGATCAAGTAACAAGCCATTGCCATGGACGCCCACAACATTAGTTAGAATTATTGTAATGTGAATAGAACAGGCATTCGCTATTTATTGACAATATGCCGATACTACTTATAAAAATATTAACGTAACAACTTGAGAAATATGTGATTTCAAGCTCTGGGGAGGTGAGTAACAATGCTTGCATGGGCAATAGCATTTCTGATTGTAGGGATAATTGCGGGTATTTTCGGTTTTAGTGGAATTGCGGGAACAGCTACCTGGATCGCTCAGGTCTTGTTCTTTATTTTCCTCATTGCCTTCATCGTATCGCTTTTCTGGGGTCGTAGTCGAACGGGGACCCGCACGTAATACAATAAGCCGGCTCAATTTCCGGTTCTGCGTACGGAATGGGCAGGGTTTAGTTAAATGTGCTCCAGGTTCAGGCACATAGGGGAGAGGTTTTCACTTCTCCCCTATTTTCATCTAAAGTTCAAAACCCATTTCGATCAGTGAACACCTTGAAATCCTGAAATCCTTTAAATCCCCGGATATCCCCGTTTCTTGGCATATCCCTTGCTCAATTCATTTCCGAACTGAAATCAACGACCCAAACGACTCGGAATGGCGGCGTTCATATGTTCAGATTGCACCTAACATTCAAGCACATTTTGATGGGACTGGCTATCGCCATGCTGGCCTGGGCACCGGCCCGAGCCAATGAACTGGGGGCTGGAGGCACACGAATTCTGGACATGCGGCTATCATTTAAGGGCGGCGTGACCCGTCTGATTTTTGACGCGGAAGGACCTCGCCCCAAGCAAATCGGTCCCGCATCCGAGAGCGGCATATCCGTTTTCTTCGAACAGATTACCGCCAAATTCCCTGACAGAAGAATAACCGAGGCTTCATCGTTGGCCAAAGAGGTATTGTTTCGAAGAGAAAGCGGATTTTTCGAAGTTGTTTTTCGGGAAAAGAATGTTTCTGTCTCCCAAACGGTAACCCCGGGCAAGAAGAAAGACAGGTACACTCTGATATTGGAAATAACGTCGGCGAGGGCCAAACCCGCCGAGCCGGTTGCTCCCCCTGCTGAACCGCCACAGGAAAAAGAAAAGGATAAACCTGGCCAGGCGGAAATCGTCAAAAGGATAGAAACAGAGGAGCTGTTCGGATCGAAAGCACCGTCAAGCCTGAAAGGACTTCTCCAGGCCGACGACAAAAAAAGGGGCGACAACTTACTGGAGCGCCCAATAGCTAAATCTCAGCCTTTCGTGGAAGCCGACGAGAAGACAGCGACCCTTTACTCGATTGCAGACGACCTGTTCGAGGGTTGCCGTCGAAATCTCGTTCTCTGTGCTTCGGAAGTAATCGATGCCTACTCCGCGGCGCTGAAATCAGGGCCAAAGACTTCGGGAGCGCCGCTCGCACTCTACAGGACAGGGCTCGCATTCTGGAGCATGGGAAATTACACCAGGGCCGAAAAGACTTTCCGGCAGGTGATATCGGAATGGCCGGACCAGCCGCCGGTATCGCGAAGCCTGCTGGGCCTGGGCGACATACAGAACAAGAAGCGAGCCTACTTGGAGGCAATGGAATCATTCCGCGCTGCAGTGCGAACCTCTTCTGATAAGTCCGACAAGTCCGCCGCGTATTTTGAACTCGGCAGGGAATTCCTCCTGCTCGGCGCACCAAAAGAAGCCTTGGACATGTTTAGTCAATGCGCGGGCACCGACCCCGACTACTACACTGTAAAACCGGATTTGATGCGCCTGGTCGGGGAGGCTGAATTTTTCCTGGGGGCCTATGACAAGAGCAGGGATCATCTGCTGAGATATCTAAATTTACAGCAGAGCGCCCCCGAGCAGGACCTGGTTTACGCAAAACTGGCCGAAATCTTTCTCGTCCAGGGGGAAACAGGCCTGGCAAACAAGTTATACGCGTTTATGGGGAGGTATTACACTGACTCGGAAGGGGATCTTATCGGAAAAGTGAGGCAGGCGGAGTTGATGGAGCGATTGGACGAGCATCATTCCATGAAAATCTACGATGAGCTTCGCGCAAAAGACCTCTCACCCAGCCTCAAGAGGGTGGTTTTGTATAAGCTTGCCACGCTTAACTGGAAAAAGGGCTCCCTCGACCGCAGCCTGGAACTTCTGGACGAAGCTTTCCAGAGCAGCGCCGAAATTTCGTCCAACGGCAATGAGATGGCGGCGCTCCGGGATAAAGTCCTTAAAGAGCTGGTCAAAAAGTACTACGCCGATCAAAATTATCTTGGAGTAATACAGCTCCACGACAGGTTCAGGCGAATCCTCGAATCGATGCAGCAAAACCAGGAAGTGATGGAAAGAATCGCGGAAAGTTATGCCGCGATGAAGTTCTACGCCAACTCGCTGCAGATCTACGACAGAATTTTCGCTAAAGCCCAGAAAAAGAACGAGGATCAACTTCTCAAATGCGCGCTCTACACGCTTCGAATGGGTGATTATGACAAATCCTCGCAGTTTTGCAGGCAGATCCAGTCCGAGTCACTGGATGGCAAAAAATCCGAAATAATGGGGCACCTATCCTTTCGCGACCACAAGACCGCGGATGCATTGAAAAACTTCAGCAAGGTCCTGCAAAAACAGAAGGAATTTGACCTCTGCGAGCCTGACTCTTTTCAAAGCTACGCACAGACCCTCATGGAGCTTAAAAAGTTCGACGAAGCGATACCGGTCCTGCAGAAAGGGCTTGAGCGCCTCAAGCCTGACGACAATGACGGCCGGCGAGCCATCCTGGTGCTCCTGGGCAACTGTTACGGTGAATTGAAACAATACGCCAAGGCGGCGGAGATGATGGAAAAGGCACTGCACTTTGCTGTCGATGAGCGGGCAAATGAGCTGCTCTATGAAACGGCAAAGCTCTATGTTGCCGCCGGACAGCCGGAAAAAGCCGTGCAGAACCTCAACCAGCTTGTAGGAGCGCAGAGCGCGTTCTGGTCGGCGGTTGCCGAACAGCAGCTTAATTCGATCCAGATGACGCAGAACCAGACGCGTTGAGGAAGAGACTCTTTTGATGAAGTATCGCGGTATACCCAGCATCAAAAGTCATTTGCGAGATGGAGAGATTTCCTCGATGGAATGCCGGACTACAGGATGAACGTTCTTCTCATTGAAACAGATTCTTCGGATGCTCGAACTCTTTCCGCATTCCTCAGAGAGCACGGGCACCTGTGTTTTATCACCGACTCGGCCAAATCGGCAAAGAACATGGTGAAAAAGGAATCCCCCGGCCTGGTGCTGTTGCACTTGAACGGAAATCCAGCCCCGGCAATCGACTTTCTCGAAACGGCCCAGAACCTCGACCCGCCTGTCCCGGTCATAGTTATGACAAAAAAGCCCAGACTCGATGACGCGATAAAAGCGGTAAAGAAAGGGGCATATGATTTCTGGACCAAGCCCTTCCCGATGGAACGCCTTTCGAAGGTTATCGAGATGATCGAGGCGGGGAAAGTCCCGCAAGTAGTTGGAAGCGTAGCTTCGGCGGCTGATCCGGGTTCCGCGGACGATCCCATAATTTCGGTGGACCCCGTCGTCTGCACTTTGAAGGGACTTGCCAGAAAAATAGCTCCCAGCAACGCCACCGTTTTCATCCAGGGTGAAAGCGGTACCGGAAAGGAACTTTTTGCCCGCTACATTCACCAGCAAAGCGGGCGCAACGATAAACCGTTCGTAGCCCTAAACTGTGCCGCTCTGCCCGAGACGCTCCTCGAAAGCGAGCTTTTCGGCTATGAAAAAGGGGCCTTTACGGGTGCGATCCGAAACAGGGAAGGCAAATTCGAACTTGCCCATACCGGTACCCTCCTGCTCGATGAAGTTACCGAGATCCCACTGCATCTTCAGGCCAAGCTTTTAAGGGTGCTCCAGGAAAACGAAGTTGACCGGCTCGGCGGGAAGTACCCGGTTCCGGTTGACGTGCGGGTAGTTGCGACAACAAATATCCGGATAGAGGACCAGGTGAGGGAGGGAAGGTTCAGAAAAGATCTCTACTACCGCCTGAATGTTATTCCCCTGCGCATTCCGCCCCTTCGCGAAAGACCGGTCGATATTGCACCCCTTGCGCAATTCTTCCTCGAAAAGTACAGCTCGGAGAACAGGAAGTGCACCGCCGGGCTTGCACCGGAAGCGCTCAGGAAATTGCGCGAGCACCCGTGGCCCGGAAATGTTCGCGAGCTGCAGAACATTATCCAGCGGGCTGTGCTTATCTGCGATTCGCCGGTCATCGATCCCGAGAGCATAATCCTTGACCCCGGCGAAGAGGAGCCCGCCGCGTTTACATCGGATGTGGCGCTCATGCCCCTTTCCGAGATCGAGAAGATGATGATCCACAAGGCACTCGGCTCGTGCGAGGGGAATCGCACAAGGGCTGCCGAAATCCTGGGTATAAGCGTCCGCACGCTCCGCAACAAACTTAACGAATACCGCCAAACCCTGGGGGTCTAGCATCGCCCTTCACGCCCTGTTCTATGTATCCATTTTCGACATCAGGTGAGTTAAGCGGCTAATGGGCTGCAACGCAAATGCCCTGTAAACCCGTTTCCACCTCACCGCCGATCCCTGCAAAAATAAAATCTGGTAGAGTATTTTTTGGCCTGTCGCACCTTTTCGTCAATACTTTGACCTCACCATGACTCCCTTCCCACGTCATTTCTTTGTCCCGGCAGCCCCGTGTGGATGAGAAAGACTCCCATGTGTATTGGCGGACCGGCGCTGAACAAGCTTTTGCAACCTTTCAGCCTCTGGCTGCAAATGGTACGGGATTTGCTCATCAGTTGGCTGAACCTCAGCAAAGGAGTTTTTGAGTATGAGCAGCGCCATAATATTCGACAAGACGGCCAAAATGATCCAGGACCGCCTTAGCCTGAACTCGTTCAACCAGAAACTGATTTCGGGCAACCTGGCCAATATCAATACGCCCGGCTACTCCGCGAAGGAAGTCTCGTTTGACAATGCCCTTCGCGAGTCTCTCGAAGAACAGGTCCTGCAGATGGTCCGGTCCAATGGATCTCACATTGCGCCGGAAAATCCGGTACAGGCGATGAAAACTCCGGAAGTCAGCGAATCGGGACCGGTGGACCTCGACAATGAGATGGTGAAGCTTACCCGCAACAGCATCGAATATCAATTTATGGTGAGCATGCTGAACAAGAAGTTCACCATGATGAAAATGGCCATAAATGACGGAGGCGCATGATGGATTTTGATTCCTCTATGAAGATCAGTGCATCCGGGCTGACGGCAAACCGCACCTGGATCAATGTGCTCTCGGTGAACCTCGCCAACGTCAATACCACGAAGACGGCAGACGGCACCCCTTACGCACGTAGAACGGTTGTCTACGAAAGCACGCCCGCCGGTGGATTTGCCGAGCAGCTTTCATCGGTAATGGATGAAGGCGCGGAAACAGTCGAAGTGGCGGACATTCTTCCCGATAAGCGCGACTTCAAGCAGGTCTATGACCCGGGGCACCCGGACGCGGATGCCAACGGAATGGTGCAGATGCCCAACATTAACCCGGTCGAAGAAATGGCAAACCTTGTCAATGCAAGCAGGTCCTACGAAGCTAACCTGGCCGCGCTCCAAACCGCCAGGATGCTTGCACTCAAAGCCATTGACATTGGCGCCAAATAGTAAAGGAGAGGGCAAATGCGTATCGACCCGTTGATGAGAAATCTCGCCCAGGAAGCTACCCAGGTGAAGAAGCCGGCCGGTCCACAAACGGATTCCTTCACCGAGCAGCTAAAATCGAAGGTTGCCGAAGTAGAGCAATTGCAGCAAGGGGCCGATCAGGCGATGACGGAAGGTGCCGTCAAAGGAGCCACGAACATCCATGAGACAATGATACGTCTCGAGGAGGCTGACGTCGGGCTGAGACTACTTACCCGGCTTCGCAATAAAGCCATCGATGCGTACCATGAAATGATGCGGATGCAATTCTAGACTAGCGAAACGGGCCTGCCGATATGAACCAGTTCGAGCTTTATCTACAAAGACTACGCGAATACTTCGGGGGCCTCACGGTCCCGCAGAGAATCTCCTATTTCGGAGGCGCCGCCATTTTCATAGGCGCGCTGGTCTTTCTGGTCTACGTCGCTAACAGGACCGATTATACGGTGCTCTATTCGGGACTGTCCCAATCCGACATGGGCGAAATCAGCCAGGCACTCAAAGCCAAAAAGGTCCCATACAAGGTTAACGACGGAAACATAGAAGTGGCCAGGGAGCAGGTCTACGAGACCCGTCTGAATCTTGCCGCCGAAGGCATCCCGAAGGGAGCGGGTTCCGGCTTCGAAATCTTCGACCAGCAAAAGCTTGGAAGCACTGAATTCGTGCAAAAAATCAATTACCAGCGGGCGTTGCAGGGAGAGCTGGCACGAACGATCAATGGAATGAACGAGGTGCTGGAGAGCCGGGTTCACTTGGTCATGCCCGAAGAGAGCCTGTTCAAAGATGATCAGAAGCCACCCAGCGCGGCAGTCGTGCTCAAGCTGCGCCAGGGAACACGGATAGAACAGAAACAGCTCCAGGGTATCGTCCACCTCGTCGCGGCAACCGTACGGGGGCTCGAAGAGAGCCACATAACCGTCATGAGCACCGACGGACAGGTGCTTTTCAAGAAAAACGCCGGCGAACAGTCGGTACAGGCATCCAATGCCCAACTCGAGCGCAAGCAGAAGATGGAAGAGGACATGCGCCAGAAGGTCCAATCAATGCTCGAACAGGTGCTCGGGGCCAACAAGGTGCTTGCCAGGGTAAATCTCGACATTGATTTGAACCAGGTCCAAATTGCCGAGGAAACCTTCAATCCGGACAGCGCCGTTATAAGAAGCCAGCAGCGAAGCATAGAGGCCAACGATGGAAAAGAGCCGGCGGCCAAGGGAAATCCCGACAGTCCGATCAACCTGGACAGCAAGCTTCTCCAGAGCAACTCGACACAGACTACTACTACCGAAACTGGCAAGTCCGGGAAGCTGTTCAATCGCCAGCGCGAAGTCGTAAACTATGAGATCAACAAGACCAGCAGGCAAATTGTCCAGATGCCCGGAAATGTCAAAAAAGTCTCCGTTGCGGTGATAGTTGACGGCCGTTACGAGAATAAGGGCGACGCCAAGGCCAAGCCTGCATACATCGCCCGGACGGCCGAGGAGATGAAGTCTATCGAGGATCTCGTAAAAAAGGCGGTCGGCTATTCAGATACCCGTGGAGATCAGATAACAGTATCCAACATTCCGTTCGCTTCCGATGCCGCGGGCTCGGAAATGGTCCAGTCGGAGAACAAGTGGCTGCAAATAGCCAAGAGTTATCAGAAGGTCATCATCAACGCGGTCCTTATAATTCTCTTGCTGATATTTGTCGTGAAGCCGCTTATGAAAAAATTCAAAGAAGTTGCGGACGATATCAAAAGACTACCGGCGCCGCAGCAGGGGATCGAGGAACAGTTATCCGCCCTCTTGCTTGACGAACCCAATCCCAAGCTTTCGATTCGAAAACAGTCCTCCGCGCTTGTAAAGCACAATCCGGACAAGGCAACCGAAATAATTAGATCCTGGCTAAAGGATGAGGTCTAGCACTATGGGGAAGCCGGTCAATACACAAAAACTGAGCGGTCCGATGAAAGCTGCAATAGCCCTGCTTGCAATGGGCGAGGAGTCCTCCAGGCTCATACTCAAAAAGCTCTCGACAGAGGAAATAAAAGAGCTGAGCCTGCACATGTCCAATGTCCAGGGAGTGAGGAAGGATACCGCCGATGAGCTGCTCCAGGAATTTACCACCCAGTTTCGCACCGAAGGCGGGATTAACGTCGCCGGCGATGATTTTGTGAGGCTGTTGCTTCCCAGCGTCATGCAGAGTGATCAGGCGAAGGCGGTAATCGATAAAATCGAAGAAGAAAAACAGAAGCTGCCATTCAAGCACCTCAAGGACATCGACCCCAAGCTGTTGGCAGGCTTCATAAAGGGCGAGCATCCGCAAACCATTGCCATCGTTATTTCTCACCTGGGCTACTTTAAGGCCAGCCAGGTGGTAGGCTACCTTCCCGAGCACCTCCAGTACGAAATAATAACAAGGATTGCAAACCTCGAGACGGTCCAGCCCGATTTGATCCAGGAAGTCGACGAAGTGCTCGAAAAGGAGCTGATGTCGATTGGCAAACGGGGTCAACAGATAGGCGGCGTCAGTGTAGTCGCCGAAATTCTCAACCACTGCGACCGCCGCACCGGAGATAACATTCTCCAGTTCTTGGAAGAATCCGACTCGGATATGGCCGAAAAGGTCAGAAAAATGATGTTCGTCTTCGATGACCTTGTGCAGGTGAACGATCAGGGCATACGCGAGCTTCTCAAGGAGATCAGGAACGAAGAACTCACATTGGCCCTCAAGACTGCCTCGGAAGACCTCAAGACGAAGATGTTCAAGAACTTGTCGCAACGTGCCGCACAGATGCTCCAGGAGGATATGTCGATGATGGGGCCGGCGCGCCTGAGCGAAGTGGAAGCCGCACAACAATCGATACTCAATGTAGCGCGACGGCTCGAAAAAGAAGGAAAACTCATACTTGGGAAAGACGCCGGTGAAATGCTCGTCTAGCCTGCTGAAAAATCAGACGGATGAAACAGTATCCACTTTTGGGTTCCCGGTAATCGAAAACGGGGCTGTCGGGGCTGAAAACTCCCTTGACGATGGGCTGTGCGAATCCGAACTCAATGAGCCCGAACCGAGCCCCGAAGAACTTTATCGCAAAAAGCTTCTTGAACTTGAACGCATGGGCCAGGAAATCGAAAGGGACGCATACGCGAAAGGCTTTGCCCAGGGAGAGCGGGACGGCCTGGAATATGGCCAGAAAACCATTCAGGTAATTAAGGCGCAGATCGAGCGCATTGCAGCCAGTTTGGAAGAAATTCCGGCCCACGTGTACAAGGATTACCGCAACTGGTTCGTGATAACGTGCATCAAGGCCGCCAGGCGGGTTGTAAAAGGCGAATTGGCCGCATCTCCCCGCATAGTGGCCCGCATAGTAAGCTCCCTTCTGGACGAGGCCGAAGATCACAGCACGCTGACCTTGTATCTGCATCCGCTTGATATCGAATTCATGGAAAAACGCGCCGATATGGTTTTAATCAGAGACGGCAAACATCTGAAAGTCAAGGCGGATGCCGAACTGGAACGGGGCGGATGCAGGATTGAGAGCGACATTCAGCTTCTTGATGCATCAATTGACAGCCAGTTCCGGCTTCTGGAAGCCCACCTTCTAAAAGATAGAGGGCCCTCCGAGCCCAAAGAGACGGCTGCCAATGGATGAGACCGATTATCTGCAACTGAAGGGCGCTAATCTTCCCGACCCGAATACCTGCGTGCTCAGGGAAAAATACGGTAAGATC
This sequence comes from Desulfarculales bacterium UBA702, assembly GCA_002298165.1. GTDB lineage: Bacteria > Desulfobacterota > Syntrophobacteria > Syntrophobacterales > Syntrophobacteraceae > SbD1. The sequence goes on from DBMI01000033.1 coordinate 13,657, forward strand.
GTGCAGCTTACCGGAAACCTGCTCGAAGCCGAGGGCCTTTGCGCGGCAACCGGCGATATCTGCGGGATCGTGCAGCCGGGTTGCACGCAGCCGATTCTTGCCGAAGTGGTTGGTTTCGAGGACCGCCGAGTAAAGCTTAGCCCGCTTACCCACATTGATGGAATAAAATCAGGCAGCCTGGTTAAAGTCCACGAGGCCGCCAACTCGGTGATCGTATCGGAATCCATGCTCGGGCGCGTGCTCGATGGCCTCGGACAGCCCATCGACGGTGGGGCGCCGCTTGTTTCGAACACCTTTTACCCGCTTACGGGCAGAATCGCAAATCCACTCGAGCGTCCTTTAATAACAGAGCAGCTCGATATTGGGGTTCGGGCCATAAACTCGCTTCTCCCTATCGGAAAAGGGCAAAGAATTGGAATATTTGCCGGCTCGGGAGTCGGCAAGAGCACGCTTCTCGGAATGATGGCTCGCTACACGGGTGCTGACGTAAATGTGATCGCCCTGATCGGGGAGCGCGGCAGGGAGCTGAACGAATTCATAAAAAACGATCTCGGCCCGGAAGGGCTTAAAAGATCGGTTGTCATAGTGGCAACCTCCGACCAGCCACCGACTGTCAGAATACGCGGCGCATTTCTCGCCTGCGCCGTCTCGGAGTATTTCAGGGATCTCGGGCGCGACGTGCTCTTCATGATGGACTCGGCTACGCGACTTGCGATGGCCCAGCGTGAAATCGGGCTTGCGGCAGGCGAGCCGCCAACCACCAAAGGATACACGCCGAGCGTATTCTCTCTTTTGCCAAGGCTTTTCGAGCGGTCGGGCAATTTCGAGTCCGCATCCATCACGGGGCTTTACACGGTGCTTGTCGAAGGCGACGACATGGAGGACCCGGTAGCGGACACCCTCAGGTCCATCCTTGACGGACACATGGTCCTGGACAGGGGATTGGCCCAGAAGAGGCATTTCCCGGCAATAGACATCCTCAGGAGCGTCAGCAGATTGACGGACCGCCTCCTCTCCCCCATTCATAAAGAACTTGCCACAAAGTTTTTTCGCGTCCTTTCCGATTACAAGGCAAGCGAAGACATGATCCGAATCGGAGCCTACGTCAGGGGCAGCCGGCCGGATACGGATTACGCAATCGATATGATTGACAGGGTGAATGAATATTTGCGGCAGCCGGTCGAGGAGTGCTCCTCAATTGAGGGCTCGCGGCGCAGCCTTGAGGAACTTTTTGAATAGTGTTCCGGGTGAAATGGTAATCTCATGGCTTTCAAATTTCGTCTTAAGCCGCTTCTGCGGCACAGGGAGTTCAAGTTCAGGGAGGCGCAAACCGCCTTTGCAGCCGCTGAAGCGAAACGCATGATCGTTGTCGGCCGGATTGAGGATCTCAGGGAAAAGATCCGTTCCGAGGGGCTGAGTTTCGAGCACGAACAGGAAAAGGGGATCGAAACGCCGCGCTACCTTTATTTTAGGAGCTATCTGGACAATTTGGATCGAGAATTGCTTCAGCTTTATAAGGAATTGGAAAAAACATCAAGGGAAGCTGAAGCGCGGCAGATCGAAATGATCGAGTGCAACAAGGAGGTTAAGGTGCTTGAAAGCATCGAAACCAGAGACCGGGACGCCTACAATTACCAGGTTTCCCGCGCGGAGCAAAAGAAACTGGATGAGTCCGCAATTATGAAAGGCTGCCGGAACAGGGGTGGAAGGGGAGAAAAATGAAAAAGCCAAGATTGCGTCCAAGCCTGCTTTCCGTTCTCCTGTGCGCCATTATAGCGATCCTGGTTGTAAAGCTCGCGGTAATTGTCGCCGGGAACTTTATATTCACCGAGATTGTTTCCCCGAGCAGGGACGAGGCCATGGCAGGTCAGGAAAAATCGTCTCGCGCCGGCGGGGATGCCGATAGGAGTGGTTCCAGCCTGGTTTCCGAATCGTTTGCATCGACACCGCCCGCGGATAAATCGGCAAAGAATGTAAAATCCGCCCAGGCCGGCAATCCGACTGAAGCACTTACTTTTATCCAGCAAAGGGAAAATGAGCTTCGCAAAAAGGAAGAGCAACTAAAGGAAAAAGAAGAGCGTCTTTCAAAAATAGAAAAGGAAGTCGAACAAAAGACCAAAGAGCTTCTCTCGATCCAGAAAGAAATCCAGTCATTCAGAATCGAAAGGCAGGATGTCCAGAATACGAAGATCAAGGGTCTTGCCAAAATCTACGGAACGATGAAACCCAAGGAAGCCGCAAAGCTTATGGAAAATCTCGACGATAAGCTCGTCATGGGAATTGTATCGACAATGACTCCGGACGAGGCGGCGGCGATCCTCTCGATAATGGAGGTTAAGAAAGCGGCAAAGATATCAGAAGCCTTATCCGGGCGTTAAGAATCAATTGCGCCTAGGGCCATGATCGGTTGAGGGCCACACCCGCTCCTTCCAGCAGGTTTTTCCACCGGGGATTTTGTACCTGGCGCGGGCTTTCCAGCCTGCCGTGCCACTGGCGGGGCGAACCTCGGAAAGGGCTTGCAAAGCTCTGCAGGATGGCTAATATGTGGTCCGCTAAAGACCAATATTGGCTTTTTTTATAAAGGCTTAGCGTCCATTATGAGATACTTTCGCCCGGCGATCCGATTTCGACCGATATTCATGCTCTCATTGCTCGGGCTGCTTATCGCCCTGGGCACCGGATGCGAGACTACCACTACCTATTCGAACCCATATCTACAGCCGCCACAAACGCCGGCCTACCCTTCCCAGCCATCACAATCGTCATCATCAACGCCGTCGCGTCCTCGGAGCGCTCCCTCAAAGCCTAAGGTGGTGGAAGGCAGTATGTCCTATCTCGGTGGCCCAAAAGGAATCATCCACGAGGTAGGACCGCTCGAAACCGTCTGGCGAATCAGCAAGATGTACGGTGTAAGTGCGGATTCAATCTACAGTGCCAATGGGTTAAAGCCAGGCGCCTGGCTGAAGGAGGGCCAAAGACTCACTATCCCGAATGCCCGCATGCTGCGCCACGTTGTTAACCTCTACCGCAACAGCCAATGGCGTTACATCATAATTCATCATACCGCCACCTGGAAAGGGAATGCCAAAGCCCTCAATGCCTCGCACGGCGACCGCGGCTTCTGGAACGGCCTGGGCTATCATTTCCTGATCGACAACGGGACAATGGGAAAAGGTGACGGGCAGATCGAAATGTCTCCCCGCTGGATCCGCCAGCAATCCGGGGCGCACTGCAAGGCCTCCGGCATGAACGATAGATCGATAGGCATTGCACTGGTGGGTAATTTCAACGACGAAACTCCTACCCCAAACCAGCTCCAGTCACTCAATTACCTCCTTAAGACCCTGGCCGCCTACTACGAAATTCCGAGCACAAATGTCCTGGGGCACCGCGAAGTTGAAGGGGCCAGGACAGAATGCCCCGGAAGAAACGTCAACCTGCCGTCTATCAGGCAGTCTTTAGCGGGCACATTGCCCCAGAAGAGTTCCGCAAGATAGAGGGGCTCACATGTGATTGGCAGCCCAAATAGCTGTTCAACCTGGACATTTTTTGGGGTCGAGGGTGCCTAATTATAAACCCTGATATGAACTGCGGAAGGAAAACCCAACCACAACCCACACCAATACAGTCCTTGATATTTGGCGGAAATATCTCGGCATTTTTCAAGAACACTTATTTGACAAGACCTCGCATATGTTTATAGTGAACTTCCAGGTGCCTCCAAACTGTAAAACAAAACGAAAAAGATTCCTGAACCCACGTAGAGTAATCCGCCTGGTTACTGTTCTTCTTCCAGCGCGCCAGTAACAATTTGATCCCGGAGTTGCTCCTCTTTGCCAGCCTCACGGGGATCATATCTCCACAGTTAAGCTGAAGGGATAAGTATGAGAAAACCGCTTTGGGTTCCCTCACGCAGTTGGATAGAGGGGGCCGGCATCACTCGTTTCATGGAATTCGTCAATAGCAGGAATGGTTTAAAGCTCACCGGCTATAAAGGTCTATATCAATGGTCGGTGGAAAACATTCCGGAATTCTGGGCCGCGGTTTGGGATTTTGTCGAGATCAAGTCATCGCGCGGCTACGACAAAGTAGTCGAAGATCTAGGCAAATTCCCGGGGACACGGTGGTTTCCCGGCGCACGGCTGAATTTTGCGGAGAACCTGCTGAGGTTTCGAGACGACCGCCCTGCATTCGTGTTCAGGCGCGAGGACACGAAAACCGAGACCATGACTTACCGGGAGCTATACGATCTGGTGGCTCGCATTTCGGCGGCGCTGCGGCGCGAAGGTATCGTTCCGGGCGACCGGATCGCGGCCTACATGCCCAACACGATCGAGACGGCCGCGGCAATGCTTGCGGCAACGAGCGTCGGGGCCGTTTGGTCATCATGCGGCACGGAACTCGGAGCGCTTGCCGTATCCGATCGCTTCGGACAGATCGGGCCGAAAATCCTTTTTACTGTTGATGGGCAGCTATACAAGGGAAAACAGATCAACGTTCTTCAAAATGTCGAGAAGATTGCCGCACGGATACCTTCCCTGCAGAAAATAGTAGTCGTACCGTATGTCGCAGACGGAAAAGATTCACGGCCGGCTTTGGCCAGGAAGGATTTAAGTAATCTGGAAAAAGCTGTGCTGCTGGGTGATTTCCTAGACGGGAGCAATCCTGAGATACAGTTCGAGCAACTCCCCTTTGACCATCCCGTCTATGTAATGTTTTCCTCGGGCACCACCGGCAAACCCAAGTGCATGGTCCAGGACTCGGGCGTCCTCATCAATCACCTCAAGGAATTGATAATTCACACGGACCTCAAGCGAGAGGACAACGCCTTCTATATAACCTCGCCGAGCTGGATGATGTGGAACTGGCTTATAAGCTCGCTTGCGGTGGGCGCAACCGTTGTGCTCTACGACGGCAATCCCAACCACCCCGGCTGGGAGGCCATGTGGAAGCTGGCCGAAGATGAGCGAATCTCCGTTTTCGGCTGCAGCGCAAGCTACCTCAATTACCTGAGGACGACCGGGGCAAAGCCCGGCAAAGCGTACAATCTCTCATCGCTGAGGGCTATGTCCCAGACCGGCTCACCCCTTTCAGCGGAAGGTTTCGAGTGGGTCTACAAGGAGATCAAGTCCGATATGCACTTCAACTCGATTTCCGGGGGCACGGACATCAACGGATGTTTTGCGCTCGGAAGCCCGATACAGCCCGTCTATGCGGGTGAGTTGCAGGGGCCGGCACTGGGGATGAAGATAAAGGCATACGATGAGAATGGAGAACCAGTGGTTGATAAGGAAGGAGAACTCGTCTGCGAAGCCCCCGCTCCTTCCATGCCGATATATTTTTGGGATGATCCCGATTTCGAAAAGTACAGGAGGGCATATTTCGACATCTTTCCCAAAGCCTGGCGGCACGGTGACTGGGTAGTGTTCCACGCCGATTCGGGCGGAGTAACCTTTCTTGGCCGCTCGGACTTTACCCTGAAGCCCTCTGGAGTGAGGATCGGTCCAGCGGAAATATACAATATTGTCGAGCAGATCGAGGGAATTGCCGACAGCATGGCGGTAGGCCAGGACTGGAAGGGCGACCAGCGGATTTTGCTCTTCGTCAAGCTGGTGGCCGGCTATGAACTGAATGATGATCTTAAGAAGCGAATAAAGACCGCGCTGCGCGCTCAAGCCTCCCCGCGCCATGTCCCGGAGCTGATTATTGAAGCACCCGATATCCCCTATACCTTCAATATGAAAAAGGTGGAGAGTTCGGTTTCGAACATGCTCAACGGCAGGCAGGTAACCAATCGGGAGGCCCTTACAAACCCCGAAGCACTGGATTTCTACGAAGAATTAGCGCGCGAGATGCGTTAGGTTCAACCCACAACCGTGAGCGTGGAGAACAGGGAGGTTTAACAAGAATGAACCCAAACGGGAAATTCCTTAACCGCAACGACTGCATTCTCCTTCTGGTCGATATTCAGAAATCGATGCTCGATCTTTGCGCGCGGGCCGATCGTATTCCATTCAATGCCTCCGCCCTGTTGGACGCCGCGGGGGTCTTCGGCATCCCCGTTTTATGCTCGGTTCACAATTCGGAAAGACTTGGCGGTTTTATACCTGAGCTGACTGGGCAAATCCCGGATTTCTGCTTTATCGACAAGATGGAGTTTAATTGCTTTGAAAATAGATCTATTGCCGAAGCGGTGTTGAAAACAGGCCGCAAAACGGTGCTTTTGGCCGGCATTGAAACTCATGTCTGTATTTTCCACACCGGAGTAGGAGCACTGAATCTTGGCTATCAGGTCCATGTCGCATCTGATTGCGTTGCATCGCGAAGCGTTCTAAATTTGGAGACCGGGCTGCGGCGACTTGATCGGGCAGGGGCTGTCATCAGCTCAACAGAGATGATTATTTTCGAATTGCTCAACAGGGCTGGAACCGACGAGTTCAGGTCTTTGTTGCCGCTGCTGAAAAAGTTCTAGTGCCCGGGAATTGCCACCCGCAACCTCTAACCCGCAACCCGCAACCCGCAAAAATTCCCTCCGCTACTTGTCTTTTGAAGGTATGTAGGATATTTACTACACCGACTGCAGGGATATGCCTGCACCTCAGTCCCGAAACCTTGGCTGGCACTCGGTTTGAAGTGCCTTAATCGGCGTGTGATAACAAAATACCGAGTGGCTGAATTGATCCGGAAGTTGGCACGATTCTGGAAAAGAGGGCGGGGATCTTTAGTACCAAATCAGGTATTAAAGATGGGTGTTTTCAGTTGCCGTATTCCGGTAAGGGGCGCCCGAACAGGGATGGGCCTCGGCGGCACCAAGAAGAGCGGCCTTCCATGGCGGTCGGAGTATCGAGTATCATAATTCAACCCGGATCGAACCGATATGCGTCTTAGCATTTTCTCACGGGTCATGCTCGCGCAAAGCACATTGATCGCGCTTATTCTCGTTGTTAGCCTCTACGGGCTTGCCAAGCTCCACATAGTATCCAAATTGAATATCGACGTTCTCACTGTTGATGCCCAGTGCATCAACGAAGAAAAAAGGCTTCTCCAGTCTTTTTTGGCCGAAATGCGAAATGGTGAAAAGTACCTGCTGATGCAGGATTTCTCTTTTCATGAGGAATATACAAAGAGCAGAAGCGATTTTGATGACGCTCTTTCAAAAATAGCCGCTCTCATAACCACGGACCGCGAAAAGGAACTGCTCGCGGAAATAGGCATTTTCCATAATCTCTATTCCGTGGAAATAGAAAGCATCATATCGGGCAAAGCGGGTTCGGAGCAAACCAGGTCAAGAATGACCGAAGGTATAATAGAACGGGCAAACGAACTGCTTCGAATGCGTGAGCAGCAAGCCTCCACAAAGACCGAAATGTCGAGGGACCATGCGACCAATGCCGCTGAAGTCATGCTCTGGCTGACCCTCTTCGGTATTGCCGGGGCGCTTTTTCTGGCCTTTCGGCACGCGCGCGGGGTCAGCCGGCCTCTTAAAGAATTTGCCGAGGAGATGCGCCACGTTGGACGGGGCGAGTTCAACCGCTCGGTCATGATAAAGGGCCCACGGGAAGTTGAGGAACTGGCGGCGGCGTTCAGGAATATGGCCGAGGAACTCGAGCACCTGGATCGACTGAAGGCAGATTTTACCGCGCATGTCTCACACGAGCTGCGCACGCCCCTTACGGCAATCCGCGAGGGTACCGCTCTTCTTCTCGAAGGCATACCGGGGCCGCTCACGACAAATCAGCGCGAAATCCTCGAAATCGTGCGAAACCATAGCCAGCGGCTATTCCATAGTATTACTTCCATTCTTGACCTCTCGAAAATGGAAGCCGAAATGATGGACTATGAATTCGCCCCGTGCGACCTGGGAACAGTTATCGAGAACAGCGTCCGCGCAGTGGACCTGATTGCGCGCAAACGGGAAATTGACGTACAAACCACGATCGACCCCCGAATTCCTGTACTGATCGCCGATGAGCGAAGGATTCAGCAGGTTATGGACAATATTTTGAGCAATGCGCTCAAATTTTCTCCTGAGAGCGGAACGATACGCATCGAAGCTTCTCTGAAAGGCTTCAACCCTCACCAGGCACGAGAGGTTGAAATCAGGGTCTATGACAATGGGCCGGGAATTCCGAAGGGTGAGATCAAAAATATTTTCAAACATTTTTATCAAAGCACCACCAGCAAATCGAAAGGCGGCCAGGGCACGGGCCTTGGGTTGGCCATAGCTCGGCATATAATCGAAGCACATAAGGGAAAGATCTGGGCGGAAAGCGAACTGGGAAGCGGTTCAGTTTTTTGCTTCACCCTGCCGATTTCTCCCGGCGTGGAACAGCTTGCGGCTTCGGCCGACAAGAATTCATCCAAAGCGAGTTCATTGCAATGCATTGCGGAATCTTAAAAAGCTTACTACGGGCCACGGCCTGCATCGTTATAGTTTGTTCTGTTGGCTGTATGTCTACAAATGCCGAAAAACAACCTGAGCCGGTAGTCCAGCAACTACCGCTATTTCCGCCGCAAGCTGTAATGCGAAACGGCAACTACTCCGCTTTCCTGGCGGAAAATCAAAATATCCTGAAAACCTGCACGGACCCGCAACAATGTGCAATGGCACTCTTTAACATCTGCTTCCTTTATTCATATTCGAAGAGTCCGTACTACAACCCCGCTCGGGCTCAGCTTTATTTCGAAGACATGGTTAAAGGCGCCCCGGAAAGTCCCTGGACTTACCAGGCACGTATCTGGATAGATATTATGAAGAAGAACGCCCGCAAGGATACGAAAAAGCGCGCCTCACGCGAGGATGCAAAGTCGAAGGAATTAACGGGTGAAGATTCAAGGAGAGAATTCGTCGGCGAGGATTTAAAAGCCATAGATGCCTCCAGGCAGGCCGAAATTATGCAGGAGAGCCCGATGCAGGATCCCGACCGTCAGCAGCTTGAAAATGAGATCCGGAACAAGGATGAGACCATAAAGGAACTTACAAGACAACTGGAACGCTCCCGGCAAATAGACATCGAGATCGAGAAGAAACAACGTCGTCTTCCCTATTAAAAGGCTGATTATGGAAAAGAAAATCCTTGTCGTGGATGATGATCCCGGGCTGCTGACTCTCATGAAAGCTCGCCTCGAGGGGGCCGGATATTGTGTCACTTTGGCAACCGGGGGCGAGCAGGCTGTTTCGTGCGCCGTCCAGGATATCTTCTGCGCTGCCGTTCTCGACTTCCAGATGGAGGATATGAACGGTATTGAACTGATGCAAAACCTGCTTAAGATTCAGCCGCATCTGCCGGTGATAATTCTCACTGCCTACGGAACGATCGAGCGTGCGGTGGAAGCCACGAAAAAGGGGGCCTACGACTTTTTAACCAAACCTTTCGAAGCAAAAGACCTCCTGCACAGGCTGGAGAAAGCCCTGGAATTGGGGAGGCTGAAGGAGGAGGTCCACCGCCTCAGCCACATGGTGCGCGAGCGCTACCACTTCGACAACATTATTGCATCCAGCGAAAAGATGCAGCGGATCCTAAACCAGGTGGCGCAGGTCGCTGCAACAGAATCTACTGCCTGTATTTACGGGGAAAGCGGTACGGGCAAGGAACTGATGGCCAAGGCCATTCACCTCAGCAGCAATCGCGCAAAGGGCCCGTTCATCGCAATAAATTGCGGGGCAATACCCGAAGGACTTCTCGAAAGCGAACTTTTCGGGCATTCAAAGGGCGCTTTTACCGGGGCCGATCAACCTAAAAAAGGGCTGCTCCAGCAAGCTGACGGCGGCACCCTTTTCATGGACGAAATCGCGGAACTTTCCCTTACACTCCAGGTAAAGCTCCTGAGATTTTTCCAGGACCGCGTATTCTATCCCGTCGGCGGCATTAATCCAATAAAAGTAGATATTCGCCTGATCGCCGCCACCAACAAGGATCTGTTAAAAGCAATCCAGGAATGCAAATTCCGGGAGGACCTCTATTACCGTATTCACGTCATCCCTATTTTTCTGCCCCCCCTTAGAGAGCGCATCGAAGACGTCCCGCTACTCGCGAAACATTTTCTCGAGCATTTTAAACGCGAGATGAAAAAGGATATCCAGGGTTTCTCCCCTGAGGCCATGCAGCGCCTAATGCTCCATCGCTGGCCGGGAAACGTGCGGGAGTTGGCAAATCTGGTGGAAAGAGCCGTTGCCCTCTCGACCAGTTCGGTAATCTCCGCCGACAGCCTCTTTATCGGAATGGAGGAGACGCACGAGAAGCGCAGGATCATGCCACTCGATGAAACCCGAAGAGAGCACGAGCGGGCATACCTGACCCAGCTTTTGACTGAAACTCAGGGAAACGTGTCGAAGGCCGCATCGCTTGCCGGCAGGTACCGAGCCGAGTTCTACAAGCTGCTCCATAAGTACAACCTCAGTCCGGCCGATTTCAAGAGATGAGAGGGCGGGTTGCCAGTTGCTTGTTGCCAGTTGCGGGTTGCGGGTTGCGGGTTGCGCGGAGCAATGGGGTTTTGGTTTGGGTTGAGTCTCGAGAGTAGTAATACTCGCGAACTCCCTTTGCGGAGCGAAGCCCAACAATCCCGGCGCTGAATTTTTTGCGTTTCGCTTTTTTCAAGGCCATCCGCGCCTATTCTCCCTTCACCACACTTAGGCCGCTCTTCCACGAGCGGTTATACTCAATCCTTGCGTTATCACCGGCATTCCCCATGTAAACGAGCGCTCCTTGCTTTCCATGGTGTCTTTACATCCATTCATTAATGTAGGTCAATGCCTACACATCCTGCTTTTCCGAATCCTCGAATCCTGAGCCTGCAACGATTCTCTCCTTGGCACAGCCGTTGCAACCATATGGTCGCAAGGCAATCGAACTGGATTAGCTCCAGAGTCCTTTAAGGGGCAATCCGCAGCATGGAGATCAAGAGGGGAAAGACCAATGACCAAAGAATTGATTAATCCATTCTTGTATCTCTGCGTAACCGTATACCTCATTTACGTTTTGATTGAGGGGTGGAGCAGGCTGCCTTCTCCGTTCTGAAACCGGACGAAAATGAACGATTCGGCGGGCAATCCGCGGGAAAGGATTTCTGTCATGTCCCGAGTCCTGTTAGTTGATGACGATGATGAGCTGATCTTTTTGATCGGCGAATACCTGGAAGCGTGCGGGTTTGATTGCGACAATGCGCACAGCGTTGCCCAGGCCCGGCATTGTCTGAAAAATTCAGGATATGACCTGGTTGTTTCCGACCTGCACATGCCAGGCGAATCAGGGCTGGATCTATTCCGATTTGTGGCGTCCAGGTATCCGGAAACCGGCTTTGTGCTGATGACAGGATGCCTCGATTCACGGATAAAGCGGGAAGCCTTCAAGATGGGAATCTCGTGCTATATGGAAAAACCCTTTCAGCTCAGTGAACTGGCCAAAATAATCAGGGGTTGTGCTTTGGATGGAAGCTGTACGGCAATGCCTGCAAGTGCCTAGGCCGCAAGCAGCATGTTCGCAGGGCAGGCTTGCCGGCCCGCCGATCATAAGCAGCGGCAAAATCGAAGGAGAGGGATAGCATGAGGAAGTTCCTCAAGGGAGTGGTTGCAGTCATACTGATGGCCGGAATTTTCGGATGCGCCGGCATGAGCCCCCGCGAACAGCGGGTCTTGAGTGGAGGTGCGCTGGGTACTGCTGCCGGGGCAGGCGCCGCGGCGATAATAGGCGCGCCAATCATCGTCGGCGTTACCGCGGGCGCGGCGGCCGGGGCCGTCGGAGGCCTGGTAGTTGACGAGATGCATAAAAGGTAGCCGCGGCATAGCGACTCCAGCTCAAGTGGCCAAGGCT
>DBMI01000108.1 GCA_002298165.1 Desulfarculales bacterium UBA702
ATCGAACTGGAGATGCAGAACGAAGAGTTGCGTAAGGCCCAGGAGCAACTCGGCGAATCGCTGGCAAAATATTCCGATCTCTATGATTTTGCGCCGGTGGGCTACGTCACTTCGAATAGAGATGGCCTCATCCTGGAAGTCAATCTCACCTTTGCCGGCCAGCTTGGCATTGAAAGAGGCCGCCTGATCAACACCCCTCTTTGGCTATACATAGCAGCGCCGGACAGAGGCAAGCTTCGGTCGCACTTCGATCAGGTTTATAGAACCGAAGAACGGGGGACCTGTGAATTGAGACTGCAAAGAGCGAGCGGCCCTGAACGTTATGTGCAATTTGACAGTATTCGAGTGCTGAATGGCGATGGCTCCGAGTTTTGCAGGACCTCGGTAACGGATATATCGATCAGGAAAGAGGCCGAAGAGGAGCTTGGCAGGGTTCATTCCGAGTTGGAAATAAAGGTAGAGGAGCGCACGGCCGAACTCAGCGAGAACGAAAGGAAGTTTAGGAAACTTTCGCAGGAATTCCAAACCCTTCTCAATGCCATCAGCGACACCTTGATTCTGCTCTCTGCCGAAATGGAGGTATTGTGGACAAATGGTGAAAGAGCTTTGGATTTGAATGAGATGGTATCGGATGTGGTGGGGCAATACTGTTATAAGCTGTTGCATAATCGTTCCGCTTCCTCTGAGGATAGCCTGATAACAAGATGTTTCGATACGGCTGAAAAGGAAGTTGCGGTCGTAACCCATAATGGGGCAGTACTCGACGTAAGAGCGTTCCCGGTCAAGGAGGCCGACACGGTCAGCAGCGTGCTCCTCCTGGTAAGTGATATTACCGAAAAAATGGCGATGCAGGCAGAAGCGATGCAGGCAGCTCATTTGGCCTCACTGGGGGAACTAGCCGCCGGAGTTGCTCATGAAATCAACAATCCCATCACAGGCATCATAAACTATGGTCAAATTCTGATAAATGAGTGCAACCCCGAGAGCATGGAAAAAGATATCGGAGAGCGCATTGTGAAGGAAGGGGAGCGTATCGGGCGTATCGTAAAGACACTGCTCTCGTATGCGCGAGATGGGCGAGAAGAAAAAAAGTCCACGCCCGTCCCCGTCGTTCTGGAAGAATCCATTATTCTAACTCAGGCGCAAATGCGGAAGGAAGGCATCGATTTGAGAATCAATCTTCACGACGACCTTCCCGAGGTCCATGCCAACTTTCAGCAGATCCAGCAGTGTTTTATCAATATCATAAACAATGCGCGCTACGCCTTAAACGAGAAGTATCCTGGAAGACATAAAAATAAATGCTTAGAGATAACCGGTAAGAGAGTGACTATCAGTGATCGCCCATATGTGCGACTTATCTTCTATGATCAGGGGGTGGGAGTTCCTGCTCATGAGATCTCCATGCTAACGAAGCCGTTCTTCTCCACAAAGCCCTTCGGGAAAGGGACCGGTCTTGGATTGAATATCACGCAAAGAATCATTACGGATCATGGCGGATACATCAGCTTCGAGAGTGTCAGGGGGGAATTTACCCGGGTCATAATGGATTTACCGGCCAACCAAAGCGGTGAACAGGTGTAGAATGAGTGCGAGGATTCTTGTAATCGATGATGAAGAATCGATCCGGTTTACCTTCGAAAGGTTCCTCAGGGCCGCGGGGCATATCGTGACTACCGCTGCAACCTGCACCGAAGCTTTGGCCCGAATAGACGAGACAAACTTTGATGTGGTATTTGCCGACATTATTCTTGGCGATGGGACGGGAATCGATATTTTGCGCGAGATCAAGGCAAAAGGTCTGCGCTGCCCGGTTATCATGATCACTGGAGATCCCGGTGTCGAGACCGCTGCCGACTCCATTCGCCTGGGCGCATTCGATTACATACCCAAGCCCATCAACCAGCAGTCCCTGTTGCATGCCACCCGAACCGCCTTGAAGTATAAGGTCATAAATGAAGAAAAGGAAAGATACCGCACAAACCTGGAGGCTATCTTCAGGAGCGTCAGGGATGCCATCATAACCGTTGATGAGAAATTGGTTGTGATCGAGTTTAATGAGGCAGCCATGACCATGTTTGGGTATTCTCGTGATGACATAGGAAAACCCTTTGGTTCCTTAAGGGAAATCTGCAATGGAAGATGCGCCGAGATTCTTGCGGAGGCGATCAAAAGTGGAGAACCCGTCGAGGCAGACCGCATCGAGTGCACCTCTGGCAATAGTGCAAGAGGGGTCATTAGCGTAAGGACATATCCTCTGATTGGTCTTAATGGGATGGCCTCGGGTGTCGTTATGGTGTTGAGGGATGATACGCATGTGGCGGAACTCGAAAGGGAACTCAAAGAACATCGGCAGTTCCATCGCATTATCGGCAAAAGCGGACCGATGCAGAAGGTTTATTCCCTCATCAAAGCTTTGGCCCATGTTCAGACGACTGTTCTCATCACGGGTGAAAGTGGAACGGGTAAAGAACTGGTAGCGGAGGCGCTGCATCGCGCCGGAGAACGCAGCCACAAACCGTTGGTCAAGGTGAACTGTTCGGCATTGCCTGAAAACCTCCTTGAAAGCGAGCTCTTCGGCCATGTGAAGGGAGCGTTTACAGGCGCTATCAGAGATAATGTGGGACGGTTCCACAGAGCTGATGGGGGCACCATTTTCCTGGATGAGGTTGGCGACATCTCACCGATGATACAGCTCAAGCTCTTGCGGGTCCTTGAAGAGAGGCAATTTGAGCGAATCGGAAACTCTGCTCCAGTACAAGTGGATGTCCGGATGATCGCTGCAACAAACAAGAATCTCCAGGAAAAAGTCGGCCTTGGCGCATTGAGAGAAGATCTCTACTACCGTCTGAAGGTGGTTGAGATCAGGTTGCCACCGTTAAGGGACAGGCGCGAAGATATCCCGCTTTTGATTGATCACTTTCTCAATAGGTTCAATGTTCAATTCAAGAAGACCATTGAAGGGATATCCTCTGATGTCTTGAAAGCGTTTCTTGCTTATCACTGGCCAGGTAATGTGCGGGAACTCGAAAACACTATGGAGCATGCCTTCGTCCTTTGCAGCCAAACCATTATCACTTTCGATCATCTGCCGCCCGATTTCATGAGCGCTCCAGGAATCGAGCGCCGCTCTCCCGATGAGCCACAGGCTGTTGATTCTCAAGCAGTTCTTGAAGCCCTGGATAAGACCGCCTGGAACAAGGCAAAAGCAGCCCGGTTGCTAGGAATAGATCGCGTGACTCTCTACAGGAAACTCAAAAGATACAACCTCTCACTAACCCCATGACCCGACAGGCACACGACAAATATCGCAAGCGCAAGGGGCGGATCGGAAGAGCGAATCTCGACGTGCCCCATCATTCCGAAAAGCCGGAATGACGCCCTCCCTCACGCCTTGCGCTCTCACGAAGGTTCCACGTTTCGCCAGACCCCACCTTTCCCCTGCATCGACATGTTGCAGTCGACATGAAAGAAACGCAACGCATCTGTTGCGCCGCAACGCATTTTCCTTCACCCCACCCTCCGCGTTGTCACTCCATTTCACCCTAAGTAAGCGTAACAACTACATAAGTTTGGAAAGCCAATACTGCCGAGTCCGGGGCATGAAATTTGCTTAAACTACAGCAGGATACGTTGTAACTTTCAAATTGAAAGCGGGATCTATCCTTCATACACCGTTATCTTGCAACGCGGTGATTGATTTGACAACCTTTCGCAAGAGAGTTCCAAGGTTGCCAAGGAGCTTAGTCGATTTTGAATATTTCTTAGTATGGAGGTTTAACGATGTTTCTTTACTGGGCAGTTATGTTCCTCTTAGTAGCGCTTATTGCGGGCGTGTTTGGATTTGCCGGAATTGCAGGGACCTCGGCATGGATCGCTCAAGTGCTTTTTATCATCTTCCTGGTGGCATTCGTGGTGTCGCTGCTGACAGGCCGCAGAATGCCCCGGGCGTAAGCCCGGATTGCACACTAACCGGCAAATAGGAAGCGTTGCGGACGAGGCAGGATTTGAATCCTGTTGCCGTCCGCTTCGCTGGATGCTGAGGGAAAACGCAGCAGAAAGGCAATATAATGCAAAAGACTCTCAAACACGAAGACATAAAACAGACACTGGCTGAGGCCGATGAACTCCTATGGAAAATTGAGCCTAAGTTCATCGAAAGCATTGCAGAAGAAGAGAAACGAATCGACCTTGAACAACAGGCTCGAAGCTTGAAACAACTCAAGATGGAGGCTCTGGATAAGATCGAGAAGGAGGGAATACAGGAGAGCGGAACTTACAGTGAAGGAATGCACAAGGCGATGGAAGATATTGAAAAGGCTATGAAGGCCTTGGCAAGCTATCTCTAATTAAATCAGAACATTATAAATCTAGTCGAAGTGGGTGGCTCTCGTGATCTTATGGCTATTAAGGCGTCTTTTGCGGTTATAGGTTCGCTTTCTAAACTTAGTGTCGGGAAGGTAAGGTCCTCTTGGGGAAAGCAGAGATTCCCCAAGAGTATTCGCTTAGCCACACAGTTGCACGGGCAATTCCCTCCGTTTATGTGCCTTTACCGGCTTCTCAATAAACGGGGATGGTCTCATGGGAAAGCTACCATTTTCTGTCGCTTCTCATCCCACACCTTCAGTCGAATACAACGTAGGCTTGACCTTATTGAAAACGACGCGGCGGTTTGCAATGCCGGAACAGTATCATAACACTTTTTCAGATGGTAATTAGGGATTCTGGGATTGAGATGGTGGACATGGTGAAAACCTATATTACTGGAAAACCAACGAAGCACAGCCGGCAAATTATAGAACGAACTACCCTCCATAGCGGCTCGCAATGGCTCCCACTCGCTTTTTGGCGCCCAATATCCCCCTTCGAACTGATGCTGCACGTAAAACAACCAAATTCCTGCCATCCCGGCAAACCAAAGCACGGGAAACTGGATCAGTAGGTACGTACGCCACCCAATAACCTGGACGGCAATCACAAATACGGCAATGATTAACAGGTTTGTGGCAAGTACGCTAATTCGTTCCTTCCGCTTCACCTTCCGGCTCGGAAGCCGGTTACTCAGGAAGAAAACAAAAAAAGCACCCAGTCCTATCAGCACAACCGGATTACGGTAGAGCCCGTAGCGCAATCGTTTACTCCGCGGTAATTCCTCATACTCCTTTAGTGTCAGGGTCCAAATGTCTCCGAATCCCCGCGCATCAAGATTCGCGTAAGTCACATGATGCCTAAGGTGGCTGAAACGCCAGTCTTCAAAAGAAGTGAACACCAACACTCCTAGAAGGTACCCGACGATATCGTTGGCTTTCTTCGACGTGAAGAACGAACCATGCACACAGTCGTGAAATAAGATGAATACCCGGACAAGAAACGCCGCGGCAGCCAGGGTGAGAACCAGTGTTAGCTTGTAGGAGTAGCCGAGTTGAATTGATTGGATCATCAGATACCATAGACAGCAGTATGGGACCAACGTGTTCGTCAACTGCCAGATAGCTCTTCGGCTGTCGGCTTTCCGGAAAGTGGAGAGCACCGGGTACCAGTCCGGCCAAATGCGACCGTAGCTTTTCCTTTCCTCTCCGCGATTGGAAGCATCCGCTTCACGAACAACCATGTTACAGCCTCTCTTGGATTGTTTCTTCTTTTAAAGTCCTGAGCCCGTTCGCAGTCACTGTTTCTCGTTTTAAGGGCAACGGAAACCGGCAGCCGTGGTCCGTAGTATAAATTTGATGTTCCAGAGTAATGCCAAGATATTGCGATGAGGGATGAAAATCAAGGAGCCTCAAAAACCTGGATGTTAGCAGCAGATTTCTGAATATAAATATATATGGCGCCTCCATGCTAAGGCTCGTTGGCTCGGGTTGACCCCAGGTTTCTATTGCCTTAAGTTCCACGTAGGTTTTACTCCGTGGAGGAATCATGAATATCCTGCTTGTGTATCCCTGTGTTCCCGAAACCTTTTGGAGCTTCACCCATGCCCTGAAAGTGGTTCGCCGAAAAGCAGCCTACCCGCCGCTCGGTGCTCTCACAGTGGCGGCACTGCTTCCGAATCACTGGAACAAACGCTTGATAGACATGAATGTAACGGAACTCAGGGATGATGACCTTGCCTGGGCCGATTACGTGTTTATCAGCGCAATGATTGCCCAGAGAATTTCCACCCGGAAGGTCGTGGACAGGTGTCTGAGAATTGGTGTCAAGACCGTTGGCGGTGGGCCGTTGTTCAGAACCTGTCCGGGGGAGTTCACGGATGTGGATCATCTTTTCCTGGGCGAGGCGGAAAGTTCCATAAACGAACTCGTGAGAGACATAGAGGAACAGCGTCCCAGGCGCATGTATCCAGCCTCGGAGTATCCGTCCCTCGACACTTCCCCTATTCCTTTATGGGATCTCATCAATCTTAATGACTACGCAGCCATGTCAATCCAGTATTCCAGGGGATGTCCTTTTAATTGTGAATTCTGTGATGTGATCGTAATGAATGGACGTCTGCCCAGGCTGAAGCGTAAGGAGCAGGTTCTTGCTGAACTGGAAGCCCTTTACTCCCGTGGGTGGCGCGGTTCCGTGTTCATTGTCGATGACAATTTCATAGGTAACAAGGCCGCCGTAAAAGAGCTTCTGCCTGAAATCATCTCCTGGCAAAAAGGCCGACGGCAATGCTTTAATTTTTTTACCGAAGCCTCTGTGAACCTTGCCGATGACCCCCATTTAATGAGTTTGATGGCCGATGCCGGATTTAACAAGGTTTTTCTCGGACTGGAGACTCCCTCGGAGGAGAGCCTCAGAGAATGCGGGAAGATGCAGAACCTGAGCCGCAGCATGTCGGCTGCGGTTTCAACTATTCACAGCCATGGCTTGGCCGTAATGGGAGGTTTCATTATCGGCTTTGACAGCGATCCGCCGGATATCTTTCAACGGCAAATCAATTTCATCCAAAAAAACGGAATTGTTACCGCAATGATAGGACTTCTGACGGCAATTCCGGGAACGCGCCTATATTCGCGGCTGGAAGGTGAGGGAAGATTGCTTTACAGCACCTCCGGCGGCGACAACACCGATGCGGGCGGGTCACTCAATTTCATAACGAAAATGGATCGTGCTCAAATCATCGATGGTTACAAACGGCTAATGAATAATATCTACTCTCCCGAATCGTTCTACAGGCGAGTTCTAGCTTTCCTCCAGGCGTATCGGCCTTCATCAAAGACATATATAGAAAAAAACGACTTGATGACTTTTGCACGATCGCTCTGGCACCTGGGAGTTAAGGACAAAGATTGGAGAAGCTATTACTGGAGACTACTCCAAAAAAGTGTTTTCAAATATCAGGATTCATTCTCGGATATGATCACGATGTCCATTTACGGCTACCATTTCCGGAAACTGTTTTGGGCGCCTGACTTGCCTCAAAATACCTCGTGGCGGAGTTAGTCTCGATCGAATGGTGTTCACTTCCGCCAGAGCTTTCTCCAAATATTCCCAGCCTCTAATCTCGCGGGTACTTAATCTGGTATTTGAAGGGGCGCCCGCTTTCTTCAAAGGATTCTGTCCGTGAAAAGAGAGCAGGTCTTGAGCGGCTCATATAAGGGGCATGTTAAGGTCAAGAAGAATCAGGTTGGGTCTGGGTATTCTCCTGTATTGGTGAATCGCCCTCATCTTTAAGATGGTCAATAAATTCACGCCCATCTCTCTGCCTCATCGGAAGCCGGACTATGAAGGTCGCCCCCTCTCCGGGCTTACTCTTGGCGGTGATGCTTCCGCCGTGTCGCTCCACTATCTTTTTGCAGATCGTAAGCCCCATGCCCGTTCCCTCGAATTTACTCCGGCCCTGCAAGCGCTGGAAGGGAGCAAAGATGCGGTCAAGGTATTTTTCATCAAAACCGATGCCGTTATCTTCGACAAAGATTTCATACTGGCCGTCATTTAGTTTTTGTCCGCTAACCTTTATGATAGGCGGCTCGTCTCGATGGAACTTCAGCCCATTGCCGATTAAATTCTGAAAAAGCTGCCACATCTGGTTGGAGTCGGCTTCCAGGGTGGGGAGATTTCCCACCTCCACGCGCCCCTTCGTTCTGGCGATGAGAATCTCCAGATCGGAGAGGACTTTATTAACCACAGCTGTAAGATCAACAGGTGTAGAAGAATTAGCTGCCACGCTGACCCGAGAGTAGTCAAGCAAGGCAAGAAGAAAGGCATCCATCCGCTTTGCTGCACTGATCATTCGTTCTGTGTAGTCGTAGCCCTGCTCACCTATGGAATCGCCGAATTTGGCCTTTAGCATGCTGCCAAATGCCGTGATCTTGCGGAGCGGTTCCCTCAGATCATGTGAAGCTATGGACGCAAAGTCCTGCAATACTTCATTTACACGAACCAGCTCTTTAGTGCGCTCCACAACCCGCTTTTCAAGTTCATCGCGGGCCTCTTGCAGGGATTCTGCCGCCATTTTGCGTTCTGTGATGTCAATTACCGACGTATGGCAAAATATCTTCTCATCCGATTCCTCTACGCACAGGCTATCCAACTGAGCGTAGAATTCATTCCCATTTCTTGCCGTCAATCTCAGTTCACATTTATCGCGCACTTTTGTTTTTGAGACTTTTTGAAGATGCAGGCGGAAGGTATCCCGATCCCCTTTCAAAACGTATTTTTGGAAGGAGCTATTTTTCATCCACTTGCGCTCAGCCCCCAGCATTGTCGCTATAGTGAGGTTTGCCTCCAGTATCAGCCCATCTTCATCAAAAGAGAGATAACCGACAGGCGCAAAATCGAAGAGATCGGAATACCTCTTTCTCGATTTCTCAAGCTCTGCCTGGCTCATGGCAAGCTGCGCGTTCTGCATCTCCAGTTCGATTTGATGAACTCGCAGTTCATGGACCACTTTTTGAAAATCAGCAGCATCGCCTCCGCAGGACATCCCTTCCAGACTGGACAGTCTCTTTTCTGCCTCACTGCGAAGATCGGATGCCGACTTTTCGTCTGCCGTTTTGTCTGACATGTTATTCCTTATCGGTAATGTCTTCGATGGCGAGCAAAATGAGATCGTTACGCCCACTGCGTCGCTTCATCATGCGGGCGTTAAGAACCATTTTTCTATGCCCGATTGCTGGAAAATCGTGATCCACCATGAAATCATTGAATAAAGACTGCTCGGGAATGATTTCTTCGAGAAGTTCCCGAAGCCTCGGGATATTCCACTGGTTATTGCCAAGTTCAAAGATAAGTCGTCCTTCGGTTTCTTCGCTGGTGGTCCCGAATTTTGTGTAAAAAGCCCTGCTGGCAGAGACGACCATGAGGTTGCCGTCGAGAACGAGCAGCGGCTCGCGTACTGTGTCTATAATGCTCTCGGCAAAAGTCCTGGCATAATTTGACGCTTCTTCCACTTTTTTAAGAGCTGTTATATCGACAAACGTGACGACAACACCCTCAATTACATTGTCGATAGTTCTATAGGGAAGCATTCTAATTGAAAACCATGCTCCCTCTTTGCTCCGCACCTCCGCTTCCTTTCGCTGCAGAGTTTTCAGCACATCCCCCGCACCGGTCGAAAGGTCATAATCCTCAAGCTTGGACGTGATATCGCTTATCGGCCGCCCAACGTCCGAGGCGATCAGATTGAATATTCCGGTCATGGCCGGGGTGAAGCGCCTTATACATAACCGGGTATCCAGAAACACCGTTCCCATTTGGGTGGAGGAGAACAGGTTTTCCATATCGCTGCTGAGTTCCGAGAGTTGAATGACCTTGCTCTGGAGTTCTGAATTCATGGTCACCAGTTCCTCCCTGGAGGTTTCCAGCTCTTCGTTCGTACTCGTCAGTTCCTCATTGGTGGACTGGATTTCCTCATTGGTGGACTTGAGTTCCTCGTTGGCGGTCTGAAGTTCTTCGATGGTGGCCTGAAGATATTCCTTCGTAGCCTGGAGTTCGTTTTCGAGACTCAGTATGCGCGGGTCCTTCTCCGAGGACTCAGCCGGCCCCTCATCTGGTTTGACGGCTTCATCTGGATGAGGCTTTTCCTCGAATACGACCATGATCAACTCCTGTGTTACGCCAGGCTCCCTTACAGGCTGCACAATTACATCGACGCTGAAAATCCCGGAATTGTCGTCCGGAGCAATCTGGACTGCTTCACACACTACCCTGGTCCTTTGCCGGATGGCCTTGTTCAGGGCCGAGGCCAGCTTTGCCTGCAACTCCCTGCGAGCCATCTTCAGGATGTTGAGTGTCGGCTTTCCGCCCGGCTGAACCAGGTATTTGTGGGTTGACCCCTGAAAATAGAGAATGTTGAAGTGCTCGTCGAGAAATACGCAAGGAGGCGAATATTGCGCAATGATCCGCTTTTCGGCCAGTTCACGGATATCGATCCCCCTTGCAGGTTCTTCCTTCCCCCGCCGGTCAGCCAGCAGATCGACAAATTGCGGAGGGGGAAGAATAGCCGATGAAGAGCGCTTTTCGACAGAACCTTTACGCTGGTAAATTTTCCATCTCGGATCGATCGGTGAAAATAGATCGCTGAACTCGCCGATACTCTCGGATGAGCCCAGGAACAGGTAGCCATCCTGATTAAGAGTATAATAGAAGGTCGGGAAAATTTTCTGCTGCAGTATAGTATCCAGATATATTAGCAGGTTCCTGCAACTAATGAGGTCAAGCTTGGAAAATGGCGGGTCTGCTGTAAGGTTCTGAACGGCGTATATTATCATTTCGCGGATTTTCTTGGATGCTCTGTATCCTTTGTCTTCTCCTTTTACAAAATACTTTTCCAGCAACTCTGCCGGGACATCGGCGACAATACTTTCCGGGTATTTACCGGCACGGGCATACTCGATTGCATCCTGATCAACATCCGTTGCGAAGATCTGAACCGTGGAATCTACGTTCGTCACACTCGCCGCTTCCGCCACAAGCATGGCGATGGTAACGGCTTCCTCCCCGGTGGAACAACCGGGAACCCAGATGCGTAAGGGCGAATCCACCTGCTTTCGCTCCAGCATGCGGGGGATGACTTTCTTTGCCAAAATCTCAAAAGCCTGGGGATCTCTAAAGAAGCTGGTTACCCCGATGAGCAGGTCATGAAAGAGCACCTGCACTTCCGCCCGTCTTTCGGTGAGGAAACGGAAATAGGCGGCCATGCGATCTAGTTGGTGCATGGCCATACGCCGCTCAATCCTTCGAGAGATGGTTGACCGTTTATAGTGCGTAAAATCCACGCCCGCACTGGATCGAATCAGCATGAGAATTTTCTGATAAAAAGCGTTCTCTGTATCTTCAGCAATTCGGCTGCTTTCCGTACGATATTTCACGTAAGGGTGTTTGATATAGGCAAGGAGTTCTTCGGACATCTTTTCAACAGGCAGCACGAAATCCACAAGACCTGTCTCGATGGCGCTCTGAGGCATGCCTGCATATTTAGCCTGCTCCACTTCCTGCGCCATGGACATACCTCCCTTTTCCTTGATCGCCTTCAGGCCCAGGGAGCCGTCCGACCCGGTCCCTGAAAGAATAATGCAAATGGCCCTCTCTGCCTGATCTTCGGCAAGCGAGCGGAAGAAATGATCGATGGGCAGCCGGAATCCTTCGCGCGATTCCGGAGCTGTAAGCTGGAAAACGGAGTTGAAAAGATCCGTTTCTTTATCCGGCGCATTGAGATAGACATGGCCAGGCTCTATCCTGGTTCCATCCTCGACTTGAGTTACCTTCATCGATGTTGACCGCCGAAGGATTTCGGCCATCATACTTTTGTGTTTTGAGCTGAGATGCTGGATGACTACAAAAGCCGCACCCGTATCGGGAGGCATATGTGTCAGCAAAGCTTCCAAGGCCTCAAGTCCGCCGGCGGATGCGCCTATACCGACAACGGGAAAATCCATTTTCGCATCTTCTGGAGCGATCTCCTTGCTGGGGCCGGATGTGGTCATTAGTTTTTCCTCAGCTTAAATTTATGAGCAACTACATTATAATAATTATTATGACATATCTAAGGAGGCTCGGTCCATCGGCTCAGGATCATTCGAGGGATTGAGAGCGGCATGAAATCCGGCATCCCTCTTTATTCCAGTTGACCCGAATCGATTTTGTGCAGGAAGACCTGAAATTCCCCAAAAGCCAAGGTGGAATCGTTAAATGGGAAAAACCAGTGAGGATAGCGCAGCAATTTTGCGCAGGGCAGCCGAAGCGAAACTCAAAGCTCGAAATCTGCCTGATGATACCCCCGTTGAGGACGCGAGACGTCTCATTCATGAGTTGCGAGTTCATCAGATCGAGCTGGAAATGCAAAATGAGGAACTCCGCAGAACACAGGTTCAGCTTGAAGAATCCCGTAGCGAATATTCCAACCTCTATGACTTCGCTCCAGTCGGATATCTGACAATAGATGAAAACGGCCTGATACTCAAAGCAAATCTTGCCGCCGCAAGTCTGTTGGGCACCCCAAGAGCCCGCCTCATTAAGCGTATTTTCCACTCTTACGTCCATGAACAGGATCAGGAAAAATCTCGTCTACACTTCACCAGGATTTTCAAAACGAGGGAGGGGCAATCCTGTGACGTGAGGCTGATGGCAAAGGGCGGCGCCGAGTTCTACGCGCTGCTTGAGAGCATATTCGTTGAGACTGCGAACGGAAGTGGCCAGTGCAGAACTTCCATATTCGATGTTTCCCGCGCCAAGATTGCTGAAAAAGCGTTGCGAAAAGCTCACGGTGAAATGGAAAAACGGGTTGAGGAACGCACGGCTGAGCTCGCCGAAGCGAACAAACTTTTGATGCAGGAGATTGACGTACGCAGGCGCGCTCAAGAAGAGCTGAGAATTAACATGGAAAAGCTGGAACGCAGCAGCCAGGAATTGCAGGCTTTTGCCTTTTCCGCCTCCCATGACATGCAGGAGCCGCTTCGCAAGATCCAGACGTTCAGCGGTATGCTCAAGGAGAGAGCCTCCAGGAATCTTGACGATCAGGGACTCGATTATCTGGAGAGGATAGTTGATTCGGCGAGGCGAATGTCGGAACAGATCCATGGGCTGCTCAACTACTCTCGCGTAAATACACCGGGAAGGCGCTTCACCCCCGTTGACCTGACCGGGGTTGCCAGGGAGGTTGCCGGGAGCATCGGGCGACTCGCCAAGGAAGCGGATGCAACTTTTGAAATTGGATATCTGCCGACAATCGATGCCGACCCCGACCAGATGCGCCAGCTATTTAGTAATCTCATCGAGAATGCGCTTAAATTTCGCAGCGAGAAGAAACCGATCATTAAGATTTATGCGAAGCACATTGATGATACTGAACGGATAGGAATGACTTCCGGCAAACAAAGCTTTGACATCTTTTTTGAAGATAACGGCATCGGTTTTGATGAAAAATACCTTGACCGCATCTTCACCCTTTTTCAGCGTCTCCACGGCCGGAGCGCCTACCAGGGATCAGGTATGGGACTTCCCGTTTGCCGCAGGATCGTTGAGCGCCATGGTGGAAGCATTACGGCAAAGAGTGCGCCGGGGCAGGGAACAACCTTTATTATCACGCTCCCTTCAAAACATCCTGCTTCAGATTGACAAGAGTGACCGGCTAAATAGTTTGATGGGCTTAAGTTGGCGGGTAAAAATGCCGAAGACCGGACTTTCATTCGCTTCCCAGCGAGCCCTTACAGTGCCTTCCGATGTTACGGCAATAAAGGTCTTAGAACTATTCCTCCTTCGCAAATTCGTATTATCACTTGCATTAACTAAGTTACACAAGTTACTGACACGCTCAGTAAAAGCGAACCATCAATTCTAAAATGTCTTGCTTTGCATATCCGCTGGACTCATTAACTTAGTTATTTCTTACCACTTCCTAATTAATCACTTTAGTAAGCTAATCATTGGCCGCAAAGATGCCAACCCATATTGTGATTTACTGTCATTTACAAGATGCCGAACCAACCTCAAAT
The DNA here is from genome assembly GCA_002298165.1 of Desulfarculales bacterium UBA702. Taxonomy (GTDB): domain Bacteria; phylum Desulfobacterota; class Syntrophobacteria; order Syntrophobacterales; family Syntrophobacteraceae; genus SbD1. Next base: position 13,920 of record DBMI01000108.1, read on the forward strand.
CCTGGAAAGAAAGGATGGGACAATTGAGCCTCCAATCCGTATCTTTATGAAAATGGAGAATGTCAATTCGCCGGAAAGGGAAAATTATGCAAAAGACTCTGAAACATGAAGAAATTGAACAGCTACTTGCCGAGGCCGATGAACTCTTGCAGCAGGTTGATCCCGAGATCATCGAATATATGGAAGAAGAGCAACGCGCCCAACTTGAAGAATGGGCTCAAGGTTTAAAAAAACTCAAGGCCGAGATTCAGGACAAGATCGTCAAGGAAGGATCTCCAGAGCACCACAGCACTTATGGTGAGGGTATGCACGAGGCAATAGAGGAGATTGCGAAGGCGATGAAGGGATTGGCAATATATCTATCGTGATGCCATCAGGGGCCGCAGGGTATCGAGACCGGGTCATTCAAGACTTTTACTTGCGGTCCGGAAGTGGTGCATTAGAATATGTCTTTTGGAGGGATCCGGCCCTGTACCATCCCAGGCAGCTTTTTTCCCATTACCAGACTCATCTCCATACGAGACACTCATATATGTTTGACACTTCGAAAATTGATTACTCCCTTTTGGACAGGACTGAAATTCTCGATTTTCTATTTTATCCCAGACCAGAAATTCCCGGCTTTGGATATCTTGTAGCACTTCAGACGGCTTTCTCATGGGCTTTAGTCGAAGACCTGCTCATCCCGGTGGAGGAAAAGGTTTCTGTGGGCGCCCGTTTTCATATGAAAGAGAAGTCGCTGCCCAACATCCTTTTCTTTCATGGCAACGGCGAGATTGCGGCTGATTACACCTACCTCGGGGCCACCTATAATCATATGGACATCAATTTCATGCCCGTGGACTACCGGGGCTATGGCCGCTCAACCGGGAACCCGACGGTTACAGCCATCATGCGTGACAGCCATCGGGTTTTCGAATTCGTTACGAATTGGCTTGAGGAAGGCGGGTACACCGGTCCTCTCATTGTCATGGGAAGATCTTTGGGGTCTGCACCCGCTCTGGAACTTGCGGCCAGTTATAAGGACTGCATTGATGGGCTCATCATCGAGAGCGGCTTTGCCCATGTCATCCCACTTTTGAAGTTCGGGGGGATTAATGCCGATGCGCTTGGGTTGAGAAAGGGGCAAGGGTTTCAGAACGTGGACAAGATCCGGACATATGACAAGCCCACCCTGATCGTTCACGCCGAGTGGGATCAAACCATTCCCTTCTCAGATGGCCAGGAACTCTATGATGCGTGCTCATCGAAAGAAAAAGAGCTGGTAAAGATCCCATGGGCGAGCCATTTTGACCTTTTTTTATGGAATCTGCCGTTTTATCTGTCTGCCGTAAAGGCGTTTGTCGAGAGAATAAAGCAGAAAAGAGGAACCATGAATTGATGTCCTCGTCATTTCATAAACTCACCGAGAAATAGTTCCTCGAAAGATTTTCTCCAAAATCTTAAGCACCGGAAGCAAATCCGGTTATCATGCGAGGCGAAACTCGACAATGGATGCCCAGGCGCTTTCCCCGCTGATGTCTGGAACAATACTTATTTCCAGTACTGTCAACCCCACAAGGTCAACTTCATAGTCTTCGATTTCGCGGGTATTATCCGGAGCGCTGAAGTTATACTGCTGACGCACAATCTCCCGGTACGAGCGACCACCGTCGGAGGACCACCGCAGCAGGAACTCATGCGTGCGTTGTTGCTCATTTTCTTTAAATACCAGGTGAACACGCTTAATTGGTAACGGCTTGTCAAACAATAGCCGAACCGTCTGTTGCCCGGGTTCTGACGCCCGCCAGCCCGATCCCAGCCCTTTCAAAGCCGATTCAATCGGATGTGACGCATCTTCGGACGTAACCTCCGCCTGTGCCAGACTCTCCAAGTCAAGCCAGTCTTCATACAGGGGTACGACACCTGGAGTGCCTTGATCGATTATGCGTTTACGCATTGGTTGCCTCCTGTTTTGACCCTACTTAGAGATAGTAAGACAGTTAAGACCCCCATGCACACGGAATGCCGCCGCAATATTTCGCCTTTGTGTCTTCAGGAGAGAATGCCTGGATCTGCAACCATGTATGCGAGAGGGATGGCAGACTCCACAGATAATGTGGGGCAGGCTTTTCATAGAACACAGTGCAACTCTAAGCTAGACTCTCTTAAGGCATCCGAATCGAGAAATTCTTGGCGAGGATCTCGCAATGATTTATCCATTCCTGAGCGTTCTTGTCGCCAATATCGGCTTTTTCCTTAAAACCTGGGCAACATGTATGAAGGATTTTGTAGCAGATGTTTTGGGCTTTCCAAAGATTAACCTCGAATGGTAAGGCCCGGACCAGCTGTGCGGCCTCATTCAACTTCTCTAAAAGAGAAAGGTCCTCAGGCTTTTCGAGCAGTCGCTCGGCCATACGTTCAATGTTATCTGCCAGCAACAATTCCAGGGCAGGCGCGTCCAGAGTCGCTCCAGCCAAACGAGCTTCCTCCAGAAGTGGTTTAACTACTTCAGGATCAAGCTCTTCGCCTTGAAACATGCTGCGAAGCTTTGCATTCAGGCACAAATCCGCGGCGACTGAGAGTACCTGGGGCCGTGGCTGGCCGGACCCATTTAGGAAGCGAATCAAGGAGGCATGGTGCTCATAAATGGAGCTATATGCAGCTTCAGCCTCTAAGAGAGTCGGTTCCATGATGATGTTCAGGACTTTTCTACGCTCATCGGTAAAGAGTGAAGTTAAGGAGTACGTGAACGTCCCGAAGTGTTTGCCCAGCAAAAGTATGGTCTTGGGGAAGTCAGCCCACGAGAAAGCCTCTGAAATCTCATTGAGCATCGCTTCATATTTTTGCGCGCCCTGATAATCACCGGTGCCGCAGGCAATACTATGATCACCAAGATGTAGAACTCCAAAGCACAAGCTGGAGGATATGCGCGTAACATCTGATGTAACCGTGGCCCGCCCGATTACCAGCCTTGAGCTTCCTACCTGAAAGCTGCGATAGTCCTCCCGAGTGGCGGAATAGGCGTAGATCGAGCTGCGTTCATCAATATCCTGAAACAGAGAGATCAAGGCATAGTGGGCGCCCACATCTTTCATATCGAGCATGGCAGGCCTGACCCATTTTTCATAAATTGCACGACCGTCACGATGCTCAGGTATGTTGCTCCTGGCAAGTTCAAGACGTTCGAGAAAGCCGGGTTCAAAGGACTCGTTGAAAAGCTGGCCCGCAAGTTGCAAAACCCTGCCTGCATATTGTATGACCTGAACAGTCTCAATCCCGGAAAGCTCATCAAAAAACCAGCCGCAACTTGTGTACATGAGCATGGCATGGCGTTGAAGCTCCATTAGATTCAGGATAGTGATCTCGTCCTCTGAGTTTAAGGGGCGGGCGGAGTGACGGCTCAGAAACGCACTGATGCGCTCGGGTGATCGATCCACGATGACATCGATGTAGTCGTCTCTGGCAGCCCAGGGATCAGTGAGAAACTGTCCGGTCATTTGCTCGAAAGGAGAGTTCACGGAATCACGAAGCCAGTCGAGGCCGGCACGCAGGGGTGTTCGCCATGACTGGTTCCAAGCCGGATTTCCTCCACTGTTGCACCCGCAATCCGACTTCCAGCGCTCTATTCCGTGAATGCAGCTCCACGAGCTGTTTTCAAAGATCTCCACCTCGTGCGTGGGTGGATTGTCCTCCAGAAACCGGCCATAGTTGGTCAATTGAGCAAGTTCATTGGATTCGATGTAATGGAGCGCGTGAGCGAGAGCCGTGTCGCCCCAGCGATGGTGATGCCCGTAGCTTTCGCCATCGGTTGCAATGTGGACAATCCGAGGAGAGGACAGGTCGTTTGGGAAAGCGGAGAGAAGCCTGTTGGCGAACGCCTCGCCGTTGTTTAGTAATCCTTCAAATGCAAGTGCCTGTGAAATACCCCCGTCATAAAAGAATAAATTCATGACTCTGCCTGAGGGCAGCGCTACCCGATAGGCCATGCCCGGATCGATTCTTCCACCACTTACGTCCTGCCATTTACTATCATCAATGGGCCGAACCCGTCGTGCCTGCCTTGGAGCAAGTATGGCAAAGCGGAGGCCGTTTTGCGCCATGATGTCCAGGCTCTCAAGATCGACTGCCGCCTCCGGGAGCCACAAGCCTTCCGGCTTGCGCCCAAAGCGATACTCAAAATCTTTTATTCCCCAGACAATCTGGGTGATCTTGTCGCGGCTGTTGGCCAGCGGAAGGATCATGTGATTGTACGCCTGGGCCAAAGCATTTCCATGGCCGGAGAATTTCTCCATGCTCTGCCTGTCGGCCTCCAGGATGGCCTCGTAGGCTTCGGCGGCATGCTTTTGCATCCAGGACAAGAGAGTCGGACCGAAATCGAAGCTTATTGCCGTATAATTGTTAACCAGTTGGGCAATTCGTCCATCGGCGTCCCAGATTCTCGACATCGCGTTGGCCGCGTAGCATTCGGCTGCAATCCGCTCGTTCCAGTCGTGGTATGGGAATGCCGAATCCTGGATTTCGATTGCCTCCAACCAGGGGTTTTCCCTCGGTGGTTGATAAAAATGCCCATGTATACAAATAGACCGGTCCATAGTTGAGGATTCCTTTTGGAGGCTGCAGGTCTAGAAAGATCAGCCTGAGCATACCACGGCACCGCGAAGAAGTGACAGGAAGCACCCATCTCCCTTCAGTGAGGATTGGCTTCCGAACAAGCCCCAATCCAATTTAATATATAATTATTGACTGGGGATAAGCACTCTGAAGGTAACTCCCCCTGTAGGGTTATCGAAAATCTTGATATGTCCCTTGTGAGCCTCAACGATCTTTCTCACAATGGCCAAACCCAGACCTGTTCCTTCCTTCTTGGTGGAAATGAATGGGTAGAAGATTTCTTCGCGCTTCTCAGGAGGAATGCCCGGACCATGATCAACAATATCAATAGCTAGAATTTCATCCTTGTAGTGAGTGCGAAGCACAACGATTCCGTGTTGGGGTGAAGCCTGAATGGCATTTATGACAAGATTTATGATGACCTGCTTCATTCTCATTGCATCAACGGAAATTAATGGGATACTCAATGATGAGTGTCTCTGGATCTGCACCATCTTCTCTCTTGCCGCACTCTCAAGGCATGCAAGACTCTCGTCTATCAGCCGCTCGATTTCTTCCAAGGACTTGTCTAAGTCCAGCGGACGCGCAAAGTCCAGCATGTTCTTCACCATATTTTCCATTCTTTGCGCTTCTTTGATGACAATGTGCAACTTATTCCAGTCGGGATTATCCTTCCCCATGTGCCTCTGTATTATGCGAGCGAACCCACCTATTGCGACAATTGGCGTTCGCAAGTCATGAGCTAAACCCGATAGCGCTTTTCCAATTGCGGCCAGGCTCTCCGCTTCCCGCAAGGCCTTATCGGACTGGCGACGCTGGATCAGTTTCCACATACCATCCATGAGTAATGTCAATTGGCTCAAATCCGACTCATCGTAGTCCTTCTCATGATTTCCCACCAATGCGACGGCCACTATGCGATTTTCGTCAAATACCGGAACGCTCATAAAACGAAAAAGTTCAACCGGACATTCCCTAAATACCTTACCGCTCAGGATGGATGAGGAGAAGTCATTGATAATCAGAGGCTTGCGCTCACGCACGAGATCCGCCCAGAGGCCCGTGCTATCTATGGGAACCAAAAGATCCGTGCTATCCTCCATGGAGCATTTTTGCCTGATCTCCTTCGACCATGCCTGAAAAGTTAAAGCGGTCTCGTCTTCGTTAAGCAGACTGATGGCTCCCAACTTGCTATTGGTGATGCGCACCTGTCGTTCAAGTATGTATTCAGCAATCTCTTTGACAGAGGCCCAGTTCATCAGGCTTAATTCCAGCAAAGACTGGAGGCGATATTCAGCGAGCCTGAGTGCTTCTTCCGTAGCTTTCGTTTCGAATTCCGGCTTTTGTGACAACCACCTGGACTTGTGAGTGTTCATGTATCGTTCCTTTCCGCCAGGTTGATTCAGTTGCCGGTAGTTTTACCGAAGATGATGACCCAAAAGGCTTGGAGAAAGTTTCAAGGTTGATATCGAGCTGCTCACCATCATGATAGTAGCCTTAATCTACTCGGATTTTACGGGACCATGAATAAAGTTAGCTAACAGGTAAGTTCAACGCGCCCTAATTAAGGCTTTCCACCAGCGACTGCTGCCCGACTCCTCACTTTTTCGGCAAAAAGTTTCAGCTCATCCCCCTCAATTGTTTCTTTCTCAAGCAGAATCTTGGCAAGCTCTTCAAGGGAGCCCCTGTGGTTCTTCAATTTCAAGATTACCTTCTGGTGGGCTTCGTCCATGATCCTGCTTTTTTCTTCATCGATATCCTGTGCCGTGCGTTCGCTATATTCTTTCTCGTTTGCGCCAAATCCAAGACTTGACTGCGGTGGGCGGGTATAGGTCAAAAGCCCCAGGCGTTCACTCATCCCATAGTCCATGATCATGGTGCGAGCAATATCACTGGCACGCTGAAGGTCGTTCTGAGCCCCTGTGGAAATGTCGTCAAAGATCACTTCCTCGGCCACTCGTCCACCCAGGAGCACCTGCAAGCGATCCAGGAGTTCATTCCGAGTCATAAGATAGCGATCCTCGGTGGGGAGCTGCTGGGTATAGCCCAGGGCTGCAATGCCCCTGGGGATGATCGAAATCTTACTGACAGGGTCGGTTTCCGGCAGAAGCATCGCCACCAAAGCATGGCCCGACTCGTGGTAGGCCACGATCTCTTTTTCTTTCTGACTCATAACACGGTTCTTCTTCTCAAGACCGCCTATGATCCGATCAGCCGCCTCCTGAAAATGGACCATGCTCACTTCGTCTGCACCCCGCCTGGCTGCAATCAGTGCGGCTTCATTGATAAGGTTAGCCAGGTCGGCCCCCACGAAGCCGGGGGTCATGGCCGCGATTTTATTGAGATCCACATCGGAGCTTAGCGAAACGTCCTTTGCGTGAATTTTGAGAATCGCCTCCCGGCCCCGAATGTCGGGCTTGTCGATAGCCACATGGCGGTCAAACCGGCCCGGGCGAAGCAATGCGGGATCGAGTATGTCCGGGCGGTTTGTNNNNAGAAGCTGGTTCAAGGTCTGCTCCCGCTCGTCATGCCCTCCCATGGGATTCAGGCCGCGAGCCTTTCCCAAGGCATCCATTTCGTCGAGGAAGATAATGCATGGGGCATGCTCCCGTGCCTGTTTAAAGAGATCCCGGATACGGGCCGCCCCCACTCCCACGATCATTTCAACGAACTCGGAGCCGCTCATGCTAAAAAACATCACTCCTGCTTCGCCGGCAACGGCCCTTGCAAGCAGTGTCTTACCGGTTCCGGGCGCCCCCACCAGCAGGACCCCCTTGGGAATGCGTCCCCCAAGGCGCTGAGATTTTGCCGGGTCTTTAAGGAACTGGACTACTTCCTCCAATTCACCTTTTGCTTCATCAATCCCAGCCACATCATTAAAGCTTACCTTTACATCCTTCTCGCCAAAGATTTTTACTCGTGCTTTACCCAAGGACAGAACGCCCTGAGAACCTCCGCCCATCCGTTTCATGAAAAAGAACCAGATAACGGCGAAAAATCCGATGGGCAGCAGCCATGAAACCATTGCCCCAAGCCACTTGTTTTCAACATAGCCGCTGAACTTGATCCCTTTTTGCTCAAGCTGCCCAACGAGACCAGGATCTTCAACCCGTATTGCCTTGAAAGGTCTTACTTGCTTGCCTTCTTCTTCTTTAATGTTGCCCGTAATTCTTTCCGGGGCAATGACGAGACTTTCAACCTTCCCATCTTGGACCCATTGTTTGAAATCCGAATAGGAAATCGTTTCACTCCGTTGGTCCACCGTGTAACTCTGGAACCAGAAAAACACCAGCATGGCCCCTATGAAATACCATATGGAAAAGCGTACCTTGGTCTGAGAGGGGTCGATTTTGTTCGGAATGCCCTCCTTCGAGCCTTTGATTCGATTGATGACCTTATCAATAAAACCGTTATCACCGTCTGTCCTTGCTGCCATTGGTTTCTCCCTGTCCATGCTTTCAGGACAAATCCCGTGCCCCATCTTTGAGGGTCTGGATTTCTTCCATTAACTGCCTGAGTATCTTCATTTGCTCCTCCTGTACCGCAACCAACTCACTCCACTGCACTTCTCTGAGGGCGTCGAGTTTCTGGTGCAGCGACATGATCTCCAACTCGGCCTTAAGATTCACCTCGTAGTCATGTGCGGCATCGATCCGGTCCTTTTCCGAATGTCGGTTCTGGGACATCATGATAACCGGAGCCTGTATGGCTGCGAGCATAGACAAGAACAGGTTCAATAGAATGTAAGGATATGGATCGAATGTCAGGTTCCAACCGCTTAAAATGAGTGAATTCATGATAATCCAGGCGACTAGAACAGTCATGAACATGGCGATAAACGGCCATGATCCGCCGAAATACGCCACGCGATCCGCCAGCTTCTGCCCGGTGGTCAGCTCCTTTTCATGTTCCTTTAGGACATTGCGGCTGATGTGCAAACCCTTGGCAATGCGTTCAATAACACCTTGCTCGCGAGGGCTGAGTGAGTCAAAATCCTCGTGAAGGAGGTGCTGTGCCAGTTTATGAACATCTCTCCCCATGCTCTTGGCGTCCCCTGCAAATGGTAAATAATCCATGGTCTCAACCCCGATGCTTGTTCCCGGACAGGAGAATTATAAGAGTGAGCACCTCCGCTGGAATCTCTGTCAAGTCATGTCCTCAGGACCACGAGAAATGTTGTAACATCAGTTCCGGTGATTAGCTTTTAGGATTGAAGAAATCCCAGTTCCCTCCAAGCTAATAATCGAGTAAGGGGAAGACCATGGAAAGAAGAGAAAATTTCGATAAGCGCTATCATGCCTCGTATGTGGCTAAATTGAAGACAATTCCTTTGGAAAAAATTGAACATGCAATAGCAAAAGTTGTAGGGGAACTGACTGACGAGCGGGTGGAGTGCAAGATCATAAACTTCAATTCCGAAGAGCAATACGCAAAGATTATCATTACACTCGATATCGGAAGTGACAAACGCTATCCCACATAGGAAACCGGGACCAAAACCAAACCCGTTGACCATGCTACTACACGCTCATGCAAGAATTTCCTAATGATGAGCGGTGGAAGAAAGTTCGTGTCCGAATTCTTGCTCCGGAAATTGATCGTCAGACAGCAAACATCATTTTGGGTGAGCTTCACATAGCCGGGAAAGTAGAATGGAGCCCTTTTGAACAGGCGGCGCATCTTTATGAAATGAATGCCAGGGCAGTTCCCCCTTGATGAACTGGCAGAAATGTATCGCATGTCAAAAAGTAAAGTATACGACAAAATAAGGGCGTACAGACTTATGAGCGAAAAGTATCTGCCTCAGACCAACGGAGATGTATCCATGCTTGATAAGTGGAGCTACTTTGAGGAGTTCTATAAAAACTGCAAGCCCAAAAAAAATAATGAAGGCGAGCAACTGGAAGAGAACTTTGTCGAGTGGATGATCCAAGGGAAGTTCAAGAAGGGCGAGCAAGTAAGATATCTGCCGCGAATTCTAAAGAACCCCAGGGCCTTCGGAGTATTCCAAAAAGAGAATGCAGAGGCTGCTAGGCGGGTTGTCGAACTGGCGCTGCCAGAACTCGGCTCGCGGCTCTATAAAGCTGTCGTAACCGCCGCTTAAGCACTGCGGGGCGCCAAATTTTCTGAGATCCAGGCAGTAAAGGCAGGGGACAAACCCGTGTAAACGAAACTAAAGATCTTTATGAAGCCGTTAAGGATTTCATGGAACAGGCAGGCAGGTCTGAAACAGTTCCCCTCGGAGCCCTCCGGGGGGGGACCAATATCAAATCTGCTAGTTTCAGAAATGGAGCGTCCGCCGGCATCGTTTGCTCCCGTGCGTATCTGGCCAGCGAGGTCTTTAAGATTAAACATACATTGCTATAAAATAACGCGTCCGGAATCGAAGATGGAACCAAATGAAAATGCCGGGATTGGAGGGAGCTTTTTCGGAGTCTTTAAGGTTCATCTTCCTTAATCGCCGATCACCGAAAATCGAGGAAAATCGCGGGTGTTGTGAGTGCATATCGGCTCCAATACCGCCTTTCACGCCGGCGACGCCGGTTCAAATCCGGCTGGGGACGCTTCAACCAATCAAGCGGGGTACTCTTCGGGTACTCCGCTGTTTTTTTTCTAAGTGGGGCGAGTATGGCCGCTTTGCAAGCTCAGACTGTCAGGTAATAATGAAGCACTTACCTTAAATTGAGAAAATGCAGCCGAACGGGTTTGCATTCGAAGGAGGCCGAGATGATTTTCTGCTTTAACGCCGGAGAGATATTCCAGGTTGCCATCGAAATAGAGAAAAACGGGCAGGTGTTTTACGAGCAGGGCCAAAGTGCGGTTGAAGACCCGGAGGTAAAAGAGCTTTTTGCCGCCCTGGCCAGGGATGAAGTTAACCATCAAAAGCGGTTCGAGACCCTTTTGTCTGAATTGCCGGAGGAACTCAAGCGTCCTACGGTCAGCGATCTCGACCAGGAACTGGACCTCTATGTTAGAGACCTTGCGGGACAGCACGTCTTCGGGGCAAGTGAAGGCTTTAAATCCGAGATGGAAAAGATAAGGACCGTCGATGACGCCCTGCAGCTTGCCCTCAGGTTCGAAAAAGATTCCGTCATCTTCTATCTTGGAATGCACGATGCGACGTGCGAGGGCAAGGCTAGGGACATTGTCTCCATGCTCGTAAAAGAAGAGCAGGAACATGTGCGCAGGCTCTCACTCCAGTTAAGAAGATGTTCCGATAATGTCAGGGAATGCCTGGTCCATTGGCCTGCATGATTAACGGCAAGCTGACGCCGTATTGGATTGAAATAGAATCGAAATGGCTATTCCAGGAAATCTCCTTACAACGGCAATGGCCGTCATGCCTCACAGGGACTTGGACCGCGCTCTTGGCGCCGCCTTGTCGCTCGATGTCCCCTTTTGGCCTCAGCTTCCCCTGCTTAGCTACTACGAAGATATGTATGTTCAGGCGGCGGAGCACTTTCCGGGCATTCTCATAGATATTCAGAAGCGAACGATTCATTTTTCAATGGAAAAGTTTATCGCCGAATTTGAGGAGTGCCTGGCCCATTTCGATGAGCCGGATTATTTCGATATAAGCGAGACTTACTCGAATGTCTACCATCGTTTCATGCAAATGGATCTATCATCCAGGCCCGCAATAAGAGGGCAGCTCGAAGGCCCCATCAGCTTCGGCTTCAATGTGCTTGACCAGGATAACAGGCCTATTCTCTTTAATGAAACGGTGCGTTCATTCATGCTCGATTTCATGGCCAGGCGCATAAACACCCAGCTAAACCGTCTAAGGACGCTAAATCCAAATGCATTTATGTTCGTGGACGAGCCGGGCCTGCAGTATATATTCAGCGCCATGTCGGGATATGATGGAATAACCGCCGGGCATGACATGGAATACTTTTTTTCGCTGATCGAGCGCCCCCGCGGAGTGCACCTGTGCGGAAATCCGGATTGGGATTTCCTTCTCGGATTGGACCTGGATGTACTTTCCCTCGATGTCTACTCGAACGCGGAGATATTCGTTTCATATTCGAAGGCTATTCGGAATTTCCTCGAAAGAGGTGGGCGGCTCATCTGGGGGATAGTTCCAACCAGTTTCGAGCCGTTCGGGAACGAAAGCCTGGAATCACTTGAAAAGCGGCTTCTGGATAGCTGGCTGGCATTGGAGCGGAGTGGAATAGACCTTCGGTTCCTTGTCTCGCGAAGCATGCTCTCGCCCGCAACCTGCTGCCTGGTGAACCCGGACGGCGAGGCCACCGTCGAAAAGGCATTCCGGACGGTTAGGACCCTCTCGGAAAGTCTCCGAGAGCGATTCATTTCCTGACCGATTTACCTGATTCCCAGCCGCTCCACCAGCTTGCCTGATTGGGTATAAGAATGGTGAGAAACCTTTGGTCGAGAGAACGCGCCCTAACCAGGAGGGTAGCCCCGATTCATATTCCGGCGATGCGAAAAACCCATTGAGGGGCAAATGATCATTTGCCCCTACTAAATATGACCAGCGCCAGGCAAACCAAAAAACCAGGGAATCCAGATATACAATGAACTATAGAGAAATCATCAAACTGGGGAACCGGCATCTCGGTTGGACTTAAATTCTGCCGGTCAAGATCGGGTTGCGGCGTGAATGCGGAATGTTCGGCAGATAAGGCCGGGATTGAAGCGACAAATAGAAGCGAAAAGATGAGAGTACATATGAACCTGGATCTCATAAGCATTCCTTTCTTCTAATGCCGTCAAGCAGCACCCGAAATCATTTGAACACTTTTCCGTCCCGCATCTCGATGAGCCTTCCTCCGAGTCTGGCCAGGTTTGGATTGTGTGACACCATGATTATGGTGAGGCCTTCGTTACGGTTGAGGTGCTGCAAAATCTCACCAATCTCGGCCGAACGCGTCGTATCGAGATTTCCTGTCGGTTCATCGGCAAGAAGTATCTCGGGACGGTTCACCAATGCACGCGCTATGGCAACCCGCTGCATTTCGCCGCCCGAGATCTGCGCCGGAAGATGGTCCATGCGGCGCTCCATTCCCAGCATCGCCAGAAGCCTGCGCACTTCTTCCAGTCGTGCACCGGGCTTGCGGTAGAAGGCAAACGGCAGAGCCACGTTTTCCAGGACGGTTAGAGTGGGGATAAGATAGAAATTTTGAAAAACGTAGCCGAAGATCTCCCGCCGGATGCGAGTCAGATCGCGTTCACTCAGCACGTTTCCATTGCCGAAGATTTTCCTGCCTGCAAGATCCAGTTCTCCGGAGGTTGGGTTATCCAGGCATCCGAGAAGGTTCACCAGAGTGGTTTTACCTGATCCGGAAGGACCCATGAAGGAGACAAATTCTCCCCGCTGGATTGAGAATGATACCTCATGCAGGGCATGGATGTCTTCGCTGCCCCTGCGATAAACCCTGGACAGCCCTCGTGCTTCCAAAAACATCGCGGAATTTTCCATCGATTATCCTCACCTCCTGATTGATTCCAGGGGCCGTACCCGTCCTGCTTTCCATGCCGGATAGAGGCCGCTCATGAGCCCAACTAGCAGAATAATCCCCATGGTCAACATGGCGAGGCTTACATCAATGACAACAAGCCCTCCAGCGGGGGCGTAGGGCAAAATAATCCGGACCAGAAAATCCGTAGCGCTCGCAAACCCGATAGCGAATCCGATTCCGGCAACTCCTCCGCAGGCGCACAGGATGAGGGTCTCGGTCCAGACCAGACTAAAGATGTCTCCAGGCATCGCCCCCATTGTCTTCAAAATGCCGATTTCCTGTATACGCTCGAGAACCGACATGAGAATCGTGTTGATTACGCCTACCATTGCGATGAGAATTGCTATGATCGCAACAGACAAGACCATGATGCGAGCCGTTGAGATGAGCTTCATGATCGTCTGTTTAACCTGGCTCAGGCTCACGACCTGTACATCCGGAAGCTTATAGAGTTTGTTTTCCAGCTCAACGATGTCGGCATCCTTCTTTACTTTGATGCCAATGGTCGTGATCATATCGATTCCAGAAACTTTCTGCAGCGTCTTCAAGGGAACAAAGATCGTCCCGTCGTCCTGGGTTCCGGTCCGTTCGAGGATTCCCACGACCTTCAGCTTCACATTCTTTTCGGGCACGAAGATCATATCGCCTACTTCCCTCTGTTCGAGTTCCGCCGCTTCGAACCCCATGACCGCCTCGTCAGCCGAATCATCATGAAACCATTCCCCCTGGCGAAAGCGAAAGAACGGCTTCATGGAGGGGTAGGTAGCGGGATCCACGCCGAAATAGCCTGCTATGCCGCCGTTTTCACCCTTGTTGGGGTCGAAAAAAGCCTGCATGAGAATAGGCGTGGCCTGATCGATTTCCGGTTCTTTCAGAATAGAGCCAACCATCGACTTTTCAATGTACCGAAGCCCTGTCCCACCCTGGAGCATCATGGTCGCCGCTTCATACGGGCACCCCTTTGCCATGACCATGATCTGGTATCCCATATTCTCGATGTCGCGGTTCAAGGCTCGCTCGTAGCCCTGGTTGAACCCAAGGAGGCTCACAAGCACCCAGGAGGAGAGGGTGATCCCTATGATCGTCAGCAAAGTGCGAGCCTTTTTGCGAAGAAGGTTCTTGTAAGCTATCTGGTACCTTGTGATCACGGCTTCTTCCCTTCAGTTGAAAAAACGAATTCGTCCATAAGGATTAGATTCTTTTTTAGTGCCCTGAGGGCGGCGCGGAAATCGGTTTCGGCTTCGCTCACGGGATTCTGAATTTCGCCAACCTTACCAGTGCCTTTGCCGGCTAACGGATCGTACTGCTCAAGGTCCTTTAACGACATGCCTCTAAATTGTGCTCCGAATGCAGGGTCCCTCAGCTTTTTGGCCCACTGGCTGGTTATTTTCTGGATGTAGAACGATTTGATCGTTCCAGCCATGTCAAGGGCTACAAACACCTGAATCCCGCCGAACTGCCCTTTTTCGTTTACTCCATGAATGTAGCCGACCTTTTCCTTGCCCGAGTAAATCTCATAGATCGTGTAGGGAACATCGACAGTTTCATAGATGCCGTGGAAGCGGTCCCCGAGGCGCGTTTCAACTTTTCTGAGGAGGGGCTCCCCTCCGCGCTTTTCGATAGAGGCATAAGAGGTGCGGTACCCCGAGGAGTTGGGAAACAGCCGGGCAACATCGCGGTCCGGATCGTTCAGGTCACAGCCAACCGCCCCGCACACGGGAGTCGCCGTAACCAGGATGATCAAAGTTACCGCTAAATAGAAAACCCTCAGCCGTTGATCCAGCGCGAGAGCCACGTCTTTCAATGCACTTTTCATTATTCTTCACCCGACATTCTGCCCGGCTATAGCGGCAGGTAGTAGTAGAGTTGCCCTATGACCCGATGGTCATTCTCTTCATAATTGTGCTCGTACATTACCCGGAATGTGAGATCGGACGTGAGCTGAGCCGAAAAACACACCGACGTCAGCCAGTTATCACCGCCCGATTGCCAGTAAGTCGGCTGGACCTCTATCTTCAACCTCTCTTCAGGGCCAAACACATAGCCCAGGCGGTACATGACGGCCACGGTTTCTTTTCCGAGCCATTCCCCATAGAAGAGGTCGAACCTGTGTTCAAAACGGTTCCGCAGAAAGGCGAAGTCCGCTCCCATGAGTCTCAGGTTTTGAGGTTCGTTCTCACGGAGTTCATACCCCATTGTGTCGAGCGTTCGGCCATAGCCAACGGATAGACCGGCCGCATAATTGTCCTCGTTGAGAACACCGTAGCCCAGCCTGCCGGCAAGCAGATAGTTGCCGTTGAAATAAACCGGCATTCCGGAACCTGTCGTGGCTGAGAGTTGCAGGTTTCCCCAAGAAAAATCACGGTAGGTGCCTACTCCCCAGTCCCGGTCGTAGCCAAACCCCTGGATTGGCAACGTTCGCAAAATCAGCGCATGGCTGTCGAAATAGGAACCCAGGCCCAGGGCAGGGCGGTTGTGGCCGATCCAAACATCGGTCAGCGAGGTCTTTACTTTGAACCAGGCGTTGTAGATCTGGGGTTCAACCTTGTCAAAGTTGTTTTGGTCTGCGACCACAGCCAGTCTACCCTGGAGCGCAAAAGAACCCCAGTCCCCCTGTTCTCCGGAAAAACGATAGAGAAAATCGAAGCCGGCGCTCGGTTTCTGCATCTCCGCATCCGGATTCATGGAATAGAATATGGCCTTGGAATCACGGGATGAGTACCCTGCAATTCCTTGAGCCTCAAAATAGAGGAGATGGCTGTCGCCGGCATGGACGAGAGCCGGGCCGCAACAAAGGATCGCAAGCAGGTTCAGGCAGAACTTCCTAAAGGTCGAACAGGTAAGCTCCACGGAAGATGACCTCTCCTTTCTTCAGGAAAGTGAGTCTGATCTCCCAGTCTCCAGGCATGACAAGTCGGACGGGGAGCAGATAGACACCTTTGGCGGAGAGGGAGAAATCCTTATCCCCTGTGCTGTGCGCTCCTCTCATGGAAGGCATGTCCGCATCTCCCCGGACGATGAAGGATGTGTCCTGTTGCCCGTCACGAGCGAAGACTTCCACCCTCATGATCACCACGCCGATTTTTGGAGGCTTATCGAAGCCGTAGGTAAAATAATGGTCTGAATCGATTAGTACCTTTTCGCCGGGTTTGGGGAGCGGCTGGTACACGATTTGGGTGGAATCCGATGCCGGGCAGTTGCGGGGTGGGAACGCCAAAGTTCCCAAGACAAGAGCGAGCAAAACCACATATGGGAGACTCTTCATTAAAGATGTCCTTTGCCAGGCCTGCGCGGCTATTTGTTATTGGTTTTGCTTCGAATGGGAATTTCCAGTGCCCTCCTGTTGCCCCGATCGCTTCATCTTTCGGAATTCACGGATCATTTTTGTGTCCTGATACATGTCTTCATAAGCGGCTCGGATTGCATCGTCAAAACTGACAATTGTTCCACCGTATTCTCCGATGAACCGGTCAGCCGCTTCCTTTGTACCGAATGCCCATTTGGCCTGACCCGTCATTACTCCTTTCTTGCTGCCGCCCATTACCCAAACCGCCTTTTCAGCATCGAGGAGTTCCTTGCTGTCAAAGTCTGCCACGCTCAGCCTGGAAGGTATTTTGTCGATCTTGAGAGGCAGTTCAACCGCCGCGCAATGCAGGCTGCATAGATCGATGCTCTCCCCGTCCTCATACTTTACAGTCATACGGCTGTGGGCGAACTTCACCAGATCCATGCCGCATTTTTGGCATGATTGCGAACTCACCTCATGATGAGGTGATCCAGCGAACGCCACGGGAGATACATCCAGGCAAAACCCAAAGAATCCCAACAATAGAGCTGACAATAAGGTACGCATCATTCCTCCGCTTCTATTAGGCTGTACTGGTTTTCAAAACTTCAGGAGCAGTCCTGCTCCCGGGCAGATGCCAAAACCGCGGCCTGGATTTACGTAAGGGAACCCTAAACTGAAAGTGTGATTTGCTTCATATTATCGGAGTTGCAGGGCCAAGTTATTTTCTAAAAATATCGAATTACCGGTATTGCTGAGGCCTTGTGACCATTGCCAAAATTTATTCGAAGCTTATGATTAGGCAATCTATCGCTCAGTTAAGCATTCACTTAATCAGAAGCAAGTTAAGAAATGCCTGAACTATTACTCCTTAAAGCTCTAGCGGACGAAACACGCCTCAAGCTCGTGGGTCTGCTCCTGAACCACAACCTGTGTGTCAGAGGGCTGGCAAACCGGCTCAAAATTTCAGAAGCGGCTGTTTCCCAGCATCTTCAGATACTTAGACAAGCCAACATGGTGAAGGGTAAAAAAAGAGGATACTGGACCTATTACAGCGTGGAACGAGACGTTCTTCGGGAGCTTGCCGATCAGCTAAATAGATTTGCGGATCAGATAGCCGGCCCCATGGGATGCCGCATTTTGCCGGAAAGAAAAGAATGTATCTGCAAAGGTTGCTGTGAAAAAGCAGAAAAGCTTATGGGAGAGCCCGAGGAACGCACCCCTGACCAGATGGCGTGCCGCGGCGATTTCAAGGTCCAGACCCGCGAGGATGATAATAAGCCGCGATGACTTGGAAGATTTCGGCTTGAGAAGAGAGCTCGGAGCATCCCTCACTTGTGGGCTACTTCGATTATCCTGCCGATGCGCTCTTGGACTACAGGAATGCACCGGCGGCAGCTCGGGGATATCATAGAATCCTGCCTGCCAGATCGGTTCATCGAAATCGATTCCGGCAGCACATTAAGGTAAGTGGAATGTATTTCGCCGGTTTGGAAGCCGCGCCGAAAGGAGCCTACTTTGAACCGACCGGATAATTCGGACTGGGTAAAGTCGATAATCGATCAATTTGTCGAATCTCCAGAAAATAATCTCAGGGACTCCGAAAACAACAGGGCCTTCGACAAACCGCTCGTTGGCTTTTCATCGGGTGCCGACCCCATCTTTGAGGAATTTAAGACCCACGCTGGCGAGTTCCACTGGACGCCGGCCGAAATCTTTCGGATTGCCTTCCCAGGTTCCCCGATTACTGATCCCGGCATGCTTTCGGTAATCTCATGGGCGCTTCCTCAGACCGAGGCAACACGGAAATCAAACAGGAAAGAAACTGAGTACCCGTCGGAGCCATGGGCACGCAACAGAATCTACGGAGAAGAATTCAATGAGAGATTGCGTAGCCACTTGGTAAACATGCTCATGAGCGAGGGCTTTGAAGCGGTTGCTCCCTCCCTGCACCCCTTGTGGGAGGTCAAACCCTCCGAACGTTACGTATTTTCCTCCAACTGGTCGGAACGCCACGCTGCTTTTGCATCCGGCCTCGGGACCTTCGGGCTGTGCGATGGCCTTATCACCCGGAAGGGAAAGGCCGTGCGTTTTGGCTCAGTGGTTGCCCGGATCGAAATCCCTCCAACCCCTCGACCTTACAGGAATCACCACGAATACTGCCTCTTCTACTCAAAGGGCGCCTGCGGGAAGTGCATCAGACGGTGCCCGGCAGGAGCGCTAACTTCTAAAGGGCACGACAAGACAAAATGCCGCCAGCATACCCACGTCACGACTGCTGAATACGTAAAGTCAAAATTCGGCTTCAGCGCCTACGGCTGCGGGCTCTGTCAAACCGGGGTTCCATGTGAATCTCGGATACCGACCATTAAATAGGAGCCTGGCTCTGGCTGTTCGTGATTAATATCCGGGGATAATTCCGCGGAAGATCACGGGAATACGCATCTAGTTCTTAGCACTTATGAAGTACATTATTTCCTTCCACCAGGCTTCATCCGCATACATGTACCAATCGTTGTGCCCGGCTTCCTTAAACATCCACATCCTCTTCGATTCCCCCGGCAAGGAATTGTACAATTTTGCGGCGTGCTGGTACGGAATCACTTCGTCACGTTCCGCTCCGATGACTGCAATCCTGCCTCTGAATGAGGACAGATTGTCGATATTGTCATACTCATCTTTCAGGAGGAATCGAACCAAGATGCCCGGGAATTTGTCCCTGGCTACCGACTCCAGCGTGTCCCAGGGAGTTATCAGGATTAATCCATCGATGTGGACGGGCATCTCTTTTAATGCAGCGGAGGCAATACCGCAGCCAAGGGATTCGCCCAATACGAAAAGAGGCGCGCCGTACTCTTCATGCGCAAGGCGAATCGATTCCCTTGCGTCACTTACAAAGGATCTTTCTCCCAGTTCCCCCTTGCGCCCACCATACATGGGATATTCCGCAAGAATGACCCGGTATCCCATGGCTCCAAGTGAATCAAGATAGAACTTCCGGTCGGCGGCCGTACCTCCATTACCGTGAAAGACTATTACCGTACCCCTGGTTTCCATGAGTTCGCCCGTGGCTACAATGCCGCGGTAATACGTCCCGGATTTATGCCACATTGCCATATTGTGCAGCTGGAGCGACTTCTCGGCAGGCGGCGATGAGCTTGGATAATAAAGAAGTTTATATTGCAGGTCCCGCATTGAGCCTATCAAATAGAAGAAAAGCAGTACGGCTATTATGGCCAGTGCTGAAAGTTTAACCCAGTGGTTTCCTGGAATGAGCACCATTTCCCCTTTACCTTTAAGGAAAGAAGATTATGCCCCTTTGACGGGCATGCTGGTTTCGTCAGGTTGACCGACTGAAAGGCTGAAATAAAGAATAGCAATCCCTGCCGTGATGTGCTTCAACGAATGCCCGCTTATAAACTGATGAGTCAATAGATAAATTTGTCTATCTTCCACCTCAAAAATTTTGGCTATGCAGTACCCAAACAACAGTACTAATAATGGCCTGTCGATTCGGGATTTCTGTTCAGGAAAAAGTGCGATCAGCAACGGGATAAGAAGCATTGGAAAAAACTGGACGGCAATATAGGGCCGCAGATCACCCTGGCCGTTGATTTCAGTTACATACCAGTAAACCACACTACCAGTGCCGGCCAGCAGCAGGGGAAAGAGCAGAAGTCTTCCGGCTCTCCCATTAAATCGCTCGGCCAGCACAATAGAGATAAGTGATGCAAACCCAAAGCTCATTGGGATACGGTCCAAAACCAGAGACAGGTTGCCCGGTGCGAGATGATAATAGGCAGAACCAATACCGACGAGGATAATTGAGCCAAGGAAAAATCGCCACAAAAAGAGGTGCTCCGATGATCTCCTGTGCAAAAGACCTGCAACGCCGGCCAATATGAACACTGCGTTCGAAAGGACATTACTCGCATTTGAGAAAATCCATAAACTCCTTTTGTCAGCAAAATTGTGGTACGCGGGGTCCTGCTGGATTGGTGGAAGGCCCGCCAGGACTGCCAGGCTTAATCCCAGGATGAAAGCGACTAAAACAATTCTATATCTGAGCGACATAGCTGGCTCCCAAATACCGGTTGATAAGGTCGCTGGGGGTTCCGGAGCGACAAGCCGATCTTTCATGTTATGCAGCCTTGCGCTCGTGTCTCCTAAGGGAATTGAGTTGAGCTTTGAACCGATTGCGGCGAAGCCTGGTCCACTCGCTACTGTAGAGATCAATTCCCAGATTTCTGAAACCTTCCTGAAGTTGCTCGGCACTCATGCCGGCGGTGCGAAAGTTTAAATCGAACAGCGTACAACGATTCCATGCTCCTTTCTGCATTAAGCGATCTTCAGCCTGCAGTCGAGCATGAAATGGAGCCCCCGGGAAGGACGGAGTAATAAAAGGGACTGAAAGACTGTAGGGACTACTGCGGCTCGATAGGCGGTGCTGCCGATCTCGCCACCATAGACGAACAGTGAAGAAGTACACCCAACATGCACAGGGATTTAGCGGATGGAAAAGGATAGACCCTATACTACACGAACAAGAATTTAAGGAATCTCGGACTCACTGAAGGCTTTTGTCAATAATTCCCAACACCTCTGGACTTTCCATAACTAGACCCTCCGAAAATTACAAATAGGATAAAAAATGCAGAATATTCCGTGCGATGGCCAGAAAGCTCAAGGTGGTCGAACAGGTTTATCTTGGCAGCCTGGAACGGATTAGAGGACTGGCTACCTACTCCGGCAAGTCTCGCCACAAAGGATGGATCGAGGAACGCACCGAAGATCAGGCTGCTCTCCTTAATGCCTTCGGCCACAAAGGGGCCGGTGTGGTCTTACAGAAATCAACCAGCATGAGCTGGGACTCCCTAAATCCCCGTAAGAGAGGATAATTCCAATCCTTCCAAGTGTAGTCGATTCGGTCCAGCTTCTAACCTGAAATTCATAAAAATAGCTTACAACAGAGTGGCACATCATAGATCTTGTAACTGTTTAGCGATTATAAAAACAATTAAAGTTTAGAATCCTTTTTGCCGATTAGTAAATTGGCATGATTTTAATATATGATCCGACAACTACTACTTTTTTCGCAAGCCCGATTCCCGCGGATGAGGAAGCTCATGCTGCGATCAAAGGCGTGGGCTAAAGACAGAGCTTTCTTTTTTTGAAGAGAAGACCTTTTGCGAAGATAGAGGGAGGTTAAGGGGGTAGTTGGAATGCAGGCAGTCAGAACATTCTGCGTGTAAATTCCAGCAGCGGATTTCATATTCAAAATGATAGGGAGGAGGTGAACCACAAAAATTTTTTAGATCCCATTTTAAAAAATGTCAAAGGAGGATGGAAAATGAAATTTCCAAAGATGCTCATCATGATGGTCGCAGTGCTGGCAGGATTGGCCCTGGTTGCGAGTACACAGGCTGCAAGTATCGTCGGATCAAAACACGACCTTACAAAACAGTCCTGGTATTCGGGCGACGGGCAGGTTTGTGTATTCTGCCATGCACCGCACGGAGCGTCCAACACATTGGCGCCGTTATGGAACCACGGGACGACGACGGCGACATTCACCATGTACTCCAGCCCCACGTTCCAGGGCGTCATTGCCGCTCAGCCATCGGGCAACTCGAAGGCCTGCCTCTCCTGTCATGACGGGACCGTGGCTCTCGATACCTATGGCGGAGCTACCGGTAGCCACATCGTAGCGGGGTCGGCAAACGTTGGAACCGACCTCACAAACGACCATCCGGTCTCTTTCACCTATGACGCGGCATTGGCTACCGCCGATGGCGGTCTGGTGACACCCGCCAGTGCCGCGCTTGTAGTTACCGGCGTTCCGCTTTTCTACGGAAAACTGGAATGCGCATCCTGTCATGCGGTGCATGATCCGCAATACGGGATGTTTTTGAGGGCATCCAATGCTGCAAGCGCCCTCTGCTTGAAGTGCCACTCTAAGTAGAAGTAAGACGATTCTCTCGCCTCCGCGGGTTATACCGTGGAGGCGGAGAATCTTCCGAAAAAAGTCCTGTGAAGTCCTACCAATGCGGATAGTCAAATCCTCAAAAGAAATCAGTTAACGTCCAGTGAGGAAGATGAACTATTCCCACGCTTTTTATGGTTCATCCGGCAAACGAGTACCTCGAATACTTTTCGCACGAATAGAGACCAATGCTCTCGAAGGCGAAAGGCCGTCAAAGCTGTTGCCCAATTAAGTTTTTCGAAAAATGCCAAACAAAATTGGAGGGCGCGGATCTGATGAACGTCATTCCCGCAG
>DBMI01000012.1 GCA_002298165.1 Desulfarculales bacterium UBA702
AAAGATTCTTTAAAATTGAGCAACTGTCGTCTCACGCTGCCGTCTAGAACCAAATCACCTATTTGTGCGAACACGCCCCCTAAAAGCGAGGGGTCCTGTTCGAATTCGACAACGATTTTCTTGCCGATTTTCTTCTCTAATGTAGCGGCAATCAGATCGAGATCGCCCTGTCCAAGCTCTACGGCCGCCTTGACCTGCGCACGGGCGATGTTTGAGTTTTCGTCGATGAGCTTGTGATAGAAGTCCTTGATTTCGGACAGATGCTGGATACGATTTTTGTCGATCAATAACATCAGAAAATTCTTGATGACGGGTGACAACTTGAGTTTTTTTGCCACCTTGTTGAAGATCTTGGTCTTGACCGCTTCCGGGTAAAGAGGATTCCGGAGCGCGTTTCCGAGATCGGGGAGTTCGGAGAGCAGCTCACAAAAGCCGTCCAGCTCCACTCCATATTGCTCAATCGCCTTGCCCTCTTCGGCAAGATTGAACAATGCCCTCGAATATCGCTTGGCAATGACTAAATTTTTCACTTCGCCTCCACCACCATGGTGTTGAATTCGCGAATCAGGCGCTCCTGATCCTCAGCCAGCATCTTGTTTCGCAAAACTTCTTCGGCGGCGGACACCGAGAGGTCGGCGACTTCATCCTTCAGACTGTCGCGCGCCGCCTGGATTTCCTGCTGAATTGCGATGCGCGCCTGCTGCTTGATGTAATCAGCCTGCCGGTGTGCGGCCTCGATGATCTTCTTGCGCTCGACTTCGCCCTCTGCGATCAGCTCGTCGACGATCTTTCTGGATTCCTCTTCCGCGCTGGATATCCGAGCCTGGATATCGATGCTCTTTTTCCGCGCATCTGCCGTTTTGGTTTCCAGCTCATCGAGCAAGCGCTGGATTTCCTCGCGCCGCGAGTTAAGGAAACCCGCGATGGGTTTTCGGAGCAGCTTGGTAAGGATTGCGACCAGAATAACGAAAGCGATGGTACGATAAGCGAAGTCGGTCCAGTTAAGATGTTGAGCAGCGCCTGCTTCCGATGCCCAAGCATCGCTCAAGAATGCGAAAAAAAGCACTATCCCCTGAAGAGGCGCCCAAATCTTACACTTCATCTTCATCCCCCTAAATCTCGCCTCCATTTAGATGCTCCTCCCCAAAATCTTCTGCGCCAACTGAACCGAGAATAATTTTACCTGATCCCGCAGCTCGTCCCGGGCGACGCTGATATCCTTGCGGACCTGCGAGCGCATCTTCTGGAGCTGCGCCGCGGCCTCCTGGGAAATCTTCTGCAGCAGCTCCTTTTCCTCATCGTAGGCAGCCGCCTTGATCTCCTGAATCCTTTGAATACCGCTTCTCCTGGATTCCTGAATCCTTTGTTCGTATTGCTTCAGTGCCGATAGCGCATCGTTTTCGAGGCGATCGATTCCTCCCTGCTTTTCGGCCATCAGCTTCTGCCTCTCGGCCACGATGCGCCGGATCGGGCGGTAGAGGACAAAATTCATAAGCAGGAGAAAGATCAAGAAGTTGGCCATCTGGATTAAAAGCGTGACATTAATTTCGATCATCTTACCCTACCCTCCAATTGGCTGGCTTATGCAGAATGAAACCTTTATGCACAATGGGCAAACCGGCCGAGTATGCCCAGATGCGCTTTGCTGGTTGCACCATAATGAAACGAAACGGGAATATGGCCGAGCTTACTAGCACAGGTCAGGCCCATTTGGCAAGCGAAAAGCAAAAATTATCACAATTTTACCACTTGCGGTGATCTGTGCAAAGTGGGGCGACCTTATAAATCACCGGGTTTGAAAAACGTACCTGCGCATGCTTACGTTTTCAATCATGCCGACCGCGAGGCACAAGGTAATGAGCGAAGAGCCACCATAGCTCACAAACGGCAGGGTTATTCCCACAACCGGGAGCAAACCGATAACCATTCCGATGTTGATTATGGCCTGCCAGAGGATATAGGCGCTCATCCCGACCACGATCAGTGAACCGTACCTGTCCCTGGACCTGCCGGCCACCCTCAGTGTTAGAAAGATCAGCAGGCAAAAGAGCAAAATCAGGACTGCGGAGCCAACAAACCCCCACTCCTCGGCCCAAACCGAAAAAATGAAGTCCGTGTGCTTTTCGGGAAGAAAGTGGAGCTTGTTCTGAGTGCCGTTAAGGAAGCCTTTCCCCCACAGCATGCCGGAACCGATTGCGATCTTGGACTGGCGGATGTGGTATCCGGCGCCGAGCGGGTCGAGGTCGGGGCGAAGCAGGATGAGAATGCGGCGTTTCTGGTAAGGCTTTAACGCATGTTCCCAGATGGGCATGATGAATGGAAGAATGCTTAGCGCCCCAATGGCGAGGTACTTCCAGCGAATGCCTACATAGAAGATAATTGTGGTGGAGATAGCGAGTATTGATATCGCGGTGCCGAGGTCGGGCTCGGCAAGCACGAGGAGCACGGGTGCTATCGTAAAGCATACCGG
Organism: Desulfarculales bacterium UBA702; assembly: GCA_002298165.1. Lineage (GTDB taxonomy): Bacteria > Desulfobacterota > Syntrophobacteria > Syntrophobacterales > Syntrophobacteraceae > SbD1. Next base: position 2,471 of record DBMI01000012.1, read on the forward strand.
CAGGATCAACTTCCCGAGACTGGGATATCCGGGAACATCCTGGGAGGAAAAGTACCCTGCGAGTTGTAAAACGATGACCACCTTCATGAATTCGGAGGGCTGAAACTGGAACCCGGCAATCTCGATCCATCTGCGGGACCCGTTTACTTCTTTTCCGGCTACCAGTACCAACACAAGAAGGAGCAGAACAGAACCATAAATCCATGGACTAAGGGACCGGAGCTTCTGATAGTCGATGAATAGCGAGCAGCACATAACCATCATTCCCACTGCTAGCCAGACCAGCTGCCGTAGAAACAAATTGTTCGTCGGATGCGCCTGAATCTGCACGTAGAGCGCACTGTATATACTTAGCAGACCAATCGATATGATAGCAAAGAGCACCCAGATTATCGACCAGTCGAAATTTTCTATTAATCGCCTGTCCATCATGGCGGCAGAATACCTTCCCTCGTCCGCCGACAAACCGCGGCAACGAGCTTTGCAGGGTGGGCACTGGTTTATCGCCCATAATTACTTCCGGGTTAGCGATCGGTGTGCACGAAACCCATGCCCGCACCTGAAAAGTATCGCAACCGCTACTTCTCTGTTTTTCCCTTCAGGTGAGCCTGGATTACTTTCTGAACGAGCGGTGCGGCCATGGATGCACCGTGCCCACCGTGCTCGACTATCGCCGCCACGCAAATTTGTGGGTCACCAGCGGGAGCATAACCTACAAACCAGGCGTGGTCCTTGTCCTTGGCTTTCGTAAGTTTTTCCAGAAGCTTCCGGTTAGCACCCTGCGCGACGTGCACCACCTGTGCGGTGCCCGTTTTTCCAGCCGTCTGGTAGGCCGGGTCCCTTATTGCATGGGCCGTTCCTCCGGCGCTTTCAACGACACCGGTCAAACCCTTCTTTACAATGTCAAAGTAGCGCTGCTCGATTGGTATCGAGCGCTTGAGTCTAGGTTTTATCTCGGCTATTTCATCTCCCGTGCTGCCCTCTATTCTTTTAACGACGTAAGGATACCAGAGCTTTCCGTTATTTCCCACAGCGGCATATCCCATTGCCATCTGCAGCGGGGTAACAAGGTCGAAGCCCTGTCCGATGGAAATCGAGATGGTCTCTCCGCGCTGCCAGGGGACCCCGGTTGCCTGCTTTTTCCACCACGAAGTCGGGATGAGCCCCGGGTGTTCTCCGTAGAGCCCTATTCCGGTTCTCTCGCCAAGACCGAACATGTTCGCGTACTGTGCGATTTTGTCGACGCCGAGCTTTAGTCCGGTATTGTAGAAAAAGACATCGCAACTTTGGATGATTGCCCTTTCCACGTCAACCCCGCCGTGTCCCGCATCGCGCCAGCACCGGTACCTGCGGTCCCCGTACTGAAGATAGCCGGGGCAACTGAATGTACTGGTGGAAGTTATTGCCCCATCTTTTAGAGCGCCAATGGCTACAAAGGCCTTATAGGTGGAGCCCGGCGGATAGGCCGCGCCGCTGCCGCGGTTTAAAAGCGGGTGTGAGGGATCTTTGGTCAGGGCATTCCAATCATCTTTTTTAAGGCCGCGGATGAACTTTTCCTGATCGAAAGTCGGGTTGCACGCAAAGGCTAGTACCGAGCCGTCCCTCGGATCCACGGCAACAATTGCGCCTGTCTTTCCCTCAAGCAGCAACTCGGCTGTTCTTTGGAGGTCCATGTCGAGAGTCAGCCACAGGTTTCTGCCCGAAATGGGGAGCACCTCGTCGAGCAGGCGAATTCTCCTGCCCACGGCGTCAACTTCGACCTGCCGCCCTCCCCGTTTGCCGTGAAGATATTGCTCGAATGCGCTTTCGACACCTACTTTGCCGATGTCCTCACCGGGGTAGTAGCCCTGGTATTTCTCGCTCCTAAGCTCGGCCTCGGTTATCTCGCTGAGGTAGCCCACAAGGTGGGCCGCCGTGCCGTTCCACTTGTACTCCCTCTTCGGTTCGAGCTGAATGACGACACCGGGCAGCCTGATCCTTTGCGCCTCGATTCGCGCCAGACAGTCGCGGTCGAGATCGGAGGCAATCCTCAGGGGCATGAATTTGGGCGTCGTGCGGTTAGCCTCGACTATGGCGAAGAAATCATCGGGATTTCGCTCGCAAAGGCGGGCCAATTCCCTCAAAGTCCCATCAAGATCCCGGATGTCCTCCCTGATTATTACCAGGTGGTAAGCCGGACGGTTCTCGACAATCGGCACTCCGGCTCTGTCGAATATTATTCCGCGCGAAGAGGATATCTCCTCTATTCTTATGCGATTGTTTTCTGATTGGAAACGGTAGGATGAGCCTTCGAGGACCTGGAGGTGCCATAGCCTGAGAAGGTAAATCATGAGGAAAACCAAAAGTATCGCGTACAGGGCAAAATGCTGCCTCTGAAACGAAACGGTTTCGGTACTCTCCCAGTTAATTATTTTGAGCCCTATAGGCTTTTTATTCTTCATACCGATCTGCTCTTAAAAGCTGATGCCATCTGGCATTTTAGAAGCGGCTCACAGGCGAGGCGCGCATCCCGCCGCAATCTCCCGCTAACCGCTCAGAGCCTAAAAAGGGCTCTTGGGGCTAAGAATCGGGTAGATTAAAAATGGGGCAGTGGTCATGGAAAGCACTGTGCGGATACAAAGCCCTATCCATATCTCTGTTAAAGAGTAAAAATCCATAGGGACAAAAGAGAGAAAAAGCCCGATAGCGACCGATTGTCCCATGGCGCAAATCCCTGCGAGCCCCATCTGGTAGAATGGATTGTAGCAGTCGAACCTCTCCGAGGCCATGTGGACCAGGCATACGGCCACAGCGTAGGAACCCACGTGAAGACCCCAGAACTGGCCGGAGAAATTGTCCGCCAGAAAACCCCAAAACGCGGCCCACAGCAGCCCGCCCAGGGGAGACCATCCCACGGCGGCGGCAAACATAAGCGGGAGCAGCAGGTCAATCCTTAGTGCCTGATATGGCAACCTCGATACCAGGTGAACCTGAATCAACATGATAAGGAAAGTATAGACGACGATCCATATAGTACGGCCCAATTGAAAATCGGTAGTTGTTTGCCCGAGCCGGATCATCTCTGGTTCACCTTGGCGGGGGGCTTTTCCGGCTTTTTCTCGGGTGGTTTTTCAGTTTTTTTGTCAGACTTTTTTTCAAGCTTCTTTTCAGCTTTTTTCTCAGCCTTTTTCTCAGGCAATTTTTCGGACAGCTTTTCGGCGGGATTCTCGGAAGGTTTTTCCTGCGCCTGAGGTGGGTCTAGATCCAGTCCAGCCCCGGCTCGCCTTATTACCAGGACTTCTTCGAGCGCGCTTAAGCGAACCAGCGGCCGCACTTCTATTTTTTGAAAAAGATCCACCGGGTCCTTATAGGCCGCCTGGACCACCCCGAGCCGAAGCCCTTTAGGATAAATTCCATCCTTTCCAGAGCTTACCACCAGGTCTCCGACCTGGATATCAAGGTTTGCGCGAACATATTTCAGCAGGCATCCACTGGAATCCCTGCCCGACAGAATTCCACGCACGCGGTTTCTCTGGATCAGTCCGTCAACCGAACTGCCGGGGTCGGTTATGAGCAGGACGCGGCAGTATCTGTCCGACACGTCCAGTATGCGCCCTATTACACCCTCATCGTTTACAACGGCCATATCAGGAGCTATACCGTCGCGAGAGCCTTTATCGATCATCATGGTTTGAAACCAGCCGGTCATATCGTGCATCAGGACCTGTGCGGCCACGGTATCGGCATTAATGGTCGATCTGAAGTCTAGGAGGCGTCTCAGGCGCAGGTTTTCTACATGGGCCTCTTGATAGATGGTGATTTTGCTCTCCAGATCGGCCAGCTCTTTTTTGAGGCCCTCGTTTTCGCGGCGCAGGTTCTTGAGCCAGATATAGTCCCTTATCAGGTCTTCGACCGAAGAAAAAATCCTGCCGAAAAACTGGATGGGAGGGCTGACGGTTTCGGTTACGGAGCGCTGCAGGAAGTCCATTCTGGGCGGAGTGCGGAAATTGAGCGAAAATATATAGAGGAACACACTGATGAAAACAATGATGAGCATAACACCGCGCAGGCGGCGAACCCAGACGTCCGTATTCAATCTCATAGATTAGGCACTTCGATCTGAAAATCCGGGACCTTGCATCGCCCATGGCCCGGTCAGCGCCGGCACATGCAGAGGGTGCGCGCAGTCCGGGCAGCCCACCGTGATATCAGGACAGCACGTCCTTGAGGATCTCGAGATCCTCGAGCGCCTTGCCCGAACCGATTACCACCGTCGAGAGCGGGTCCTCGGTGAGCATGATGGGCAATCCCGTCTGGAGCCTCAGGAAATGATCGAGGTTTTTCAGAAGCGCTCCCCCTCCTGTCAGCACGATTCCGCGATCCACGATATCGCCTGCCAGTTCGGGCGGGGTCTGCTCCAGGGCTATCTTTATGGTTTCCAGAATTGAATCGATCTGCTCCTGGATGGATTCTCTAATTTCATCGGAGTTTACTTCGACGGTCTTCGGGATACCCGTTACCAGGTCGCGACCCTTTATCATCATCTTTTCGGTGCCATCCAGGGGATAGGCGTTGCCGATCGTCGTCTTTATAAGCTCCGCCGTCCGCTCCCCTATGAGAAGGTTGTACTGTCTTTTTATGTGCTGGAGGATGGCGGTATCCATTTTGTCGCCCCCCACGCGCACGGAACGGCTGTAGACAATTCCGGCAAGCGATATGACGGCCACCTCGGTTGTTCCACCGCCGATATCAACGACCATGTTGCACACAGGTTCGGTAATTGGGAGTCCGGCGCCGATTGCCGCCGCCATCGGCTCCTCTATCAGGTAGACCTCATGGGCGCCGGCCGATTCGGCCGATTCCCTCACCGCACGCTTCTCGACCTGAGTGACCCCGGAGGGGATACAGATGATTACGCGCGGCCTGATAAGGTTTCGCCGGTTGTGCACCTTTCGGATGAAATACCTGAGCATCGCCTCGGCAACTTCGAAATCGGCAATGACTCCATCTTTCATGGGCCTGATTGCGGTTATGTTGCCCGGGGTTTTTCCAAGCATCATTTTGGCGTCTTTTCCGACCGCGAGCACCCTGTTTTGTCCGCGTTCGTCTTTGCGCACCGCCACAACCGAAGGCTCGGTCAAAACAATTCCCTTGCCCCTTACATAGACGAGGGTGTTTGCCGTTCCGAGATCTATTGCAAGATCATTTGAGAACAGTCCTAGTATACGATTGAGAAACATCCGCCGGCAATCTCCTTTCGGACATGTTTGAAGTGGGTATTCATAGCATGTGTGTTGACCGTCCGCAATAATTAAGAGAGAAGCGAAAAGCTAAAGGGAGGTAATTTGCCCCCAACACGACCTAAACAGCCAAAAACTGGCCAAACCGTCCCTCCTTGAGGGGGCTGGCGGGTAAGTTTAGCAGGTGAGGCAAGAGCCCCGTGATAAAAAATGAAGTTGCACCGATGCAATCTTGACAAAAGGGACGCCTTTAGTTTATTAATAGCGTTTTGCATTAGTTAGGGATCAGGGTTCGTTCCGGCGACAGGAAACCAGATTTTCGGCGCCTCGACGAAGCAGCCGAAATCAGATGCTTACAATAAAGGATTTTGTATGTCCAAGAGAACTTTTCAACCGAGCAACTTGAAAAGAAAACGTACTCACGGTTTCCTCGAGCGGATGGCGACCAAAGGTGGACGCGCCGTGCTCAGGCGGCGGCGTGCAAAAGGCAGAAAACGCCTTTCGGTCTAAACCGGAGTGGCTCCCGGATTTCGGATGAGGACAATTTTTGAGCGGCACAAACAGTTTCCGGCCTTACGAAAGAATTCGCCGCTCCGCCGATTTCCAGCGTGTAAAGACTGCCGGGAAACGAGCGAAGACCCGCCATTTTGGTCTGAACATCATTCCAAATGATCTAGAATACCATCGCCTTGGGCTTGTGGTACAGAAACGGTTCTGGTGCGCGGTAAAACGCAACCGCATCAAAAGGGTCATACGCGAGTGGTTCAGAGTCAATAAGGCGCAAATTCCAATGCCCCCTAAGGATATTGTCATTATAGCCCGTCCGGGGGCCGAAAAGATGAAGCCGGTCGAACTCCGCGCGGAGTTTCTGCCGGTTTTCCGCAAACAGGATGGCACTCTCTGATGATCCGACTGATTTTTCTCGGATTGATTCGAGTTTATCAGCACTTAATCTCGCCGCTGCTGCCACAGGCCTGCCGCTTTCACCCGAGTTGCTCGGCATACGCCCACGAGGCAATCGAACTTCACGGCATCTCAAGGGGAATATTCCTTGGACTGCGGCGAATTCTACGCTGCCACCCTTTAAGCCCTGGTGGCTATGATCCGGTGCCCAAACCGGAGCATTCGAACAGCAAGATTTGATTGGAGAATTCCTGAATGGATTCAAAAGCCTTTTTGGCAATCGCCCTGTCATTTGCACTCTTTCTGCTCTGGCAGTTCTACTTCGCGCCGGCCCAGCCGCCTCAGACCGAAAGAAAACAAGCTACCCAGCAGGGAGAAACCGCTCCCAAAACCGCACCCGCGCCGGTGCCCCAAGGGATTCTGCCGCCGGCCGACCAGCCCAAGGTGGATCTTGCGACTCTTAAGACCTGGACCATCGGCGATTCGCTCTTCAAGATGCAGGTTGTCGAACAGGGTGCCCGCGAGAGCTCATTTACCCTGAACAATTTTCGCGAGAAAGTAGATCCCAATTCTCCGCCGATTCAGATGATCTCGACCCGCGAGACGCTCCATCTTCCACTGGCGGTCGATCTGCTTCATCATCAGGACTGGCAGCTCTCCACGCGACCCTATACCAGCAACTCCCCTACCCAGGTAAAAGTGGGCGATGGCGAGCCGTCCAAAAATGTTTCATTCGAGACTGAAGTACCGGGAAAGGTCCATTTAACCAAAATCTTCACGGTTTCAACCGATTCTTACGTGACCGACCTCGAACTGGTAATCCGGAACATTTCCGCTGAACGGCTGGTCGATCAGGTTGGAATCAGTTTTTATTTCAAGCCGTATGCGGACTCGAATTCTTACAATCTCTCTCAGCTGACCTTTTCCACTAAGAGATCGCTTAAGAATATCCAGGCAAAAGACCTTAAGCCGGAAGAGATACCCAAGCCGCCCTATGATTGGGTCGGCTATGAGAATAACTACTTCATCCAGGCCATTATTCCTCTCTCGGAGAGCGGATATCAGATCGTGCCGCGGGTAATACATCCGGAGACCGAGCTTATCCAGGCAGTTTACCTGACCGACCCGATTGACGTGGGGCCAAACGAGACCATGTCACTTAAGCTGCGGCTCTATGCCGGACCGAAACAAATCGAGCGGCTTGCCCAAGCAGGCCACAACCTGCAGGATGCGGTGGATTACGGCTGGTTTTCTTTTCTTGCAAGACCGCTTCTGGTAGTGCTCAAGTGGTTTTATTCATTTACCCACAATTATGGTGTCGCGATCATTTTGCTGACCGTTATCATCAAGCTCATCTTCTGGCCGCTCACGCACAAAAGCTACGTTTCGATGCAGAGGATGAAAAAGATTCAGCCAAAGATAGCCCAAATCCGGGAAAAGTATAAGGACGACCGCGAGAAGCTGAATCAGGAATTGATGATGGTCTACAAGACCTACAAGGTCAACCCGATGGGCGGGTGTCTTCCAATGGTGCTCCAGATCCCCGTCTTTTTCGCGCTTTACCGCATGCTTAATGCCGCGGTCGATCTCAGGCATCAGCCGTTCATGCTTTGGATAAACGACCTTACGGCTCCCGACCGGCTCAATGTGGGCTTCTCAATCGATCTTCCAATGGTGGGCCATCTGGACGGAATCCCCGTGCTGACTATCCTAATGGGAATTTCCATGTTCATTCAGCAGAAGATGACTCCAAGCACGGGAGATCCGCGTCAGGAAAAGATCATGCTGATAATGCCGGTGATGTTTACATTCTTCTTTATAAACTTCCCGTCAGGTCTTGTGTTATACTGGTTTATTAATAATATTCTTTCGATTGCCCAGCAATACTGGATCAATCGCCATGCTGCTGCTTAAGCGGGTGTTCTCCGTTTAATACCTTTCATTTCATTCCGTTCGCTTCGGCTGCGAATGACGGAGGAGAGCATGTCAGTAATTGAAGTTGAAGAAAAATCGATCGAGGATGCAATCGCCCTGGCCTGCCAGAAATTGAAACTGCCGCGCGAAAAGATTGAAATAGAGGTACTATCCAAGGGCTCATCCGGAATCTTTGGAATAGTTGGCGCGCGGAAAGCAAAAATTCGTGCGAAAGCCAAAGTTCCACCCGTTGAGCACAATGCCGAAAAGGCAAAAGAAGTGCTGAATGAAATACTCAGCCATATCGATCTCCCAAATGTGGTCGAATGGGAGTCGAAGGAGGAATATCTCTACCTCAACATCATCAGCAATGGTTCCGGCCTGTTGATCGGAAAGCGCGGCAAAACACTAAACGCGCTGCAGTACCTGGTCTCGAAGATTGCAAGCCGTCTGGCCGGAGAAAATGTTTCCGTGGTGGTGGATACGGAAAACTACCGCTCGAAGCGAGAAGTGAGCCTTACCGACCTTGCCCGTGAGTTGGGCGACAAGGTAAAAAAGTCTGGCCGGCCGCTTACCACCGGTCCAATGAGTTCCCAGGACCGCCGGGTTATTCACCTTGCCCTTAAGGGAGATCAGGAAGTGCGCACGAAGAGCAAGGGCGAAGGCAACCTCAGGCGGGTAGTGATATATCCGGTAAGGAAGACCAGAAAACCCTCCGGCAGGAAGCCGGCCGCCGCAAAAGCACCGGAAGCGGCGAGAACACCCGATGCGGAAGAATAGCACCGGCCGGGGCCGGGCCGGCACACCGGTATAAATGGATTTCAAACTTCTTCAGGATACCATCTGCGCTATAGCGACCCCAATTGGCGAGGCGGGCATTGGTCTTGTACGGATAAGCGGACCGGATGCGCTGAATCTCGCCCGTTCCATTTTCAAGTCCCGCGATTCGGAACTCAGGTTCAAGTCTCATACCCTCAATTACGGTTGGATAAAGGACCCCTCCTCGGGTGAGCTGATAGACGAGGTGCTGATGAGCTACATGGCAGCGCCGAGGACCTATACTCGCGAGGACGTAATCGAGATCAATTGCCACAGCGGTTACGCGGTGCTAAACCGGATACTGGAGCTGGTTATCGGCTGCGGGGCAAGGCTGGCCGAACCGGGTGAATTTACACGGCGCGCATTTCTGAATGGACGGATCGACCTCTCGCAGGCCGAGGCCGTTATCGAGGTTATCCGGTCACGCTCCGAACAGGGGCTGCTCCTCGCAAACCGGCATCTTCGCGGCGATTTCCGCTCGATTATAGAAGAATGGCGCGCGGCGTTACTGCAGGCACAGACCTATCTCGAAGCTTTCATCGATTTTGCCGAAGACCTCCCCGAGGAGGCCGAACAGGAGGCACCGGCTTACAGGTCACTTCTGGACGAGATCCGAAAAGATGTGGTCGAACCGCTCGAATCAGTCCTTCGCCGATACGAAGAAGGACGGGTGCTGAGGGAAGGCCTGACATTGGTACTCGTAGGCAAACCAAATGTAGGCAAGTCATCAATGCTCAATGCCCTGCTGGGCAAGGACCGGGCAATCGTTACCTCCGCCCCGGGAACCACTCGGGACGTAATCGAGGACAGTTTTATTCTCTCGGGGGTCCAGGTCAGGATTCTTGATACCGCGGGCATTCACCAGCAACCCGACGAAATCGAATTATTCGGGATCGAGCGGGCCCTTCGCTCGGTATCCGAAGCCGACGTCGTACTCTGGTTGCTTGACCATAGCCGGCCGCTTACAACAGAAGACCAGAAGGTCTACGAGGCCATTAGCAAGTCTCGCTATATCGTGCTTTTGAACAAGAGCGACTTGCAGCCCGCCTTTGCTGTTGAAAAAGTGCATGAGCTTTTTTGCGGATTTGCACCCATCCTCGGGATCTCCGTTAAGAATCCCTCCGATATCGAGCGCCTGAAAACATATCTGTCCGAAACATTTGTGATGCGGCCCATAGAGTGTTGCCGCTCGGAGATTATCCCAAACCTCAGGCAGAAGGAATGTCTTGAAAATACCCGAGGCGCTCTCACAAGGGCCGAGGAGCTTCTGGTTTCGGGATCTTACGGAGAACTGGTCAGCCTTGAACTGGCCTCGGCCCGCAAACAGCTCGAAGCGATTCTTGGCTGGGAAAATGACGGCGAACTGCTCGACCGCATTTTCTCGCAGTTTTGCATCGGCAAATGATGGGCAACCAACCGATGGCGAGTGATCTTGCCGAGCAGATATCAAAATATTCCCGCTCGGCCGGGATTTCCCTCTCCAATGAACAAGCAGAGCTTTGCCGAATTCACCTCGAAATCACGTTTGAGTGGAACCACCGCTTCAACCTGACAAGAATTACCGACCCAGAGGAAGCAATCATAAAACACCTGCTCGATTCACTCATCCCGGCATCCCAACTCCCCCGCTCCGGCCCGGCGCTGGACGTGGGTACCGGCGCTGGATTTCCTGGAATACCCCTTAAAATCTTTTCGCCCAACCTGGATATGACACTGCTTGATTCCAGCCGTAAGAAAGTGAACTTCCTGGCAGTTGCGGCGGAGAAAATTGGCATCAAGGGAATCAGCCCGATCCACGGCAGGTGGGAGGAACTAGCCGCCGATCCGAAGAACAAGGATAGTTTTCAACTGATCACCATGCGGGCGGTCAGGCTCGAAAAAAAGCATCTATCCAGACTTGCGGCGGCTGCGCTTCGCCCCGGCGGGATTTTTGCGTGGTGGGCTGGTCCCGAATCGGAAGCACGGGTCAGGGAAGAATTCGCAAAAACAGAAATCTCGGGCATCGAACCCTTCAGGATTTTTAAATACTCCCTTCCTGGCATCTCAAGACCAAGATCGATTCTTTACTGGAAAAAATTGTAGGGAAAATGCGGATTGATGGAAGGCCGCTCTTGATGCGTTGCTCCTCACCAGAGATTCTTGCGCATTTTAGCAGGTGCGTTCAAAAACCCGCCCAACCCCCACCGTTCATTGGTGCCGATTGTATTGCTCCAAAGCCGACTCGACTTCCTCCCGCCTCCTCTCATGTGATATCCGGTCGTCCAGCTCTTGAAGGATTTTACTGATTTCGACCCGGTACTTATCGCGTGCCATGATATCCAGCAGCGGCTCCGGCATTTTTTTGACTTCGGATCTAAAACGGGATCGGATTGTTTTGAGAGACTCAGGCTTTCGCACCGGTTTTCCGGCAATCATTGCGGTTTCGAGCAGCGGCTCTCCCTCGGTGTTATCGCCGTCGAGCAGGCACAGCTTGTCATGGTCCATTTTGCCGTCTCCATAAAAACGGTAAACCTGCTTTTTCCCTACCCAGGTCTTCTTTCCGCTGGATAGCTTCAGAATGGGCCGGCCTTCGTATTCGACCAGTTTATAAGCTATGTCAAGGTAAGGTGCATCGGCGGATACACAAAGCCGGGTGCCGGCGGCGTAGGTGTCTATAGCGGCACCCTCTGTTTCAAGGCCTTCGATTGCGAACTCATCGAGATTGCCGCTGGCCATGATCTTGATATCCGGAAAACCTGCCTGATCGAGTATCTTGCGCACCTGACGGCTGAGTCCGGCCATGTCGCCGCTATCCAGGCGCACACCAAGGAGTCTTTTCCCATCCGCAGCCAAAACCTTGGCCGCCTCGACCGCTTTGATCGCCCCGGCGATTGTATCGTAGGTATCGATCAGGAGAACCGTTGCCTCTGGAAACGTTCTTGCGAAGGCGAGGAAGGCATCCAACTCGCACTCGAAGCTGGTTACGTAGGAATGGGCCATTGTGCCGAAAACCGGGATGCCGTAGATTTTCCCAGCCAGAAGGTTGCTTGTCCCGAGAAAACCCGTAATGAAGCTCGCCCGAGCGGCCATGAGCGAAGCATCCACACCGTGAGCCCGCCTCATCCCAAAATCAATCAGCCCCTTCCCGCGTGCCGCGTGCGTGATTCGTGCGGCTTTGCTCGCAAACATCGTCTCCGTCTGCATTACGTTCAGCACCAGGGTCTCGACAACCTGGGCCTCGATTACCGGTCCGGTAATTTCGAGCAAGGGCTCCTGGGCAAAGAAGATTCGCCCCTCGGGAATTGCCCTGATAGTGCCGGTGAAGCGGAAGTTGCGAAGGTAATCCAAAAACTCCGGCGAAAACTTGCCAAGCGAGGCAATATATTGGAGCGAATCTTTGTCGAAGCGAAATTCGGGGATAATTTCGAGAAGGTGTTCGAGGCCGGCTGAAACGAAATAGGATCGGTATTCCGGGTAATCACGCACAAACAGGCTGAAGGTGGCCTCACCTGACATCCCTTCTTTGAGATATCCGGCCGCCATCGTCAGTTCATAGAGATCGGTAACCAGCTCAGGAGTATACTTCTCCCATGGGTTCATTTCCCCTCCCTTCAGCCGACACGTTGCGATCGGACACCCATTCAGATCCTGTACGAGCATTCACCAGCTTCGCCCCGTAAATCTTTTTCATCCGTTCGAGTGCGAACCGGTGAGCGGCCGGATCTATATCCGCCACCGCGTCTACCGGAATCACGACGGAATAGTCGCGGTTTCGCAGATCTCCGGTAGTGTCCATTACGCAAATGGAAGTAAGCACTCCCGTTACCCAGACCTCACGAGGAGAGAAGTCCCGGAGCAGTTCGGCCAGGTTGTTGCCGAAAAAGCCCGAGAACCGGGTCTTGTCAACGACAAGATGCCGGTCGGCCGGTGCCAGCGCGGGGATTATTTCCGATCCCCAGGAACCTTTTACCGCGTGTGGTGGGAAGAGTTCAAATTCCTTATCATTGGTCGCATGGGCGTCGCGAAGAAAGATTATGGGATCGACCGAGGCGGTGAATTCGTCGATGAGAAATCGGATTAGAGGGATTATACGCCTTGTATCGTCCCCGCAGTAAAGAGAACCTCGGGGGTCCATGAAGTCGTTCAACAAATCTATTACAAGAAGGACGCGCGATGTCATATCCGTTCCTCCTCAGCTATTCTACCCGGCAAAAATCCAACTCCCGCGACGGGATTCGACTGCACCGGTTCAGAAGAAATCAGAGTTTATCAGAATTTTTTCGATATCAATTAATATTATTACATGCGAACACCCTTGAAAAGGTGGCGATATGAATGTAAATCTTCGCCATAAGGGAGAATATTCGCCTGCTTATGGAATTCGAGATAATAGAGGCAAAAACAAAGGACGAATACCGAGACGCCCAGGAACCGGTCTTTTTTGTGTGGCGCGGCAAGGAATACCGCGTTGAGCAAGTGTTGGATAGGTGGTATGAAGGACGTGTGGATTCGACCCGCATGCCAATGATGTATTTCAGGGTGAAGACGGCATTAGGTGATATTTTTATCCTTAGGTACCACGAATTTTTCCGCAGGTGGAGCATAAGGATATAAGATTCAGGAATCGCGCTGGCAGAGCACCATCGTGACCGTTTTGACCCGGCAAGATCCGATAACGAAGCGCAACCACGAGAAGGATTGAACCCCGATCCCGGAGGTTTGACATTTGATTCGCATCGCCGTGATAGACGGACAGGGAGGTGGCATAGGAACCACCGTAATCAGAAAAATCAAGGAGACATACGGGGAGCGAACCGAGGTCTGGGCGTTGGGTACAAACGCAATAGCCACTGCCCAGATGATGAAAGCCGGGGCCAACAAGGGTGCCACTGGAGAGAATGCTATATGCCACTGCGCCGGCCGTGTCGATGTGATTGTCGGCCCCGTCTCGATACTTTTATCAAATGCGATGATGGGCGAAATGACGCCGTTGATGGTTCAGGCAATCGGGTCATCCCCTGCACCAAAACTTCTACTGCCTCTAACCCAGGAATCGGTGGTAATAGTTGGAACTACCCGGGAACCGCTTCCGCACATGGTTGACAGGCTTATTTCCGAATACCTTTCCGCACATATTCCCGAGGCCGAAAGCTGAAGATGACAGGCTACCCAGGATTTAACAGCCCGCTCTTGGTGCTCGGAGGCGCCAAAAGTGGAAAGAGTTCCTACGCTGAATCGTTGTTCGAGACTCTAGCTCCGCCTTTCATCTATATTGCCACTGCCCAGGCATTTGACGACGAGATGAAAACAAGGGTCGAACACCACAAGGAGCGCAGAAAAGATAAATGGGAGACAATTGAATGTCCCCTGATGCTGGCTGACACACTGAGCGGGCTTGCCGGAAAAGGCCGCCCGGTTTTAATCGACTGCATAACACTTTGGCTTAGCAACATACTTTGCTTTTCGAGCGCAGATCCGGTCAAGGCCGTCGCCGAGTTGTGCAATGTCGTATCTGCTGCCGATCATCCGCTGGTGATCGTATCAAATGAAGTAGGATACGGGATAGTACCCGACAATGAGTTAGCCCGTAAATTCAGGGACATATCCGGGAGCGCGAATCAGAAACTTGCAAAAACCTGCGCCTCGGTAACCCTGGTTACCGCCGGTCTGCCCCTGCGCCTGAAATAGAGCCGATACGCTAAAAATGCTCAAAAATTTTGCCGCAGCTATGTCTTTTCTCACCATAATCAGAGTCCCGTTTGCCCGATCGATCCTGGGCCCCCCGGAACTCGCCGCGAGTTTTTCCTGCTTTCCCCTGGCGGGGCTTGTTCTTGGCCTGGTATATTCCGGGACGGCGATGCTTCTGGCCGGACATGTCCCTCCCTTTGTGCTGTCCGTGTTCGTTTGCGCACTGATGGTCGTACTGACACGGGGATTTCACCTCGACGGACTCGCAGACCTGGGGGATGGTTTCTGGGGAGGATCCACACCCGAGCGGCGCCTTGAAATCATGAAGGACAGCCGGGTGGGAACATTCGGTGTGCTGGCGCTGGTTCTCGCTCTCGCCTTCAAAATTGCCTCAATCGACAGCCTGATTTCGACGGGCAAATTTACCCCGCTCCTACTCGCACCGGTTTTCGCGCGCTTTGCGATGGTTGCCGCGGCATTCGGGAGCAATTACGCAAGGCGGGAAGGACTCGGCAGGCCTTTTCTGGAGCACATGCGCACCGGGCACCTGCTTTTTGCAGCGCTCTTTTGCCTTGCCGCCTCGCTTGCCGCCGGTCCGCGCCAGGTTTTCTATTTTGCGCCGGCGCTTGCCGCTGTCGTGCTCTTCAGGTACTTTTCTCAAAGGCTCCTCGGGGGGATCACCGGTGATGTTTTCGGGGCGACAAGCGAAACTACCGAGATACTCATCCTGGTCTTGGGGGCGTGCGCACCGTAGCAGGCTGTAACACTTAAAATATTGGAGACCTTCGGTCGGTACAGGTGGCGCGGTCGGGAGGGGCTGTTGCCCAAAAGCGGAACCGAAATAAACGCGGCGCAGCGTGAAGGCAAGCTCCCCTCCCCTGGGTGGTGTTTGGACCGGACACATGGG
>DBMI01000089.1:0-36688 GCA_002298165.1 Desulfarculales bacterium UBA702
GAGCTACACCCGCGGCGTAAGCCGTAGAACAGAACAATTTTAAACGATAGGGGGCCGTAGAGTCAAGTGAAATCGCTCTGTTGCAGGGCTCAGGCAAAAGCAGGCTGAAAAGGAGGAAATCCGAAAGCCGAAATCCCGCCGCCCAGCTCTCGGATGTTACCAGATTCTGGCTGTAATTTACAAATAAAGTGGTCGTATCGCTACAACTTACCAAACGGGGCACTCTAAACCGGGGTGGCTTCATCCATGCCATAAGGCAGCTTTTCGCTGCATGGCGTGCACAAGCCCGCTTCATTTAAGCACTCATCGCAGTGCGGATTGCCGCAAAGAGCGCATCTCCTGGCCATGTATTCCCTCATTTCCGGGGGCAGATAATTGCACTGCTTGCATTCCACTAGTTGCTCTTCCATCAGGAACTCCTTGAGAGCAAACGGCTCTTGGTCCTATCACCTATGGAAATCTCGATCTATGCCATACACGATTCCAACTTCAGTATCACCGGGCCAATTCCTTCTGAAACAGCCCCGCGAATGCTGGCGAGAATGCTGATCCGACCATGCGGGGTCAGCCCTATCCTCCAATAAACAAGAGATTCCAACATCAACCTGGCATCGTTTACGAGGCCCATTGCCGGTATCAGGAGATCTTCCAGATCAACAATCTCTTCGGTGTAGACCCTGCAGTTGTTGACCTCATCCCAGGCGGTGGAGAGTTTTTCAATGATGTCCATGCCATCGATGGCTTGATCGATGATTTCATTGTTGACAAAAATCAGCAACTCGAGGGCGTTGTTCAGATGAATTGCCGCTTCGATAATATTGCTGGTTTTAATCGTGCATGCCGGGTCTTCCTTTTCCAGCATTTCAGTAGAACCTCAGGCTTTCCGGAGCGGTTGGAGCGCCCCCTATTCGCGTAATCCCCTCTGTCGTCGGGAGTTGATGAATCATAAGAAGATTGTAAGGATCAGGGGGATTATTTCAATTCAGTGCTGTCCCATTCCGGGCCGCATTAAAGATCTTGGCGGCGGGTGCCGGTTTGCAATTCGCTTCCACTCACCACCGAGTCGCAATTTTATGTACCTACCGGTAGGAATAGGTATTTCCAGCATTTGCCCCTCCTTTATTCAACATCCTGAATATCTCTATCTATAGCTATATGGCTCCGAGTCTAGCTTTACTGAAATAAAGGTATGTATAGCCGTCCTCAAGGAACAAAATAATCCTTGATTTCAAGATCTTAGCTGATGAATTGCCGAACATGGCCGTAGTGTTGGAGAATACGGATAGTACTCTGTTTCCTGTAATTTCAATAATTTTACGATCTTAACACTTGACTGACTCCGCAACCCGCATTTAATTAGCTCCATATAGAAGAAGCCTTCGATTTAAGTCAGCACAGGCTCCACAGTTCTCTCGTATTGATCTTTCAGTTCATTTTGCCACATTTGAGAAAAGTTCAAAAACAGTCTGGGCGGGGCGAAGTTCACAATCTGCAGGATCAAGTGCTTAACACTGAATACCTTTTCAGCTTATCGGAAAATCCAACGGATGGGTCTGGAGTTCTAAAATGGCGGCGCGAATCAAACTCATTGGTGTTTTGACCTCAATCTGTATCCTCTTGCTCTCCCGCGGGGAGGTTGAGTGCGGCTATACAGGACTGGAAAATGTTGCATTCCAGAGAGTTTCTTCTGAATACCCAGAGGCGGCAGACTTATTGAACGGGAAATTAGAACAGGGTAAAGCAGATTGGCTCAAATACATCAAGGACATCAAAGACTTCCGGGCTGTCCAAGGAACCATTTGCGAAAAATTATCAGCTATTGATGCCGATACGCTTTTAAACATTGGAACGGGGCATTTTGCCGAATTGCCGGCATCATACAGCCCGGAACTCAAGTACGAGCGGTCCTCAGGGAGCGAAGAGCAGGCCGAAAAACCCTCCATCTGGCGATCAATCGGCGAGAAGCTATGGCCTGCTATGAGTTTCGGATTCATTCATCCTCAGGATTCTTCCGCTTACGACTTTGGTGCAGCAGGATCGAGTGAACGCCCGAGGTTTCAGTTCCGGTTTTCTTTGAACAGGTACTCTCCCGAGGGTTTACCGCAGCCTTTCTTCTCGGCTCCTCCCAGCGCCAGGGACATTTCCCTTCCGCATGACGAAATTGCATCCTACTACGGTCCCTCGGGAGGCGTCTTAATGCCATCCCTGGCGAAGCTCAATAGCTCCGCGTATTCATGGCACCCCGGAGGATACGGCCTTCCTTCCGAGGAATACTCGGGGCTTTCGAACAGCATCGAACAGGAAAATCCGCTATCATGGTATTTCTCCTCTTTCAGGCACCCTTTCAATCCAATCACCGTAAAGACCTCTTATAAGTCCTATAACATGACGGCGCAGAATGATTCGGCCATCGATCCCGCCAGGGTGGACAGATTTCCATTCACTAAAAAGGATGCCAATTTCGATGCGCAATGGGATTTCGATGCCCCCTTTTCCCTAAATTTAGGCTACCAGTGGCAGCGATGGGAAAGAGACCCCGAATATTGGGAAGGGGCATCGACAGACGAGCATTCAGCCCGGATCGGAGCCAAGACATCCCCTTTTTCTTGGCTCAATCTCTCTGCTACCTATTCGCAGTCTCTGCGGATGGGATCTAATTATAATTTCATGGAAGCAAATCCGGAAAAACCCGAACAGTTGCTTTTGCCAAAGTTTAGCCTCGCCGACCGAAACGGCTCCAGGGTTGACTTCACAACCGAGTTCGTTCCCGTAAAACAGCTGAGCATTGCCCTGAACTATGGGTTTTCAAGCGACACCTACGATAAATCAGCAGTTGGCATAAAAGACGGTACAAGTTGGACGGCAGGGGCAGTTATATCATGGCAGCCTTTCAGCAGACTGGCCTTCAATTTAGATTTCCAGCACGAAGAATTCAGCACCAATCAGAGCTTGGGCGGTTCGTCGGGGCTCCGCCTCACCAATGCGAGCGACACGCTGGACACCGTCGGGATGGCGATAAACTTTAGCATAATCCCGGATAAACTCAGTTTTATCTCCCGCGGCAGCTATTCCGTGGCTAATTCAGGGGCGGCAGGAAAGGCCGAGGCAAACAGCGGAGATCTCACCAGGATCGAGAGTTTCCTGAGATACAGCTACAATAGGCAGCTGTCGTTAAGATGCGGGTACATGCACGAGAGCTTAGGGGCCGGACAGAACTCTCTCTCTTTCTGGGACCCCATCACAAACAAAACCATCACGAGCTATTCATCCCATGTGGGCCTTGGAGTAATAAATTACGATTTCTAAGTAATGGGAATTCCGGAATTTAGATCCAAGGAGCGAGAATCGGTACCTGTGATTAGTTTTTGAATCACTCTTCCTATACACCATGGCAATTTTTATCAAATTCCTGCCTCTTCGTGATATTAATCGCCATCTAATCTCGACTATCATTACTACATGAGAATCTTTATCGCCGCTAAAAGGCCCCACAACTGCAACTGATGCCTAATTCTCCGAAGTCCATGCCTTATGATCTTAGTTGCCCAATTTAAGATTCCTGAATCAATAAATTTTTGGGTAATAATTTAGTTAATTCTTAACTACATACATTCATGAATCTACAAAATTTAGAGGCGCCAAACTTGACTCTGTGATATACAGATTTTATCTAGTTTCAAACCTTGGGGGCTAATGTAAGCATCCTATGAGGAGGAGTTTTAAGTTTCTACCACCAAAAAAGGGGGGGGTTCATGCGGAAGACCCTTGTTTCCGGATTGGTCCTGTTTGTATGTTTTTGTGCCTTCCTTCTAATTCCTAACCTAAGCGAACCCGCGAAAACGACTCCGAGCAAATCACCGCAAAAAGAATTTGCGGGGATGTCCGTTTGCGAGGGGTGTCATGAAGCGGTTGCCAAGCGGCTCGAGGCTACCGCCAACGGGGTTCATTTCATCAGGCATTCAGCCACTACTCCAAAGGAACTGGTTTGCGAGACCTGTCACGGACCGGCAAAGGATCATGCCGATTCCGGAGGGGAGGACAAGAGCAAACTGGTTCGCTTCACGAAGAAGTCCATTTCGCAGGCCGACAGGCGCAACCAGGCGTGCCTCCAGTGTCACGAAAAAAGGAAACTCCTGTTTTGGCAGGGCAGCGTGCATGACAGTCGCGATGCAGCCTGCACCGACTGCCACAAAATCCACAGCAACCCGCCCGAACAGGTCGGACGATACCTGCTTGCAGCCGGAACGGAAATGGACACATGCAAGACCTGCCACAGCCGGCAGGTTGGTGAACAAATGCGTTTTTCCCACCATCCCCTGCGGGAAGGGAAAATGAGTTGCTCGAGTTGCCATAACCCTCACGGGACAGCTACCGACAAGCTTCTGATCGGAAACTCGCTAAACGAGACGTGCTTCACCTGCCATCCCAAGTATCGTGGGCCGGTGATTTTCCAGCATCCACCGGTAACCGAGAACTGCGCGAATTGCCACAATGTGCACGGCACTGCTTATCCGCGCCTTCTGAAGCAACCTCAGATAAGATTGTGCCGGGAGTGCCACGTCACTTTCCACACTGCGAATTTTGGCAACAATGCAAGACTGACGCACGTAGCCGGCAGGCCATGCACCGCCTGCCATATCAATATCCACGGCTCTAACCATCCGGGCGCCCTGGGCAGTCGCGCCTCTCAATTCAGAAGATAGGGGGCGGACATGAAAAGATCTAATCGCAATGTATTCCGGATCTCCCTGCTCGTCGTTCTTCTCCTGTCCTTTATAGAGGCGCCGGCCATCGGGGAAATCCAGTTAGGCAATTATTTTCTTAATGGTGATGTTGAATTTGGAGGGCGATTTTTTGCTGACCGGCCATCACGCATTCACCGGGGATATTTCGAGTTGTACAGGGACTACCCGGAGATGGCTGTTCTCGAAAGGCTTGACCTGCTGCTACGAAACAAGGACGCTAGCCAGATTTTCGAGGTGATCGTTTCGGAGCCAGGTGAAAATGATGCAAACGTCCTTTTCACTGCAAAGATGCCAGGATTGTTCAAGTTTGAATTCGAGTACGATAAACTCCAGCACCTCTATTCGACTGTTTCGCCAATCAGGGACGAGGTGCTCGTACAATGGGAGAGTTTCAGAGCAGGTGTCACGGTCTCCCTGAGACCTGAACTCGACGTATACGCCGACTATAAATATACGAAGAAGTTCGGCGACCGGCCCATTGATATCCAGGCGCCGACCGGCGGGATTCCAAATGGTTATCAGCCTGCCCTGGAACCGATCGGGGAAAACGACCACAACCTCACGGCGGGTGCCGAATGGGCCGATAAGCTGTACCAGTTCCGTATGGAGTACGGCCTCTCGATGTTCGATAACGATTATGAAAACCTGCTCATCCCCAATCTCGCGAACAATCCGCCGCTGGATAACCGGATTTGGCTCGCCCCGAGCAATATCGCCCATTATTTTTCCACCGCCGGCGGGGTTAACCTGCCTTACCGCACCCGGATAAATGCCGCTTTCTCTTATGGCTGGCTCTTCCAGGATGATAACTTCTTCTTCCCGGTTATAGGAGGCATTGCATCGGCCAACACGCAGAAAGGACCAAGCCTCGATGCCAATTCGATACTTGGGCAGATAACTGCGCAGAGCCGCCCGATAGATCCTTTGACCCTCAAGTTCGCATACAGGGCATATCATTACGACGATACAGGCAACATAAATCTTTATACCGCCACCGGAGATCCTGACGATCTGGCGGATCTATTGCATTCAGCCCACTATCCATTCACCAGGCAGACGGTGAGCTTCGCCGGAGATTACAGGGTCGCACAGCCGCTGGCGTTGAATTTTGAATACCGCAACGAACAGGTGGACCGTGATTTCTCGAATGGTGATACAAACGAGAACACCGCCAAATTCGGCTTAAAAGCGATCCCCTGTAACTGGGTGAATTTTCTGGCAACATATACGCACGCTGCCAGAGACGGGGCAGAGGGTTTTGTGGAATTCAACGATGCACGGCAGGTCACGATGATGAAGTTTTACCAGGGTGACCGCGTCCGCGATAAGTTTGATTTCATCGCGGAATTTTTACCCATGGACACCCTTACTTTCTCCGGCAACGTCGGAATCAGCAGCGATTCTTATAAAAACTCAACTTTCGGCCTGTTGGATGACGACGTTTGGTCTTTTGGCTTCGATGCGGCATGGTCGCCGATAAAGCAGGTTTCACTTAGTGCGGGATATATGTACGAGCACTACAAAACCCGCACCATGGCCAATTCGACGGTCCTTAACGCCGGAGCCATCCAAAGCATTGACGTAGACAACGGCCCAACCCTAAAGACAATAGATACATTCCACACGTTCAATGTGGGAGCGGAATTGACAATTATTCCCGAGAAACTGAGCCTTTCAACCAGGGGCAGCTACTCGTTTGCCAATTCTAATTACCACAATGCCCGGTTGCCCGATCTCGATACGGCGCTGGCGCATATGGATGCTTTTCTCAAGTACCGCTTCACCAAATGTCTGGCATTTAAATTAGGTTACATTTTCGAAGAGTTCGATATATCCCAGGCTTACTCGACGATCTACGCCACAAGGCCCATCGAGTACGACATGGAGGGGTATTACACGGACTATTCCGCTCACATGTTCGTAGCACTGATTCAGTACACGTTTTGATGAATTTCGCTCCCGTGAACCCCCGGGGGGACATATCTGACATTGTGAGGAATACTTTACAGCGGCTTTCAATCGCGAACTTCGCGGCTGGAAGCCGCTGCTGTCTGGCCTAGGTTGCGGGTTGGCCTGCCCCGGTTTTGGCGGGATCTCCCGACACTTGCCGACCGCATTGAACGGAAGCCGCTATTACGACTCCCCACACTTACCGCAAATGGCTCGAAATGGCCCAAAGATATTGGAATGGCTGGTCATCAAAACAAAAAATCCCGTCAGCAAAGACTCAGTCCCTGCTGACGGGATTTTTTGCTTGATGTTATTGAACCTATAGGGTCTCGCTTCTCCCAAGCCTTCCGGTAATCGCTGAAATAGCTGAGGCGGCGAATACGTTCGGGACATGCGCGGGTCTGAGCACGGTGTAATCGGGTCGGCTCATGAGTTTGGTTAGCAGCCTGCTATGCAAACCGTGACCGGCTTTGCGCACTTCAAACTCGCCTAGCACTCTCATCCCGGTAAGTGCGAGGTCACCGATGAAATCGAGTATTTTGTGCCTGACACATTCGTCCGAATAGCGGAAGCCGCCGGTATTTAGCAGGTCCTGATCGCCAAATACTACAGCATTGGAAAGCGACCCACCCTGGGCTAGCCCCATTGTCTGGAGTCTGCGGACGTCTTTAAGGAACCCGAACGTCCTCGCCCTGGCTATATCCCTGCCAAAGCTCCCATTATCCAGTGCCCAGGAAAATTCCTGTTTTCCTATCTTCGGATGAGGAAAATCAATCAAGTACCGCACCCGCAGTTGCTCACAGGGCCTCGCCTGGATGAAGGAGTCACCATCCTGGACAACTATCGGCTTTTCGATTGCCAGGAAGCGGCGGACCGAATCCTGTTCACGTACACCCGCTCTGTCGATCATCTTGAGAAATGGCGCGGCACTGCCGTCAAAGATCGGCACCTCGGGTCCGTCCACCTCGACCAGCACATTATCAACCCCGCTCGAGTAAAGCGCGGCGGTCAGGTGCTCGATTGTGGAAACGACAACACCGCCGAAACCGATTGTGGTCGCCTGGAAGGTATTTACGATGAAACCGTGGTTTGCCGGAATAGTCGGGGAATCGGATACGTCCACGCGACGAAACCGGATTCCGTATCCCTCTTCAGCCGGCTTCAGTCTCAAGGACACCTTGAGGCCTGAATGCAGCCCTATTCCGCTGCACCACACCTCATTTCCAATTGTGTGCTGCCTGAAATGTGAAGTAATCACGCCCCTCTCTCCTCCTCGCGGCTCCCTAAGCATAATTTGTACCAATTACGGCAGAGCACCACAAATAGCCGAAAACCGCATTGGGAGGCACCTTTACACAGATATTGGACAAAGATCAAATACCATATTTCGGCGTTGTGTTTCTTAAAAGACACAGGCACTCACCGATGTGTATCTTTTATGCAACAGTTAGCGTTTTAAACCTGTTGATATTTATCCAGCTTGAGAGATAAATAGGTTTGATACCTGGAACGGGATCTAAAGCAAGCGGAAAACAATTCACCGGGCGGAGTAATGTTTTGCTTTCGCGGTGAGACCAAAATTAAAAACCGGGAAAGCACTTCCCGGCCTTGTTTTCTTGCTGGATTGAAAAAAGTAGGGGTTACTGAAGTTTTTTTACGTTGACTGCCTGGGGTCCTTTTGGTCCACGTTCCACTTCAAAGGATACCTTGTCCCCCTCGCTCAACGAGCGAAACCCTTCGGACATAATGGCACTGTAGTGGACAAAAACGTCTCCCTGGTCCTTGGTTTCAATGAAACCATAGCCCTTCTTGTCGTTGAACCATTTCACGCGGCCTTCCGACATTCTGCAAATCCTTTCTTCGCCTCTGGTGCCTTTTCCCATCTCTTGCAGTTTCGCTACATCGAGCAATCTTGCAATACCCCCCGCTTGCCTGGCGATCAGTTGATTTGATCCGGATCGAACCCGGCAGGCTACCGATAGATCACTTTACTACATCAATAGCAATACCGTGTCAAGCATTTGCTTTGTTTTGCACTAAAATGCATAACAGTGTGAAAAGCTAATAGAACGAACTGGCAATCAAAATAACAATAAAGCTATCTGGATATTCCTGTAATTATTGTCGTTCGAAGTCAATTACTACTTAATAAAACTTTCACAAGGTGTGGGCGCCCGTAGTGTGCAAGAGCAAATCTTCGAGTGCCTGGCGCAGAGTTGGGTATCGGAAGGAAAAACCGCTTTCCAGCAATTTCTTGGGGACGACCCGTTGTCCCATTAAAAGAATTTTTGCCATTTCCCCGAGCGCAATACGAAGAACAAATGCCGGAACGGGAGGAAGCAGTATCGGCCTGCCAAGCGTTGCCGCAAGTGTTTTCGAAAATTCCGCATTTCTGATCGGGTTCGGCGAAACACAGTTTAGAGGCCCTGATAGGCCGGTATTCTCAAGTGCAAAGGAAAAAATTTCGAAAAGATCTTCTTCGTGAATCCACGGGAACCATTGCCTGCCGCTGCCAATGGCGCTTCCCAGAAATCGGCGAAACGCGGGCACCATCTTGGAAAGAGCGCCTCCGTTACTTCCAAGCACAATTCCGAAGCGGCACAGGACTACCCTGGCACCGCTAATGGAGGCCCTTTTTGCTTCGTCCTCCCACCTTATGCAGATCTCGGACATGAACTCGTCACCAGGCGGGCTGTTTTCGTCGAACTCCGTATCGTCGAGACGGCTGCCGTAATAGCCAACGGCGGATGCATTAAGCAGGATTTTGTTTTCTCCGGAACCGGAGAGCGCATCGACTATGTTGTGCGTGGTCAGAAGGCGACTATCGAGAATTGACTTGCGGGCAGAATCGGTCCAGATAGTAAAAATGGGAGTACCGGCGAGATTGATGACAGCATCGCTTTGGGCGACTTTGTCCTGCCACCGGCCGGGCTTTTTCGGATCGCCTTCGATAATCCTTGCCCAAGGCAGCTTTTTTTCAGTGTGCCTGAGGGACCTTGTCAATACAAAGATCTCGTGCCCCGATTCGGAAAGCCTCCGGGTCAGGTAGCTGCCGACAAACCCGCTTCCGCCCGTCATGAAAATCTTCATTCCGCCTCCTCAAAAGAAGATGCCCGGCGAAATGTGCGCCCCAACTACTCGGCGGGGGCTGGAGCAGCGCTCTTGTTCTCCTTTTCAATGCTTCCGAAGGCGAATTTGGATATAAGCGCTTCGATGTCCAGCGGGGGCCGGGTCTCGCGAATGGTGCCACCGGGCTTAATATAGTTGTCCGAAGCGCCAGGAGCAATCGAGATGTACTTGTCGCCTATTATTCCAGATGTTCTGATACTTGCAACCGAGTCATCCTCGAGCTTAACGTCGTTACCGACAATTAAGACGACCTGTGCCTGTCCATCCTTGAGTTTGATGTCCTGGACTTCTCCGATATTCACTCCGGCCATGGCGACGGGAGCTTTGGTTTTGAGTCCCGAAACGGTTGAAAAAACGGCTTTGATCTCATAGGTCGAGCTGCCGAGCCGAAGGTGTCCGAGGCTCACCGACAGATACGTCAGGCATGCAAGGCCAACCAGTATGAAAACTCCCACGCTGAACTCGAGCCATTTTTTATCCATACTGTTCCCTTATCTAGAGCATAATCGACGTGATCACGTAGTCACTGACCAGGATGGAAATCGATGAGATGACAACGGCATCAGTCGTTGCGCGGCTCACCTGTTCCGGCCCGAAGCTGCCTTCATCCACACCCGAGTAATAACCCTTGTAGGTGCAAATCCAGATTATCAGCACCGCAAAAACAAGAGACTTGATGATGCCCATGTAGACATCCTTCCAGACGACACTAGAATATACCCCGTCCCAGAAGGCGCCGGCACTCACACCCAGCAAATCGACTCCGATTGCATAGCCACCGAATATTCCGACCACATCGCAAAAAGCCGTAAGCATGGGAAGGGCTATGATGCACGCGATGAATCTCGGGGTGATCAGATAGGCGTAGGGATCAATAGCCATGCAGTCCAATGCGTCTATCTGCTCCTCAATCCGCATGATTCCGATTTCGGCAGTTATTGCGGAACCAGCCCGCCCGGACACCATGAGCGCCGTAAGCACCGGACCCAGCTCACGAATAAGGGTCAGCGCGACAGCGGAACCCAGAAGACCTTCCGATGCGAATTTAGAGAGAGTGTAATAGCCCTGAAGCCCCAGAACCATGCCACTGAAGGCTGCGGTAAAACCAATTACGAAGAAGGATTTGGTCCCTATGAACTCGATATGCTTCACGACCGGCCAGAACTTACCGGGTGAGATAAATATCCCTCGCAGGGTGTAGAGAAAAAATATACCCAGTCTCCCCACACTGAGTATTTCTCTTATGCCGTAGGCTCCAAGGGCCCCGATAAGTTTAACCATCCACTCCCCCATGCCGGCCTGAAAACCCGGCAGATTACAGCTCCTTATCCAACAGGGACTCGTAATAGGAATCGATATTGATCTGGTGGGTATCGGCCTCCCTGTTCAGGAACTGCTGCACGCGCTCATCAGTGCATCCGCGTACCGCATCGGGATCCCCAAGGACAATTACCTTGCCCTTATCGATCATCACGATCCGGTCAGCTATTTTAAAGGCACTCTCTAGTTCATGAGTTACCACCACTACCGTCATGCCCAGGGTCTCGCGAAGATCCAGAAGCAGGCGGTCAAGACCCGCGGCCGTTATGGGATCAAGGCCCGAGGAGGGTTCGTCTACGAACAGAATTTCAGGGTCCATGGCGAGAGCGCGCGCAAGGCCGGCCCGCTTCCTCATCCCACCGCTCAACTGAGACGGCATGAACTCGGAAAAATCCGACAGCCCCACCATATTGAGCTTCATTACGGCCATAATCCGGATGGTTTCATCGGCAAGCTTGGTGTGAACCTTCAAAGGAACCGCGATATTCTCCCGCAGGCTCATTGAATTGAAGAGGGCGCCGCCCTGGAAGAGAACACCTATCCGGCGCCGGTAAGTCTTTAGCAGGCCCTCGGAAAAAGCGCCAAGATCTTCACCATCGACCAGGATCTGCCCCGGACCGGTGCGTTTCAGCCCTATGAGGTGGCGCAACAGGGTGGTTTTACCGCAACCGCTTGCACCCATTATGACAGTTACCCGGTGTCTGGGAATGCCAAAAGTAACGTCAAAAAGTACCTGCCGGCCTCTGTAGAAACTCTTCAGGCCACGGACATCTATCAGATCGTCAGGAGGCATGTAGGTTATTTCTTCTCCGCAACTATCACATCTTCAAAAATCTCATCGAGTTGCGAAAGGGAGATCATCCTGGCAGTGTTTTCGTCTATCCCGGTAAGTTTGAGCCTTCCACCCTGCTTGCGAACGGTATTAAGGATTTCTAACAATACGGCAACGCAGGAGGTGTCGATACACCGGGCATGAGTGAGATCGATTTCGAGTTCGCGAGAACCCTGTTTTTGAGCTAATTTCAGTGAATCCCTTCGAACCTTGTGGGCCGAGTTCCTGTCGAAAAGCCCATCCAACTCAAGGACGGCATGTTCCGGACTGGGACAAGTTATCTGTGCTTTAATCATCTACGCCTTCTCCCGGCTCCTCTGGCTTACTTATAGCAAAAAGGCCCTTTCACTTCTCTAAAAGCTCTCCAGCGCTCAGTCAATACACTAGGGCCGGGATCACCAACCCCGATGACGGTCCCATTTTCGAGACAATAGTATGGAATTTGGCATTATATAGAACAATGGCTTCTAAATATAAAACATAAATGACATTTATGCTTCGAATTTTATGCGAATCCCCACACAAGTTTTGGTATAAAAACGGAACTTTCTCATGGAAGGGCGCGGAGCGGGCCTGAACAGGCCACGCTCCTCAGGATTGCGGCATTTGGGAAACATTTTTCATCGTTTTGCCGCCATGAACGGCGAACCAGTTAAGGAGATTGCAGTGAGTGAACAAGGACTTGAAACCCCCGTTTTGAAGGCAATATTTGAGCGCAGGAGTATTCGACATTTCGAGGACGCAACCGTTGATCGCAACATTATCCTCCAGGCGCTCAAGGCCGCCTCATGGGCGCCATCAGGGCTAAACAACCAGCCGTGGCGCTTCGCCCTCGTCCAGGATCCCGAAATAAAGGAGAAGCTGGCCGCCCTCACCAGATATTCCACTATTCTGAAATCGGCCGCCGTCCTGATACCCGTTTTCCTCGATAACGAAGCCTGCTATGACCGCACAAAAGACTGTCAGGCCATGGGAGGATGCCTGCAAACGCTGCTCCTTGCACTCCACTCCCTTGGCCTTGGAGCCGTATGGATCGGGGAGATTCTCAAGAACAAGGAGAAGGTGCGCGACATCATGAAGCTGCCGGAAAGGCTCGAACTTATGGCCGTAGTTGCAGTCGGCTATCCCTCCCGCACCGGTCAGAGCTCACACCGAAAACCCGTGGAAGAACTGATAATCTTTGACAAATGATGCCGAGGTCCAGGAGATTTGGTGGGCACTTATTTTCTGACGGCCTCTGCCCTGCAAAGAAGACATATCCGATTCCGGACATTTGCAGGTTACTGTAGATGAAGACGGAAAGGCATAGATTAGGTAGACCGGATTATCATATCCCATGGCCGTTCACGCAAGGTTTAGGCAATGATTTTTGAGCATCTCACCGTAGGCGCTCTTCAGACCAACTGCTATCTGCTCGGCGACAAAAAAAGCAGGCGGGCGGCCGTGATTGATCCTGGGGCGGAAGGCATCCGAATTTCAAACAAGCTCGGAGAGCTTGGCCTGGATCTTGTGGCAATTCTATGCACCCATGCCCATTTCGACCATATACTTGCTGCCTGGACGCTAAAACGTCAGTCGGGAGGCCATATTTACATCAGCTCGAAGGACCGGCCTACCCTCCTCCAGGTAATTTTCGGACTGGCCCCGCGGTTTTCTCCGGAAATTCGCCCGGTTTCTCCATCGGACGTGGACCACGACTTGGCCGAAGGCGACAAGCTTATGCTGGGAGAGATCACAGTAGAGGTTATTGAGACTCCGGGACACACTCCCGGTCATGTCGCATTCTATCTGAGAGAGCAGGGGATGCTGTTTTCAGGCGATCTCATTTTTTCCGGCTCAATCGGCAGAACAGACTTTATGGGCGGCTCCCACGAAGATCTCATGGACTCAGTCCGGACAAAGATTTTCATTCTCCCCGGAGATACGGCAATTTTTCCCGGACATGGCAACAGTACCAGCGTGGGAAGGGAGAAAAGCCAAAACCCCTTTTTCTTGCTAAACAACCGTTAAACATATAAAAAAGCTTTATCAAAATAAGGGTCGGGCTGGCCTTTTAGAAGCAAATCATCGGACAAGCGAGGGGGGAGAGATGAAGATCCTGAAAAGAAACCGGGTATTATTGTTATTTGCCATGGCGTTCTGCTTTCTCACTTTCGGGTGCCGTTCTTCGAACGCTCCCCCGCCAAATCCCGTTATGCAGGCCCCTTCCGGACAAGAACAGGGGGCGCCTCCTCTTCCTCAGGCGGGCACTCCCAAGGCACAGTATCTGGACTTTCCCGATATTCCGATCCCGGCGGAGATCAATCTCGTGCCCAAGGACTCCTACGTATTTCAGGCCGGAGCAATGAAAACCGGGATTCTCACGCTGCGCGGCAGGGTGGATATCAACTCGCTTATAACCTACTTCGGCATGTCCATGCCCTACCAGGGCTGGAAGCCGAAGGGGCAGTTCCGGTACAAAAGATCCGCGCTGATCTTTGAAAAACCCGACAAGACATGCGTTATAATACTCTACGAGGATACAATTTATACTTATGTAGAGATATATGTCGCCCCCATGGCAAGCTAGAACCGATCCGGTCCTGATCCCCATGGACCGGGTTTGTCTCAAGGAAACTTGAATGCTCAACGATAAATCGATACTGCTGGGCGTAAGCGGCGGGATAGCCGTCTACAAGTCAGCCGAACTCGTGAGGCTCCTGGTAAAAGCCGGATCCTCCGTGCGCGTGGTGATGACCGCCAATGCCACCCAATTCGTCACTCCGCTAACTTTCCAGACCCTTTCGGGAAATCCGGTCGGAACCGACCTGTTCAGCCTCGAGGCCGAATCCCGCATCGGCCACATTCATCAGGCGCGGTTGGCTGACCTGATTATTCTCGCACCGGCAACAGCCAATCTCATAGCGAAAATGGCGGTGGGGATAGCTGATGATTACCTCACCACGATACTACTTGCGGCAACTGCCCCCGTTCTGGTCTGCCCGGCAATGAACTCGAAGATGTGGGAGCACCCGGCAACACAGAGGAATATCAATACCCTGGCGGAGATGGGGTACGCGATTTGCCAGCCCGCATCAGGGGCTCTTGCGTGCCGCGAGGAAGGGACAGGGCGGCTTGCCGATTTGGTCGAAATAATGGAATGGGCTTTTAAGATGCTCTCGCGCCCAACGCTTGCAGGCAAAAACGTGTTGGTGAGCGCAGGCCCAACGTGGGAGAAATTCGATCCCGTCCGGTTTTTGAGCAATCCCTCTACAGGGAAGATGGGCTATGCGCTGGCGCGGGTTGCGGCATGGAGAGGCGCGAATGTACACCTCGTATCCGGTCCCACCCCGCTTGGGGCACCTGCTGGGGTGGAGCGAATTTGTGTAAGCACAGCGGCCGAGATGCGCGACCAGATCGCCGCTCTTGCCCCTGGAATGGATGCCATTGTTATGGCAGCAGCGGTAAGCGATTACCGGCCGGCCGAAGTCGCGCCCCAGAAGCTCAAAAAATCACTTGAGCACCAGATGCTGCTGCTTGAGCCCACCCAGGATATTCTTGCCGAGCTTGGAAAAAACAAAACGGACTCACAGGTCCTTGTGGGCTTCGCGGCCGAAACCGAAAACCTTCTTGAAAACGCTAAGGCCAAGCTTATCAGAAAAAATCTCGATCTTATCGTCGCAAATGACCTTACGATGGCAGGCTCGGGGTTTGGCACCGACACAAACGAGGTAAAAATTCTGGACCGAAACGGAACTGTCAGCGATCTCCCCCCGTTACCAAAGGAGGAAGTGGCCGCACAGGTATGGGATCGGGTAGAGCGGATCTTCGCGTGCGGGAGATAAATTTGCCTGATGAAATTCGAGATGAGCTTTCCGCCTGCCTCGACCGGCTGAAGTGGATTATTGCCGGTGTAAAAGCTGGGGGAATCGAGGGCTGGACCAGGGGGCGGGAAAACGCGTCGAGGCAGGATGCCTCCCCTTGCCCGCCGCCCCACGCCGCGCCGGGGAAAGCTCGAAGCGCCGAGATGAGCACTGAGGAACCGAAGAAACCCTGCGCGGAACCGCAGCTCATTGAAGCGGCTCTTGGCGAGGTCGGCCGGGAGCTTGCCGGCTGTACAAGGTGCCGACTTCACGCCGGGCGAAAAAACCTTGTCTTTGGCGAAGGGTCTGCAAAAAGCGGAATTGTCTTTGTGGGAGAAGGTCCAGGCTTCGATGAGGACCAGCAGGGAAGGCCCTTTGTGGGCAGGGCCGGAAAACTCCTCGACAAAATGATCGAGGCGATGGGGTATGGGCGCCCGGATGTCTACATTTGCAATGTGGTTAAGTGCCGCCCTCCGGAAAACCGCACCCCTCAGCCCGATGAAATCGAAAACTGTTCCCCGTTTCTCATCAAACAAATAAGCGCTCTGAACCCGAGGGTCATTTGCACTCTAGGCGCCTGCGCCTCGCAATCCCTGCTTGGAAGCGGCAAGCCAATCTCACAGCTTCGCGGAAAAACACATCTCTGGCGGGGAATCCCGCTCATCTGCACCTATCACCCGGCATACCTACTGAGAAACCCGGTCCAGAAAGCCGCCACTTGGCAGGACTTAAAGGCGCTGCTAAAGGTCCTTGCTTCCTGAGAAAGAACGGCCCAGGCATTCGACCTTCGGTCGGTGCGGCCATCAAGGTTGTCTTGTCTCCTTCGGTTTTTAGCTTATTTCGGCCAAAACTGACATTTTTGGCGGTTTTTTCTCATATTCTGGTATATTGATAAATATCTATGATTCCCCGGACGGGTTATCCCGGATCGGAGGTCGTCAAGAATATCGTTTCCAGGTATTTGACTATTTAATGAAATTACGTAAATAGATGCCAATTTTCGCAACCGCCATAAAAAGAACTTCACGGAAGCCACGTACTATTCGCGCTGCAGCGTTATCTCTGGCACTCCTTGCCTGTTGGCTGCTCTTGGCACAGGCCTCCTTTGCGGCCATAAGACCGCATTATAACGTGATCGAACTGCGCGATACGATAAACCCGGCAACTGAAGAGTTCATCAAGTATGCTATCACTCATTCGCGGGAGGATAATGCCGAGTTTCTTGTCATCTTGCTGGATACCCCGGGCGGACTCATGACTTCCATGCGGGGAATAGCTCAGGCGGTGCTCAACTCTGAGGTGCCAATTGTAGTATACGTTTCGCCAAGCGGGGCACAAGCGGCATCCGCCGGCGTGTTTCTGACCGCAGCGGCCGATATTGCCGCAATGGCACCCGGAACAAATATAGGAGCAGCCCATCCGGTCACGGGCGGCGGAGGCGACCTGCCCTCCTCGATGAGTGAAAAAGTGGTGAACGACATGCGTGCATTCGCCAGGAGCATTGCCGCGCACAGGGGGCGAAATGCTGAATGGCTGGAACAGGCAGTTAAATCCAGCATTTCAGCTACTGCCCAGGAAGCTTTCGAAGAAAATGTAATTGATGTGGTGGCACCAAACCTTCCCGCGCTAATTGAAAAACTCGACGGCTGGGAGATTCAGCGCAAGGGTGCGTCGCATGTTCTGAATACGAAAGGTATAGAGAAGGTAAACATCGATCCGGGGTGGCAGTACAGTGTGCTTCGGATTATCGGCGACCCCAACCTCGCCTACATCCTACTCATGATAGGACTGGCCGGGCTTTATTTCGAACTGTCGAGCCCCGGGGCGATCCTCCCCGGCGTTATCGGCGGCATTTCGCTGATCTTGGCACTCTATGCCATGCAGACTCTCCCGGTAAATTACGCCGGAATACTAATAATCATATTGGCGGTAATCTTTTTCATCGCTGAGATAAAGATATCTTCACACGGAATGCTAAGCATCGCCGGCGTTATCTGCCTCGTACTCGGATCGCTCATGCTCTTTCACAACCCGGATCAGCCAATGCAGATTGCCTGGTCAGTCCTTCTGCCTACAGTTGCAACGGTTTCCATTTTTTTCGCAAGTGTTGCCGCGCTCGCCTTCAAGGCACAGGCATCCCGCCCCCAAACCGGGGCCGAGGCGTTGTTGGGATCTATTGGTGAAGCACGCGGCGACATAGACCCGGAGGGAAGGGTTTTCGTTAATGGAGAGCTTTGGAATGCCCAATCCGAAGGAAAAATAAGCTCCGGCGAAAAGGTCGAAGTCGTTGAAGTCTACAATTTAAAGTTGAAAGTGAAAAAAATCGGTGGTAGATAGTGAAAATTAGCTCTATTGGCGACGAATCTCCGCAAAGGGGGAGTAATGTACCTGCCTGGTGGGATGGTTGTTGTCGTCCTGGTCATACTTTTCCTTGCGAACGCCATACGCGTCTTAAAGGAGTATGAACGCGGGGTGATATTTCGCCTTGGTCGGGTAATCCGTGCCAAGGGGCCGGGAATAATAATCCTGATTCCGATTATTGATAAGATGCAGAAAGTAAGTCTGCGCCTTATCGCAGCGGATGTCCCCACCCAGGATGTTATTACCAGGGACAATGTCTCCGTTAAGGTGAACGCGGTAATTTACTTCCGTGTGGTAGATCCGGTTAAGGCTATAATATCGGTCGAAAATTATCTCTACGCGACGAGCCAGTTGTCGCAGACCACTCTAAGGAGCGTATGCGGGCAGGCGGCGCTTGACGATCTGCTCTCCGAGCGCGACCAGATAAACGCTCATATCCAGGAGATTCTCGACAGGCACTCGGAACCGTGGGGGATCAAGGTCTCGGTAGTCGAGCTCAAGCAGATAGATCTGCCGGAGATGATGCAGCGGGCCATGGCCAAGCAGGCTGAGGCTGAGCGCGAAAGGCGCGCGAAGGTAATCGGCGCGGAGGGCGAATTCCAGGCCGCGGACAGATTGGCCGAGGCAGCCCAGATAATCCAGAAGCATCCGGTGGCGATACAGTTACGCTACCTGCAAACACTTAGGGAGATCGCGGCCGAGCATAATTCGACCACCCTTTTCCCGATCCCAATCGATCTTTTTAAACCGTTTCTCAAGATTGCTGAAATGTTAGACAAGGAAAAGAAGGAGTAACCAGTGGCCAAGAATGACGAGAAAAAAGAAAAGCCTCTGGAGAAAATGACCGCGAAGGAACTCCGAGAGCTGGCGCTTACAACGGGCGAAGCGACCGGGGTCCACGCGATGAACAAGATGGAACTGATCGCCGCGATCAAGGAAGCAAGGGGCATCGTCGAAGAAAAGACCAGGAAAAAGGACATCGATGTCCGTGCTCTTAAACTGAAGATCAACGAACTTAGAGACAAACTCGAGCAGGCAAAAGAAGCCGGCAACGTCCGGCTTTCCGACTCGTACCGCCGCAGGATAAGCAATCTCAAGAAAAAAACCCGCAGGGCGGCGTAGCGGAACGAAAACCACCGACAGCCGGGGGCTTACTCCTCGGGGCAGGAGGTTTTGAAGAGGGCAAAATCGTGGGGCAGAATGATTGCGGCTCTTTGCCGGATCATCTTATAGGCATCGTCCTGCGTTTATCATAGGCGTCATTGGGGGGGCTGGCTACTTGGCGGCATTTTGGTCGGAGCAATTCCGAAACCCGTCATCCGTCCTCTTTTGTTAGCGGAACCCGTTGCACTCGATGATGGAGGATACTGATGAATGTTGAACCAAAGGTGATTGCGGCCATCTCGTCCGCTATTGGCTATTACCTGCAGGCCGAGCAGGAAGCCTTGTACGCGTTGCAGCAGCAAAGGAGAGCGCAACCTGCTGGAATGTTGAGTCCCTTTGCAATAGCGGGACGGCAATCCGCTATGGACGTTAGATGGGCTTGGCAGATGCGCCTTCCCCGTTAGGTCAGGAAAAGGATTCTTTGACTTGCACGGCTTGAATGAGGGCAGCCTTGCTTCTTCCACATTCAACGCTTCCAAAGTCAAGCTGTAAAGATACCACAGTTAGTTTTCATAAGGATGTTTCCTTCTGCAGAGCGACTGCTGGTGTTCAAAGTCTGGTGCCGAAGTAAGCTGAGCCGAAACCTGGATTATCTCTCGAAGGGAAAAAGGAGACAGAAGGATGGAGAATTCACATCGTCATGGCACTTCACTTATCGCAAAGCTGATTGATGAGACACCGGTAAAGGCGGACAACCCGATTAAGATATGCGATTTGACTTTCCGCGATGGTCATCAGTCACTTTTCGCAACCCGCGGCAGGACGGAAGATCTTCTGCCGATCGCAGCAGAAATGGAAAAGGTAGGTTTCTGGGCCATGGAAGTATGGGGCGGAGCCACCTTCGACACCATGCACCGCTTCCTTAACGAAGATCCCTGGGAAAGGCCCCGCCAGCTAAAGAAGCTTCTGCCGACCACCCCGTTCCTGATGCTTCTGCGCGGCCAGAACCTGGTTGGATATCGCAACTACGCCGACGATATGGCTGAAGCCTTCGTCGACCGCGCCTGTATAAACGGTATCGATGTATTCCGTACCTTTGACGCGCTCAACGACTACCGGAATTTCGAGACAGTTATCAAGCCCATCAAGAAACATAAGAAACACTTCCAGGGCACGATTTGCTACTCGCTTACCAAAGCTCGCATGGGCGGCGAAGTTTATAATCTCGAATATTACGTCAAGAAGGCAAAGCAGCTTGAGAACATGGGTGCGGATACGGTCTGCGTTAAAGATATGGCCGGCCTTATCGCTCCTTACGATGCCTACTACCTGGTAAAGGCACTCAAGGAAAGCGTAAAGATCCCCATCCATCTGCACAGCCATTTCACCTCCGGCATGGCCGACCTGGCACTGCTGAAGGCAATCGAAGCAGGCGTTGACATCGTCGACACATGTCTGGCTCCCTGGGCATACCGCAGTTCGCACCCGGCTATCGAGCCCCTGGTCATGACCCTTCGGTCAACCAACCGCGACACCGGCTTTGACCTGCATCAGCTCGCAAAGTGCAGTGAGCACTTCGAGAAGATTTCGCCCAAGTACCGTCACCTGCTCGACGATCGTATGTCCACCATCGATATCGGCGTTCTGCTCCATCAGACGCCGGGCGGCATGCTCTCGAACCTCATCAATCAGCTCCGTGACATGGGCGCTTCCGACAGGCTCAATGACGTGTTCGCAGCCCTGCCTCAGGTCCGCAAGGAAATGGGCCAGGTTCCGCTTGTTACGCCTACCAGCCAGATCGTCGGCATCCAGGCCGTTAACAACGTTCTGTTCGACACACCGGAAGAACGCTACAAGATGATCTCCGCCCAGAGTAAGGACCTTTTCTTCGGTCTTTACGGCGAGACCCCTGTTCCGGTCGACAAGGAAATCCAGAAAAAGGCTCTCAAGGGCTATCCCAGGGGCGAGACTCCTTTCGGTGGCCGTCCTGCCGACGTAATCGATCCCGAAATGGCGAAGAACTGGGAAGATACCAAGGGTCTTGCCAAGGACATCGATGATGTTCTGATCTACGGTATGTACCCGATGACCGGAAAACGCTTCCTCAACTGGAAGTACGGCAAAGAGCCCGTTCCGGCCGAAGTTCTGCCCAAGACCCTGGAACAGTGCGCAAAAGAAGCCGAGCTGGTCAAGAAAGCCAAAGCAGGCCTGCTCGTGGAAAAGCCCGCCAAGGAAGTACCCGAGAAGGGTGAAGGCGCACGTCAGTTCAACGTGTTTGTTGATGGCGATTATTTCTCGGTAGAAGTTGAAGCAATCGGCGGCGCTCCGATGATCACCGGAATCGCCCCCGTAGCAGCCCCGAGGCCCGCTCCTGTTGCCGCTCCCAAGCCGGCCGCCGCTGCCGCACCTGCCGCTGCCCCCGCAGCAGCCCCCAAAGCCGCCGCTGCACCTGTCGCAGGCGGAACCAAGCTCGAAGCCCCCATGCCCGGCATGGTAATTCGCTACTCGGTAAACGAAGGCGACGCGGTTAAAGAAGGCGATGTGGTAATGATCCTCGAAGCCATGAAGATGGAAAATTCGATTACTGCCCCGGCCAGCGGAACTGTTAAGCAGATTTGCTGCAAAGAAGGCCAGAGCGTACAGAAGGGTGATGTTCTTGCTGTAATCGGTTAATTGCGATTACTTCCAAACTCAAGCTCACAAGGAGATTAAATGGCTAAGAAACCTGTTCGTGTAGCAGTAACGGGTGCCGCAGGCCAGATCGGGTACGCCCTGCTCTTCCGAATCGCAAGCGGCGAAATGCTCGGCAAGGATCAACCTGTAATCCTGCAGATGCTGGAACTGCCTATCGACAAAGTCCAGGCTGCCCTTAAGGGCGTCATGATGGAACTCGATGACTGCGCATTCCCCCTGCTGGCCGGCATGGTTGGTACGGGCGATCCCAAGGTGGCTTTCAAGGATGTCGACTATACACTTCTGGTTGGCGCCAGGCCCCGTGGACCCGGAATGGAGCGCAAAGACCTGCTGATGGAAAACGCCAAGATTTTCATCGAGCAGGGCAAGGCTCTGAACGAAGTTGCTTCCCGCGATGTAAAAGTACTCGTGGTCGGCAATCCCGCCAATACCAATTCCTGGATAGCCATGAATTCCGCCCCCGATCTTCCCAAGGGCAATTTCACGGCCATGCTCAGGCTAGATCATAACCGTGCTATGTCAATGCTTGCCAACAAGGTTGGCAAACCGGTCGATACGGTCGATAAAATGATCGTTTGGGGTAACCATTCCCCCACGATGTATCCTGACATTCGTTTCTGTACTGTCGACGGCAAGCCGGCTCCCAAGCTGATTGACGAAAACTGGTACAAGACCGAATTCATCCCGAAGGTAGGCAAGCGCGGCGCCGCAATCATCGAGGCCCGCGGACTTTCGTCGGCTGCATCGGCTGCCAATGCGGCAATTGGCCACATGAACAGCTGGGCCCTCGGCACCAACGGCAAATGGATCACCATGGGCATTCCGTCTGACGGTTCATACGGAATCCCCGAGAACGTAATGTACGGTTTCCCCGTGACCTGCGCTAACGGAAAGTACGAAATAGTGAAGGGTCTGGAAATCGATGCTTTTTCGCGCGAGAAGATGAATTTTACGTTGAACGAACTGCTCGAAGAGCAGGCCGGCGTAAAAGACATGCTGAGCGCCGCGAAAGCCAAGGCATAAGCAGGGGCTGAAAAGCCTTTAGGTCTTTAAAGCAGTCAAAGAAAGAGGCGGCAAGAAATTGCCGCCTCTTTTTCATTTACTTTAAGTACTCTGCGCCATTTGGGCGTTCCTTCACACTCAGGCTATCACGCCCCCAAGAAGGGGTCTTCCGCTTTTTCGAATATATGGATTCAAGCAGAAGGAGCGAAACTCACAACACCCGAGTTCCGCTCCTTCCAAGGGCGTACGCGGCAATGCTCTCCAATTGAAGCTCAACCCGACTGCGTTGACATTCAAAATCAGGCCCTTCTGTAAGGCGGGATTTAGCGGCCCTGCCTTACAGAAGATTCCGTCCTGAGTGGAAGACATCCGGACTACTTACCACCAAAGTTCGTCCTTGAGCGCTAATTGGCTGCCAAATCACAGTGGGCAGGGCTGGGTCTTACCTTTGGTCAAGACCCTCTAGCATCCTTTTTGGCTTTCTTTTCCGCTTTCTTCTCCTTGGCGGTCTTTGCCGGTTTCTTTTTTACATCTTTTTTGGTATCCGCACTCTTACTCATGATCTGGCTCCTTACGATCCGGGTTGCTGTCTAACAGCCTGGTTTTCCGCCTTATGTAACTGCTGATATTCCGCGCATATTTTTACCACGTTTCAGCAAAAAATCATCGGCAGTAATATATTGAACAGGTAAAACCAGAAACAATTTGTACTTGTAGGGTTGGGTCAAAACAATGGCTTTAGAATTAGTCGGCCGAACATAGTTTTCTGGAACTCTCAGGAAACAATCTGGCACGAATCGGGCAGTAGCCTTCCGGGGCCGCCCTGCCTGGCAAATTCGTCGATCAAGGTCCGATCGGCCGGCAGCCGGCTGAAAAACTCTTTTGTCTCCTGAAAGCTGCGGAAAATAGCACTCAGTAGCACCGTCGGGTTTCCATGCCTGTCCATTGTGCTCCCGATCTGCTTGATGTTTATTCGCTCATGCAGCTCCGAAAGCCGCGGGAGGATGTCCTGGAGGTTCTGATCCAGGATTTGGATCCGGAATTCAAGCGGGTGGCGCCATACTGCGCGGGTATTCCAGCAAACATCAAGGATTTGCTGCGGCTGAAGTGAATGTCTTTGGTGCAGGTCCTGGCAGTCTCTGCGGTGGAAGGCCGTTCCCCTTTCGCTAAGTATCGCGACCACATCCTCCTGCCCGGGAAGCGGGTTGCAGCAACGGGCGAATTTAAATATAGCCTTGTCCAGACTGGATACACTGACCACGTTGTGCTCGTATTCAACCGGCATTCCCGCGTCGGGAATCCGGCAGGAATCCTCAGCCCCATGCGATGATTCAAGGTAGTAGAGAACAAGCTGAGGCGATATGAGGTCTTGGCCGATATGGATGTAGAGTTCCTGGATGTCCTTCAGGTTCAATATTTCGAGGATCAGCCGCAGATTTTCACTGTCCAGAACCGATGAGGGCAGTTTATGGCGCACGATCTCCTGGAGCAGGATATCCTTGCCTGCCTGTTGGGCAAAATGCAGACGCCTTTGCTGAAGATGCCTGTTTATCGCGGCACGTGCCTTTGGTGTCTTGCAGAGCGCCTCGAGGTCCGGATCGACGTCGAGCGGTTCAGGAGAAGTGAGTACCTCGACGGTATCGCCGTCCGTTAGTTCCCTGGTAACAGGGGACCAGACGGTATTAACCAGTGCACCCTCGCAGTAGTCGCCCAGGTCGGAGTGAATACGATAGGCAAAATCGAGAACTATGCTGCCTTTAGGAAGATAGTAAATGTCGCCCAGGGGACTGTATGTGAATATTTCTTCGGTCTGGGAAAGCCGGATCAGGGCTTTCCTCTGAGGTGCGGCGCCTCCATATTCACCTATGTCGCGAAGGAGTTCGCTTATCTCCTGCCAGTGGTCGTCGCTTAGCCCCTTTTGGGCATCCCAGGCCCTGAGCACGCCACCGTTTGCAAAATCCTCCATGTCGGCCGTACGTATTTTAACGAGGTAATTATTGCCGCTAAGGTGAACTCTTATGTGCAGACTGCGATAGCCGTTGGGCTTCGGATTAGCAATGAAGTCGCGAACGCTCCGGGGAATAGTTGCAAAA
Source organism: Desulfarculales bacterium UBA702 (assembly GCA_002298165.1). Classification (GTDB taxonomy): domain Bacteria; phylum Desulfobacterota; class Syntrophobacteria; order Syntrophobacterales; family Syntrophobacteraceae; genus SbD1. Next base: position 25,073 of record DBMI01000089.1, read on the forward strand.
CCATTGCTGACCAGCCCGAGTACGGCGTAGCAGGTGAGGATGTCGTCCGATTTAAGAATTATTGCAAAATCGACGTAGTTTTCGGGAAAAAGCGGATCAAGGGTGCGCTTTAGTGGATTGTAATAGCTCCCAAGACCTTTCGGGCGAGTGCGCAATTCGGCGGACAGTCCTCTTTGGGAGAGCAGGTTTGCAAGGGTCGTCTCGATTTCAGCAACCTCGTTCGAGCCCCTTATTTCGCGAACGAGGTGCAGGATTTTCTTACTCTTTTTCGGATACAAAAAAGAAAGTGCCAAATGGTATAGCTCGCGCTTCAGCGGGAATAAATTCAGGCGCGCGGCAATCGGGGCATAGACTTCGACTGTTTCCTGGGCGATCCGCTGCCGTTTTGTCTGAGGCAGGAAATGTAGCGTGCGCAGATTATGGAGGCGGTCGGCCAGCTTTATAATCAGCACGCCCAGCCTGCGACTTGCGCTGATGAATATCTTGCTGTGGGTGAGGTCTTTAAGGGCTGCACGGTCCAGGTGGTAGCGGGCAAGTTTTGTCAGCCCGTCCACCAATTCGGCTATCTTGGGCCCGAATCTGTTTTCTATGTCTTCAATCGATATCCACGGAACGTCCTCGACCACATCGTGAAGCAGGGCAGCGGCGAGAAGTACGGGATCACGGAAATGCATCTCACGGACGAGAATTTCCGCAACCGCGCATGGATGGCTGATGTAAGGCGCGCCTGATTTTCGGCGCTGCCCGGCATGCAGTTCGCAAGCGAAATCCAGGGCTTCGAAAAATAGGGAGTAGTTACTGCCTTCAGGGTCCAGGAACCTCGACATACGCGCGCGATACGCATCTATGTCAAAGAGGTGCATGTCCGCTGTGGTTACCGGAAAAGAAGTCCCTTCTTTTTCTCCCAGGTCCGTGAATTCTTCCATCATTTCGATCTTCAGGTTGATCCAATAGAGCCAGCGGGAGTCGCCCACCTCGACAAAACCAAAAATGGCTCAAGGTTACCAAACTATTACCCATTATTTTAATAAATTAACAGTGAAAATTCATCCTCCCGGCCCGACTATCTCCGGCCGGGGAGATCCATTTCGGCAGCACCGGCCGGTCAGAGAGACTCAATCTTGCACTATGCCCAAATACGCCTTGCAATTGATTCGATCCATCAGCATATTGAGAATCGGAGCGAACTGAGGGTGGACTGACAAATAAGGTCAGGGTAAAATTCATTGCTGTGAGCTAAATAGACAGCGCAGAACATTCGAAAGCGAATCGCATATAATGCCAATTCTTCCCGATAAGAAACCTTCCCGGCCGGAACCCGCCGAATCTCTATATGTTAAGAAGAAAAATTCAGTTTGGCTCAAATTTATTCTCTTCCTTTCCGGCTTGGCAATAATTTGCATTATTCTCTACCACACTGGATGGATTAACGTTTTCCTCAACAAGGAACGGGCTCGGGAATTTCTGGAGTCCCTCGGCCCCATCGCATTTCTCGGTTTTATTATTCTCCAGGTGGCTCAGGTTGTCTTTGCTCCCATCCCAGGCGAGGTTACCGGTATTCTTGGAGGCTATTTTTTTGGACTATTCTGGGGAATTGTATTATCTACAATCGGTCTGACACTCGGGTCCTATATTGCGTTCGCACTTTCGCGCCATTTCGGAAGGCCCCTTGTCGAAAAGTTGGTGGACAGGGCCATGCTTGACCGGTTCGATTACGTTCTTCACAAAAAGGGCCTTGCTGTCATTTTTCTGCTTTTCCTGCTGCCCGGATTTCCAAAAGATTATCTTTGCTTTATCCTGGGACTGGGACACCTTACCACCCTGGAATTCCTGACGGTTAGTACAGTAGGGCGGGTTTTCGGCACTATCCTTCTGACACTGGGCGGCGGATATATCAGGTGTGAACAGTATGGAAGACTCTATATTCTTATTGGAATCGCAACAGTTATATTTCTTGTGGCTTATTTCCTACGTCACAAGATAGAATCGTTTTTGAAGTCCCTCCACGTACAAAATAATGACGTCAAATAACCAGGGGATATTCAGACAGGTTCGGGTCGGATTTTTCAGAACAATGCCGTTTGACCCGGCCAAGGAAGGGAGTATGTCTTGCTTACAAATGCGGTTGCCTGTTTTGCTGTTTACTGTCTCGAGATGACCGGATATTTCGGGGCCGCATTTTTAATGGCACTCGAGAGTATGATATTTCCCATACCAAGCGAGGCTGTAATGCCATTTGTGGGGTTCCTGGTAGCGGATGGAAAATGGAGCCTCGAAATGGCTGTTTTTGCTACAAGCATGGGTTCGCTCGCCGGTTCGCTTATCTCGTATGCGATGGGACATTTCGGCGGCAAACCATTCGTTCTGAAATTCGGCAAATACCTTTTGCTCAATCCTCACGACCTCGAGCGCGCCGAGAACTTTTTCAACCGGCGAGGCGGCATAGTTACTCTTTTCATCAGCCGTTTTGTCCCTGTAATCCGTCACGTAATCTCAATTCCAGCCGGGGTGGGAAAGATGCCCCTTCTCCCTTTCCTGGCCGCAACGACAGTCGGGGCTACCCTTTGGAACAGCTTCCTCCTGGTCTGCGGCATGTATCTCCGGGAGCGATGGGGAATAATCCAGAATTATTCCCATCAGATTGATATCGTAGTAGTGGCGATACTGGTGGTCGCTGCTATTATATTCGTTAAATCCCGCATGAAGAACGGGCGCATCGAGATTGCCAAATAAGAAGCGACTGAAATGAAGGGGCAGGAGGCCATCGGTTTTTAACACGGCGCGGTCGGGAGGGCCTGTTGCCCAAACAAGTTGCGATGCAAATTCCCTCCCTTTGATGGGAGGGGGCAGGGGAGGGTGTTAAGTTCTAAGAATTTCAACCCCCTCTCCCCAACCGCTCCCGTCAATGGAGGGGAGTTCTCCTTCAATTTCGGCCCATTATTTTCTATTCGGGATTTGGGCAACAGCCCGGAGACACCGCGCTGTAACGTGGAGAGGGCGTGCAGTAACCCTGGAAAATTGATCTGCAGAAAAGCCGCCAGTGAGATTCGGTCCCGGGCGAATCCCAGTCTTCAATTTTATATGTTCTCTCTATGTGGCCTCGGTTGTTCGTTGTAAGTCAATGATAATCAGGAGGGTTCCATAGATAATGTGAATAGCAAATATTTGAGGGGCGGGTGCACAGCATTGAGCCTTGACGTCAATCTTGAATTATCCTCGTTGAATTTATCCTTGTGCGTCACTCCACAAAGTTTACACTGTACGAAACAAGTCCTTCGAAACTCCGCATCCACTCAGGGTTCGCGAAAGTTAACTCTCCTTGCCATCGCCTTGAGTGTTTTTCGACAGGGCGAGCACAACGAGAATGATTCGCATATGGAAACCAGAAAACAGACTCTCCGCAGATCGACCTCAAGGAGAGCTATGTGAAGTTCTATCTATCCGAACAGACGAGCGAGGTCACGCATCAGCGCACGAACCCACTTGCAGAAGACCGCCACAAGTGCCTATTATTTTTGATCCGCTGTATTGACCCGCCTTCTGCCTCCGTCGGGGCAGCATTTCCTCAGTGTTTTGGAGAATCTCAAACCCTGACGCAAGCTTCCCCATTTGATTTACAATGCATCATTACCACACGATTTTTTCCTTCAGCTTTCGCCTTGGCCTGCGACTGGTCCAATACCTGGATTATATTTTCATGAACGCAACCTGGCTCTACATCAACAACTCCTATGCTGGCAGTAGGGCACTGAGATAAACCTCGTTCATTACCCCATTTGAGGAATTCTGCTTCTATTTTCTCCCTTATCTTTTCAGCGAGTTCAAAAGCTACCTGCCCTGGTACCCCAGGAGCAAGCGCAACCACCTCATCCCCTCCTCTCCTGTACACCTCTGCCGTCTGCTTAAGAATCTCTTGCACTATTTTACAGTAGAGGCGTAAAGCTTCATCTCCGGCCGTGTGTCCCAAATGCTCATTGACGGCCTTGAAATTATCGAGATCCATTTTAAATGCTGAAATACCCTCACCTGTTGAATCCATCTGTATCATCAGCCTTAGATCCTTCTCCCAATAACGCTGATCCTGTACAACCATGAGGGGATCTAATATTCGCCAAAGACGAAGTAGCGGGAACTTCGGATTATGCCGCTCCCACCGGCGCATCTGCCAGAACATAGTGTCGTTTTCGAACTCCGCAAAATCATAGGCAACTCTGAGCATTTGCAGTATATAGTCCACCTCTGAAATTTGATGCGCTACCAAGCCTCGGGGGCGAAACATCTTTGTCGCGCGGGCAAGTACTTTAACAGCGTTCATGCCGTTACATTCTCTTATTTTCTCTTGAAGCGACACCCTAGGTAGTCGAGTTCTCAGTGCTTGAATGCGTATTACGGCATCGTCACCGAAATTAGATTTGGCCGCAGAATCGGAGAAGTCAAACTCTTTCCAGTCAATAAAGTCCTCTATGGAGAAGGGATGCGATTGTATAGAGATAAACTGCAGCATCTTCTCGAAAATCCAAGAAATTGAAATTGCTCGGTCCCTTAATGAGCCTACCTCCTTCTCAGCGGATTTAAACCATGGTGTGCCAGTTAATTCCTCTATTATTCGTTCGCTAGACTCCGATACCAACAGAAGGGATGCAACATCCCCAAGCCCAGGCCAAAAGATATCGTCTAAATGACAACCATCCTTCGCGTCTGAGACCCTGATCGTGGCCACAAGTCCGTCAATCCCTCTTTGTTTGACGTGTGTCAATAGCTGACAGGCTACACCTGGGCTGGGTACAACTCTAGACGATGGATGAACACATTTTTCATAAAAACGGCCTTCGCTATCCTCATTAGATAGCAAAATTGCACCGTCAATCTCCGCGCGCAGCATCGATACCCAGTTTGAGAGTACGTCAAAATCCATTTGTGATCTCATTCGACATCCTCCGGAGCCGCTCCATAAGGACCCTTAAGCTCTTTTGTCAAGTCCCACCTTGAACCGATGATGACAGGCGAGTGGGTCGCCACTATCCCGTAGGAACCGGTTAACTTTAGAATTCCCATTAGGTCCTCTAGAAACTTAGACTGCCACCCAACATGCAAGGATATCTCTGGTTCATCAACTAGGACCAACCCATTCCTTGGGGCACGAAATAGAAGCTCGTAAAGCACAACAAGTTCATGCTTCTCGCCGGATGAAAGACTCTCGAGATCGATGTTGTTGCCAGATCCAGTTATGACCTGAAATCCCTGTTCTCTGTGAAGTACAATGTTCTTGTACTTGAATCGTTCATTGACTATATCAATCAGCTTTCCGACACGTTGAGCTAGATCGTCGAAAACTGCAAGCTTTTCCTGGACATCACCGATATAGATAGTAAGAGCTTCTCTAGCCCTACGTACATCATCTTCTCTAAGGTCACGCAAACCGCTTTCACTATCAATAAAACCAAGGCTGATCAGGCGTTGACGTTTTCTTTCCAGCTCGGCCATTCGTTCAAGTATCTGCCTCTCAGGCAAAACGCTCTCATTATCACGCATAAAACGAACAAGACGCTCAGGAAAGGTACGATCACTCTCTTGTGAATGTTTCGCATAGTCAGCAAGTGCTGATTTTATTCTTCGAACGATATCGTGAGAATATTGATGGACCCTAGACAAATATTGTTCGTTTACAGATTCTTCTTCAACTTGGTATGATCGCCTTTGATAATGATCACGTCTAGTTGAATAACGACCGATTTTCTCGGGTTCAAGTCTTTCTGTCTCTATAAAAAAAACCTCCAAATCGCTCGTGACTATGGGCATAATACCTTTAACGTATTTCTTTGGTACTTTAGACTCTACGTGTGGAAATAGCCTTATTATTTCTCTAAGAGAATGGAAACGATTGTTTGTATCATTAATCCAACCACTTTGAAACCTTCTATATGGACCCGGCACGAACTGATCAATTTCGTCGAGAAGGTTTTCTGGCACTTTGGGGATTTCTAACTCACCATTCAGGGATTTGCCGTCCTTTTCGACTGCAACAGTGAATTTAGGCCGACCATCATTCGTTTGTTTTTTACGAAGTGACCAAACCTGATCGTCATCAAGACGAATACACAATGTGGTAAACGGAATTTGCTCAAAGATACTTAAATCGTCATCGATAAGAGATGCGATCAGTTTGAGCATCACCGTCTTTCCAAATCCATTTGGGCCATGAAGTATGGTTATTCGATCAGGGTTAGTTAGGGGAATAGTATGATTGAACGTACCAAATAGCCCATTTACACTAATCTCTTTGACTCGCATGATTTTCCTTTCAGGGGACTGGCATGTGGCCGATGATGCTATTTATTAGAACTGACGAATAGTAGTTTAGTTACTGTATGCAGTCCGAGAGACTGCTCCCATCAGTTAACCCTATTTGCCAGAACCAAAATCTTCTTCCCGCCCCCGATTGCTCATACAATGATTCGGGAATGGCAAGGGAAACAGCATTGCAATTCTTGCAGCGGGTTTAGCACAACCCGCTGCTGGGCTGGTTTATCCCGGTTCATCAATAACCAACTGCTCGAACGGGCGCAACCGTTTGAGCCATCAACGAACAACTCGGTTGAACTGAGACCAGAATTCAGGAAAGAAGCGATAGCGAATCGGCAAAAATCGCCTTTTGTCCTCATCATTGTATTGAATCGCCGTGAATGAAACGCCTTCCACAATGTCGCAAGCCCGATATGTCATCTCCTGCGCATAGGATTGGGTACGATAGGTACCTAAAATCAGCACATCGACCTTGAAGCGGCTCGGAGGTCGCAAACTATTTCGAGTCTCGGGCGCTGAATCATGAGCTATCGCTTCATTCATTTGATGTGCAACATCGAACCCACATTCAGGATCTCGACCCTCAAAGCCAACTGTATAATCGTGGCTGCCGAGCCAAGGAGGTGGTGGAAAGCTAGTGATGGGACAAATCCCTGCAATGACATTTCCAAAAGCGTGCTCACTAGCAGCTATTCGTACCTGAAGATTCAAAAGGCGGGACCTGTGGGTGTTTATAATTCTGAAGTAAAATCTATTTATTTCATTGTCGAAAACAAGTTGATTCGAGAACATAATGACATTCCGTGGACTTAATGCTTTTGCCACTATTAGTGCAGTCACCAAAGAGAAAACCAAGGCAGAAGAGAGACCATGCACAATCACTATTTGCCGACCAATATCGTTAAAAGGATGATAGTCCCCATAGCCGATTGTAAGCCCTGTGACAAACCCGAAATAGATATACTCACTAGGGCTACGCCTCACAAGCTCTCCTTCCGGACCTATGTAATCGAGAATTGAGAGTTGCCAATCTAAGATCCCAAACGAGAGATTTACAAGTACAAATGATCCGAACAATAGTAAAAGCGCCAACGAAAAAGGCATGGACCAAAGAGCCTCGAATTTCCAGTACTGTTGCTTGTTTGGAAACGCCATTTTAACCCCGTCAATTATCGAGTTATGCCGGACATATGCATGGTATTACCCGTGAAACAAACTTGGATTGTACTACTTAGCAACTACAGGGTCCAATTGAAAAGTTCATCTGGCGAAAAATGTTCCTGACTTTTGATTGGACAAATCATACATTCTTGCCAAAATCATTTCTAAAAATCAGGCTACTATTTTAATCCAAGAACAATGGCTCTATGGACTTGAGACATATAACTTGAATGTTCGCTCGAGAAATCGTATCGTTTCAAGCGGTATTGACTTGATCTATAGATTTTGCTTCTGATGAAGTGCAGTTTGGGAAGTGACGCATACCTGCGATGGAGGAATGGCATGCTTGTTACACACGGGGGTAGCAAGGCCAAACGGTTTGAATGGACACTCGAAAAAGGCCAGGTCAAGATACTCAATGAGAACGGACGAAAAGAAGAGTACTCTCTTGGTGAGATAATCAACATTTTGAACTGGTTGGAAGTAAGATTTGGTTCTGAATGGTTCCCGTTAGCAAATAATGTCGCAAAACTCGGGCAGAGAATCGAAATTAATGGGCTTGGAGTTTCCATCCTTTGCCAATGTCCAGGAAACATCAGCCATGCGCAAGGGGCCTCCTATTTGGGCGTTGTTTTGGAGCAAATAGGTATACTGGAATGGAACAATAAGCAGCTGGGAATTCATTGGCGCATTATTAGGCCCGGGGTGACCCTTGAAGTGCTCAAGAGAGCGTTAAGGGCAGGATGATGTAAGCTCAAGTAAAACCCAATGTGGGCGGGCATACCATGCTTGTCGATCCACTCGTAAACGGTGTCATTGACGGGCAACGAAGCAAGTGATCGGTAGACCAGCTACGCGACCCTCCGCTCCCGCACGAGTGACCGCGCTTATGCTCGAAATTCTGCCTATTGCTTTCCAGATCCGCTCAAGAAATGCAGTAAATAAAAATGGCGCCGTGCGGCGCCATTTTTTTACTCATTGGGAAAAGCTGTAATTCTTATTGATTCTTATCTCTCCGAGAGCTCAACGAGCACGCCAAAAGTTGATTTCGGGTGCAGGAAGGCGATTTTTGCCCCGCCGGCGCCTTTTCTGGGCTTTTCATCGATGAGCCGGATTCCCCTTGCTTTTAGTTCTTCGAGGGCTTTTTCGATGTTATCTACCCTGAATGCGATGTGTTGGACGCCCTGGCCCTTGGCTTCAATAAACTTGGCTATAGGTCCGTCCGGTGCAGTGGATTCCAGGAGTTCGATTTCGGCGTCGCCTACCGGGAAGAAAGCGGTCGTAACCTTTTGCTCGGCAACCGTTTCATTTCCGAGGTGGTTTAGTCCGAGAACTTCGCTGTAGAGTCTTTTGACTTCGTCGATGCTGTTTACCGCGATGCCGATGTGGTCGACTTTCAGTACCTTCATGATGCCTCCTTTTGGGCTTGGGGAATGGAAAGCCACTCGCTGACTACTTTTTGCATGAGACTGTATGGATCACGTTTTCCTTCAAGTATATCCTCAACAGCTCGGTCCAATCTTCCGTTTGACTGCAATGCTTCACGGACCGCCTTGAAAAGCTCCGTGTGGATCATTCGAAGAGTTTCCTGATAAGTCCTCTGACGTCTTTTTTCATGAAAGCTTCCGGATTGCTCGAGAAATTCGCGATGCAACCTTATGGCCTCCCAGAGTTCCAGGACACCGATGTCTTCCACCCCTACGGTTGACCGAACCAACGGGGTCCAATCGGAGGGCTTAATGTGGGCGTCCATGGACAGGCGGCCGCAAACTTCAGCGGAAAGCTGGTCCGCACCCAGCTTGTCAGCCTTGTTTATAACGAATACGTCGGCAATCTCCATGATGCCGGCCTTCATGCTCTGGATCGCATCACCGAGCCCGGGCACAAGAACCAAACAAGTGGTATCGGCGATGCCGATAATGTCAACCTCGTCCTGCCCGACGCCAACCGTCTCGATAATGATCACGTCTTTTCCGAGCGCATCGAGGACCCTTACCACATCGCCGGTGGCCTTGGACATTCCTCCCAGGAAACCGCGGGTGGCCATGCTGCGAATGTAAATCTCGGGATCCGTGCTCAGTTCGCTCATTCGCACGCGATCGCCGAGCAATGCCCCACCGGTAAAAGGGCTCGACGGGTCAACCGCGATGATACCAACCTTGAGCCCGTCTTTTCGTATCTGGCGGGCCAGCTTGTCGGTGAGCGTGCTCTTTCCCGCCCCGGGACTTCCGGTTATACCGATTATATAGGCGTTTCCGGTATGCGGGTAGAGCTTGGCCATCCATTCATAGGCCCTCTCGTCTTCGTCCTCGAGCCATGAAATAAGTCGAGCAGCTGCGCGCTGGGAGCCCTCCAGGATTTGAGTCGCGTAATCAAACTGCATTATGATCTCGTTCCTTTCGCAGCCCACAATGGCGGCCTATAAAGCGGGGGTAGGGAGGAGTGGCGTGGAGTCCGGCTGCTGACTCATCTTATCGTCAAGAACAGCGAGAGCATTTCCCCGCTCCAGGCCGGGGGACATAGAACATAACCGCCCCCGATGAACCAATACCTGCACTCAGATTAAATTTACAACGAAAATGGATAATTCGCGGCAGGCTTGAAAATACTTGAAAACCCACCCGCTTTTGGGGCGGATGGGTTTTCATTAATCAAAATCCCTGGCCGTAGAAGGTCGGAACGCGCAACCACCCGCCCTTCGGCGGCCGCGAGATCCTAGCGTTTGCGAACGTTTTGCTGAATAAAGCTCACTATGTCAGTGGTCGGGGTGCCGGGTCCGAAAACCGCGGCCATTCCGGCCTTTTTCAGTCCGTCATAGTCCTCGGTCGGAATGATGCCGCCGCCGACCAGAAGAACGTCTGCCAGGCCTTTTTGCTTCATGAGTTCGGCAACCCTGGGGAAGAAGTAGTTGTGAACGCCCGAAAGACTGCTCAGGCCTACAACGTCCGCATCTTCCTGCTCCGCCGCCGCCACGATCATCTCGGGCGTCTGGCGAAGTCCAGTGTAAACCACTTCCATTCCCGCTTCGGCAAATATTCTCGCCAGCAGTTTGGCGCCGCGATCGTGTCCATCGAGACCCGGCTTTGCCATAATCATTTTAATTTTTTTGGCCATGAAATTTTCCTCCGATATAGCAAAGTTTCCTTAAACTGTTTGGGTCCAAGCTATTTATACAAACTCTTTCGGACGATATTCACCGTAAATCGAGCGCCATACGTCGCAGATTTCGCCTACCGTTGCCTTTGCCTTAACGGCCTCAACAACTGTCGGCATGACATTTTCGCCAGTCTGGGAAACCTGGCGCAGTTTGTCGAGTGCTGCTTTCCATTTGGCGTTGTCTCTTTCGGCGCGGAACTTCTTGAGTTCGATAGCCTTCTGTTCGCCTACGGACATATCGATTTTGAGAAGTCCGGTCGGAGGCGGCTCTTCCATGGTGTACTTGTTGATGCCGACATAGACGCGCTCGTTGCCTTCGATCTCTTTCTGGAAGCGATACGAGCTGTTCTGGATCTCTTTTTGGATATATCCCTGTTCGATGGCATTGAGACCGCCACCAATCGCATCGATCTTCTTGATGTATTCGTCGATCTCAGCCTCGATCTTGTTGGTCATCTGCTCTACATAGTAGCAGCCCGCCAGCGGATCGATTGTATCGGTGGCGCCGCTTTCCTCAGCAACGATCTGCTGGGTGCGCAGGGCCACGGTAACCGCCTGCTGGGTCGGCAGACAGAGGGCTTCATCGTAGGAGTTGGTATGCAGCGACTGACCGCCACCGAGTGCCGTTGCGTAGGTCTGGAGCGCAACGCGAACGATGTTGTTGAGCGGCTGCTGAGCGGTGAGGGTAACGCCGCCGGTCTGTACGTGGTAGCGCAGCATCATCGAGCGCGGATCTTTTGCCTTGAACCGGTCTCTCATGACCTTGGCCCAGTACCTGCGGCCGGCGCGGAACTTCGCAACTTCTTCAAGCACGTTCGTGAAGGCGTTGAAGAAGAAGCTGAGCCGCGGAGCAAAAGAATCGACATCCATGCCGCGTTCGATACACGCCTGGGTATAGGCGATACCATCGGCAATTGTGAATGCCATTTCCTGGGCTGCCGTCGATCCCGATTCACGGATATGGTAGCCGCTGATGCTGATGGTGTTCCAGCGGGG